>JBCCDU010000016.1:0-59931 GCA_039030715.1 Pseudomonadota bacterium
ATCGAGCTCTCGTGCCCACTGTGGAATCGCCTCGATCGATTCGAGAGCTTTGGTCCCGTCGCCCTGCGAGGCCTTTCATCCGGCACGACGAAACCATAGCCTTTGACGGCGTCGTACCACTTCACATGCCCGGATACGATCATATCAGAAGATCGCTCCCTCTCTCTATATGTCTGGTCTTCTCATTTAGGACCCTCGATCAGGCCCGGATAGCCTCAATATCACTTTATTTCTGACATGCTAAGAATTTAAATCGTAAAATCTGTCTTGATTCCATGTCTTTTGGGTCAAGTTTTACGGGCCCTATGCGCCTTGGGTGGACGCATGGTCCGAATGGCGAGGTGATCTTATGCCCGGATTTCGCAATATCGGCCTGCCAACGGTGTTTGGGCTGGCGATCACCGGGCTGATCATTGTGTCCTGCACGGGATTGCCAAGGGACCAGCGTTCGAATCGCCAGGTCATCGCCGAGGAGTGGCACAGCCAGAGGATGATCATCCTGGAAAACCCTCCCGTCATAGCCATCGACAGGCGGGCGGATATCGAAGACGCGGCGCAGGCGGCGAACCGGGCCGATCCCGAACAACTGGCCGCCAGGCTAGAAGCACGGCAGGTGCGTGTCGACGCCCTGCCCTATCTGATTGGCTCGATCGAAGGGCAGCGCTTTTTGCAGGCAACCGGCCCACGTGCGATTGCCCGCGGCGATCCCGAACTTTCGTGTCCCGCCCTTGGCATCAGTTTGCCCGGCAAACCCACTGGTCGCGCCGATCTGGCACGCGAAGCTCTGACGAGTTGCACGGCAGCTTTGCCACCGAATGCCCAGGATTGCGGCTGCCGATTGATCGCGATCGACAATCTGGTGACAGTCCAGCGCGACGCGCTGGCCTATGCCACCGGCACATCGGCGCGGCTGAGCATTCCGGCGGATGGGATCGACCGCCTGTTGGTGGCCGAGGAGGACGGCCCCGGACGGCTGCTGTTGCGCGATCTGACGGGCATCGTCGCCACTGTCGTGGCGACCGAGGGCGAAGAGGTCACGGTCGAATTCGCACGCGGGCAGCGGTTCACCGGGCGGCGGCTGAAAGTGGGCTTTCGCAGGGGCCGCCTGGCCGAGCGGATCTATGCCGAGGGCGCGGATGGACAGCGCCTGTCGCTGTTGATCGGGTTCGAGCCTGATGAATTGGCGGATCAGGCGGCTGCTTGGCTGGCCTGGCCCAAGGGCGGCTGAACGCTCAGCCGGTGCAGCCGCCGCGCGCGTCCTGCACCCGCGTCCAGGTCTGGCTCTGCCCAAAGGCGGGCACCAGCACAAAACCCCGCATCTCCAACTGATCGTTCGACAGTGCTGTGATCTTGGCCTCGTACTTCTTCCCGTCCTTGGGGTTATAGACGAAACCGCCGCTCCAACTTCCGGGCTGCTCGCGCACGAAATCGCCGACCAGCGGGATCCCGCAAAGGGTGCGCGACTGCAGCCGTTCCTCGGGATTATTCAGATCGACTTTGGGGGAGCCGTCTTCGTGGAACGGCTCATCCATCCAGACGATGCGACCGCAGGCTTTGTCGGAGCAGGGTGAAATCTCGACGATCGCGCGCGCGTCTTCGGTCAACCACAGGCCAAAGGCCGGGTCGCTCAGCGCCAAGGCTGGCACGCCGCTGATCCACAGGGCCAGGGCTGATATCAAAACGGATTTTCGCATGCACCCTCTGTATTCCCGACAGATGCCCGATCACCCTTGCGGGTTCAAGACAAAACCCGCGTCTGACGTATGGATCGCAAAGATTTTATCGCTTGCGACCCTCGTGCCATATCGGCAGCATATTGGAGGATATTGCAGGTGCCCGGGGCAGCCTGCCCAGGCCGGAGGGTGCGCTCAGATGTTCCAGAATTTCGATGCCGGGGCCGACAGCGCTGCCGGTGCGCCGCGAGTGGCAGCGCTGCGAACACGGCTGGAAGCCAAGGGACTGACCGGCTTCATCGTGCCCCGCGCCGATGCCCATCAGGGCGAGACGGTCGCGCCGCGCGACGCGCGCCTACCATGGCTGACGGGCTTCACAGGCTCCGCCGGAGTTTCGATCGTCATGCTGGGGCGCGCAGCGCTGTTCGTCGATGGCCGCTATACACTTCAGGCAGCGGATCAGACCGACACCGGGATCTTCGAGATCGTCCCGATACACCAGGTCAGCTTCGCAGCCTGGATCGCAAAAAACCTCGGCGAGGGTGATGTACTGGGCTACGACCCTTGGCTGCACGGCCAAGACGAGTTGAAACGGCTGGAAGATGCGCTGCGCAAGGTCGGCGCGCGTGCAACGCCGCTGGCCGAGAACCCAATCGACCGGATATGGGAGGATCAGCCGCCACCCCCCGGCGGAGCCGTCGCCATCCACGACCTGACCCTGGCGGGCGAGAGCGCGGAGGAAAAGCGCCTCCGCCTCGGCAAGGCCCTCGGCGAGGATGGCGTGGATGCGGCCTTCATCAGTCAGCCCGACAGCCTGGCCTGGCTGCTGAACATTCGGGGCAGTGATCTCAGCCACTCACCAGTGGCGCTAGGTTTCGGGCTGCTGCACAAGAGCGGCGAAGTTGACCTATTCATGGATCCCGACAAATTCGATGGCGAAGACCGTGCCCATCTGGGCAATGCCGTCACCATCCATCCTCCCGCAGCGCTGGAGGGATATCTGGATGGCCTGGGGGCGCAAAACATCCGTCTCGACCGCAAGTCCTGCCCCATGCGGGTCGCACAGAAGTTGGAGAGCGCGGGCGCCCGGATCGACTGGGGCAGCGACCCTTGCGTCGATGCCAAGGCGCAGAAGAACGCAGCCGAACTGGAGGGCATGCGTGCCGCCCATCTGCGCGACGGCGCGGCGATGGTGCGCTTTCTGCACTGGCTGGAAAGCCAACCTGAAGATGCGATCCTGACCGAGATCGATCTGGTCGAGCGGCTAGAAGCGTTCCGGGCCGATGCCGGAATCGTCGATATCTCATTTGACACAATCTGCGGATCCGGCCCCAACGGGGCCATCGTGCACTACCGCGTGAACCGGCAGAGCAACCGAACCCTGGTGCGGGGCGAAGGCGTGCTGATCGATAGTGGCGGGCAATATCCGGATGGGACCACGGACATCACCCGCACCGTCGCCTTCGGGCCGGTCGATCCGGCGATGCCAAAACCTTTTACGTTGGTCCTGAAGGGCATGATCAACCTCAGCGAGACGCGGTGGCCCGCGGGCCTCGCCGGGCGCGATCTGGATCCGCTGGCACGCGCTGCGCTCTGGCGGGCGGGCATGGACTACGATCACGGCACCGGCCATGGAGTGGGCGCCTATCTGAACGTCCATGAGGGGCCTGCCTCGATCTCGCGCCGGGGCGAGGCGGCGCTGGCTCCGGGCATGATCCTCTCGAACGAGCCGGGCTACTACCGCACAGGGGCATTCGGCATCCGGATCGAGAATTTGGTCATCGTGACCGAGCCAACGATGCCCGAAGGCGGCGACCGCGAAATGATGGGCTTCGAGACCCTTACGCTTTGCCCCATCGACCGGCGCCTGATCGACACATCCCTGTTGAGCGAGGGCGAGCGGGCCTGGCTCGACGCCTATCACGCGCAGGTGGCCGAGGCGCTGACCACCTTGCTGCCAGATGCCGACGCAGCCTGGCTGGCCAAGGCGACCGCGCCCCTGACCTGAACTCGCAACCGGAGACGCCCCATGACCGAGATCACAATCGAGCCCGCCACCGGCACCATCGTCGCCCGTGCCGGCGGTGCGGTGATCGCGGAAAGCACAAACGCGCTGGTCCTGCGCGAAAGCGGTTACGATCCGGTTTTCTACTTCCCGCGCACCGATGCCATCGCATTCTGCGACCCGTCAGAGAAACGCAGCCATTGCCCACACAAGGGGGATGCTTGCTATTGCCATGTCATCACAAAGTCCGGGCCGATCCAGGATGCCGCCTGGTCCTATGAAACGCCGTTGAACGGTGTCAGCCAGATCGCCGGGCATATCGCCTTCGGTCATGAAAAGGTGGCCGTCGAGCCGCTTTGAGCCAGCCCGACAGGGACGCACAATGGATCTCGGCCGTCGCCGGGCGGAGGCAGGGGTCAGATCCGAGTTTCGGACCCACTCGCGATCGTCCGTTCTTTCCCTGTGAACTCAACCCGCAACATGCGCGGCGCGGCCCATGGCGCTTATCACGCTTAGTAATTTCTTTCGCCATTTGGACAAGTTCAGGCCTGATGTAGCGCTGCTCAAAGCTCACGCGCGTTTTCCGTGCCACAACCTATTGCCTCGATCTCGGAGATGTCGGCTCAAAACACCTGTTCGAAAAACTTATGGTCGATGAGGAGAGCCATATCGGCACTATTGAGCAGTGACCGCCATTGCGGCAGAGGAATAAAAGTGGGCATCAGCCATGCTCCTCCTTCAATTCGTCCTCCAACGCCCTCGAATAGGCCTTGAAGGCATCGCCACGGAAGAGGGCACCGATCACCTCGGCCCCCTCGCGCCCCGGTGGCGCACTCATGATCGGGATGAACACGTCCTGCGTCTGATCGAACATCGGCAGCGCTGTATCCAGTGTCGCGTTGCTGGCGAGCCATAAGCCCTTGTCGTGCAACGCCTCACACCGCTCGTCCGTCATGCGCCTATCACCGGTGCGCATCAATCCGATGACTGGCACGGTGGCAGCCAGATATCCCTGCGGCCCGTCGGCCAGCTTCAACCCCTGCCGTTCCAACTGTGTGAGGAAGAAGCTGCGCGCCACCATCCGGTCGGCGACGACCGAGGCGAGCGACACAGATACCATCACCGCAATCGCCACCTGAAAGTCTCCCGTCAGTTCGAAGACAATCAGGGTCGAGGAGATCGGCGCCCCGATCACCGCCCCGGCAACCGCCCCCATGCCGGCCAGCGCGTAAAGCCCCTGGCTGCCTGAGACAGACGGGAAGACGCCGATTGCTATCTCGCCAAAGGCACAGCCCGTCAGCGCCCCCAGCATCAGCGCAGGCGAGAAGACGCCGCCTCCCATGCGTCCGGTCATGGTGATGGCAACCGCGATCACCTTAACTATGGCGAAGAGAACCGCGGTCATGAACGCGAACTGCGTGGTCAGCGCCAGCGAGGTCGTCTCGTATCCGACGCCGATGATATGGGGGAACTGCAGCGCGATCACGCCCAGCAGCGCTCCCGCTACCGCAGGGCGCAGCCAATCCGGGATGCTCAGCGCCTCCTGCACCCGGTCGCCAACCGTCTCCGCCAGGAAGATCGTGCGCATCATCGCGACCGCCACGAAACCACAGACGATGCCCAGCATGACGAAGGCCGGAAGCTCCCAGTAAAACTCGACCGTATGGGCGGGAATTGTAAACTCGGTGATGTCGCCCAGATGGATCCGGCTGACCACGGCACCCGCCACTGCCGCGATGACGATGGGCCCGAAAGCGTGGAGCGCGTAATGGCGCAGCACCACCTCCAATGCAAAGAGCGCCCCGGCCAATGGCGCGTTGAAGCTGGCCGATACGGCGGCGGCGGCGGCACAACCCAGAATGTCGCGCGCCGTGACGCCGGATGCGCGCAAACGCTCCGACACCCAGCTCGCGATGACCGCACCCAGGTGGATGGCAGGTCCCTCGCGCCCCGTGGATCCGCCAGTAGACAATGTGACAAGCGCGGCAGCGGCCGAGGCGAAGCCCGGCACCCGCTCGATCCTGCCGGAGCGGACCGCCGCCGCCTGGATCACATCCGCCACACCGCGCGCCTTGCCATCCGGCGTGAACCGCGTGAGGATTTGCCCAACCACCAGGCCACCGATGATCGGCACCGGCAGCACCAGATACCAGGGCAGCGAGGCAACGACCGAGTGGATCGTCACATCGTCGGCGCCATAGAACAGGGTTTGCAGGGCGGCGATGGCGACACGAAATCCGGTGACCGCATAGCCGGTCGCCACACCGATCACCACCGCGACGGGCCAGAGCATCACCATCGATGTCAGGGAGGTGCGGCGCAATCTCCGCGCGAGCCGTCGCAGGCCTCGCTTCAGGAGGCTGGGCGCTGCCGGTTCGCTGGGGTCGGCCATATTGGGGCCCGCGCTAACTCACTCTCGTTCCACGATAAGCCGATAACGTCGCGAATTGAAACCCCGGCTCACGTTTTCCGGCGTATCCCGATGACGGCACCGGCGCGCGCGGGACGCGGCAGACCAGTATGGGCGGCTTTCAGCGCTTCGACCCTGGCCAGTGCCTCGGCCGGATAGGGGGCGGACCGGCGTGCCTCCAGATCCACATTCATGCTGAGGCTTTCATAGGTTGCGGCCTCCTGGCCCGTCGCCTCATGAATCATGGTCGAGAAGAAATGAATCCGCTTCTGATCCGCATCGAGCAGTTGGAAAAGGCTGTAGAAGCCCTCCCCCTCTTTCAACTCGGCCAGATAGTGCGTCTGGCTCTGCAGCGCCATCGGCCCCATGCGCAATGTCTTGGCTTGCTCCTCGCCGATGCCCAGCACCTCGTCGAAGATCTCATCCAGCGCCAGATCGAAGGCCATGGTGTAATAAGCGACATTCATATGGCCGTTATAGTCGATCCACGCGGCGGGCACGGTCTGGTTGCGGGTGCGGATGGGGGCGGGGTCGAACTGTGTCATCGGGCGGGCTCCGTCATGGCTTGCCCCCTCCTATAGTTCAGCTAGTCTCCCAGCAAAAGATGGAGGAGCGCCATGAGCATCGAAACCGCGATTGCCGCGCTGGAATCGGCTTTTGGCGACAGGCTCAGCCGCGCGGATACGGTGCGCCAGACCTATGGCCAGAACGAAGCCTGGTATCCGGTGACACCACCCGATGCGGTGATCTGGCCCGAGACAACCGAGGAGGTTTCGCTGGTAGCGCGAACCTGCACGGAACATGGCTGCCCAATCGTCGCCTGGGGGGCAGGCACGTCGCTGGAAGGGCATATCGTGCCAGTTCAGGGGGGCATAACCCTCTGCTTCGAAAGGATGAACAGGATCCTGGAAATCCATGACGAGGATATGGACGTGGTCGTGCAGCCCGGCGTGACCCGTAAGCAATTGAACGAGGATCTGCGCGCCACCGGCCTGTTCTTCCCCATCGATCCCGGGGCCGATGCCTCGATCGGCGGCATGGCGGCGACGCGCGCGTCGGGCACATGCGCCGTGCGTTATGGCACGATGCGCGAGAGCGTGATGGCCTTGGAGGTGGTGCTGGCCGATGGCCGGATCATCCGCACCGGATCGCGCGCCCGCAAGGCCTCGAACGGTTACGACCTGACCAAGCTCTTCGTCGGATCGGAGGGCACACTTGGCATCATCACCGAATTGACCGTACGCCTGCATGGCCAGCCCGAGGCAATATCCGCCGCGATTTGCGGCTTCAACGATATCAACGGCGCGATCCAGACGGTTATCGAGACCATCCAGATGTCGATCCCGGTCGCGCGGATCGAGCTTCTGGACGGGACCTCGATCAGGGCGATGAACGCCTATTCCGGGTACGAGATGAAGGAGGGGCCGACCCTTTTCATCGAATTCCACGGCTCGGAACGGGGTGTGGCCGAACAGGCCCAGACGGTGGGAGAGCTCTGCGCCGAAAATGGCGGTACCGGTTTCGAATGGGCGACCAAGGCCGAGGATCGCAACCGCCTTTGGTCCGCGCGGCACAATTTCTATTACGCGATGAAAGCGATGTGCCCGGGGCGTACGGGGTACAATACCGATAGCTGTGTCCCGATCTCGCGCCTCGCAGATTGCATCCTGGAAAGCCTTGAGGATATCGCGGAGTCCGGCTTCACGTCGCCCCTGGTCGGGCATGTCGGCGATGGGAACTTTCACTTGAGCTACATGGTGGAGCCGGAGAATGCAGACGAAATCGAGCGCGCGCGCGCCCTGGCGGATCGGCTTTCGAAACGCACCATCGCGATGGGGGGAACCGTTTCGGGCGAACACGGCATCGGGATCGGCAAGCGCAAGTTCATGGAGGCGGAGCACGGCGCCGATGCCTGGGCAATCATGGGCGATATCAAACGCACCTTCGACCCGGCGGGCATCCTGAACCCCGGCAAGCTGGTCCCCGGCAACTGAGGCGACCTAAACGGAATGCGGGCAAGCCCGCATACGCGATACTGGCGTTTTCTGAGAAACCGCTGCCCCCCTCCCCAACACTCCACCAGGTGGGGAGCGAGCTGCGTCGTGAAAGGGATCGACGCCCCGCTTAACCTGCCATCTCCATCAGTGAACGCGCGGCGGAGCGTGCCTCGTCAGTTAATTGTTCGCCCGCCAGCATCCGGGCGATTTCATCCACCCGCGCGTCCCGGGTCAGAAGCCCGACATCTGTGCGGGTGATCTGTCCGGTCGTCGTCTTGGCGATCTGCCAATGATGCGCGCCCTCCGCCGCGACTTGGGGCGAGTGGGTTACCACCAGGACCTGCGTCGTTTCCGCCAGCCGGGCGAGGCGGCGACCCACGGCGGCAGCGGTCGCCCCACCGACGCCACGGTCGATTTCATCGAAGATCATGACCCGGTTAGGGGCAGCTTGAGAAAGGCACACCTTCATCGCGAGCAGAAACCGGCTGAGTTCGCCGCCCGACGCGATACGATCGACCGGCCCCGATGGCGCACCGGGGTTGATTGCCGCCGTGAAGCTGACGCGGTCGCGGCCTTCGGGGCCTACGGGTGCTTCGGAGATTTCGGTCCGGAACTTGGCGTTCTCCATCTTCAGGGGGGCCAGTTCCGCCGTTACCGCCTTGTCGATCTTGACCGCCGCTTTCTGTCGCTTCGCGCTGAGCGTGGCGGCGGCGGCGTCATAGGCCGCCATCGCCCGGTCAAGAGCTGCTTGCAAACCGGCGATATGTTCCTCGCCACCATCGATGGCGGCCAGGCGCTGGTTCAGATCCGCGGCCAGGTCGGCCAGGTCGTCGGGCTGCACATTATGCTTGCGGGCGAGGCCACGGATGGCGAATAGGCGCTCCTCCACGATCTCCAACCGGCCAGGATCGAAGCGGAGGCTGCGCAGAGCATCCTCGATGCCGTTTTGCGCCTCGGCCAGTTCGGTCATTGCACGGTCGAGTGCGGTAATGGGCCCATCTAGCAGACCCTCCGCCCGGTCGGTCAGATGGGTGAGACGCGAGAGAGCGGTCGCCATCGCGCCCTCCGCCCCATCGCCGGAGAGGTCATGCGCGGCCTTGGCCACATCCTCCACAATCTTGCCGGCGGCCTGGATCAGGCGGCGTTCCGCATCCAGCGTGTCCGCCTCGCCCGAGTCCGGGGACAGATGCTCCAGTTCTGCCACGGCGTGGCGCAGATACTCCGCATCCTCCGCCGCGCGGGCCAGGATCTCGCGCGCTTCCTCCAGGTCCGATCGACATGCTTCCTGCGCTGACCAGAGTTTGCGGATAGCGGTCAGATCGCTCTCGAACCCCGCAGCCGCGTCCAGCATCGGGCGGTGAGCGCGGGGGTTAAGCAGGCCACGGTCGTCATGCTGGCCATGAACTTCGACCAGGTGTTCGCCGATCCGGGCCATGGTCTCGGCGCTGGCACGTTGGTCGTTGACGAATGCACGCGCAGAGCCGCCTTCGACCAGCGTGCGACGTAGGATCAGTTCCTCGCCAGGCGTCAGACCCGCCTCCTCCAGCACCGCCATTGCGGGATGTTCATAGGGACAGTCGAATACGGCGGTGACCGAGCCTTGCCCCGCCCCGGCGCGCACCAGATCGCGGCGGGATTTGCGCCCAAGCGCAAAGCCCAAAGCATCGAGCAGAATAGATTTGCCCGCCCCGGTTTCGCCAGTCAGGACATTCAGACCAGTTTCGAAATCGAGATCCAGCGCCTCGATCAGCGCGATATTGCGGATTTCAAGACTGCGCAGCACCGTGGCGTCCGCCTGCCGCGATCAGAGCCACTTGCCCTGGATCACCCGGCGATAGACCTCGTCGAAGAACCCGCCCTCTTCCTCGGCATCCTCCGGCAGAAGATTGCGCCCGGTCAGGAGTTCATAGCTGTTGGCATACCACTCCGACCCGCGAAAGTTGTGTCCCAGCACGGCGGCTGAGGCGATGGCCTCCTGCTCCAACCCCAGGGCCAGATTGGCTTCGACCAGGCGGTGCAACGCCTCCGGTGTCTGGTTGGTGGTCTGATATTTCTCGATCACGACGCGGAACCGGTTGATCGCTGCGCCGTAGTGACCACGCTTGAGGTAATAGCGCCCGACCTCCATTTCCTTGGCCGCGAGGTGGTCGTTGGTGAGATCGATCTTAAGCTGCGCATCGCGGGCGAACTCGCTGGCAGGATAGCGGCGCACCACCTCCTGCATCTCGCGCAGTGCGTTGCGCGTAATCCCCTGATCGCGACCGATATCGACGATATTGTCATAGTAGCTGAGACCGATCAGGTACTGGGCGTAAGCGGCATCCTCGTCAGATGGATAAAGGTCGAGATACCGGTTGGCCGAAGCGCGGGCGCTTTCGTAATCCCCCGCCTCATAGGACGCGAATGCTGACATGATCACGGCGCGCTTGGCGAGTTGCGAGAACGGATAGAGCCGCTCGACCTCGTCAAAAGCTGCCGCGGCCTGAACACCGTTTCCGTCTTCAAGTTCCGCCTCGGCCAGCTGGAAGATCTCCTGAGCCGAACGTTCGTCGACCACGACTTCTTCCTCTTCGCCACCGAAGACGCCGCAGCCGGCGAGCGATGCGGCAAGGAAGAGGGGAATGATGAAGCGATTGGCAGCAGAGCGGATCATTTCGGGCGCTTCCCTGATCTTTGAACCAAAAGGGGCGGCACTCTAACCGCCATTTGTGCGATCATGATCATAGAGGGGGTTCAGCCGCGGGAAAAGGGCCTTCGCGCCACCGTGAAGGTCCGTGTCGGCGCTCAGCTTGCCAGCGCTGCGGCTTTTTCTTCGGCGAACAGCGGGCGGGGTTGCCTGACGGGTACAACCTCCAACTCTGCCTCGGCCCATTCCCAGCTATCCGGTGCCGCAAACAGGGCGCGCAGCAGCAGGTTGGTCATCTCGTGGCCCGAGCGTTCGCCCTCGTACCGACCGATGATCGGCGCGCCGGCCAGGGCCAGATCGCCTACCGCGTCGAGAATCTTGTGGCGCACGAATTCGTCAGCGCGACGCAAACCTTCCGGGTTCAGCACCCGGCCCCGGTCGACCACAATGGCATTCTCCAGACCGCCGCCACGGGCGAGCCCTGCCTGGCGCAATGCTTCGACCTCGGACAAAAGGCAAAAAGTCCGGCACTCCGCCAACTCCGCGACAAAGGCATCCTCGCCCAGAGCAAGCGCCAGCGACTGGCGACCAATTGCGGGGTCATCGAAATCGATGGTGAAAGAAATCTCGGTCCGTTTCGCCGGGACCAGCCGGGCGACGCGGCCATTGCTTTCGACCTCGATCGGTTTCAGCACCCGGATACAATCCAGCGGAATGCCGACATCCTTCAGGCCAACCCGCAGGATATCGCGCACGAAGGGCAACGAGGAGCCATCCAGAATCGGAACCTCCGGTCCATCCACACGGATCACCACGTCATGCACGCCAGTACCCGCCAGTGCCGCCATCAAATGCTCGATTGTCGAGACCGAGGCACCATGAGCATTGGTCAGTTTGGTGCAGAGCCGCGTGTCGTTCACGAGATCGTAGCGCGCGGGGATCCGCGCCTCGTCCACCGGCAGATCGCTGCGAATAAAGACAATGCCGGTTCCGGCGGGCGCAGGCACGATCTGCAGGATCGCGGCCTGACCGCCATGAAGGCCGGTCCCGCGAAATTCCAACTGCTCGTTTACTGTACGCCGCATTGCCATGTCCGACTTCCTGTTAGCCGACCCGGTCACTTGCATTGCCGGGCATCTTTATTGATCTTGGTGCCATTCGCGATCAATCAATCTCGATCGGGTCTGTGCAATCTATCATTCATCCGGTTGTCTGCTCGCTCGCCGAATCTGATCTTTCGGTCTTGGCGGCTGGAACTTTCATCCCACTCACCATTACAAATTATGCTTTTCAGGAGCGCGTCTCAAATCACGGTTTGTGTCTCTTTGCAACATGGTCAAGATATTGATATAGAAAGAAAAAAGCCGCCCCGTGGGTGCGAGGCGGCAGTAGGGTTTTTGAAAAGGCGTTCCCGGACTGGCGGTCCGGTCAGTTCGCCTGGCGCCTCAGGAACGCGGGGATATCCCCCTCGCCATCATCATCCGCCATATCGCGTGGATCGTCCTGTGCGGTCCGTTCGAAGCGGTCTTCCGATTGCGAGCCGCCAGCCACCCGATGGATCAGGCGATTGATGTCGAAGAGGCCCGAGCGACCGCCTTCCTCGCCCTTATCCGCCTGCGGATCGGTCTTTGGCGCGAACGGGTTGGCCTGGCGCGATGGGCGCATCGGCAGATCGGGCTTCACCTCGCGCGCCGCCGGACGCTCGTCCGCACTGACGCGCGGAGCAGTGGGAGCCCGCTCGACGGAGTCGGTGTCGAGATCGAAGAGCGCGGGTTCCTCGGACTCGTAGGTCTGCGCCTTGGCAGCCTCTGCGGCATCCATGGCCCGCTGGCGTTCGCGAGCTTCCAGGGCGCGGGCCCGCACTTCATCCGCCCGGGCCCGGATATCTTCGGGCGAAGGCGACGTCGCCGCGCGGGCTTCCAGGGGCTCCGGCTTTGCCGCCTCGACCTTTGGTTCTGGCTTGGGGGCAGGTTCCGGCTCGGCTGGCGCTTCGGCTTCGACCGGTTCCGGAGTTTCCTCAGCCACCGTTTCAGCGGGTGCGGGCTCGGCCTTCGGGGCCTGTGGGCGCACGGCGTCCAGCATCACCGGATCGGCGGTCGCGGTGCGGCGGCGCGGGGTCAGCTCGCTCGGCGGGTGCTGGATCGAAGCATCGGCTTCGATCCCCGTCGCCACGACCGAGACACGCATCTTGCCTTCCATATCCGGGTCGATGGTCGAGCCGAACTTGATCAGCGCATCAGAGTCGACTTCGTCTTTGATCCGGTTGGCCGCCTCGTCCATCTCGAACAGGGTCAAATCGTAACCGCCGGTGATGTTGATCAGAACACCCTTGGCGCCCTTCAGGCTGACTTCGTCCAGCAGCGGGTTGGCGATGGCCTTTTCGGCGGCGTCGATCGCACGGGTTTCGCCATCGGCTTCGCCCGTGCCCATCATCGCCTTGCCCATCTCCTCCATGACCGAACGCACATCGGCGAAGTCGAGATTGATCATGCCGGGACGCACCATCAGGTCGGTCACACCCTGCACACCCTGGTAGAGCACGTCATCGGCCATCACGAAGGCCTCGACAAAAGTCGTCTTTTCAGACGCCACCTGGAATAGATTCTGGTTCGGGATCACGATCAGCGTGTCCACGACTTTCTGCATCTCGTCGACGCCCATCTCCGCCAGCTTCATCCGGCGCGAGCCTTCGAACTGGAAGGGTTTGGTCACGACACCTACGGTAAGGATACCCATCTCGCGCGCGCACCGCGCGACAACCGGGGCGGCACCAGTGCCCGTACCGCCACCCATCCCCGCGGTGATGAAGCACATATGGCAGCCATCGAGATGGCTCATGATCTCTTCCAGGCTCTCCTCGGCGGCGGTGTAGCCCACATCGGGTTTCGAGCCCGCGCCAAGGCCCTTGGTGAGGCCGGCGCCAAGCTGAATCTTGCGCTCGGCCTTGGAATGGGTCAGCGCCTGACTGTCGGTATTCGCTGCGATAAATTCCACCCCGGGGAGCTGCTTGTCGATCATATTGTTGACCGCGTTGCCCCCGGCACCTCCCACGCCGAAGACGGCAATCCTGGCGCGGAGCTCCTGCTCATCGGGTTCGATAAAGTTGAGTGCCATGGTTTTGTTGCCTTTTCACTGCTCACGGTCCGCTTTGTGTGGGACCTGCTCTCTCGACCCATTGACCGGGTCTTGGTTCGATCGGCTTTTGCGCCGTTTTTTGTTCTTGACAGACTAACTCAATTCAACTCGCCCGTCACGCGAGAATTCACCAGGACGCGCGAAACCAACGCAACATTTCGGTGGCGCGGCCCTTCGCTGACATAGGTCTAGGGGCTTCGAAGTCCCACAGCTCGTCATGCGGGCGCAGCGCGTACATCGCCAAACCGACCGCTGCCGAGTAATCGGGGCCGCTCAGCGCCTGGGGTAAACCGGCGATGCGCAGGGGGCGCCCGATGCGGGGTCGGCGGCCCAGATACTTGGTGATCAGCTCGTCAGTTCCGGGCATCTGACAGGCCGCGCCGGTCAGCACGACGGCACAACCCGGCATGTCCTGAACCCCCAGGGCCTGCATCCGGGCGCGCACTTCGCGCAGGATCTCCTCCATCCGCGGGCGGACCACACCGATCAGCATCCCACGGCTGATCTGGCGGCGGTCGGGGGTGTCCTCCTCGCCGATCTTGGGCGCGTCGATCATCTCGCGGTCGTCGACGCCGGTGGGGATGACGCCACCCTTCAGCACTTTGATCCGTTCCGCCGTGTTGCGGCGCATCGCCAGCCCCGCCGCGATATCGGAGGTGATGTGTTCGCCACCGAACCGCACCTGATCGGCACAGATCAACTGATCGCGCAGGAAAACCGCGACGGAGGTCGAGCCGCCGCCCATATCGATGCAGACAGCACCGGTGCGCTGCTCGTCCTCGATCAGTGCGCTCAGCCCGCTGGCATAGGGCGCGGAAACCACAGCCGCCAAATCCAGATCGCACTGCCGGATGCATTCCATCAGATTGGCCAAGGGCCGCGCACCCACGGTCATCACATGCAAAGCGATCGAGAGATTGCGCCCCGTCATCCCGCGTGGATCGGTGATCCCCGACTGATAATCGACCGAGATCTCCACCGGCTGAGCATGCAGGATCTGCCGCCCCTCGCCAATCGGCGGCATCTCGGCGGCACCCAGGGCACGGCTGATATCGCGGTCTGTGACCTGACCGGTTTCGGTCTGCACCTCGCCTATGGTCGAAAAACTCTGGGGCTGCCCGCCCGAGAAACTGACGATCACATGATCGACACGGTCCACCTTCGAGGCAGCCATCTTCTCTGCGGTCAGCAGGGCCAATCGGATCGCGCGGGCAGCTTCGTCCATATCCACGATCTCGCCCCGGCGCACGCCGCGCGATTGAACAGTGCGGGCGCCCACCACTTCAATGGCGCCGAACAGAGAGGTCCCCAGCCGGTCTTTTTCCGCCGCTTCTGTCAGGCGGTTCGGGTCCAGGCGCAGGATCAGGCAAGTGATCTTGGACGTGCCGATATCCAGCACCGCGACCCGTCCCCTGCGGATCGCCGTCGCCAGACGCTGGCGCTGGTGGCGAAACAATGCCACCTGATCGAACATCATGTCTCTTCCCCTTTGACTTCCGCGGCGCGCTGCTGCAAACGCCGTGTTTCGACCGCCCGCTCCTTCATCCGCAGAACGGGCCGGTCGGCGATGCGCATGTCGATCACGCTGAGATCGCGGTCGAGCAGCTCATCTTCCCCAAAATGCAATCCCATGACCCGCGCGAGCGCCCGGGCCGGATATTCCTCGGGCAGTAGGATCTTCTGATCCCGGTCGAGCACCACGTCCCAGCGCCGGTTGCCGACACGGATCAGCGCGCGCAGCCGCGGTTTCAGCGTGGGTGCCGTGCGCAGGATCTCCAGCGCCTCGGCGACATGGGTGGGCGCATCCGTGCCCAGCAGAACCACCAACTCGGGATGCTGGGCACGCGGACCCGCGGGAGCTATGGAGACCCCTTCGCGGTCCAGCACATGCAGATCCCCCTCGCCATCACGCCACAGGATGGCGGGCAGGCGCTCGGTCAGCGCTACGCGCAGTACGCCGCCCGGACCAAGCTGCACATCGGCATGTTTGACGCGGCCCACAGCCTCGATTTCATCGCGCAGGGTCTTCACATCGAGCCGCATCGAGGAGGTGCCGACCAACTCGCTCAGCGCGCCCGCGATCTGGTTGCGCGTGGTGATCCCGGCACCTGAGACTTCGACCCGGCGCACGGCCAATTCCGGGCTCGCCAGCATCTGATCGACCATGCCGGTGACGTGGGCGTGGAGTTGATGGCGCCAGCTTTCCTCCGCCGCCACGCGCCAGACGATCAGCGCGAGGATCAGGATGGGCAGATAGAGCGTCGCGAACTTGCGCAGCCGTTGAGCCCAGCCGCGCTGCCAGCGGTAATGCAGACGCGACAGGCCCGGGCCCTTGGGCGCCGCCTTCTGAGTATCCGGCCTCACCGCCCGCATGACGCGTCCTTCACCAGCCAGTCGCAGAGGCCCTCGAAGCTCATGCCCACATGGGCGGCCTGCTCTGGCGCCAGCGACGTGGGCGTCATGCCAGGCTGGGTATTGGTCTCCAGCAGGATCAGCCCGCCTACTCCCTTGCTATCGTCCCAGCGGAAATCCGTGCGGCTGAGGCCACGGCAGCCCAGTGCCCGATGCGCCTTGACGGCGTGGGACAGGCAAGCGGTTTCGATCTCTGCCGGGATGTCTGCCGGGACCACATGGGTCGAGCCGCCATCCGCATATTTTGCGTGATAATCGTACCAGCCGGTGTTCGCGATGATATCGGTCACCGCCAGCGCGCGCTCCTCGCCCGGCGCGCCCATCACGGCGCAGGTCAGCTCGCGCCCCGGAACAAAGCGTTCGACCATAAGCATCTCGGGCGCATCGTCGCCCAGCATTGCGGGGCTGTTGGCGTTCTCCTGCACGATATAGATCCCGACAGAGGAACCCTCGTTATAGGGTTTCACGACATAGGGGGGCGCCATCGGGTGGCTGGCCCGGACTTCCGCCCGGCTGGCCAGCAGGCTGTCTGCCACCGGCAGGCCATGGGCGGCATAGACCGACTTGGTCCGCGCCTTGTCCATCGCCAGCGCCGAGGCGAGCACGCCCGAATGGGTGTAGGGAAGCTTCAGCCATTCCAGAATACCCTGGACGCAGCCATCCTCGCCCCAGCGACCGTGCAATGCATTGAAAACCACGTCAGGGCGCGCAGCGGAGAGAGCGACGGCAAGATCTGCCCCCGCATCTATCTCGGCCACTTCATAACCCGAACGCCGCAATGCGCCGGCACATTCACGGCCCGAGACCAGCGAGACTTCCCGCTCGGCCGACGGGCCACCCATCAGCACTGCGACGCGCGTGATTGCCCTGCTCGACATCCGCGCCTCAATTTCTGGCCGGGCCCTTTTGGCTGGGCACCTGACCGATACGCCACTTGAGTGGTCTTCACATATCCTTGACCATAACGCCCAGCCGCTGAATTTCCCAGACCAAATCGCGCCCGGAGGTCGATTTGACCCGCTTGCGGACGAATTCGCCCAGGCCCTCCAGATCGCGGGCCGTTGCGCCGCCGGCGTTCACCATGAAATTCGCGTGTTTCGGGCTGATCTGCGCCCCACCCAGGCGCAGGCCGCGACACCCCGCCTCCTCGATCAGCTTCCAGGCTTTCAGGTCCATCGGATCGTCGGCCTGGCCGGTCGAGGAATAGCCCGCGGGATTGCGAAAGGTGGATCCGCAGGAGCGGTCTTTGACCGGTTGGCTTTCCTCGCGCTTGGCGACATAGCTTTCCATCTGGGCCGCGATCTGGCCCGGATCGCCTGGCTGTCCTCGCAGAACGGCTTCGACGATCACATGCCCTTCAGGCAGATCGGAAGCGCGATAGGAAAAGCCGATTTCCTCGGCGCCCAACGTCACCACCCGGCCCTCGCGGGTGACACAGGTCACGCTCTCGATCACATCCGCGGTGTAGCTGCCATAGCACCCGGCATTCATCTTTATGGCGCCGCCGATCGTGCCGGGGATGGTGCGCAGAAAAGCAAGGCCGGCGACCCCCCCCTCGGCCGCACGTTTGGCGGCATGTGCGTCCAGCAGGGCGGCACCCACGCGGACACGATGATCCTCCAATGCCTCAAATCCCGCGAATGCCCGTCCCAAACGGATCGAGACACCCGGCAACCCGCCATCGCGAATGATCATGTTCGAGCAGACACCCAGCGGCGTGATTGTCCAATCCGCGTCGAGGTTAGACAGAAACGCCGCCAGATCCTCACGGTCGGCGGGGTGAAACAGAACCTCCGCCGGGCCGCCAACGCGCAGCCAGCTCATCGGCGCCAGGGGGCGTCGATGCTCCAACCGACCGCGCGGTTGCGGTAAGTCAGGCAGGGTCATCGGGCGGGGATTGATTGTCGCCCCGGGATGTCACGTTGCGAAAGATCCGCCATAACCCGATTGCCACGAGTACGGCCGAAAGTGTGAAGACCAGCGCCTTCAGCGAGTCGATGCCGCCCAGGCGCTGCCCCAAATCGGTAGCAAAGAAGACCGCCATGGCAACCAGCGCCAGCACGATGACAACCGGCGCCAGGAGTTGCCCCACGAGATCGCTGAGGATGCTGCGAATCCCGATCTTCCAAAGCAGGATCAGAGTGCAGAGCAGCATGAGACCGCCGACGATCTGTTCGGAGCTTTCTTGGGTCAGTAGATCTGTCAAAGCACTGCTCCCGCCATTCACAAAAGGCCCACGCCATAAGCCGCGCCCAGCGCGGCAATACCCAGCACGATCAACCGGGCCAGAACAAGACGCAGAAAAAACCGTAGCAGCAGAGGACCCAGAACCACCAGCGCAAAGCCGATGGCAGCGATTTCGATCCCGCTCAGCTCCATCACCGCGCCCGCCAAAAAAGCAGGGCCGCACTGGCGAGGACCAGCCCGCCCAGAACCGCCAGGATCGCGGGGATCATGTAGATCGTGTTGCTGGCAGCCCGGGCGCTTTGCCCTGCCATGGCCATGAAGCCGAAGCCCGTGCCAAGCGCCAAAACCGCGCCGATGCGCAGCGCAAGACCGAGACCAAAGCGCCGTCCGATGGCCCAGAACACCACGGCCAGAACCAGGATAGCAGCAATCCCCCAGGCGCTCGCCAGGGTTTCGGCGCCCAGCCGCAGCATGTCCCAGATGATCAGCGGCATCATCGCTCAGCCCGCCAGTTCGCCAGGCAAGGCATTGGTCCAGGCCGAAATCGTACCCGCGCCCAGGCAGACCACCAGATCGCCGGGCGCGGCATGCTCCTTGACGAATTCGCTCATACCCTCCGGCGCGCGGATCGCATACGCCTCGCGATGGCCATGGGCGCGCAGGCCGCCGACCAAGGCGTCGCGGCTGACGCCTTCCAACGGAGTCTCGCCCGCGGCGAAAACATCGGTGATCGCCACCACATCGGCATCGTTGAAGCAGGTGCAGAATTCGTCGAACAGATCGTGCAGCCGGCTGAAGCGATGCGGCTGGTGGATCGCGATCACGCGGCCGCCCGCCTCGTCCACCGCCGAGCGCGCGGCCTTGAGCACCGCATTAATCTCGACCGGATGGTGACCGTAATCGTCGATGATGGTCGCGCCATTCCATTCACCGACACGGGTAAAGCGCCGCTTCACCCCATCGAAGCCGTCGAGGCCGCTGGTGATATCCTCCATCTCGATCTTCAACTCGCGCGCGACGCCGATTGCCGCCAGCGCGTTCAGCACGTTGTGCTCGCCCGGCATCGGCATGGTCATGGGCCAGGTTCCGCCCTCGCGCAGGACGACATCGAAATGCATCTTGCCCCCGGTGAAACGAATATTCTCGGCCCGGATATCCGCCTGGCGCGAAATGCCATAGGTGACTACCCGGCGATCGGTCACACGACCGATCAGGCTCTGCACATCGGCGTCATCGATGCAGGCGACGAGTGCGCCATAGAAGGGAATGTTCGAGACGAAGGCCTCGAACCCATCGTGCAGCGCCTCGACGGTGCCGTAGTGGTCCATATGCTCGGGGTCGATATTGGTGACGATGGCGATGGTGGCGGGCAGCTTGACGAAGGTGCCGTCGCTTTCGTCGGCCTCCACCACCATCCAACGCCCCTCGCCCTTGCGGGCGTTCGAGCCATAGGCATGGATGATCCCGCCATTGATCACGGTCGGATCTTCGCCGCCCGCATCCAACAGGGCTGCGACCAGCGAGGTCGTGGTGGTTTTGCCATGGGTGCCGCCCACAGCCACGTTCCAGCGCAGGCGCATCAGTTCGGCCAGCATTTCGGCCCGGCGCACCACCGGCAGGGCACGGGCACGGGCCTCGTCCAATTCCGGATTTCCGGACTTGATGGCCGAGGAGATCACCACGACCCCCGCATCGCCCAGATTGTCCGCCGCCTGGCCGATAAAAACCCGCGCGCCCAGATTGCGCAGCCGCTCCACAATCGGGCTTTCCTTCAGATCCGAACCCTGCACGGTGTAGCCCAGATTCAGCATCACCTCGGCAATCCCGGACATGCCTATGCCGCCGATGCCAACGAAGTGGATCGCGCCGATATCCAGCGGCAGGGCGGTGGGTGGGTTCATCTTGGGGCCTCCGATTTTGGGTCCGCGCGCCGTATCAACCCTTGGCGGGCTTGCCAAGGGTTTCAACCAGATCCGCCAGATCCACCGTCGCGTCGGGTGTGGCCACCTCGCGCGTATTCTCGGACATCGCTGCGGCCTGGGCCGAATTGCCCAGGATCGCCTGGATATGATCGGTCAGTACGTCGCGCGTTAATCCCTTCTCTGGCAACACAACGGCGCCGCCCACCAGTTCCAGCGCGCGCGCATTGGCGCGCTGATGGTCGTCCATCGCATGGGGGTAAGGGATCAGGATCGAGGGGCGCGCCATAGCCGCGATCTCGGCAACGCTGGAGGCGCCCGCGCGCGAAATCACCAGATGCGCACGCGACAAACGCTCAGGGATATCCTCGAAGAAGGGTCGCACTTCGGCCTTGATCTTGCCGCGGGCATAGACGGCCTTCGCCTCCTCCAGATCCTCCGCGCGGGCCTGATGCGTAACATCTAGGCGTTTGCGCATCGCATCGGGCAGCGTGACCAGCGCCCGGGGAACATAGCGCGACAGCGCACGCGCGCCCTGACTGCCCCCGATGGTCAGCACATTCAAGGGACCGGTGGGTCCCGGCGCCTCATAGCCCTGCCCCGCAAGCGCTGTGATCGGCGCACGGACCGGATTGCCCAAATGGATCAGATTCGCGCCGTCTGGCGCGTTGCTAACCGGCCACGTGCCACAGACCACATGGTCGACCCGGTTGGCGAACAGGCGATTGACGCGGCCAAGCACGCCGTTCTGCTCGTGAATGATCCGTGGGATCCGCATCCAAAAAGCTGCCGACAATGCAGGCAGCGAGGGGTAGCCGCCAAAACCCGCGACCACCGCCGGGCGATCCTTGCGAAACAGGCTGCGGGCACCGGCGCCGCCCAGGGTCAGGTGCCAGGGCACCGAGAGTTTGGAGAGGACCCCGCCGCGGGCGAAGGTCGCTGACTTCAGTTCGACCTTCTCGATACGGTCCGAGAAGCCCTTGGCATAGCGCATGCCCCGCTCATCCGTCGTCAGCATCACCCGCCAGCCGCGCCCCAGCATCTCGGATGCCAGCGCCTCGGCCGGGAACATATGCCCACCCGTTCCCCCCGCCGCGATGACGAGGAGCTTGCTCAAAGCGCACTCCGCAGATCCGCGGCTGCGTCATGGGGGCGCGATCGGGTCAGCGCCAACAGCACGCCGATCCCTAATGCCGCTGCCATCATCGACGAGCCGCCATAGGAGATCAAAGGCAGCGTCATCCCCTTGGCGGGCAGAAGCCGGATCGCGACCGACAGGTTGACGAACGCCTGCAACCCGAACAGCACAGCGAGGCCCGAGCCTGCGAGGCGCACGAAGAGATCCCGTTCCTCCATCAACCGGTTGAGCGCGCGCAGCGTAATGAACAGAAAGACGCCGATCATCAGGACGGTGAAGAGCAGCCCGAACTCCTCCGCCGCCACCGCGATGATGAAGTCGGTATGGGCGTCCGGCAGGGTCCATTTAACCTGACCCTGGGCCGCCCCGACGCCGAAGAACCCACCCTCGCGGATCGCGGTCTGAGCATAGGCGAGCTGGGTGTGAGGGTCCAACTGCTCGGTCAGATAACCGTTGATGCGGCCCGCGAAATGCTCGGAGTTATTGTAGGCCAGCCAGCCAGCGGCACCGATGAAGCCACCGAGCCCGATCAGAACCCAGATGCGCGCGCCGGCAATGAAGATCATCGCCGCCCAGACGCCCAGGACCAGCACCGCCTGGCCGAAATCAGGTTGCAGCGCCAGCATTCCCGCAATGCCAACCGCCGTCATGCCGGACAGTGTCAGACCCGGCGGGCCGCCTTTCTCGCGGCTACCGGCCATCAGCCAAGCCATGGCGATGACAAAGCCGCATTTCAGGAACTCCGAGGGTTGCAGTGAGATGAAGCCCAGCGAATACCAGCGCGTCGCCCCCTTGCCGAAATCCGTGCCAAAGATCGGCAACAGCGCTGTTGCGACCAGAAAGGCCACGAAAATCAGCACGCCGATCCGCCTGACAGTGCGGATCTGGCACATCGATACAGCGACGATCACACCGAAACTCAACGCCATGAAAACCGCATGGCGCGCAACATAGTGATAGGTCCAGAGGTCATTCTTATGCGCCAGGGGTGGCGAGGCGGCCAGGCCCAGCACCAGCCCGGTGGCGAACAGTGCCACGATTGCGCCCAGCGACCAGCGATCGACCGAGTGCCACCAATCGCCCAGGATCGACGCCTCGGTGCCGCGCGGTTGGGACAGATTGCGGAAAGTCATCTCGGTCATGGCGTCTCCTCCAACTGAGGCTGGACCAGGGCGCGGAACGCATCGCCCCGGTGTTCGAAACTCTGGAACTGGTCCCAACTGGCGGCGGCAGGTGCCAGCAGGACGGTGTCGCCGGGTTGAGCGTCTGCGCGGGCATCCGCTACGGCGGCGTCCAGCGTGGCGCTGATCCGATGCGGCGTGGCGCCCAGGGTCTCGGCAAAGGCCCCGGCACTGTCGCCGATCAGATAGGCCTTGAGAACCCGGTCGAAGAGCGGCCTCAGGCTCTCGATACCACCCTCCTTCGCCTGACCGCCGGCGATCCAGCGGATGCGTTCGAAGCTCAGCAGTGCCTTTTCCGCGGCGTCCGCGTTGGTCGCCTTGCTGTCGTTGACGAAGGTCACGCCATCGATCTCGCCCAGGCGTTCCATCCGGTGGGCGAGGCCGGGAAAGCTCGCCAGCGCAGCCTCGATCCGACGCGGCGGCACGCCGACCGCGCGGGCGGCGGCGTAGGCGGCACAGGCGTTCTGATGATTATGCGCACCGGTCAAGCCCAGGCAGGGGCGCAGATCGACCGCCGCCATCTGTTTGCCACCGCGCCACTCGGTCAGATGGTTCTTGTTCATGAAAACCGACCAGCCCTCTCCCCGCAAACGCCTGGCGGTCGCGATCTGGATCGCATCGGGGTTGGTGTTGGCGAGAAACTGCCCCTCCGCCCCGTCCACCCCGATGATCGCACGGTCCGGCGCCCCCTGTTCGAAGAGGCGCTTCTTCGCCGCGAAATATCCACCGAGCCCGCCATGGCGGCCCAGATGATCGGGGCTGAGGTTCAGGAACACCGCCACATCGGGGGCCAGCGCGCGAGCCAGCTCGATCTGATAGGAACTGAGCTCCAGCACAACCACTTCACCAGGCCCCGGATTGTCGAGATCTAGCACCCCACGCCCGATATTGCCGCCCATCTGCGCATGGCGCCCAGCGCTGGTCAGCAGATGGTGGATCAGAGCCGTGGTGGTGGACTTGCCATTCGAGCCGGTGACGCAGACGATCTTGGGCTGGCCTTCGTCCGCGCCCTCCCGCTCTGGATCCGCCATCGCCTGGAAGAACAGCGAAACATCGTTGTCCACCGGCACGCCGGACTCCCACGCCGCCACCACGGCGGGGTGGGGCGCAGGATAGTGATGCGGGATGCCGGGAGATACGATCAGAACGGCGTTCGCCGCGGCCTCGCGAGGCCGTGTCAGATCGGCGATGTTGAACCCCTCTGCCGCAGCGGCCTCGCGCGAGGCCTCGCTGTCATCCCAGCAGAACACCGTGGCCCCGCCCGCCTTAAGCGCCCGCGCCGCGGAAAGCCCCGATTTGCCGAGCCCCAGGACCCCCATATTGGCGCCAGCATATGCCCGCAGCGGGATCATTCGCCGCGCGCCAACGCTTGCTGCATCCGCGTCTTCGCAGCCGGGCTGAACGGGATCAAAGCGAGTGCGTGCTGACATGGATGCTGAAAAAGCTCGCGAAGCGGCGTGCCGTCGGAGTCAAGGACGGGACCCAGAAATGCCTGGTATTCGGCATCCGGAAACGGACGACCAGACGCATGGATCGCGGCGATGAAGCTGCGCGCAGCGCTCCGCACCCTCGGCACGTCTTCGGCACGGCCCCCGCGCCAGAGGACGGTCCAGGTCGCAGGTTCTGGACCTTGATAGGTCTCCTCCACCTGAAGGGTAAGGATCGCGGGCACGATCTGGTGACCGATATCGTGGACCGTGTTCAGCGGCTCGTCATGCGCCCGGTACTCGGCAATGCTCACGCGGGCGACCGCCTCGGCATCGAAATACATCGACGGCTCTGGATTCAAATCGCAGGCCAGCGACGGCGCTGCGACCAAGGCCAGGCCCATGGATATGAGGAGGTGGCGCATCATCTCAGCTTCAACGTGGCCAGGCCGATCATCGCGAGGATGACGGCGATGATCCAGAAGCGGATGACGATCGTGGGTTCGGCCCAGCCTTTCTGCTCGAAGTGGTGGTGGATGGGGGCCATGCGGAATACGCGCTTGCCGGTCAGCTTGAAGCTTGCCACCTGGACGATGACGCTGACGGCCTCCAGCACGAACAACCCGCCGATGATTGCGAGAACGATCTCGTGCTTCGCCGCCACCGCCATGGCGCCCAAGGCGCCACCCAGAGCCAGCGAGCCGGTATCGCCCATGAACACCATCGCGGGCGGCGCATTGTACCAGAGGAAGCCGAGCCCTGCGCCGATGATGGCAGCACAAATTACGGCGATCTCGCCAGTGCCTGCGATGTAATGAATGCCCAGATACTCGGTGAAATCCGTCCGCCCGACGACATAGCAGATGATCCCGAAGGATCCCGCCGCGATCATCACCGGCATGATCGCCAGTCCGTCCAGCCCGTCGGTCAGGTTCACCGCATTGGCGCTGCCGGCGATCACCAGCATCGCGAAGGGGGCGTAGAAAAAGCTCAGATAAATCAGCGTATCCTTCAGCACCGGCATGGCGACCTGGTTCTGCAATGCCTCCGGCTGCAGGGCGGTCGCCCAGATGGCGGCGATAAGGCTGATCCCCAGGCCCAGGGCAAGCCGCACTTTTCCCGGCACACCCTTGGTCGAGAACCGCGAGACTTTGGCGAAGTCATCGGCAAACCCGATCGCGCCGAACCCAAAGGTAACCAGCAGGACAATCCAGACGAATCCATTATCCAGCCGCGCCCACATCAGCGAGGCGATGATGAGCCCGCCCAGGATCATCACGCCGCCCATGGTGGGAGTGCCCGCCTTCTCCACAATATGGCTCTGCGGCCCGTCATCGCGGATCGGCTGCCCCTTCTTCTGCATGCGGCGCAGCAATGCTATGATCGGGCGGCCGAACAGAAACGCGAACAGCATCGCCGTCAGAAACGCCCCACCTGCGCGAAAGGTGATGTAGCGGAAGAGATTGAAGGCATCGCCGCCATCGCTGAACTGGCTGAGATAGTAGAACACTTAGTTCTCCTCCGTCCCGGCGGGGCTACCCATGGCCCGGATCGCCTCGACCACCGGTTTCATGGCGGATCCGAGCGAGCCCTTGACCATGCCGACATCGCCCGCGTCAAGCAGGCGCTTGGCCCGCGCCGCCAGTTCCCGACTATCCGCCGCGTGGTCCCCCCGCTTTTCGCGCGGCAGCGCGGTATGCAGATTGCGCATCAGCGGGCCGCAGGTATGCACCATATCGACACCGGCCATGGCGTCGGCCAGCTCGGCATGCAGCTTCGCCTCCCGCGTGCCAAGTTCCAGCATATCGCCCAGGAATGCGATCCGCCGTCCCTTGGCGATACGCCCCACATTGTCGGTCACGTCCGCCGCGGCCAGAACACCCAGTGCGGCGCGCATCGAGGCCGGGTTGGCGTTATAGCTCTCATCGATCAGCGTGATCTCGCCATCCAGCCCATCCGACCCCAGCAAGATGCGCTGACGCTGGCCACGCCCGTCAGGCGGACACCAGCCACCAAGCGCGAGGCCCGCACGGGCGAGATCGGCGCCCGCAGCCAGGACCGCCCCGAGGGCCCCCAGCGCGTTATGGGCCAGATGCGCCCCCGGCGCGCCAATCTTGGTCACCATCGGCTGGCCATCCACCTTTGCCCGCAGCACAGTCGTCTGCCCAGCCACGGTGACTTCGATCAGACGCAGATCGCCGGTCTCGCCGAAGCTGAGGATACGCCGGTCAGTCTGGGTCTTGAGCCGCTCGAAATGCGCATTGTCGGCGGGCAGTACGGCAACACCGTCCTGGGGCAGGCCGGCAAATATCTCGGCCTTGGCATCGGCGATCTCTCCCACATCGGCGAAGGCCGCCAGATGCACCGCCTCGACCGTCGTGATCAGCGCCACATCCGGCCGTGCCATTCGGCTCAGCGGCGTGATCTCTCCCGGATGGTTCATGCCGATCTCGATCACGGCGAAATCGGTCTCCGCCGGCATCCGCGCCAGCGTCAGTGGAACACCCCAATGGTTGTTGTAGCTTTTCTCGGCCGCATGAACGTGGCCTTGGCCCGCGAGCATCAGGCGCAACATCTCCTTGGTGGAGGTCTTGCCGACCGAGCCTGTGACGGCAATCACCTTGGCCCCGGTCCGGGCGCGGGCGGCCATACCAATCGCCTCGAGCGCCTTCAGCGTGTCATCGACGATCAATAAAGGCGCATCGGCGGCGACACCCTCGGGGGACGCGCTGACTAGCGCCGCACCGGCACCGGCGGCAAGGGCCTGCGCAACGAAGGCATGCCCATCCCGGTTATCGCCCTTCAGCGCAACGAACAACTCGCCATCGCCAATCATGCGGGTGTCGATCGAAACGCCAGTGACGCCGGGCCAATCGCCCGCGATCTCGCCCCCGGTCGCTGCCGCCAGATCTGCCGCGCTCCAAAGCATCTTGGTCATTTCTCGCCATCCAGGACTGCGATGGCGGCGCGTGCCTGGTCGCCATCGTCGAAGGGAATTACGGTGCCGCCTACCTCCTGGCCTTGTTCATGACCTTTCCCGGCGATCAACAGGCAATCCTGTGCAGATTTCAAGCAATCGACACCGGCGAGAATCGCCTCGGCCCTGTCACCGATATTGTTCGCCTCCGGCGCGCCCTGCATCACCGCCGCGCGGATCGCCGTGGGATCTTCCGAGCGGGGATTGTCATCCGTCACAAAAACGATATCCGCGTTTTTGGCCATCGCCCTGCCCATCAGCGGGCGCTTCCCGGGGTCGCGGTCGCCACCAGCACCACCGACGACAACGAGGCGTCCCCCCACATGCGGACGCAGCGCGCTGAGAGCGGTTTCCAGCGATGCGGGCGTGTGAGAGTAATCCACATAGACCGCCGCACCATTGGCGCGGGTCGCGACCAGTTCCATCCGGCCCTTCACGCCGGTTAGATGCGGCAGGGCCGCAAAAACTGTTTCCGCCGGGATTCCGGTTGCCATGGCGAGCCCAGCGGCGAGTGCAACGTTGTCCGCCTGAAACGCCCCTACCAGCGCCAGCCGCCGGGTATGGCGTTCGCCGTCCCAGACCAGATCGACCTCCTGCCCTTGGCCATCGTACCGCGTCGCGGCGATCTTCAGATCAGCCGCCCCGCGCCCGACCGAGATCACCGCCTGCCCGCGGCCATCGGCCAGCGCGCGCGCGGCGGTATAGACCGGATCGTCGACATTCAGCACCGCCGTCCCGCCCTGCGGCAGCACATGCCCGAAAAGCCGCAGCTTGGCGGCGATATAGTCCTGATGCGTCGCGTGATAATCCATGTGATCGCGGGTGATGTTGGTCAACGCAGCGGCGATCAGTTTCACGCCGTCCAGACGATGCTGGGCGAGACCGTGCGAGGATGCCTCCATCGCCGCGTGGGTGCATCCCTTCCCGGCCAGCCGAGCCAAAAGGGCATGCAGCGTGATGGGCTCCGGCGTGGTGTGACTGAGCGGCTCGTCAAAACCCGCGCCCTCGACCCCCGTCGTGCCAAAGGCCGCCGCTGCGTGCCCAGCATGGGTCCATATCTGCCGCAGAAAGTGCGAGGTGGAGGTCTTGCCGTTGGTCCCCGTCACGGCCGCCATCACCTGGGGCTGAGCGCCAAAAAATGCCGCTGCCAACCGGGCCAGTTCCGATCGTGGGTTTTCATGCACGAAGAAGGGCACTGGCAGCGCGCCGATATCCGCCTTGGCGGTCTCGAGACCCTCCGGGGTGACGACAACGCCAGCGGCGCCCTGGCGGACGGCGTATTGGGCAAAGCTCGCCCCGTCCAGCTTCTCACCCGGGATGGCAACGAAGACATAGCCGTCCTTCACCTCGCGGCTGTCGACGGCGATGCCGGCCACGGGGCAATCAGCCTCCGGCGCCGGTCCCGCCGTGGGCAGACGCATCAGGCTGAGCCCGCCCAGATTGCGTGCGGGCGGGCCCATCAGTCGCCCAACCCGACAGAGATCGAGGGATATCGCCGTTCCTGAATGCCCTCGCGCGGGCGCAGGCCCAGCAGCGGCGCGACGCGGCGGATCACCTCGCCCGCCACCGGCACGGCAGTGCGGCTGGCCTCTCGCTTGCCGCTTTCGGGATCGGTCGGCTCATCCAGCGCCACCAGCAGGACATAAGCGGGGTCCGAGGTCGGGAAGACCCCGGCAAAGGTTGCCAGAACCCGGTCGTGGTAATAGCCGCCCTCGGGCCGGAACTTCTCGGCAGTGCCGGTCTTGCCACCGACCTCGTATCCCGGGATGTCAGCGCGCAGGGCCGTTCCGCGATAGACCGTCTCGCGCAGCATCCGCATCATCTGGGCCGAGGTCCGGGGTGAGAATACCTGCTCCCCCGTCTCCTGCCCGCCCTTGATCAGCGTCGGACGCACCCGCTGCCCGCCGTTGGCCAGGGTGGCATAAGCCGCTGCCAGGTGGACCGGGCTAACGCTCATCCCATGGCCGAAGCTGATGGTGATGGTGCTCAGATCGGTCCAGGTCTGGGGCAGGCTGGGCTTGGCCAGTCGTGCCTCCGCCAGCTCCAGCGGCGTCACCTCGAAGAGACCCAGCTTGCCCAAAGCCTCCTTGAAGCGCCGCGTGCCGACGCCAAGCGCCAGCCGGATCGCGCCCACATTGGAGGAGCGCACGACCACATCCGTTACCGTCTGATCGGGCTTCGGGCGCTTGTCCCTGAACTTGTGCTTGCCATAGGTGACCGGGTTCATCGTGTCGATCAGCATATCCGGATCGGCGGTCCCGGCCTCCAGCGCGATCGCCGCCGTCAGCACCTTGAAGGTTGACCCAAGCTCGTAAAGCCCCTGGGCCGCGCGGTTGAAGCGCGGGTTGTAGGCGGCCTCGCCGTTGAACGGCTGGCGCGGCAGATTGGGGTTGAAATCCGGCAGCGAGGCCATGGCGATGATCTCGCCCGTCTTCACATCCATCAAAATGCCGGCAGCGCCCTTGGCCCCGAATTGGTGTACGCCTTGCAGAAGAACGTTCTGAAGGGTCATCTGCGCCGCACTGTCGATGGACAGGTGCAGGGGCCGCCCGGCCTGCGATGGATCGGACAACCGCGCATTCGCGAAATGCTCGATCCCCGCATTGCCGACCTGTTCGGCGTGGGTCACACCCTCGTTCTCGGTCTTCACCCCGCCAATGATGTGGCTCGCAAGCCGGCCGGAGGGGTAGACCCGCACCTCACGCGCGGCGAAGCTGAGGCCGGGATTTCCCAACTCCAGCACCTTCTGGCGCTGACGCGGGGTGATCGGGCGCTTGACCCAGACAAAGCGCGCGTCCCGGGTCAACTTGGCCTCCAGCGCCTCACGCGGGACGCTGGGCAGGATCTCGGCAAGGGCGGCGGCTGTGGCTTTCGGGTCCGAGATGACTTTCGGATTGGCATAGAGCGACCAGCCCGGCAGATTCCCGGCCAGCAGCGCGCCATGGCGGTCCAAGATCTCGCCCCTGACCGGCTTGGCCGCTTGAACCGAGCGGGCGATCTGCGGCTCTTCCGGATCATAGAGCGCCAGCACACCCATGCGGATTGTGACGGTGCCATAGGCGACCAGAAAAGCGAGTATCACCAGTGTGATGCGCCATTCATCGCGAGAGCGGTTGGCCTTGCGCCCGCCTGACCCCATCGAGCCCCGCACCGACGGATCGCGCTGCGCGGTGCCACGCCCGGCAGAGAGCGGCGGGCGAGCCAGTCCGGTCATGGGCGCCCCCAGCCGACATTCGTGGCCCGCGGCCGCGCCACAGGCAACGGTACGGGCAACGGTGCGGGCGGCACCTCGACCACCTCACCCAGCGGCTTGAAAGCCTCCAGTTCCGCCTGGGTCGCATTCGAGATATTGGCGAGCTCCGCCAGCATCCGCTCCTCCAGGGGCACAGGCGGCGGGAAGGGAACGGTGTCGGCAAAGCTGAAACGCTCCGCCTCCATCCGCGTCAGTTGCAGCTTGTCGTTATGCTGCGCGGCCAGCCGGTGCAGACGGTCGGGGGCGTTCAGCCAGGCCCATTCGACGCGCAGAACCTGCACCGCTTCGCGCTCCGCCGCCAGTTCACCGCGCAGATCGTCCAATCGGTCGAATGCCTGCCGGGTGCGGTAATTGACGCCGTAAGCCCAGATCGCCACCGCGATGACCGCGATCAGCCCGATGCCGAGACCCAGTTTTTTCATGACCGCAACTCCAACAAACGCGCAAGTGGCGGCACCGGGGGCAGTCCCAGCGCCCTTTCGCTGACCCGGGCCCCAATCGGCACCCCGGTCCTTACCGCCATACGCAAGCGGGCCGAACGCGCCCGGGGATTGGCGGAGATTTCGGCATCCAGCGCCGTGCGCGCCTTGGCAGGCCGCTCGAAGCGAGGCTCTGGTCCGACCCTCGCAGGCGCATGGCGCGAACTCTGCGCACCCTGTCCGCTCGCACCCTGAAAGAAGCGTTTGACGATCCGGTCCTCCAGCGAGTGGAAGGTCACCACGACCAGCCGCCCGCCGGGGGAAAGCAGGTTTTCCGCCCCCGTCAACGCCGCGACCAGTTCGCCCAACTCGTCATTCACGGCAATGCGCAGCGCCTGAAATGTGCGGGTCGCCGGATGGATCTGACCGGGGCGGGCAGGAGGCAGCGCGGATTGCACGATCTCCGCCAGGCGGCCCGTCGTCTCGATCTCGGCCTCGCCCCTCGCGGTGACGATGGCGCGCGCGATCCGGCGCGAGGCGCGGTCTTCGCCATAGTGATAGATGACATCGGCCAGCGCGTTTTCGCCCGCGCGATTGACCAGATCTCGGGCGGAGGGTCCGTCGTCTGCCATCCGCATATCCAGAGGTCCATCGCGCAGGAAGCTGAACCCACGGTCCGCCTGGTCGAGTTGCATGGAGGAGACGCCGATATCCAGGACGATCCCGTCCACCGGCCCATTGGCATGCTCCCGCGCAATTGCTTCGAGGTCGGAGAACACCCCCTCGACCAATGTCAGACGCGGATCGTTCTGCCCGTTCGCGATCGCGCTGGGATCGCGATCGATCCCTATCACCTGTGCCGCGCCGGCATCCAGCAGCGCACGGCTGTATCCGCCAGCACCATAGGTGCCGTCGACGAAGACGCCCCCCTCCACGGGGCTCAATGCCGACAGCACCTCAGCAAGCATGACGGGAACATGGGGGACGGTATGCGGGTCGGCGGACATCAGAACAGTTTCCCCAGTCGGATCGGGGCGGGTTTCGCGGCGGGTTTGGTGAAACGCTGATCGTGATCGGCCTTGTTCCAGATCTCGAAACACGCGCCATCGCCGCGGAACACCAGATCGCCACCATCGATCAAGCCGATCGAGGCGCGCTGCTCCTTGCCGAGCACGAAGCGGCCGGTATCCTCGACCGAGATCAGCCGGGCGGAGGCGATGTAGAGCTGGCGGGTCGCCTCCTCCTCCTCCACCGTCTCGAACTCGGCCTCGCGCAGGCGCGCGACCAGGCCGCGATGGCCTTCTTTGGACAATGCGTTGAGACAGGGCTTTTCATCCAGCGCGGGGATCAGCACGAATTCATTGGTCGACCCCTGATCGCGCAATGCCTCGCGGAAGTCGCTGGGCAGGGACACGCGACCTTTCGTATCGAGCTTGTGCTCGAACGAGCCTACGAAATAACTGGTCGGGTCCTCGGCCATTGTCCCCAGATCTTTTCCCTGCGCACGGCGGGCTGCCCCTCTACCCGCCGCTTGAGATGCGTTCTAAAGAGAAAGGGCGGACCGGGTTTTTGCCAGTCCGCCCCCTTGTCCCTCGGAGAATCACGTTCGGTTTTGTGTTGTCGTTGCCTGTCTTCGTGTCTCTCTTGATGTTCATGAGGCACCTGCCGGATGCCTGTATGAACCTGCTATGTTTTTATGTTCCGGCAGGTGCGTAAGCATTTTGATACAGGTCTATCTTAGGGATCGCAAGGGAATTTCATGGATTTGATGGTACTTCATGGAATTTTATAAGAGTCATTTAGCTAAAACATGAACTAAAATAGAACAAACAGGGATCTTAATTTGCCCCTGGTGCGATGAACCGCCTGCGACGCAGGTCCAGGCGCCAGAATCAAAAAGGGCGCGCCCCGCAAGACACGCCCTCTTCTGTGGGTGGCAGGCTCGCTACTTGCCGAAGACCAGCGATGGCAGCCAAAGCGCCAGCGAAGGGAACTCCAGCACGATCAGGATGCCGATAACCTGCAGGGTCACGAACGGAATGATCCCGCGATAGATCTCCTGCATCTTCACCGTACTCGGCGCCACGCCCTTCATGTAGAAAAGCGCAAACCCGAAAGGCGGCGTCAGGAAACTCGTTTGCAGGTTCACCGCCACCAATATCGCGAACCAATATATGACTTGGTCAGATACATATTGGATCGCCGCCTGATTGGTCCCTGGCTCCAACCCCAGATGGGGCGCGAATTCCGGTGCCATCGCACGGATCACCGGCGCGAAGACCGGCAGGATGATCAGCGTGATCTCCAGGAAATCGAAGAAGAAGCCCAGCAGGAAGACCGCGAACATCAGCAGGAACAGCAGGGGCCAAGGGCCAAGCTGTAGCCACTCGATGAACTCGATGATCAGATCCTCGCCATAGACGTTCCGGAACAAGGTCGAGAACGCCGTGGCCCCTACGAAGATGAAGAAGATCATCGCTGTCGTCAGACCGGTGCGATGGCAAACCTCGCGCACGACCGGATAGGTCAGCGTGCCATTCACCCAGGCCAGGATCAGCGAGCCGAAGGCACCGACACCCGCTGCCTCGGTCGGCGTCGCCCAACCCGCAAAGATCGAGCCGAGCACCAGAACGATCAGAAAGACCGGCGGCACGAAGCCCTTCAGTATGCCGCCGAACAGCGAGTTCCCCTCGCGCTTGCCCATCCACATGGCTATGGCAAAAACCGCCAGGAAACCCATCAGTGGCCAGTTGATATCCTCGTTGAGACCCAGCACCTCGCCCTCATAGGCCAGGAAAATCGCCACGATGGAGGCTCCGAAGAAGATCATGACATTGGTCATGCTCGACGGCTTCAGGTCGATCTCGTCGTCATCGATCTTGGGTGCGACGTCCGGCTTCAGCGTCGCGATGGTGAGAATATAGATGAAGTAGAGCCCCGCCAGCACCAGCCCCGGCAGAATCGCACCGACGAAGAGGTTGCCGACCGACACCACCAGCAGGTTTGCCATCAGAACCAGCATGATCGAGGGCGGGATCAGAATGCCCAGTGTGGCCGAGGCCGCGATCGTACCGGTCGCCAGCGCGGGGTCGTATCCGCGCTTAAGCATTGTCGGCAGCGCCAGCAGGGTCATCATGACGACCGAGGCACCGATGATGCCCGTTGTCGCCGCCATGATCGTGCCCATGACCGTGACCGACAGCGCAAGGCCGCCCGGCACCCGCTTCAGCATGATCTGCAGGATATGCAGCAGATCGGCCGCAACGCGGGACTTCTCCAGCATCGTGCCCATGAAGACGAAACACGGGATCGCCACCAATATCGGGTTCTGGATGGCACCCGATTGCCCGTCACCGCCCCAGATCCGGTTGATCACCGCGAAGAAGACCTGGAAATCCACCGCCTCGATATAGACAGCGATCAGGCCGAAGATAAGCGACACCCCACCCAGGGCGAACGCAACCGGCAGGCCGGTGAAAAGGGCCAAAGCCAGCGCCAGGAACATGTAGGCGCCGATATACTCATAGAGGTGATCGTCGATCAGCCACTCCCAAAACTCGAGCATCAGTTCCCCCCGCCTGGCTTGATTTCCTTGCCGTTCTCATCCAGCTCGGCTTTCGGCAGCACCTCCAGATCGGTGAAGAACTGCAGGTTCTCCTCGGCCTCGGTCGATTGCGCCACTGTCCCGCGCAGATAGACCAAGCAGCGGAACAGGGTGGCCAGAGCCGCAAGCAGCACGACCAGAAAACCCCAGATCAGGAAGCTCTTGATAATCCAGCGCCAGCCGAGGCCGACCTGGCTTTCCGAACCTTCGCCCTGGGTCCACGAGGCATAGGTCATGTCGAAGGAAAACTTCAGCATCACCAGAATGAACGGAACAGCGAAGACCAGAAGCCCGATGGTCTCGATCCAGACCTGACGGCGACGCGACGCCATCTCGCGGAAGATATCCACCCGCACATGCGCGTTGGCCAGATACCCCATACCGAAGGTCAGCATCAGAAGCGCACCGTGGATGTGCCACTGCAGATCCTGCAGGATGAACGAGACGGAATAGCCCCATTCGATGGTGATCTCGGCCGAGTATTCCTTGATCCAATCGATCTTGCGCGTGACCACATCGAATACGATGAAGATGATGAGCGGGAGTATCAGCCAGCTTGCGAATTTACCGATGCCGCGGGCGATCTGGTCGAACGCCCCTGCGGTCCGTAAGAGAAAATCCATGATCCGTCCTGATTTAAAGCCACCCTCGCGGCTGCCAGCGCTCCACCCGGTGTGGAGAGGCCGACGCAGGGGGCCCATCCCCCGCGCCGGCCGAGATATCGCGGAGCCACCCTGATCAGGCGCCTCGCCCGGCAGGGTTTACTTCAGGTACCCGCGGTCGCCCCAGACTTTGTAGCCTTCGTGGAACTTGGTGTAACTGTCCCACAGCTCGACCACATCGGGATTGGTCGCCAGCTCTTCCGCCAAAACCTCTTCCCAGGCACCACGCAACTGGTCCAGGATCGAGTCGGGCCAGGTCATATTCTTCACACCATCGGCTTCGTTCGCGATCATCGCTTCGAATTGCGAGGCTTCACCATCTGCGATCATCTCGGCAACCGAGGCATCGCAAGCGGTTTCCAACATGGCCTGATACTCATCCGGCAGCTCGTTCCACTTGTCCATGTTGATCAAGAGCTCGTTCGAGGTCGACTGCTGGTGCCAACCCGGGAAGTAGTTGAACTTCGCGATCTGATAGAAGCCATAGGAGCGGTCGATGGCGGGCATCGAAAACTCGGTCGCGTCGATCGTGCCCAGCTCAAGCGCGGGATAGATGTCGCCGCCAGCAAGCTGCTGTGTCGCAACGCCGAACTTCTGCATCACCTTCGCACCGACGCCGAAGAAGCGCATCTTCAGGCCCTTGAGTTGGTCGAGCGAGGTGATCTCCTCGCGGAACCAGCCCGAGGTCTCCGGCGGGATCATGCCGCAGAGCAGGTATTTGATGTTGTCGCGGGCATAGTACTTCTCGACCAGGTCCTTGCCGCCACCATACTTGAACCAGGCGACGAATTCAGGGGCCGCCGGACCGAAGGGCCAGGTCGACGCGAACGCGAAGACCGAGTTCTTGCCCTGGTTCGCACCCGGTGTTCCGAAGGCGGCTTCGAACGCGCCCTGGCTGATCGGGTCGAAATAGGCATAGCCCCCTGCCAGCGCGCCGGGCTCGAACACCTTGATATCGAAATCGCCGCCGGACATGCGGCGCACGGCATCGGCAATCCGGTGCGGCGGCGGGCCGATCACGGCGACGTTCTGACCGAAGGCTGCGTGCATTTTCCAGCGCACCTTCTTGGCATCGGCATCGGATGCCGAGCCTGCAACCAGCAGCGCAGCAGCAGCAACCGCCGTCCCAACCTTTGCAAGGAACTTGAACTTCATTGGATTTCCTCCCACGGAAACTAAGTTTTCGTCAGACGTGCGCGATTTCTCGGGATCGCGTCAACGAGTCACACAAGCATTACCAACAGGTCGGCGAGGTGTGTCAATGCGTTGCAGGCAGTTATTCCTCCGCGCGAAGTGGAATGACCCGCAAATCGCCGAAAATCTGAGCAAGTTTGTTTCGTAGCGGATCAACGCCGGCCGCCGCTCAACCTTTCCGGGCAAGGCGCGTTGTCCAGATATACTCCAGCCCCACGCAGAAACAGATGACCAGGATCGCCAGCACCTGCATCAGCGAGAGCGTGTCGCCCAGGATCGCCACCGCCAGCCCCGCCGCGATCACCGGCTTCAGGAAGAACAGATAGTTCGCGCGCTGACTGTCGGGCGCCGCCGCAAGTCCAGCCAACCAGACGGCAAAGCCGATGCATGTGTTCCAGATGCCGATGGTCAGGATGCCCAGGATTTGGATCGGCTGTTTCTCGGCCAGCGACAGCGGGTCGACCCATATGCCCCAGCCCAGCCCAACCACGGTATATATGTAGAAAAAGCCCAGCGCGAAGCTGTAGGTCGTCATCCGGACCGGGCCATAGGCCTGCACCAGCGGTTTGGCCAGAACCAGATAGATCGCCCCCAGCAGCCCGCAGCAAAGCGCCATCAGCGTGCCGATCAGGTCGTTCAGATCAAAGCTCAGATCCGCCTCGACCGAATTCGAGAGAAGGAAGGCGACGCCCGCGAAAGCTCCGAACCCGCTTACCAGTTTGGGTTTGGTCATCGGCGTCTTGTTTATCACGCGGTCCACCAGCACGACAAAGATCGGCATGGTGGTCACCATCGTGGCCACCTGCACGACCGAGGTGAAGTCGAGCCCCCAGTGAAACAGCAATTGTCCGCTGGCCATCCCGGCCCAAGATAGACCGATAATCTGCAATCCCCGCTCGCGCAGCGGCGTGATGAGATCGCGCTGTCCCGGCCATATCTGGCTGAGCGCGATCAGGCAGAGCCCGCCGATCATGAACCGCCAGACGGTGAACTCCGGTCCCGGCGTCGCTGCGATCTTGGCCACGAATTCGCTTGAGGCATGTCCACACACGCCGATGAAACACAAACCGTAAGCCATCCAAGGGCGCATAGGATCTTCCCCCGCCAGTCTTCGGTGCAGCATTGGCATGGCCGGGGTACGAAGGCAATCGGCCAGCATCACCCGGCAATCGATGATTGATCTGCAGGCCTGGGGGCGCCAGTGTCACGCCACAGCAGATGGAGGCGCACATGGACCACCCGGTGAACCACTTCAAGGCAGGCTTGGCCGAGGGCCGCCGGATGATCGGCATGTGGGCCAGCCTCGCCAGCCCAACGGCGGCCGAGATCCACGCCAATTCCGGCTTCGACTGGGTTCTGGTGGATATGGAGCATGCACCGAACGATCTGCCCCAGGTGCTGGCGCAGGCCCAGGCCCTGGCGGCTGGGCCTGCGCCAGCGCTCTGCCGGCCGGCGTGGAACGACATTGTGCTGATCAAGCGCATTCTGGATATCGGCATTCAGACGCTGATCGTGCCCTATGTCCAAAATGCCGAGGAAGCACGCGCTGCGGTCGCAGCCACGCGCTATCCGCCCGAGGGGGTGCGCGGTGTGGCAGGCGCCGGGCGCGCTGCGGGTTATGGCCGGGTGAGGGACTACGCCAAGAACGCCGCCAGCCAGATCGCAGTGGTGGTCCAGGTCGAAACTGCCGAGGCGGTGGAACATATCGAGGAGATCGCCGCTGTGGATGGAATAGATGCGCTGTTCGTGGGCCCCGCCGATCTGGCGGCTTCGATGGGGCATCTAGGCGACATGAACCACCCGGACGTGCAAGCCAAGATCGAGGAGGCCGCGAGACGCAGTCTGGCCGCCGGGAAACCCATTGGTTCGCTTGCGCTGGATCCACCGGTGGCGAAAAAATACTTCGACTATGGCTACAGCTTCATCGCGGTGGCGCTGGACTCGGTGATCCTGGCCCGCGCCTCCACCGCCCTGATCGCCGAGTTCCGCTGATGCCCGGCGCCGATCTGCCCTTCTCCCTTGCGGAATATGCCGAACGGCTCGCTAAAACCCGCACGGCGATGGCCGAGGCCGGGGTGGACGTGCTCTTCACCTGCGACCCGTCCAACATGGCCTGGCTGACCGGCTATGATGGGTGGAGCTTCTACGTGCATCAGGGCGTGATTGTCGGGCCAGAGGGCGCACCGGTCTTCTGGGGCCGGGCAATGGATGCGGTGGGGGCGACCCGCACGTGTTACATGCAGGACGACGATATCGTCCCCTATCCCGACCACTATGTGATGTCGACCGAGCGCCATCCGATGGATCACCTGGCCGAGGTCCTGGCGGATCGCGGATGGGCGGCCAAGCCGCTGGGGGTGGAGATGGAGAACTATTATTACTCCGCCAAGGCTCATGCAGTTCTGAGCGCGGCCCTGACCGGAACGACCATCTCGGACCAGACGGCACTGATCAACTGGCAGCGCGCGGTGAAATCCCCTGCCGAGATCGCCTTCATGCGCCGCGCCGCCCGGATCGTCGAGCGGATGCACGCCCGGATCTTCGAGATCATGCAGCCCGGCAAGCGCAAGAACGAGGTGGCGGCCGAAATCTTCCATTGCGGCCTTTGGGGCGCCGAGGAGGACGGGGTCGCCTATGGCGGCGATTACCCCGCGATCCTGCCGCTGATGCCCACGGGTACGGATGCAGCGGCGGCGCATCTGACATGGGACGACAAACCGTTCCAGGCGGGCGCGGGGACGTTCTTCGAAATCGCCGGGGTCTATCGGCGCTATCACGCGCCGCTCTGCCGCACGATCTATCTCGGCACGCCGCCCGATGATATGCGCAGCGCCGAGGAGGCGGTGCTGGAGGGCACGGCCCGCTGCATCGAGGCGGCGCGGCCCGGCAACACGGCGGGCCAGGTGGCGGATGCCTTCTATGACGTGCTCGCGAAGTTCGGAATCGAGCGGGATGGCCGTCTCGGCTATCCCATCGGCCTCAGCTATCCCCCGGACTGGGGCGAGCGGACTTTCTCGATCCGCCCCGGCGACCGGACGGAGTTGCGGCCAGACATGACCTTCCATCTCATGCCGGCGATCTGGATGGAGGATTGGGGGTTGGAGATCACCGAACCCCTGCGCATCGCGGCGGATGGTCCGGCGGAATGCCTGGCGGATGTCCCTCGCAAGCTCTTCGTCAAACCGTGAGGGTCGGGCTTCAAACGCAAGCAAGAGGTCCCGGATCAAGTCCGGGACAGCAAGGCGCATGACCGGCGACCTCGCGCGCACGACCGAGATCCTGCGCGACCTGATAGGGTTCCCGACTATATCGAAAGACAGCAATCTGGCGCTGATCGACTATGCCTCGGATCTGTTGGGTGGGTTGGGGACCGAGATTACGCTCAGCCGCGATGCGACCGGCGCCAAGGCCAATCTTTTCGCCACCATCGGGCCGGATGTGGATGGCGGTATCGTCCTTTCCGGCCATTCCGATGTGGTGCCGGTGGCTGGCCAGGACTGGTCAGGCAATCCCTTCGGGATGGTGGAGCGCGACGGGGCGCTCTATGGCCGCGGCGCCTGCGACATGAAGGGGTTCATCGCCTGCGTGTTGGCGCTGGCACCCCGGTTTGCCAATGCCTCGTTGACCCGCCCGATCCACATCGCGCTGACTTATGATGAAGAAACCGGCTGCCTGGGCGCCCCGGTTCTGCTGGAGGCTCTCGCCGCCTCGGGCCGCAAACCCGCGATCTGCATCATCGGCGAACCAACGGAGATGCGGATCATCGAGGGTCATAAGGGATGTTACGAATACACCACCCGGTTCGAGGGTCTTGAGGGGCATGGCTCCGCCCCCGATTGCGGTGTCAACGCGGTCGAATACGCGGCGCGCTATATCGGCGAGTTGATCGCCACGGGCGAGGCGCTGAAGAGCCGCGCGCCCGAAGGTTCGCGCTTCGACCCGCCGCATACCACAGTTTCGGTCGGACGGATCGAAGGCGGCATCGCCCACAATGTCATCCCCAACACCTGCGCCGTGGATTGGGAATTTCGTCCGGTGAATGCCTCCGACGCGGCTTACGTCCGCGACCGGATGCATCGCCATACGCAAACCGCGCTGCTGCCAGGAATGCGCGCGGTGCATCCCCAGGCCGCCGTCACCACCGAAGTTATCGGCGAAGTCGATGGGCTCGAGCCTCTGCCCCACTCCGAAGCGGTGGATCTGGTGACTGAACTGACCGGCGGCAATGCCCGCGACCTGGTCGCCTTCGGGACCGAGGCTGGGCTCTTTCAGCAACACGGCATCTCTACTGTGGTTTGTGGCCCGGGATCCATCGCGCAAGCGCATAAACCGGACGAATTTGTCACCCTCGACCAGCTCACCCAATGCCTGGCCATGCTCGACCGCTTGATCCCGAAGCTCTCTGATTGATCACGGGCGCCCTGCCCCGGCCCTGACGGGGCTGCCACCGGTCCCCTCTCGTCACCCCCTTGCGGGGTGGCGAGAGGGGACATCTCTCCGAAGCGTTCAGTCCAGCGCCACGCGCCCGCCTTCAGGTGTGATCCAGATGTCGTCATAGGGATAATCCGCCTCGGACCGCCCCCCGGCCAGCTTGCGGATCACCGCGATCTGAAATTCGATATAGCCCATTGCGTGGGGCGGTTTTCCCGCACCCTCCGTCATTTTCGTGTTCAACTCCCGCAGCCGATGAAACGGCACCGAAGGGAAGGCGTGATGCGCCGTGTGATAGGGCATGTTCCAGCAAAGCCAGCGCATGACCGCATTGGTGCGGGTCGAGCGGGTGTTCTCCAGGATATTGTCCGCATGGCTCAACCCCAGATGCTCGATGGTGTTCTGCAACTGATGCACCCATTTCATCGTCAAGAGCGGCGCAGTCCACAGAATCACCGCGGCCCAGCTCTGCGCTGCCACCGAAGCCACGGCAATCGCAGCGTAAAGCGCCAGATGGATGCGCGCCTCACGGATCACCAGCGCCTCCTGATCCGGTCGGATATAGGGCTCGACCACCACTCAGCGAGCCAACCGAAAGAGGCGGGTCACACGGCTCCACCAATAGGTCGGACCCAACAGCCACAGAAGATAGCTGCGCAGCGTGTAAGGCTCGCGGATCAACTCCCCATCCCGCTCCCAGGAACCGGTGAACTGGTGATGCGCGAAATGCTGGATCTGGTCGAAATCGCGGGGGTAAAGCATCAGAAAGCCAACCAGGCGGCCCAGCGCGACATTCGCCCATTTGGTCTTGAACGGCGTGTTGTGGCTAAGTTCGTGCTGGGCGGCGTAGAGGAAATTCAGAACCACTCCGTGAGCCATAAAGACAGGCACCGCCCACCAGCTTCCCCAAAGCGACCAGAGCATCCATCCGGTCATGAAAAGCAGGCCGAAATGGCTGCCGGCCTGAACCGCACCACACAGGTCTGACCGCGCCATCAATCCCCGCAGCACCGACGGCTCGATCACCTGACTTCTCACAAACACACCGTCCATCGGATCCCTCCCTGAGCGTCTACAGCATCCCCGCTTGGCGGGCGCGGGTCAATCCAATCCGCTTGCACCGACTCAAATGTTCACATTATGTTCTTTCTCGGAATCATCAGGAGTCGCCGATGTCAGACCTGCTGCCGAATCAGATCGACGCACAGCGGCGGCGCGGGCGTGCCGCTGCCTCGAACCCGGCGAACCGGTTCGACCGGCTGCATACCGACCAGGCGGATGACGGCTGGCCGCGCGAGGAAACCGACCCCCCCATCCGCACCACGATCACGGTCGATGGCTCGCGTTCGATCCTGGTGCGCAACCGTTCGCCCGACGTGCCCTTCGACCGCTCGATCAATCCCTATCGCGGATGCGAGCATGGGTGCATCTATTGCTTCGCCCGCCCGACCCACGCGCATCTGGGCTTTTCTCCAGGTCTCGATTTCGAGACCAAGCTGATGGTCAAACCGAATGCGGGGGAGCTGCTGGAGAAGACCCTGCGCAAGCCCGGCTATGCCCCGCAGCCGATCGCCATCGGCACCAATACCGACCCCTATCAACCGATCGAGAGGCAGTATCGCGTGATGCGCCAGATCCTCGAGGTTCTGTGGGCCTATCGCCATCCCGTGCAGATCACCACGAAGGGCGCACTGATTGCCCGCGATGCGGATCTGCTGGGTCGGATGGCGCGGCTGGGGCTGGCTTCGGTCACCATCTCGCTCACCACGCTCGACAATCGCCTCAGCCGGGCGATGGAACCGCGCGCGGCCTCGCCCGGCAAGCGCATCGCGCTGATCCGCGATCTGGCCGCCCATCGTGTCCCCGTCGGCGTCAATCTGGCGCCGGTGATCCCGGGCCTGACCGATCACGAGGTCGAGCGGATGGTCGAGGCCGGGGCCAAGGCGGGCGCCACCCATGCGGGGTTCATCAATCTGCGACTGCCGCTGGAGGTCGGGCCGCTGTTCCGCGACTGGCTGGAGCGGGAATACCCCGACCGCGCCAAACGGGTGATGGAGCGGGTGCGAGAGATGCATGGCGGCAAGGACTACGATCCGCAATGGAGCAAACGCCTGCGCGGCACCGGCCCCCATGCGGAGATCATAACCAAGCGATTCCAGCTTGCCGCCAAGCGCCACCGTCTGACGGGGTCGAAACCCCAGTTGCGCATCGATCTGTTCGCCCCGCCCGCGCGGCCAGGCGATCAGCTTTCGCTGGGGATCTGAGGGGCATTGAAGGCGCGCGCATTGGCCAAGGAAGGGATTTTGCCGCGTACTTTCTCGACCTCGGCCAGATCCAGATCGACCAGCGTTACGCCCACGCCTTCCCCCGCATCTGCCAACACGCGGCCCCAGGGATCGATGGCGATGGAATGGCCATAGGTCTCGCGCACCCGCCCGCGCGTCGCTTCATGTGTGCCCCATTGCGCGGGCGCCAGTATGAAACACCCAGTCTCGATTGCCCGGGCGCGCAACAGCACCTCCCAATGGGCCTTGCCGGTGGGCACTGTGAAGGCGGACGGCGCGGTCAGGATTTGCGCCCCGCCTTCGGCCAAGGCGCGATAGAGCGCGGGAAAGCGCATGTCATAGCAGATCGTCATGCCGACCCGTGCCCAGGGTGTCTGGGCCAGCACCGCATCCTCGCCAGGGCGATAGCCTTTGGATTCGCGATAACTTTCACCCGCGTCAAGTTCCACATCGAACATGTGGATCTTGTCGTAGCGCGCGGCGATCCCGCCCGCGGCATCGATCAGAAACGAGCGGTTCACGAACCGTCCCTGCGCATCGTCGGATTTCAGCGCAAGCGAGCCGATCAGGATCCAGACCCCAGCCTCGGCCGCGATCTCGCGTATCCGCGCAAGCGTCCGGTCTTCACCTTCCGGGCGCAGAACCTCGTTCTGGCGCGTTCGGCTGCCGGAGACGCTGTTCGTGACTTCCGGCGTCAGCACCAGATCGGCGCCTCCGCTGGCAGCCTCGTGCAGCAGGCGTTCGGTTATGGGCAGATTGGCGGCAGGGTCGTCCGATGCATTGATCTGGACCAACCCCACCCGCATCGGTCAGGCCACCAGAAGCGCGTCGAGCTTGCCCGCACGCTCAAGCGCGTGCAGTTCGTCCGATCCGCCGACATGGACATCGCCGATGAAGATCTGCGGCACAGTGCGCCCGCCATTCGCACGGGCCATCATCTCGCCGCGCATGGTGTTATCGCCCATCACGTTGATTTCGTTATAGCCAAGCCCCTTCTGTTTCAGCAAACGCTTCGCCATCAGGCAGTAGGGGCAGATCGGCGTCGTGTAGATATCAATCGGTTTCATCGCTCAGGTCCTCAATGATCACGTCGTCGCGCATATAGAAAGCCGGGTTGTAATTCACCAGAGCGCTCACGAGGACGTCAACTTGCGTTGCCCCCGCCTGCAGAAACAACGCCGCCGCCGCATCCAGCGTGGCGCCGGTGGTCATCACGTCGTCGATCAGCAACAGCCGGCGCCCGGCCAGGCGCTTTTCCGCCCCGGCGGACAGTGCCAACGCACCGGTGACATTGGCAATCCGGCCCGCGCGGTTGCGCCCATCCTGACTGGGCGTGCGCCGGACCCGTCGGATCAGCGCGGGGGCATAGGCCGCGCGCTTACCCGCCAGCCGCGCCAAGGCCCGCGCAAGCTCAGCCGACTGGTTGTAGCGACGCTTCATCATTCGGCTCCAATGCAGGGGCACGGGCGCGATCAGCTCGGCCTCCGCCACCAGTTCCGGCCCCGCGCGATGCATCCAGCCCGCCAGCAAAGGAACCAGATCCAGCCGGTCGCCATGCTTGAGCGAGAGAACCAGACGCCTGCCCGTCCCTTCGTATCGAAAGGCCGCCCGCCCCCGGGTCCAGAGATGGGGGTGGCTGAGGCAGGCCTCGCATCTGAGGGTTATGTCACCGGCGGGCACGCCCGAAATCTCGCGCCCGCATTGACGGCATCTCGGCCCCGTCAGAAAGGCCAGATCGTCCCATGCCTCGGGCGAAAGCGCGCGATCCCCATCCAGTTCGGCCCCTGTAACCGGGCAGATCGGCGGGAAGATCGTGCCCACGACGCTTTTCATCAGATCGAACTGCACGGGACCTCGGACATCTGAAACACTGTTCGGCGGCGGTCCCGACGGTTATATCCCACTCGCAGACGAGGTGAAATGGCCGTGACCCCCCCATCCCTGTTCGACACCCATCTGTTGCCCGCGCGCTGGCGCCGGGCGCACGGGTTGGGTTTTGCCGGGGGCGCGGACTTTCTGCACCGCGCCGCGGCGGCCAGTCTGAGCGAGCGATTGGACGATATCACCCGGTCATTCGAAGATGCCCTGGTGCTGGGACCCGTGGCCAGCCTTGCCAAAAACCCGGCGGCGAAGGCGATCAAAGCCCGCACCGGCACAAGGGTCGTGAACACCGCGGCCCCCCTGCCCGATACGCTGCAGCTTGCCGAGGAGAGCCATGACCTCGCCATCTCGCTGATGCTGCTGCACTGGGCGAACGATCCGGTGGGGCATCTGATCCAGTTGCGCCGCGCGCTGCGCCCGGACGGGCTGGCGCTGGTCGCGCTGCTCGGCGGGCAAACCCTGACTGAATTGCGGATGGCCCTGGCGGAGGCGGAGACGGAGATGGCCGGCGGCCTCTCCCCTCGCGTGGCGCCGATGGGCGAGATCCGCGATCTGGGCGGGCTGGTGCAGCGGGCGGGGCTGGCAATGCCGGTGGCGGATTCGGACAGGCTGCAGGTCACCTATCCCTCGGCGCTCGACCTGATGCGCGACCTGCGCGCGATGAGCGAAACCAATATCCTGAGCGCCCGTGCAAAGGGGATGATGCGACGGGACATGCTGGCACGGACGGCCGAAATCTATGCCCACCACTTCCCGGCGGAGGGTGGACGGGTTCGCGCCACCTTCGAAATCGTCTATCTGACCGGCTGGGCGCCTGGGCCGGATCAGCCCAAGCCGCTGCGCCCGGGATCCGCCAAGGCACGCCTGGCCGATGCGCTGGGCACTATGGAGCATCCCGCAGGCGACAAGACCGGGCGCTGAGCCGCGAGCGGCCAAACCGGTGGCGGGTTGGACAGTTGATTGAAGCGTGAACTGAGATATGTCTCTGCCGAACGCAAGACAGGAGAGTGAAGATGTTGGACCGCACAAGCATGGACCGCCCCGGCGTCGGGCGCCTGGCCCATGCGGCGCCGGATCATCCGCATGTCCCGCCTGCCAAGGTTGGCGTGATCCTGGCCAATCTGGGCACCCCGGATGCCACGGATTACTGGTCGATGCGCCGGTATCTGAGCGAATTCCTGTCGGACAAGCGGGTGATCGAATGGCCCTCGGCGCTCTGGCAGCCGATCCTGCAACTTATCGTCCTCAGCAAACGCCCGTTTTCCAGTGGCGAAGCCTATCGCGGGATCTGGAACACCGAGCGCGACGAGAGCCCGCTTTTGACCATCACCCGTAGCCAGGTCGAAAAGCTGCGCAGTCGCCTGACCGCAAAGGCCGGGACGGGTGTGATGGTGGATTTCGCCATGCGCTATGGCAATCCTTCGACCCCGAGCGTGATTTCGAAGATGCAGGCGGCGGGGTGCGAGCGGATCCTGTTCTTCCCGCTCTACCCCCAATATGCCGCCGCCACCACGGGCACCGCGAACGACCAGGCGTTCCGCGCGCTGATGGATCTGCGCTGGCAGCCTGCCGTGCGCACGGTGCCCGCCTATTATGACCATCCGGCCTATATCGAGGCGCTGGCCCGTTCGGTCGAGCATGCCTATGACGCGATGGAGGAGAAGCCGACCGCGCTCGTTACCTCCTATCACGGGCTGCCGGAGAGCTATTTCAAGAAGGGCGATCCCTATCACTGCCAGTGCCAGAAAAGTACGCGTCTGATGCGCGAGCGGCTGGGCTGGGCCAAGGAGGACGTCCATACGACCTTCCAGAGCCGCTTTGGCCCGGAAGAATGGCTGCAACCCTACACTGTTGAATATGTTGCGAAACTCGCCAGCGAGGGGCACAAGCGGATCGCCGTCATGGCGCCCGGTTTCTCGTCGGACTGCGTCGAAACGCTGGAAGAGATCAACGAGGAAATCAAGGAAGCCTTCGAGCATGCGGGCGGCGAGCATTTTCATTATATCCCCTGCCTCAACGACGATCAGGCGCATATCGAGATGATCGAGCGGATCGTGCTGCACGAAACCCAGGGCTGGCTCTAGCGCAATCTTGACGGGATGACGGGTTCCGGGGCACTCCAAGCCACATGAAGATCGTTCGCACCGTGAAGGACCTGCGCGCGCAGGTGGCGCTGTGGCGCGCACAGCATCATTCGATTTCGCTGATCCCCACCATGGGCGCGCTGCATGAGGGGCATCTGAGCCTGGTCGCCGTCGGCAAGAAGGCGGCACACAAGGCGGTTGCGACGCTGTTCGTCAATCCCACTCAGTTCGGCGAAGGCGAGGACCTGGCGACCTATCCCCGCGACGAGGATCGCGATGCGCGCATGTTGGCGGGCGCGGGCTGCGACCTGCTGTTCATCCCCTCGGTCGAGGAGATGTATCCCTCTGATTTCTCGACGGAAGTTCGGGTGAAGGGGCTGACCGACTGCCTTTGCGGTGCGGCCCGGCCCGGCCATATGGACGGGGTGGCGCAGGTCGTCTCGAAACTGCTGAACCAGGCGGGAGCGAACTATGCCGTGTTTGGCGAAAAGGACTGGCAGCAACTGGCCGTCATCCGGCGCATGGCACGCGACCTGAACATCCCCACCGACATTCTTGGCGGGCCTACGCAGCGCGAGACGGACGGGCTGGCGATGTCCTCGCGCAACCGCTACCTGAACCCGGATCAGCGCCGCATCGCGGGTGGCCTAAACCGTGAGCTGTTCGCCGCGGCAGCGCGTATCGCCGGGGGTGCGCCAGTGGATGCGGAATGTATCGTTACCGCCAAAATCCTGGAAAAAAGCGGTTTCGATTCAGTAGATTATGTTGAAGCGCGCGATCCAGAGACGCTGCAGCCCGTGACCGTCCACGACCCAGCGCGGCCGGGGCGCCTCTTCGCGGCAGCTCATCTGGGCAAGGCAAGGCTGATCGACAATGTTACAATTGCACCCCTGAGCTGACTCGGGTCGCTTCGGCCTGCCCGCGTCGCATCGCCAAAGGGGTTGCAAAATGTCCGATCGTCTTTCGTTCACCACGATGAATTTGCTGAACCTGCAAAGCTCGCGCAGGACCACCTACCCCGGGTCGAAACCGCTGGGGGCAGATCTCTACAAGGCCAAGATCCGCTTTCTGGGGCTGATGCTGCGCGCGGCCCAGGCCGATGTGATGGCGTTTCAGGAGCTTTGGGCCGTCAGCGCGCTAAATGATGCCTTCGCCGAGGCCGGTATGGCCGACGAGTATGACTTCATCGCCCGCGACGCGACCGGGGTGGGCCGGCCCCAAGTGGCGTTGGCGGCACGTAAGGGCATGCTCGACTGCAGCGTGGCCGCTGATGATTCCTCGTTCTGGATCAATGACTTTCCAGCCGAGGCCATATTCCACAAGCGGCGCACCATCGAGCAGATGAAGGTCGAGATCGACGCCTTCTCACGCCCGGTGCTGAGCGCGATGATCCAACCGCCCAAGGGCCCTGCCTTCCGCGTGATGGTGGCGCATCTGAAATCCAAACGCCCGATGAACCTCGACAAGCAGGAGCGGGAGGTCCCCGCCATCGCCGCCCATGCCGACCCGATCGGCCAGGCGCTTGCTTCGATCCGGCGCACGGCCGAGGCGGCGGCGCTGCGCATCGTGCTGGATCAGTCGATGGCCGCGAACACGGTGCCCCACGTGGTGATGGGCGATCTGAACAACGGCTCGCTCAGCGTCTCGACCGGCATCATTACCGGCAATCCGCGCTATCGGATGATCGAGAGCCAGCGCAACGTCGCCGGGCGGCGCGCGGACAAGGGGCTGTTCTCGGTCGAAACGCTGATGCATCACCGTACGCAGGGGCACACCAACTATACCCATATCTACGAAAACAAGCTGGAAGTGCTGGATCACATCCTGGTGTCGGAGGAGTTCTACGACCACTCCAATCACCGGATCTGGAGCTTCCGCCACGCCGAAGTCTTCAATGATTTCCTGACCTTACCGCACAAGCGCAAGGAGATCGAGGCGGCGTTGGAGATCAACTCCAAGGCCCATTGGCCCACCGATCACGGCATCGCGCGGGCGTTCTTCGAACACAACCCGTTCGACTGATGCGCAATTGGCTGGATATGCCGCCGGTCTGGCTGATCGGCTTCATGGGGCTGGCCTGGGCGGGCTCGTATATCCCACAATTCGACTGGGCCTGGATGCTGTGGCTGGGCCGGGCGCTGATCGCGCTGGGCCTGGCGCTGGCGGTCTGTGCGGCGGTGGCGTTTCGCCGGGCGAAGACGACGATCATCCCGCGCGAGCGGCCCTCGGCCCTGGTCGAAAGCGGGCCATTCGGCTTCTCGCGCAATCCGATCTATCTGGCGGATCTGGTGATCCTGGCGGGCTGGTGCCTGACGCTGGGCGCACCCCTGACGCTGGTTCTGGTGGTGGCGTTCTGGCGGGTGCTGACAAAGCGGTTCATCGAGCCGGAGGAGGCAGTGCTGAGCGCGGATCTGGGTGCGGATTATGCCGCCTACAAGGCCCGCGTCCGGCGCTGGATCTGAGCGCGATTTGAGGCGCGACATCGGGCGCGACAGGCGGCGCGATCCCTTTCGCGACAAACGCGACAGATTTGTCCGTTAACTCGGATCTATGTCGATTCAGCGGGACGGTTCAGGGCGTCGGCCGGGCTTCGAACCAGTCGAGTACCATCGCGCTCCATCCCTTGGGCAGGCTGTGGCCGCCGCCGTGGAGGACGAGCTCCAGCCAGCCCTCCTCGCAGCTCCAGGTCTTGTGCCAGAGTGGGCCGTCGATCCGATGGTCGGCGGCATTGCTGCGGCAGCCGTTTTCGCCCCGCCACAGGGTCAGGCCGCGCCAGATATCGCCCTGAATGATCGGACCCACATCGATCGGAATGCGCCGGCCTTCCAAGGGCACCACCGGATCGGCGAAGCCATGGGTGTGGAGGAGGTGGACCGGCCCGCGGCAGGCCGTTACCTCCGGCAGCCAGAAACCGCCAGAGGCAGGCGCATAGGCGGCGGCGAGGCCGGGGGCTTGGCAGGCCACCTCCCACGTCATCGAGCCGCCACGCGAGAAGCCGGTCATCAGCACCTTGTCGCGGGCAATCCCATGGCGGCTGACCGCGTCGTCGAGCACGGCGTGGAGAAACGCCACATCCGCGCGGGCGTAGTAGAGCCCGTCCCGCACCGACCAGTCGCGAGGTCCGGTTTCGGCCCCATCCCAGCGCTGGCCGGTGGGTGCGATCAGCGCATAGCCGCGTTCGGTGAACCCCTCGACGAAACCCGCATTGGCGGCAACCTTCGCGCCGGAGCCGCCATAGCCGTGCAGGTGGATCACCGCCGGGCCGCCCTGCCAGCCGTCCGGCAGGGCGATATGGTATTCGCCGGTCTCGATGGTGCAGGCCTGCCCGTCGTCACCGCAAGCCACCGCCTGCGGGGGCAGCATCGCGAGGGCGAGGACCGCGAGCCACCTCACGACGCATCCTCCGCCAGCCGCGCTTCGAACCAGTCCAGCGCCGCGTCGATCCAGCCGGGCGGCGCACTGTGCCCGCCGGGATGCAGCATCAGGTCGATGCGCCCCGCTTCGCAATCCGACCAGTGGCGCCACCAGCGCTCACCCTCGGCGCTGCCGGTCTCGGGCTGGCGCTTGGCGCAGCCATTGGTGGCACGCAGGATGAACAGCGAGGCCCAGACATCGCCCTGAACGACTGTGCCTTCGCGGAACGAGCGTCCTTCCAAGGGCACCACCCGGTCGGTCCAGCCATGGGTGTGGAAAAGATCGACCGGGCGTTCGCAGCCCGCGGGCAGGTCATCCCAGAACGCGCCCGCCACCGGGGCGAAGCCGCGCGCCAGATCCGGCGTCTGGCAGGCGATATCCCACACCATCGAGCCACCGCGCGAAAACCCGCTGAGCAGCACCCGGTCGGTCGTCACCCCGTGGCGCGCGCTGACATCGGCCATTACGATGCGCAGGAAGCCGATATCGTCACGGGCGTGAGAGGTGTTCTTTGCCCGAACGCTCCAATCCTTCTGATAGCGGTTGGCGGGGTGCCAGCCCTGGGGCGCGATGACGGCATAGCCGCGCGCCAGCGCCCCCCTGGCGGTGCCGCCCTTGATCACGCCCTCGCCGGTGGCGCCGCCGCCATGCAGATGCAGCAGCACGCCGCGGACAGGCCCCTCGGGCAATGCGAAATGATAGGTGCCGCCATCCTCGGTCCCGTCATCGACCATGCAGGGCGCGCCGGGGGCGCCGCAGGATTGGGCGAGTGCCGGGCCCGCCAGAAGCGCTACGGCGGCGGTGGCGATGGCGGCGGCCAGGAAAGGCCATCTCATTGCGTTGCCTCCTCGGCCAGCCGCGCCTCGAACCAGTCGAGCGCGCGGTCAGCCCAGCCGCGCGGCACGCCATGGCCGCCGGGATGCAGCATCAGATCGATGCGTCCGGCTTCGCAATCGCTCCATTGGCGCAGCCAGATGCCGTCCTCGGCGCTGCCAGTCTCGGGCTGGCGGTTGGTGCAGCCATTGGTGGCGCGCAGGATGAACAGCGAGGCCCAGACATCGCCCTGCACCAAAGTGCCACCGGCCAGCGAGCGGCCTTCGAGCGGTACGGTCCGATCCATCCAGCCATGGGTGTGGAAGAGATCGACGGGCCGCGCGCAGTCGGCGGGCAGATCATCCCAGAACGCGCCCGCCACCGGGGCGAAGCCGCGCGCCAGATCCGGCGCCTGGCAGGCCACGTCCCAGACCATGGAGCCGCCGCGCGAGAACCCGCTGAGCAACACCCGGCCCCGGTCGAGCGGCCAGCGGTCGCCCGCGTCCTGCAATATCTCGCTCAGGAAAGCGATGTCGTCGCGGGTATAGTCACGACCATCGGCGACGCCCCAGTTCTTGGGATAGCGGCTGACCGGCTGCCAGCCGGTGGGCGCGATGACGGCATAGCCGCGTGCCAGCGCCCGTTTCGCCGAACCGCCGCGGATCACGCCCGGACCGGTCCCGCCCATGCCATGCAGATGCACAAGCACCGGAAAGGGCCCGTCGCCCGCCGGCAGTTCGATCGCGTAGGTGCCGAGCGGGACTTGGCATTCGGTGCATTCCGGCGCCGCCCTTGCGGGCAGTGCACCGAGGAGTAGGGCAAGTCCAAGGATTAACGTGCGCATCAGCATCCCTCCGCCTCTCGCGGGCGCCATGACCCGCGCGCGACAGGATAGCAGGGTGAGAGTGGCTGGCCAGTATCCGGTTACCCAGGCCGGATCACCCTTCGGTGAGCGCTCCGCCTCAGGGCGCGAGAATCGTCACGGCCTCGCTAAGCAGGCTGCGTCCGGCGCTGTCCGACCCCTCGGCCTTCACGACCCAGCCCGGTTCCGGCGCCCACCAGGCATCCACCTGGGCCGACCAGCGCGCCCCGGTGATGTTGCTGATCTGACCCTTGAGGAGATAAGTGTCGAAGCGCCCGGCCCGGGTCTCGATCCGCTCCACCCCGGCGACGCGGATGACGACGCGGGCCTGGGTGCCGTCGCCCTCGGTGCGCAGGAAGGTCACCTGCTTGCCGGTCTCCAGCGGCCATAGGGCGGCGTAGAGATCCTCCTCGATCCGGTTCGGCGCGCCGCAGCCCCAGCAGCCGGGATAGAAGCTGCCGGTCGAGCCGTCGGCGCGGGTGAACGCCCCCTGCAGGCCCAGCGGTGGCGCCGCGGTGATCTCGGTCTCGCTGGCCACGCCATCGACCTGATTGGCCAGTGTGATCCGCGTGCCAGGGTCGGCATAGTCCAATGGCGCCGGCGCCCCCGCCCCCGAGCTGTCGAGCCCCTGGGGCGTACATCCCGCCAGCCCCGCCAGCACCGCAAGGCCAAAGATCCGACCGTGAAGAACTCTCATATCGACACCCTTTCTGACTGATCCCGGCCATGTAGCACGCAATCCGGGTGGAAATCTGCCGGGAAAACGGCGGCGGGCCGGCATTGGCGCCGCTGGACAGGCGGCAAATGCGCTGGTAGCCGCAGGGCATGGTCGAGACGGCTCTCACGCGCATTCTGGTCACCGGTGCCGGCGGCTTCGCCGGGCGACCTACAGTGGCGGCGCTGGACCGTGCGGGCGCCACGGTGATCGACGCCCGGGCTGGCGGACCCTGCGACTTGCTCAAGGCCGATGATCGCGCAGCACTCATCGCCCGCACACGGCCCGATCTGTTGATCCATCTGGCCTGGGAGACGACCCATGGCGCCTTCTGGCAGAGCCCGCTGAACCAGGCCTGGCAGGACGCCTCGCTGGATCTGTTCGCCCGGTTCTTCGCCGCGGGCGGGCGGCGGGCCGTGGGCATCGGCACCTGCGCGGAGTATGACTGGACCACCGGCGCCGGGCGGCTGGCGGAGGATGCGCCGCTGGCCCCCCATACCCCCTATGGCGCCGCCAAGGCGCGGACGGGCGAGGCCTTGCTGGATCTGGCCACGCGACAGGGGGTGGAGGCCGCGTGGGCCCGTGTGTTTTTCCTGTTCGGCCCGGGCGAACCGCCGGCACGGCTGATCCCCGCGATGATCCGCGCCGTGCGCGACGCCGAGGCGCTGTCCTGCGGCCCCGGCGCGACCCGGCGTGACTTCTGGCCGATCGGCAATCTGGGTGCCGCCCTGGCGGCACTGGCGCTCTCGACCCTGACCGGAGCGATCAATCTGGCAAGCGGGGCGGCGACGCGCTTCGATGCCGTCGGCAGCCGGATCGAAGCGCATTTCGGTGCGCGGGACGTGCTGCGCTTTGGCGAGCGCCCGCTTGGCCCGGGCGAGCCTGCCGTTCTGACCGCCGACACCGGCCGCCTGCGCGGCGCGCTCGGCTTCGTCGATCCGGTTCCGCTCGAAGCGGGCCTCGCCGCCTATTGCGAGGCGATGGCGTGAGCGGGCCGTTGGTCTCGGTCGGCGTGCCCGTTTACAATGGGGCATCGATGCTGGCGGAGTCGCTGGCGGGGCTGAGCGCGCAGAGCCACGCGCATCTGGAAATCCTGATCAGCGACAACCGGTCGACCGATGAGACGCCCCGGATCATCGCCGACTATCTAACCGGCGAGCCCCGGGCCAGCGCGGTCAGGCAACCGGAGAACCTGGGCGCGCTCGGCAATTTTCGCTTTCTGCTGGGGCAGGCCAGGGCGCCCTATTTCCTGTGGCGCAGCTATGACGACCTGTTCGACGACGCCTATATCGCCCGGCTGCTGGGTGCGTTGGAGGCGCTGCCCAATGCCGCCCTCGCCGCACCGCATGTCGAGACCCTGCGGATTGCCACCGGCAAGCGCCGCCCGCGCCAGGTCGCGGGGCTGCAGGGCCGGGGCCCGCGCGAGGTCCTGCGACGCTCGCAAGCCGGGTGGATCTATGGCCTCTGGCGGACCGAGGATCTGCGGCGTGCCTTCGACTGGGCGGTCGACGCCATCCATCCCCATGTCTGGGGCTGGGATCACCTGGCGCTGTTCCCCGCGATCCTGGCGGGACGCGTCGCCTTCGAAAACGACGCCCGCCTGACCCTGCGCCTGAACAACGCCATCCCCAAGGAGAAAACCCCCGACGCCAAAGCCCGCGCCATAGACCTCGCCACCCGGTACCGCGATGCCTGTTTTGCGGAGATCGACACCCAGGGCCTGCGCGGTTTCCAACGCTGGAACATGCGCCGCGCGGTCAGCCAACACATCCACAAACGCGTCTCGAGCCGCTGGAAGCGGCTGTAGCGCGAGAACCTCGAACAACCGCTCAGCGCGCTTGGCAATCCTTGCCGATCAGAGGCGCCCTCCTGGACGTGGATCTCTTCCGTCGCAAAAATCGGTCCGTTCGGGACCTTGCGGTCATCTGAGTAAAACACTTAGATTCACGGCATACCCCCGATAGCTGCCGTTCGGCCTAGGCGAAGGGTGCGCCAACACCGGCTGTACATTGGCAAATCGCGGGCCGTCGGCTTCTGGGATCTGATACGCCGTTGTTCTGAACTGGGCTCCGCGATCAACAGATTGCGTACACAATGTTCAACGGTTGTCGAGACCAACGTCCTCACCCAGAAAATTAAACTGCTATCCGCACCATATTCTTGTATCGCCGCGTCGAATCTCAATCCGTGACTTTTGCCTGCAGGATTGACAAATCATGAAAGCCGAAGCTAGCAAATCTTCGTTTACGTATGGCGCAAGGAAGTGAAGTCGTGACAGTATTGTGTGAACGTCTGCTCTATCTAAGTGCCACATTCACCTTAGTTTTTAGCGTTTTGACCGCCTGCAGCCGAGAACCAGTGATCAAGCAGGAAACCGAGGCCGAACTGCAGGCCGTTACGGACAAGGTGGCGCAGCGGATATCCGGACGCACATCGATCACGAACAGCCGACAACATGGGCCACAGGTAGAGTATGCTACAAAGGATGGACGCGTATTCCTCTGGTACCCTGGAAATGAACAAATCGTCCCTGGCGAATGGAAAACCCGGATCAATCCTGACTTTCTGTCGACGAAACTCTCGAATGGAAATACCCAGGTTACGCGCCGTTCGACTCTCCAATCCGGTCGTATCTATACGTCTGTAGCTGATATTTGCTACCGCTATGGTGCAAACACATACAACCCTGCCACGAAGAAACGCGGGGGAACTTGGGAGTGCCAATTGGCGGCGTTCGCCCTCCCGCGTTCGAACCAAACGATCGCCGGTGATCCTTTCGAACTAGAAAACCGAACCGACGTTCCATTCGTGACTGAAAAGAACACTGAGACCTATCGCATGCTGCGCAAGCAGGCCGGGTTTAATTGAACCAGAAAGGTATCATTATGCGCTTTGTCCTCCTCGGAGCGCTTGTATTTGCGCTTTCCAGTTGCGCTGCAATGAGAGAAACGAACTACAAGAATATATTTAAGGTTGCCTATGCTCAAGAAGCGGAACAAACGGCAACTGATACATATAAGGTATCTTTCCGTTTCATTGTGTTTCCAAGCGCCAACCGAGCGCAGGAACGCGAAAACATGTTCACCGGAATGCTAGGGGCACTTGCCAGGAAAGGGAAGGCACTTGGGTTCGTGACAATGCAAACACACGATTGCCAGGGCACACGAGGGCGCGCAGGCGGCAGCTACTACATTGAAGGCCGCTGCTCGGCGAAGATGTTTCGAGACGCACTAGAGCCAAGTTCAGAAGTTCATCTGATTGAGGCTGCTCATCAGAAGGCAGAGGCGCGGCAAGCGCAGTTGGAAAAGCTATGATCTTCGCCGCACGATAAACCAGCCGTCTTTTGACGATCTAGCCACGTTACCAATTCCGTTAAGCGCCAAAACGGTCTGCTGGCCGATTCTAGCTAAGACTTGCTGCTCAGGCCAGCATGAAGGATGATCCGACATTGCGCAGAGTTCCCAGTAGCCATCCGAGAACGAAGGTCCGGTCTACCCCGAGATTGCAAGTTTGACACGATGCGCCATCCGGCAGTGTGGGCTCAAAGCAGACATCAATCTTCGCCTGTGAATTCCTGTCGTGGGGAAGCTGCACTGGTCGTTCGTTGCGCTTGCAAGCGTCGTCTTCAGATGACAGTTCGTGCGGCTGACAGATCGGGTGCGCGCCTCAGAATAGCCATCGAGGACAGGTCTCTGATCGCGACCGTATCGGGGGCTGGTCTGTGGTCCGCGAGGCCTGGGATCGTCTTCGACGTCAGGGCCGGGTGCGCTTCACTTCGGAGCGGCGTTGAGGGCGAGTTGTCTCGTGCGCCTTGGGGGCGTCGTCCGACCGCCGGCCCGGCAACGGATTCGCCCCCCGGATGAACCGGAGGGCTTTCGGGTCGAAACGCTGCTCAGAAAACCTGCCGCAGGTCCTGCAGGATGTCGCTCGACACCCGGCGGATATGCGCCCACTCCTTCTTGTTGTCGCGGCGAGGCTTGGTAACCAGGAACCGGTTCAGCAGCTTGCGCAGCAACATGTGCTTGTTCGTCGTCTCCCATGCCTCGAGGATCTCGCCGCAGGTCTGACGGATTTCGCGCCATTCGCCCTTGTTGTCGCGCCGCGGCGAGGTTTCGGCCAGCACTTCGACCAGGCTGCGGAACGCCTCCTCATAGGACTTGTCGCGGGCCGACACGATGACCGAGCGAATATCCGACCACTCGCCCTTGTTGTCGCGCCCCGGCCTGATCGATTGCAGCGCATCGAGGATCTCGGACAGGCCCAGGATCTTCTCCTCCACACCAAACCCCAGCTCCACTTCGATGTCTTCGCGCGGCTCGGTCGCGACCACGTTCGTGTGCACCAGCGAGCCTTCGAAGGCATAGACCAGCCGATAGAGGTTGATCGTGTCACCGGGACCGATGTGATAGACTTGGCGTTCGGTCTGTTGTTCCTCGATGCTGGTCTGGGTCTCGAAGGTGCGCGTGATCTCGTTCGCGACCTGGAGGTGGGTCGAGAACTCGGAGGTGGCGCTCCCCTCGCCCACTCCTTTGAAGTTCAGCGAGGCGCTGGCCTCTTTCCGGAACTCGAATCCCGACTGGATCGAGAAGGTGTTGGACACGAAGCGCCGGGAGTCGATCGATCGCTTGGTGACGATTTCGACCTCGCGCTTGATGATCGTGGCGACGTCGCCGTTGTCCTCGTTGGCGAAGCTGAAGATCAGTTCCCAGAAGTAGCGGCCTTTTGCAGTGGCGGTTTTCGCAGCGGTTTGCATCGTTCAGATCTCCTAAAAGGGGCCCGACACCATGTCGGATCAACACGCCTTCATCGTGCGGGCCGCGAAAACGGTTCAAAGATGTCGGATTTTTTTTGACAACGGTGGGATTGGGCCCGATTGGCCACGGCGCGCGCATGAAGGTGGAGAGCGCGACCCACGATCTTGGTGCCGAGCGCGAAGACGCTCCGATGGTCGCGGAAGCGGCGGGTGCGATACGGACACCTGCAGCGGCATCACATCGTTGCGGTGCAGTCCGTCAGTTCTTTCGTGATTGGGTCTAGGCCATTTTGCCAGTTTCTCCGGCTACGAATAGTGGCAACCCGGCAGGGCATACCGCTGCTCCCCTAGACCTCGCGCTGCGCGCCAGTCTCACTCGACGCGGTGCAGGGTTGGGTGGAGGTCCATCTGGACCAGCGTGTCGCCGATCTCGTCGGCGTAGTTTGGGTTCATGACGAACACGGCGTCCGGCGGCATCGCCTTCAGTGCCTCGGGCCCTACGATCTCATGCCCGGTCTTGGGGATGAAATGACCCTGTTTCACCGGATTGATATCGACCACGCTGGCGAAAAGCTCGGCGCCGGGATCGACCAGCAGGGCGAAGGTGGCGCCCTTCGCGCCGGCGCCCCAGATCACCGGGCGGGTGCATTCCCGGGCCAGGTCGCCCCAGTGGCGGATATACGCCTCCTCCGCCCGGCTGAAGCTGTCGGCCTCGACCGGCGCCGATGCCACGGCCTCCGCCCACAGATACTGACCGCCGAAGCAGGTCGAGACCTCCACGACCTCGAACCCGCTGACTTCGAGCGCGATGGCCATCGACCCCAGGGTGAAGAGCGAGCAATGTTCGTAGAAGACATCGTGATGCGACCGGCCGCGCAGGATCCAGTCGGCGGTCGGTGTTTCCAGGAACAACCGGGCGGGGCGCGCGCCCACCCCCTCGCGAATGGCGCCGAGGAAGCCGCGCGGGTTGTGGATATGCTCGATCACATGGCGCGAGAAGACGATGTCGGGCGCCAGCCCATGGGCCGCAGCCGTATCGGCGCCGAAATAGCTGGCGATCAGCTCCAGCCCCGGGATCTCACCGCCGCGCCATGCCGGGTCGACACCCACCGCCCGGCGCACCCGCTCCGGACCCAAGGCCGCGTGCAGTTCCGCCAGGAAGGCCCCCTGGCCGCAGCCGATCTCCAAGAGCTCCGAGGGATCCTCCGGGGCCGCGTGCACGATCCGTGCGAGCCGCGCGTCCAGGTGCGCGCGGAACAGCACGGAATGCGCCTGCTGATTGTCATAGCCCTGGGCATAGTCGATCAGCGCCGGGTCGAAGGCGGCATTCCAGACGAACCCGCAGCGGACACAGCGGCACATGTGCAGCGGCCCAGTTGCCGCATTCCATGCCTCGCCCCGGCTGGCATAGAGGCCGTTCTGAAAGACCGGCGTCGCCCCTCGCGCGGCCAGCACCGCCGCATCGCCCGCCCCGCAGATCGGACAGGCTGTCATCCGCGCCGCCGCAGGAACGCGCTGGGGAAATGGGTGATGTTGCGGCCGAGCGTGCTCTCGTTGAAGGGCCAGTCGGGCTGCACGAGCTCGAAGTCCGGATGGTCCGCCACCCAATCCTCCGCCGCTTTGGCGGGGTTGTCTGTCTCCCAGCCATCGCCAGCGCGCGGCACGCCCACCACATCGCGCATCACCCCGTCGGTCGCCACGATGTACGAGCCCGGCGTGACCAGATCGGCATAGGCCTCAAGCTCCTCCCTCACATGGGCGTAGCTGTGGTTCGAATCCAGGATCACCAGCACCTGCTGCATCCCCTCGGCCGCCGCGTGGGCCGCCGCCACGATCTCCGGCGCGGTGGAGGAGCCCTCCAGCAGGTCGATCCGGTGGAACAGCGGATGCGCCTCGATCGCCGTGCGGTTATGGGGCCGGATCTCGATATCGATGCCCAGAACGCGGCCATGGCCCATCGCCTCCATCAGCGAGGCATAGAAGATCAGCGAGCCGCCATGGGCGACGCCGGTTTCGATCACCAGGTCCGGGTGCAGGGCGTGGATCACCTCCTGCATCCGCACCATGTCATCGGGGAACTGAATGACCGGCCGGCCCATCCAACTGAAGGTATAGGTGTGTTTCTGGTTCCAGCCGACGCGGACATATTGCCGTGCGATCGCCTCGAACGCCCGGTCGGAGTAGAGGTCGAGGGTCTTGCGGTCCCCGGCCGTCTCGATGGTCAGCTCGGCGGCCTCCTCGTCGATGATCAGTTTCATGAGATCCGGTCCTCGATTGCGCCTCTGCCCCTCTTCGCGCGCCGGGAGGCGCCGGTCAAGACGGGCACCCGCCGATCCTCGCGACCTCCTCGGGTCGCCGGTCCCGGCAAGACAGGGCCGCTGCGCGCCCGGTGGGCGGGGGGGGGCGGGCGGCGGCTCTGTCATGCCCGGACCGATCAGAGATCGGCGGCAAAGCAGGCAAAAAGCCCCCGCCAC
>JBCCDU010000017.1:0-59739 GCA_039030715.1 Pseudomonadota bacterium
GATGTGATCTCGATCAGTTATATCCGCATCGCAATATTTGTTCTGGCATTGCTGTTTCTGGCGCTGTTTCTGTTTGTGATGAACTTGTCCTTGATGAACTGCCAGATGATGCGGGTCATCTCGTCGCCATCGAGCTCTACAACCGGATTTTCGACTTTGATTTTTGACATGGAGGGTGCCTCTCGATAGCTGGGACGGGTCAATCGCGGCTGTCATAGCCGCTGCAATGCGGCGCAGCAAGGCCATGCAGGGTCGCGGCCCCAGGTCGTGAAGCCAAGCCGTCAAGCCGCGCGGGAGAGGGAGCAGCCGCAATGTCGAACTGGCGGACCAGGCGGCGCAGGTTTGCCATGGGTGTGCGGACGCTGCTGGGGCAGCCGCAGGGGTTCTTCAGCCCCTATCGCTATGCCAGATCGGTGCGGCCTACGCGCTATCCCGAGCTTGAGCAGGCGTTCCGCGCGACGGAACCTGCGATGCGCGAGGTTCTGGGAACGATTGCCGGGCATATGGACCGTTTGGCGGCACTGGATGGACCGCCACCGGTGCCGCGCTGGGGGCAGCATTGGTTCCCGCGCCTCGATGGGGCTGCGTGCTATGCGATCGTGCGCGAGGGAGCACCCAAGCGAATTGTCGAGGTCGGGTCAGGGCATTCCACGCGCATGCTGGCCCTGGCGGCAGGGGATGCGGGCGGCGCCGAGATCACCTGCATCGATCCAGCCCCGCGCGCAGCACTGCGCGGCCTGCCGGTCACTTGGCGAGAGCGGGTGCTGGCGCCGGAGGATATCGCGCTCTTCGCCAGCCTCGAAGCCGGGGATGTGGCGTTCTTCGACAGCTCGCACCTGCTCTGGCCCGGGACGGATGTGGACGTGATCCTCAACCGCATTCTGCCGGTTCTGGCGCCTGGGGTGCTGATCCATATCCACGATGTGACGTTGCCCGACGCCTATCCCGGAAGCTGGGCCTGGCGGGGCTATACCGAACAGCTTGGCCTTGGCGGTTGGATCATGGGGCAGGGGGCCGAGATCCGGTTCTCCAGCCACTATGCGCTGACCAGGATGGACGCCGCCTCCACCCTGTCGCGTCTGCCGCTGCCCGCCGGTGCGCTGGAGACCAGCCTGTGGTTGACCCGGTGCTGAGCGCCGCACTTGCCCTGACCGCACGGAGTTCGTAAACGCCCGCCATGTCCGGCACAGACCATACCCGCAGCGAGGATTTTCCCGAAGGCCCGGTCATGGTGCTGGTTGAGCCGCAATTGGGCGAGAACATCGGCGCCGCCGCGCGCGCGATGTGGAATTTCGGGCTGCGCCGGATGCGCATCGTGAACCCGCGCGACGGCTGGCCGAACCCGGCGGCGGTCGCAAATGCCTCCGGCGCGGGCGCCCTGCTGGACGAGGCGCGGCTATTCGACAGCACGGCGGAGGCGATTGGCGATTGCCAGATGGTCTATGCCACCACGGCCCGCCCGCGCGAAATGACCAAGCGCGTGCTGACGCCCGAGGCCGCGATGGCCGAAGCGGCGGGCCTGATGGCCGAGGGGCAGAAGGTGGGCGTTCTGTTCGGGCGCGAGCGTACGGGGCTCGAGAACGCGGACATCGTCGCCGCCAATGCCATCGTCTCGGTACCGGTGAACCCTGCCTTCGCCTCGCTCAACCTCGCGCAATGCGTGCTGCTGATGAGCTATGAATGGCGCCGCCTGCACGATGCCACCCCACCGGAGGAGACGGTGGTCAACAGCACCGAGATCGCGCCGATGGCCGCCAGTGAGGATGTCGGGCGGCTGCTCGACCATCTGGTCGGTGAACTGGACGGCGCGGAGTTTTTCTTTCCCGAGAAGAAACGCCCCTCGATGCTGGCCAATCTGGAAAACCTGTTTCGCCGGGCGCCCCTGACCGATCAGGACGTGCGCACCCTCTGGGGCGTGATCCGCGCGCTGGCCGAGGGGCCGAAGCGCAAGCGCTGATCCGATGGGGCGCTCTGTCGCTTGTCGCCACCGGGCGCGCCCGCTAAGTCTCGCTCACCCAAACGGCAAGAGGCGCGTATGAGCAAGCGATCGGTTTTTGAAGAGGTAGGCGGCACGAAGGCGGATCTGGCGGCCCCTGTTCCAGAGGCAAAGCGTCTGCCCTGGCGGCGCGGCATTGCCGTCTGGCTGTGGCTGCTGGCCGGGCTGGTCGCGATCATGGTGCTGGTCGGCGGTCTGACACGACTGACCGATAGCGGCCTGTCGATCACCGTCTGGGACCCGGTGATGGGGGCCATCCCGCCCTTGAGTGCCGCCGATTGGCAGGCGGCGTTCGCAGCCTATCAGACCACGACTGAGTTTCAGGAACAGAACTCCTGGATGACGCTTTCGGATTTCAAGCCGATTTTCTGGTGGGAGTGGGGACATCGCTTTCTGGGCCGCTTCATCGGCGTGGTCTGGCTGGTCGGTTTCCTGATCTTCTTCGCGGCGCGGCGCATTCCGAACGGCTGGACTTTCCGGCTGATCCTGCCCGGCCTGCTGGGCGGCATTCAGGGGGCTGTCGGCTGGTGGATGGTGGCTTCCGGTCTCGACAAGCTGGATGTAGCCAGCTATCGCCTCGCCGTTCATCTCGGCCTCGCCTTCGTGATTTTCATGCTGCTCTGCTGGTTTGCCCTGAAAGTGCGTCTGGACGAGGTGGCGAGCCTGCAGGCGCGGCGCCGCCGGGTTGGCCCGGTTTTGGGCCTTGGCGGGGCGCTCACGGCGCTGATATTTCTCCAGATCCTCTCCGGCGCGCTGGTCGCCGGCATCGATGCCGGGCGCGGCTATGTCGACTGGCCTTTGATGCAGGGCGAGTTTCTGCCCGCCGAGAGCTTCGACCTGATGCCGATTTGGCGGAATTTTTTCGAAAACGCGGCCCTGGTGCAGTTCACCCACCGGATGCTCGGCTATGCGGTCTTTGTGCTGGGCGTGGTGTTTGCGCTGCGCGCCATGCGCAGCAGCGAGGGCAAGGTGGCCCGCTGGGGCGGCCTGGTCGGGTTGATGGTTCTGGCGCAGGTGGTGATCGGGATCGTCACGGTGATGAACGCGGCGCCCCTGCATATCGCGATCTTCCACCAGGGTGGCGCGCTGGTGCTGGTCTTCCTGCTGATGCGCGCGAAGTTCGAAGCCGCCTATCCTGGCGAGACCCGGATCGCGCGCGCCTGACCCGCCGGATCTATCCTGCCGCCCGTGACTGGCGCTTGCGCTCGTGCGGGTCCAGGAACCGCTTGCGCAGGCGGATCGCGTTGGGCGTCACCTCGACCAGTTCGTCATCGTTGATATAGGCGATTGCCTGCTCCAGGCTCAGCGTGACCGGTGTGGTCAGTCGCACGGCCTCATCGGTGCCAGAAGCGCGGACATTGGTCAGCTTCTTGCCTTTCAGGGGGTTCACTTCCAGGTCGTTCTCGCGGCTGTGTTCGCCGATGATCATCCCCTGATAGATCGGCGCCTGCGCCCCGATGAACATCTTGCCCCGGTCTTCGAGATTGAAGAGGGCATAGGCGACCGATACGCCGTTTTCCATCGAGATCAGCACACCCGCACGCCGTCCCGGGATCGGTCCCTTGTGCGGCGACCATTCATGGAATACACGGTTGAGGACTCCAGTCCCGCGCGTGTCGGTCAAGAACTCCCCATGATAACCGATCAGGCCGCGCGAGGGGACGTGGGCAATCACCCGTGTCTTGCCGGCTCCGGCGGGTTTCATCTCGACCAGGTCGCCGCGCCGCGGGCCGGTCAGTTTCTCGATCACGGCGCCGGAATATTCGTCATCGACATCGATGGTCACCTCCTCGACAGGCTCCATCTGTTGCCCGTCGATATCGCGGAACAACACCTGGGGGCGCGAGATGCTGAGTTCGAACCCCTCGCGGCGCATGTTCTCGATCAGCACGCCAAGTTGCAATTCGCCCCGGCCTGCGACGTCGAACGCCTCGCCTCCCGGCGTGTCGCTGACGCGGATAGCGACATTCGATTCCGCCTCGCGCATCAGGCGTTCGCGGATCACGCGGGATTGCACCTTCTTCCCGTCGCGCCCGGCCATCGGGCTGTCATTGATGCCGAACATGACCGAGATCGTGGGCGGGTCGATCGGCTGTGCCTCCAGGGCCTCCGTCACCGCGGGGGCGCATATGGTGTCGGCCACGGTCGCCTTGGCCATGCCCGCGATGGAGATGATGTCGCCCGCCTCGGCCGAGGTGATCGGCTGTTGGCTGAGCCCGCGGAAGGCCAGGATCTTCGTCGCGCGAAAACTCTCGATCTGACGACCATCGCGGCTGAGCGCCTTGACAGTCTCCCCTTCCTTCAAGGGTGCCGCTTTCGACCCGGCCCGTCAGGATGCGGCCCAGAAACGGGTCGGCGGCCAGGGTGGTTGCCAGCATCCGGAAAGGCTCATCCTTGCGAGAGACCTGGGCAGGCCCGGGCACATGCTCGACAATCAGATCGAACAGGGCCGAAAGATCCTTGCGCGGCCCGTCCAGCGTCGCATCTGCCCAACCCGAGCGGCCGGACGCATAGATCGCCGGGAAATCCAACTGATCGTCATCCGCGCCCAGATTGGCGAAGAGATCGAACACCTCGTCCAGCGCACGGTCGGGTTCCGCATCCGGCTTGTCGACCTTGTTCAGCACCACGATCGGGCGCAGACCGCGCGCCAACGCCTTGGAGGTCACGAATTTCGTTTGCGGCATCGGCCCTTCGGCAGCGTCCACGAGCAGGACGACGCCATCGACCATGCTGAGGATCCGCTCCACCTCGCCGCCGAAATCGGCGTGGCCGGGCGTATCGACAATGTTGATCCGTTTGCCGTGCCACTCGACGCTGGTGCATTTGGCGAGGATGGTGATCCCGCGCTCGCGCTCCAGGTCGTTCGAATCCATGGCGCGCTCGGCCACTGCCTGGTTTTCGCGGAACGCGCCGGATTGCGCCAGCAGCGTATCCACGAGCGTGGTCTTCCCATGATCGACATGGGCGATGATCGCGATGTTCCTGAGGTCCATGACCGGATCCTGTATGTTGCAGTGCGGAACGCGCGCGATACAGGAGTAAGGCCGAAAAGGCCAGCATGTTCTCGCCGCATGGCGAGCGCGCGCTGCTCGCCCGCGTTGATCCGGGCGGGCGGCTCCGGTAGAGGGAGGGGATGCGACTTCTCTTTCTTGGCGACATCGTTGGGCGGGCCGGACGGGCCGCGGTGATCGAGGCTTTGCCGGGCCTGCGCAACGACTGGAAACTCGATTTCATCGTCGTGAATGCCGAAAACAGCGCGTCCGGCTATGGCATGACGGGATCGATTGCCGAGGAGCTTTTCGCTGCGGGGGTCGATGTGCTGACCCTGGGCGACCATGCCTTCGATCAGAAGGAAATGCTGCAATATATCGAGCGTGAGCCGCGCATCCTGCGTCCGCTGAACTTTGCCCGCAAAGCGCCCGGTCGCGGTCAGGGCGTGTTCGAGGCGCCGCGTGGCAAGAAGGTATTCGTTGCCGTGGCGCTTGGCCGTGTCTTCATGAACAAACCCTTCGACGATCCGTTCTCCGCCCTGGATGGCGCGCTGAAGAAAGCGCCCCTTGGCGGTGGTGCCGATGCGGCGATTGTGGAGATCCACGCCGAGGCGACGTCCGAAAAAATGGCCACCGGTCATTGGTGCGATGGGCGGGCCTCGCTGGTGGTGGGCACCCACACCCATGTGCCGACAGCGGATGCCATGGTGCTGCCCAAGGGCACGGCCTATCAGACCGATGCGGGGATGTGCGGCGACTACAACTCGGTCATAGGGATGGACAAGGGCGAGCCCTTGAAGCGATTTGTCACCGGAATGGGCAGCGGGCGTTTCGAGCCGGCGCTGGGCCAGGCCACGATCTGCGGGACGTATGTCGAGACCGGGCCGGACGGGCTGGCCCAAAAGGTTCTGCCGGTGCGTCTGGGCGGACATCTGGCGGAGCTGCGACCTTAGACATGTCGACAGATATGTCGGCCACTCTTGCCTTTTGATTGAAAATCGAGACCTGAGCAGGCAGCATATTGCGGATGCGAGAGATCTCCCCGCTCGCCATCCTGAAGGGCTTCACCCGCGCATGATCGATCCCTCTCTCTGGCCCGCATTTCTTACGCTCGGCGTCGTTGTCGCGATGTTCCTGCTGTTCCTGCGCGAGCTTTATCCGCCAGAGGTCGTGGCAATCGGCGGGGTCTCGACCCTGATCGCAGCCGGAGTCCTGCCGATGGAGCGGATGATGGAGGTGTTTTCGAACCCCGCGCCGCTGACCATCGGGGCGATGTTCATCCTGTCCGGCGCGCTGGTGCGCACCGGTGCGCTGGATGCCTTCACGCGCTGGATTTCGCAAGGGGTTACAGAACGACCAAAGCGCGTGCTCGCGGGCTTTGCCGGGTTCACCGCGACAGCGTCGGCCTTCATGAACAACACGCCGGTGGTGGTGATGCTGATCCCAGTGGCCGTCAGTCTTGGCAAGACACTCAAGATATCCGCCTCCAAACTGCTGATACCCCTGAGTTATATGGCAATTATGGGTGGGATGCTGACGCTGATCGGCACCTCTACCAACCTGCTGGTCGATGGGGTTGCGCGCAATGCTGGGTTGGCACCTTTCGGGCTGTTCGAAGTGACGCCACTGGCCCTGATCATAGTGGTGGCGGGCTCGATCTTCCTAACGCTTGCCGCGCCGCGACTGCTGCCCAAGCGTGACGCGATGGTGGACTTCCTGGGCGCGAGAAAGAACCTGAAATTCTTCACTGAAGTCGTGATACCCGAGGGCTCGACCCTCGCCGGTCAGTCCGTGCTGGCGATCGATCACTTCACCCGGCCCGGCATGACGGTGATCGATGTGCTGCGCGGGGACGAGTCGCTCCGCCGCAAGATGCGTGCCGTCGTTCTGCAAACCGGCGACCGGGTGGTGATCCGGACCGGCGTGAACGAATTGCTGGGCCTGCGCGACAACAAGGCACTGACCCTGACCGGACAGATCGATGCGGTCAGCCAGAAATCCACCGTGACAGTAGAGGCACTGATTTCGCCCGGCTGCAAGATGATTGGCCGCGTCCTTGGTAACTTGCGGCTGCGTCGGCGCTATGGCGTCTACCCGCTCGCGGTGCATCGGCGGGCCGAACGTGTGGGCTCGATGCTTGACGATGTGCGCATCCGGGTGGGCGATACGCTGCTGCTGGAGGGCGATCCGGACGATATCCAGCGGCTCGCGACCGAGCAGGGGCTGGCGGATCTCACGCGCCCCACCGAGCGGCCTTACAGGCGAGAGCGCGCCCCCATCGTCCTGGGCGTTCTGGGTTTGGTGGTGGTGGGCAGCACATTCTCGATCATGCCGATTGCGGGCTTGGCGCTGATTGGCGTTGCCCTGGTCCTGGTGACCCGCTGTATCGATGCGGAGGAGGCGTTCGAAGCGATCGAGGGACGTCTGCTGGCCCTGATCTTCTCGATGCTGGGAATCGGCCTGGCGCTGCAGGATACCGGGGCAGTGCAATTGATCGTGCGCGTGCTGTTGCCGCTGCTGGCGGATCTGCCGCCGCAACTGGTGCTTTGGATCGTCTTCATGATGGCGTCGATCCTGACGGAGATGGTGTCGAACAACGCCGTCGCCATCGTTGTGACACCCATCGCGATCACGCTGGCCGGGGCGCTGGGGGTCGACCCGCGCCCCTTTGTCGTGGCCGTTATGGTCGCGGCTTCTGCCAGTTTCGCGACGCCCATCGGTTATCAGACCAACACGCTGGTCTATGCGCCGGGGGGATACAAGTTCACCGACTATATGCGCCTCGGCATCCCGATGAACCTGGGCATCAGCGTGATTTCCGCCCTGGTGATCCCGATGATCTGGGCGTTCTGAACACGCGCCCGTTTCGGAACACCAGCTCAAACTGTGAGAAGTGGCCAGCTTTCCGAACCGCATCGGCAATCTCCGCTTTCCGCCTGCGCGAGAATCGGATTACGCTGCGTCATCCGGAACGGGCAATCAGACCCGGCAGACCAGGGAGGATACGACCATGCGCTTCGCAGCAAAGCTGGCGGCGTTTCTGGCATCAACCGCAATCATGACGGGCGGTGCCTCGGCCAACAACCTTGAAAAGCTCAGCCAATTCAAGGTGACCGGCACCAAGGACTTCACGGTGATCGACCAGGGCGGCGCAAATGCCGAGGCGATCAATGCAATCCTCGATCAGATCAACCTACCTGACGGGTTCAAGATCTCGCTCTATGCCATTGTTCCAGATGCAAGACATATGGCAGTTGGCCCGCAAGGCATCGTTACGTTCGTCGGAACGCGCAAGACCAAGATCTGGTCTGTGACCGACCGCAATCGCGATCGCGTGGCGGACGAGGTGAAGGATTTTGCCCCCTCCATCGACTTCGCCATTCCGAACGGACCCTGCTTCTCGCCCGACGGGCATCTCTATCTGGCTGAGCAGAACCGCGTCCTCTGGTTCCCGGCGGCCGAGTTCTTTTATGAAAGTCCCGATGTGGCGGCGTTCGAGGTGGTCAAGGGCGGTGAACTGATCCCAGAGGACGAGGTCAGCTACAACCATACCGCGCGCGTTTGCGATGTGGGCCCGGACGGCAAGCTCTATATCTCGCTGGGCCAGCCCTTCAATGTGGCCCCGCCGGAGAAGCTGGATCTCTATAACGAGGTTGGCATCGGCGGCATCATTCGCATGAACCAGGATGGGTCAGAGCGCGAGGTCTATACCTATGGCGTGCGCAACTCGGTCGGGCAGGACTTCAACCCCGCCAATGGCGACCTCTGGTGGACCGATAACCAGGTCGACGGCATGGGCGATCTGATCCCACCGGGCGAACTGAACCGTCAAACCGAGGCGGGCCAGAACTTTGGTCATCCTTGGTATGGTGGTGGGACCGTGCGCACCAATGAGTACAAGGACGCCACGCCGCCCGATGGCATCGTCCATCCGCAGGTAGAGATGGACGCCCATGCCGCCGATCTGGGCATGATCTTCTACACCGGCTCGCAATTCCCGGCGAAGTTTCAGGGCGGTATCTTCTCGGCCCAGCACGGGTCGTGGAACCGCACCGACCCGATTGGCGCCCGCATCATGTTCACCAAGGTGGACGAGGAGGGGAACGCCGCGGGCACCGAAGTCTTCGCCGACGGCTGGTTGGCCGATACCGGCGAATATCTGGGCCGCCCCGTCGATGTCGCGCAATTGCGCGATGGGTCGATCCTGGTTTCCGATGACCTCGTGGGTGCGGTCTACCGGATTTCCTACGGCGATTGAGCCAAAACCCGCCCTGTCCCGGACACGGGGCGGGGCCGTCTGTGCAGATGCGTGAGAATGGAGGGGGGAAGATGATCCGAGCAACGGAGGGTTCTTCCATGCGTATGATCTACTCGTTCTTCGTATTTCTCGTGTGCCTTGGCCTTGCAACGGTTGCCTGGGCGGCGGATCCCGCCGCCGGGCGCCTCAAGGCGGCGCAGTGCCAGACCTGCCACGGGATCGACGGGATCGCCAAGATCCCGATTGCCCCGCATCTGGCGGGCGAGAGCCAGATCTATCTGGAAACCCAGCTCAAAGCCTTCCGCAACGGCAAACGCGAGCACGAAATGATGAGCGTGGTCGCCAAAGGCCTGACCGACGAGGAAATCCGCAACCTCTCGGCCTGGTACGCCTCGATCAAAATCTCGGTCGAAGTGCCCGAGTAACCAACTCACCTGCAGATTTCAGCGCTTCACGTCTTTCAAAGACACTTGGTTGCCGTCGCGCCGCAGCTTTCCTATAACGCCCCCAGACACTCCGAACGATTATGAGGCACTATGGCAGGCCATTCCAAGTGGGCGAATATTCAGCATCGCAAGGGGCGTCAGGACGCCGCGCGGTCCAAGCTGTTTTCCAAGCTGGCAAAGGAGATCACCGTCGCCGCCAAGATGGGCGATCCGGATCCCGACAAGAACCCGCGCCTGCGCCTTGCGGTGAAGGAGGCGAAGTCGCAATCGGTGCCAAAGGACGTGATCCAACGCGCCATCGACAAATCCCAGGCCGCGGGCGGCGAGGACTACAAGGAGATCCGCTATGAGGGCTACGGCCCGGGCGGCGTCGCGGTGATTGTCGAGGCGATGACCGACAACCTGAACCGCACCGCCTCGACCGTGCGTTCGACCTTTGGCAAGAACGGGGGCAACCTAGCCGAGACCGGCGCCGTCAGTTTCATGTTCGACCGCAAGGGCCAGATCCTTTACCCGCCTTCCGCTGGGGACGAGGACACGGTCATGGAGGCGGCGATCGAGGCAGGTGCCGAGGATGTCGAAAGCTCCGAAGACGGTCATGTGATCTACACCGAGGGCACCGATCTCAACGATGTCTCGAACGCGCTGGAGGCCAGCCTGGGAGAGGCCGAGTCGACCAAGCTGATCTGGAAACCCCAGACCCTGACCGAAATCGACGAAAGTGCAGGCGCCACTCTCATGAAACTGATCGCGGCGCTGGAGGACGATGACGATATCCAGACGGTCACCGCCAATTTCGAGATGTCGGACGAGGTGATGGAGAAGCTCGCCTCCTAAATCAGCCGCCGCCAGGGAACTTTGAAGAGGGCGGCGGAGACGATGATGGCCAGCCCGGCCAAGGCCAACGCCGCCGGCCGGTCCCCCAGAACAGCCCAGCTGAGCGCGGTCGCCGAGATGATCTGGACATAGACGATCGGCGCCAGATAGACCGCGCCTGCATGGCGAAAAGCCAGTATCTGGAAGAGGTTGGCCGCCCCGGACGTAACACCCATCAGCAGCAGCCAGCCAGCACCCTCGACCCCATGCAACAGGAAACCCGGCAGGCCGAGCGGTGCCAGCAATACCAGTCCTGCGATGAACTGCCCGGAAAGCTGCGCAATCGGCGGCGCGGTGCCCGCCGACCAGCGCGTTGCCACCAGAAAGCAGCCAAAGCATGTGCCCGCGGCGAGCGCCCAGAATGTGCCAACCTCGATGGCTCCACTGGGGCTCATGACCAGTAGCACGCCGACAAACCCCAGCGCGACCGCCGCCCAGTCGGCCCAACCGGTTCGCTCCTTCAACAGCAGAACACCCAGCACTGCGGCAAGGGCGGGGCCAATGAAGAAGGTACCATAAGCGTCGGCCAGCGGGATGGTCGCGACCGCCTGGGTCATGCAGCTTATCGCCGCCCCGACAAGACCGCCGCGCAAAGCCTGACGCCCCACGAAACCCCAGCCGAGCCCGCGAAACGCGCCCATCGACCAGGCGACCGGAACCACCAGAACAACGCCCACGACAAATCGCGACCACGCCAGGGCAGCGCCGGTGTAAAGCGTGAAGGTCGTCAGATGTTTCCCAATCGCATCGCCAACCGGCAGCAGCAGCATGGCCAACACCATTACCGCAACGCCGATCAAGGGCGTGTTGGCGGGGGGCAGGCCAGACGGCGGCGATGCGACCATGACTAGGAGGTGGGCTCACCCTCGCCGGTCGCCGCCGGGTCGGTGGTGGGCTGAGAAATGGGCGTCAGCACGACATTTGCCGCACTCGGATATTTGTTCACCGCGCCGGAGCCCTGATCGATGGCCGCGCCAATCAGCCCGCCGGCGAGGATGTTGCCATAGGTCGAGCCCTCGGTCCCGGAAACCAGAACGCTTTCGCCGGTCTCGAATCCCTCCTTGTCGCAGGTGACCAGAATGTCCTGGCGGGTTCTATCGACCTCGACGGAAGCAGGTGTGGGGTTGACCTCCGCGATCACCTGACCCTCGCGGGTCAGCGTGCAGGACGCCTCGGTCGGGGTGGTGTTGACGGCGATGTTCTGGGTGGTGCCGCTGGTAATCGTGGCGCAGCCACCCAGCAAAGCGGCGCCGGTCAGCGCGGTGGCGCAGAGAAGCGTTCTGGTCATGCAAGCAGTTCCCCGTCAAAATCCCGAAAATATTCTCGTTCAGTCAAGCTCAGCCCTCGCCAAAGACGCGGGCGAAAACGGTATCGACGTGTTTGGTGTGATAGGCAAGGTCGAACTTCTCTTCGATTTCCGCCTTGCTCAGCGCTGCCGTCACCTCGGCATCGCCCTTGAGTTCAGTCATGAAATCGGCGCCATGCTCCCAAACCTTCATCGCGTTACGCTGGACCAGGCGATAGCTGTCTTCGCGGCTGACGCCCTTCTGGGTCAGCGCCAGCAATACGCGCTGTGAATGCACAAGGCCGCGGAACTTGTTCATGTTGGCGATCATGTTATCGGGATAGACGACCAGCTTGTCGATCACGCTGGTCAGGCGGGCCAGCGCGAAATCCAGTGTAATGGTCGCGTCCGGTCCGATATTGCGCTCGACGCTCGAATGGCTGATGTCGCGCTCGTGCCAGAGGGCGACATTCTCCATCGCTGGAATGACCGCCATGCGCACCAGACGCGCCAGGCCGGTCAGGTTCTCGGTCAGCACGGGATTGCGCTTGTGCGGCATGGCGGAGGAGCCTTTTTGCCCCTTCGAGAAAAACTCTTCGGCTTCCAGAACCTCGGTCCGCTGCATGTGACGGATTTCGATGGCGATGTTCTCGATCGAGCTGGCGATCACGCCCAGGGTCGCGAAGAATGCCGCGTGCCGGTCGCGGGGGATCACCTGGGTTGAGATGGGCTCGACCGCCAGACCCAGCTTCTCGCAGACATGCGCCTCGACGGCCGGATCAACATTGGCGAAGGTGCCGACTGCGCCTGAAATCGCGCCTGTGGCGATTTCCTCGCGCGCCGTCATGAGGCGGCGGCGGCCACGGTCCATTTCGGCATAGAACCGCGCGAAGGTCAGGCCCATTGTGGTCGGTTCCGCATGGATGCCGTGGCTGCGCCCGATGCGGATGGTCATCTTGTGCTCCTCTGCCCGGCGCTTCAGGGCGGTCAGCAGCGCGTCCATATCCGCGATCAGGATATCGGCAGCGCGGGTCAATTGGACATTGAAGCAAGTGTCCAGCACGTCCGAGGAAGTCATGCCCTGATGCACGAACCGCGCCTCGTCCGCGCCGACGATCTCGGCCAGATGGGTCAGGAAGGCAATGACATCGTGTTTGGTCTCGCGCTCGATCTCATCGATCCGGTCGATGTCGAATTCGACGTCCTTCGCCTTCCACACGGCCGCGGCATTCTCGCGCGGGATGACACCCAGATCCGCCATGGCATCGCAGGCATGGGCCTCGATCTCGTACCAGATGCGGAACTTCGCGGCGGGCTCCCAGAGCGCGACCATCTCAGGGCGGGAATAGCGGGGGATCATGGCGTCTCTCGTTGTGAATGGCGCATTGTCAGATACTGGGCGCCGGGGTAGCAGAGGCATTATGACAGTGGCAACACTCAGCTTCTTTGCCGGCAAGTGGCAAATGGTCCGGATCATTGAGAATGTCCCGGAAGGCGTGATCGGCGAATTCTGGGGCGAGGCGGAGTTCACACCAGACGGGCAGGGGCTGACCTGCGCCGAAACCGGGGTGCTGCGCTTCAAGGGCCACGATTATCATGCTGAGCGCGGCTCGCTCTGGCGCTTCCCGGCGGAGGGGCATGTCGAAGTGCAATACGAAGACGGCCGTCCGTTCCACGATTTCATCGCCGAGGACCCGGAGGCTGTCCATCATTGCGGCGATGATCTCTACCGGGTGTCCTACGATTTCGGCGCGAATGCCTGGACCAGTGTCTGGGACGTGCGTGGCCCTGACAAAGACTATGTCATGACCACGCGTTATCTGCGGATCTGAGCGTCCTCAGCGATACTTGTAGACCTTGTCGAGCCCCAGGGCTGCGTTGCGCAGGCTGACGAACTTGCCCGACGAGATGTCCGAATACCGCGCCGTCGCGTTGCGGAAGTCAAGGAAGCTGCCATGGATCCGGCCCGCCAGTTCGTCGTGGCCGGCGATCTCCTCCAGCACCTGGTCGGTCAACTCGAACAGCCGATCCAGAAGCTCGGGCGGGAACGCCTCCAACTGCGCGCCGTATTCGCGGCGCATGATGTTCAGCGAGCGGCCATTCTCGGCCAGGAATTCGCCCGTGACCCGGACCGATTCCTGCTGGCAGGCAACCTCGATCAGGGCTTTCTCCTCCGGCGTCAGTTGCTCGAACCGGCCGAGATTGATGCCCATCGCCAGGGCGTCGCCAGGCTCCTGCCAGCCCGGAAACATGTAAAAAGGAAGCAGCTTGGCAAAGCCGAAATCCAGGTCCAGATGCGGGTTGAACCACTCCAGCGCGTCGATCTTGCCCTCGAACAGGGCAGGGATCAGATCGGCACCCGCCAGGCTCTGCGTATCCAGTCCGGCGGCCTGCCAAACCTTGCCGCCGATGCCGGGGATGCTGATTTTCTTGCCGTTCAACTGCTCCAGGCTTTCGACCTTCTCGGCGAACCAGCCGCCCATCTGGCAGCTTGTATTGCCCACCAGCATCGGATGGACCGAGTTGCTGTTCGCCAGTTCCTGCCAGAGGGTATCGCCCCCGCCAAAGCGCAGCCACGAGGCCATCTCGTCGGCGGTCAGTCCGAAGGGTACCGTGGTGAAGAAGGCATAGGCCGGGTGGCGGTCCTGCCAGTTCTGCTCCAGCGAGTGATAGGCGTCGGCCCGACCGGTGCGCACCAGGTCCAGCACGTCGAACTCCCCATGGGTGTCGGGGCCTGCGTGGACCACCTCGAAGGTTAGCCCGCCACCGCTGAGGAGGGTGATCTGATCGGCCACACGTTGGGCCGAATCCGGCAGAATGGGCAGTTCGGGCGCCCAGCTTGTCACCATGCGAAACCGCTTGGTTTGCGCCAGCGCTGGCGCGGCCAGGCCGGTCGTTCCCAGAGCCGCCCCGGCACCAAGCACAGCGCGGCGATCGATCTTTGCGATGCTCATGTCTCAATCCCCAATAGCCGTGCGCGAGTCGCCAGATAGGCGCCCTCGGATATATTCGACCAACCGGCAACTTCCTGCCGGAAGCGATTGAAACTGCGATGGATCTTTCGGGCGCGGCGGCCTTTCTTCGCCGTGTCGGCAACCACTTGCAGCGAAGCGTCCGAGATTGCCTGCCACACATCGTCGGGGAAGCGGTGGAGCCCGACACCATGCTCGGTCAGCAGCGTCTCCAGATCGCCGCCGTTGTTGACGTTGTATTCCGCCAGCATGACCTCATTTTCGGCGGTGCAGCAGGCTTCGATTAGCGCCTTGTCCGCAGTGCTCTGCTTGTCCCACCAGGCCTTGTTGATGCCGACCGAAGTGGCGGTCCCCGGCTCGTGAAAACCGGGATACATGTAGGCTTTGAGCAGGTCCTGCAGACCAAAGGCCTTGTCGTTATAGGGCCCCACCCATTCGGTCGCGTCGATCTCTCCGGCCTCCAGCGCGGGGCGGATCTTGCCGCCGGGCAGCACCACCGGATCGGCGCCCAACTCTCGCAGCACATCGCCGCCGAGGCCGGGCATGCGCATCTTCAGACCCTTGAGGTCGTCCATCGAGGTTACGGGGTTTCGGAACCAGCCCCCCATCTGCACGCCTGTGTTCCCGGCAAGGAAGGATTTCAGCCCGTGATCCGCCGCCAGATCGTCCCAAAGCTGCTGGCCGCCCCCATGCAGCACCCAGGCATTGATTTCGGAGGCGGTCAGACCCAGCGGCACGGCCGTGAAGAAGGCGAAACCGGTATCGGTCTTCTGCCAGTAATACTCGGCCGCGTGGTACATCTCCGCTTCGCCGGAGGAAACCGTGTCGAAACTGTCGAAGGCGCCGACCAGCTCACCGGCGGCGAAAAGCTTTACCGTGATTCGCCCCCCGGTGGCAGCGGTGATCCGATCCGCGACTCGCTGCGCGCCGGTTCCCAGACCCGGAAAGTCCCTCGGCCAGGTTGTAACCATTCGGATTTCTTGAATATTCTGTCCAATAGCGGGCGTTGCCAGCGCAATTGGCGCCGCGCTCATCCCCACAAGCAGATGACGTCTTTTCACCGCAATCCCCCTTCGTCACTCCGTGGAGACCGCATAGCTTAGACCGCCGAGTCGTTCAAACAATTCGGCCTAGTGAACGATTTTCTGAGATTAGTCGACGATGGGGTCGCGATAGACGACCGTGCGGTTCGCCTGCCATGTCTTGTATTCCTCGACACTGCCGAAACGGCGCCATTTTGCGCCATCGCAGAGCTCGAACGGACGATAGAGCGTCTTGTAGTCCATCTTCGGCGATCCGGAGACCCAGTAGCCGAGATAGACATAAGCCAGCCCCATCTCGCGCGCCAAGGCCATATGGTCGAGGATCATATAGGCGCCGAGGGAACGTCCCTTCTCCTCCGGCTCGAAGAACGAATAGACCATTGAGATCCCGTCAGACAGGATGTCAGACAGACAGGCGGCGATCAGCCGCTGGGCCCCGGTCTGTAGGTCGATCGCGGCATATTCGACCACGGTCGAATTCACCGGGGTTTCGTCCACCATCGAGGCATAGTCGAACGCGTCCATATCCGCCATTCCACCCCCGGCATGGCGGTCATCCAGATAGCGGCGGAACAGATCGAACTGCGTCTCGGTTGCCCATGCCTCGCAGGGGCGCCGCGCAAGGTCCGAGTTGCGCTTGATCAGGCGGCGCTGCGTGCGGTTGGGCTGAAAGCTTTCCACGGGGATGCGAATCGACATGCAGGCCGAGCATCCGACACAGGCCGGACGATAAATCACCGATTGGCTGCGCCGGAACCCCTTGCCGGACAGCGCATTGTTCACATTGATCGCGGTTCCGCCCTGCAAAGTGGTGAATACCTTGCGTTCCTCGCGGCCGCTTAAATAGGCGCAAGGCTGGGGGGCAGTCAGATAGAACTGCGCCTTTAATTGCGATTCGTGATGCGACATCGGCGCAACCCCGTTAATTGGATGCTCACGATAGCAGGAACTGCGTCCTTGTCACCAGAGCAGACGTTCCGGATCGGTAAAAACCATCCCGTTTCAGAGCGGTCGGTTGATTGCCGTCGTCCCCGGCAAAATATCGTGCCCCAAACGTCGATAGGGTGAGGTGAGCATCAGCAGCCATCCGATCACCATCAGAAACGGAAACATCAGCGTGACATAGAACCCGGCGGTGTGAACCAGCGAGGTCGGCGCGTCCAACTTCTCGCCCGTCCGGTCGCGCAACTCGATCCCCAGCGCCATCATCCCCAGCGTTGCGGAGCGTTGCGAAATCAGGATGAAGCGATAGGCAAACCCGGTCGCAAAGAACAGCAGTATCGCCAGAACGAAACCCAGCCCCGCCGTGAAGAAGCCCAATATCACACCGCTGAGCGCGACCAGCGCCATCAGAGCCACGATGACGATCATATCGATCACGAAAGCGACGAGGCGGCGCAGAGGCACGCCGTCATAGAACTGTCGGTCCGCAGCCGGATCCGGCAGGCTCATGTGGCGGCTTCTGTCACGATGTCCGGCCCACCAGCGATCTGATCGTTCGGGGGCCGTGCGACGGCTGCGTCCTTGTGGTCATAGGGCAGGGCGTTCAGCACCAGTTCCATCGCTGCCAGCCGCGCCCGGCGCTTGTCGTCGGAGCGGATCACGTGCCAGGGCGCGTGATCGGTATGGGTGCGCGCAAACATCTCTTTGATCGCAACCGAGTAATCGTCCCATTTGGCCAGGCTCTTCACGTCGATCGGGCTCAGCTTCCACTGCTTCAACGGGTCGCTTTCGCGGGCGAGCACGCGGCGCATCTGTTCGGCGCGCCCGACGGTCAGCCACAGTTTGATCAGCCGGATCCCATCGTTCACCAGCATCTCCTCGAATTCCGTGACCTGGGCGAAGAACAACTCGCGTTCCTCGTCCGAGGAGAAGCCGAAGACCCGCTCCACCACGGCGCGGTTGTACCAACTGCGGTCGAAGAACGCGATCTGACCGCTGGTCGGCAAATGCTCGATATAGCGTTGGAAATACCACTGACCACGCTCGACATCCGAGGGTTTGGGCAGTGCCACCACCTGCGCGACGCGCGGGTTCAGGTTCTCGCGGAACCTTTTGATTGTACCGCCTTTCCCGGCGGCGTCGCGGCCCTCGAAGACAATCGCGATGCGCTCGCCGCTGTCTGCCGTCCAGGCCTGCATTTTAAGCAGTTCGACCTGCAGCAGCGCATAGGCGTCTTCGTAAACATCGCGGTCCAGGCGTTTTGGATAGGGGTAAGTGGGCGAGAGAATGTCTGATTTTCCTGCCTTCTCAACTGCTTTGCGCAGTTTCTTCGGAAACTCGTCGTCGAAGAATTCGGATATCGCGCCGTGAAGGGTTTCTTGAACGGTTTGCCCATCAGCCTGCCTCTGCCATTTCTCGCGGGCAGGATAGGCGCGGGGGCTGGCTCAGGCAACCATCCGTGCCAGCGCGCCTTTCAGGGCATCGATGCGTGCATGATGGGCCATGTGGCCAACCCCGGGCAGCATGGTCAGCCGTGCCTGGGGAATGATGGTCGACAGCGGTACCGCGTGCTGTCGCGGATCGATGAAATCGTCTGCGCCATGGATGATTTCGACAGGCATCCTGATGCTGTCGTAATCGGGCCGCATCCGCTGCAATGCAATGTTCAGGTTCTGAATATCGGCGCTGTTCGCGCGCACCGTCGCCTCGCGCAGCGACAGGGGAGCGCCGACATAGTCGAGGTAACCCTGCGGCGGCTGCAAGGGTCGAAAGGCACGGGCGACAAAGCGTTCGATCCCGCCATCCGCTGCCGTGCGCCGGACATAGGAGGTGTAGGCGTCCACCAGAACCCCGTCCAAACCCAGGGCACGGAAAACACGGGCCAGGCCGCCATATGGCATGGTCACGCCGGATACCGGGATGATCCCGCGGGTCTGATCCGGGTATTGCAGCGCCCATGACATCGCCAGGGCGCCACCCCAGGAATGGCCCAGGACAATGGGGTTTTCCGCCCCGATGGCGCGGGCCGTCGCTTGCAGGGCGCGGGCCTGCACGGCGGGGTCCCAACCACGCTCCGCCGGGCGTTGCGAATAGCCGAAGCCCGGCCGGTCAATTGCAATGACGCGATACGATTTCGCCAGTTCCGGAGCGATGGAGAAGGTCCAGTCCCGCACATTGCCGCTGGCGCCGTGGACCAGTATCACCGGCTGACCCTCGCCCGCCTCCCAATAGTGCATGCGCAGGCCATCGGCCTCTACAAACTTGCCGATCGGTGGATATTGCGTCTCAGCATCGCTGGCATCGAACGGCGGGCTGAACGAACAGCCCACGGCCACCGCGCCTAATGCAGCAACGCTGCCCAACAATAAGCCTCTTCGTCTCATGCCCTCTCCACCCGGTGGTTTCGGGAACAGATAGGAGACATGCGGCGGGATAACAGGGGCTTAAGGCGCCCCTGCCAAAATTGTGTGATTGCCGGGGCGCGCTATCTTTGGCCGGGCGACGACCTGAACTCATGCGGCGCCCGGCGCATCCGCCGTCTGGGCCAGGGGCAGACCAGAAGCGCCAGGGTGACTGCGAAAAACACAAGCGACAAAGCATCTTGATTGGAAAACGCGATACCAAATACTTCGGTGGGGAGTATCACGCTCTCCCCCTCGGACCCGTTCAGAACGGGCGCCGCGGTGAAATCGGCCATTCAAGCCTCCAATACCCCTCGCACATGTAGTTCTACGCGAAATTTTTGGGGATTCAATCTGCGAAAGGTTGTTTTGCCCGATTGCTTGGATGCCCTGCATTTGGCCCTCGACACGCGACGCGTGAAACATGCTGCGACCCGATATCTCTCGCCCGATCAGGGCGGCGTCGCAGATCGACATTTTTGCGACGGGTCCGGGCGCCCGGACTTGCCCTTGCCATGGCATCAGCTAGCCTTCCGGCAAGACGGATATCGGAGACGGCGAATGCTGGTTATGACCTGCCCAAATTGCGGTGCCCATTGCGAGGAGACCGAGCTTGCGCCCGGCGGCCAAGCGCATCTGAAGCGTTTTGGCCCAGGTAGTTCTGATGCCGATTTCGAGGGGTATCTGTTCTATCGCAAGAACCCGCACGGCGTGCATTTCGAACGCTGGCGCCACGCCTATGGCTGCGGAAAGTGGTTCCACGCCGCGCGCTGCACCGTGACGCTGGAAGTGTTTGGCACCTACACCGCCCAGTGCTCCGAGCCGCCCGCCGAGATCATCGCCGTGATCAGGGCCCGTCGTCCGGAATGGGAGATGGAGCAATGAACACGCGCGTCACGGGGCAGGGCCGTCTGATCGATCGCAGCGAGACGCTGACCTTCCAATTCAACGGCGAGACGCTGCACGGGCATCCGGGCGACACGTTGGCCTCGGCGCTGCTGGCCAACGGCAAGATGATGGTGGGGCGCAGCTTCAAATATCACCGCCCGCGCGGGATCGTCGCCAGCGGGCCGGAGGAGCCGAATGCGCTGCTCGGCCTCGGCCGCGGTCCCCGGTTCGAGCCGAACCAGCGTGCGACCACGACCGAGCTTTTCAACGGCCTGGAATCGCAAAGCCAGAACCACTGGCCCAGCCTGGAATTCGACATCGGCGCGGTGAACGCGGCGGTGGCAAGCGTGGCGCCGGTCTTCTCGGCAGGGTTCTATTACAAGACCTTTATGTTCCCGCGCGCTGCCTGGAAGCATGTCTACGAGCCGGTGATCCGGAACGCGGCTGGCCTGGGCAAGGCGCCGAAGGACGCGGATATCGACAGTTACGAGCACTTTCATGTGCATGTCGATGTGCTGGTGATCGGCGGCGGTATGGCCGGGATCGCGGCTGCGAAGGCTGCGGCGAGCAGCGGGGCGGAGGTGCTGCTGATCGAGCAGACCCCCCATTGGGGTGGCCGTGCGCTGGCCGATCCGGTCGTGATCGACGGGCTATCCGGCCCGGATTGGGTGACGCGCGAGATCGCGGCGCTGGAGGCGATGCCCAATGTCCGCCTGCGCACCCGCTGCATGGGGGCCGGGATGTACGACCACGGCTATGCCATGCTCTATGAACGCGTCACCGATCATTGCCCGGGGCAAGTGGGGATGCCGCGCCACCGGCTGTGGCGGGTGCGAGCCAAGCAGACCATCGTGGCCTCTGGTGCGATCGAGCGGCCTTTGACCTTCGCGATGAACGATGTCCCGGGGGTCATGCTGGCCTCAGCCGTGCGCGACTACCTGGCGCTCTACGGCGTCGCGCCGGGGCAAAGCGTGGTGATCACCGCGAACAACGACGATGCCTATCGCACGGCGCTGGCACTGCATGAGGCCGGGGTGAATGTGGCCGCCGTCGTCGATACGCGCCCCAGTGCCGAGGGCACGCTGCCCACGCAGACTGTATCCAATGGTATACAAGTGTATACAAGCCACGGGATCACCAAGGTCGAAGGCAAGACAAAGGTGGAGGGAGTGCAGATCGCGCCGCTTGAAGGCGCTTCCGACTCCCATAAGATCACTTGCGATCTGGTTGCGATGTCCGGCGGCTGGTCGCCGATTGTCCACCTCTACTCGCATTGCGGCGGCAAGCTGCGGTGGGAGGAGGAGAGCGCAATGTTCCGTCCAGCACCTGATCGCGGTGCGCCCATCGGATCGGATGGTCAGATCAACACCCATTGTGCGGGTTCAGCGAACGGCCACCTGATCGCGGATGCCTGCATGGCGGACGCGGTAGAGACGGGCAAGGCCGCTGCAAAGGCCGCCGGGTTCAAGGCCAAATCCGTCAAGGCGCCGCCGGTCGATGTGGCGGTCGAGGAACCGCTGCAGCCCCATTGGTTTACCCCGTCCAAAGGCAAATATGCCCATGGCACCAAGCATTGGGTGGATTTCCAGAACGACGTGACCGCCGCCGATGTGCGTCTGGCGGCACAAGAAGGGTATGAGAGCGTCGAGCATACCAAGCGCTACACTACACTTGGGATGGCAACTGATCAGGGAAAGCTAAGCAACATCAATGGACTCGCGCTGTTGGCCGAGAAGTTAGGCAGGCCTATTCCCGAGGTTGGCACCACCACCTTCCGCCCGCCCTATACGCCGATCTCGATGGGTGCGATCACCGGGCGCAGCTCCGGGCATCTGTTCAAGGCGATCCGCAAAACCCGGATGCATCCCTGGCACGAGCGCAACGGCGCGGATTTCGAACCCGTGGGCGACTGGTACCGCCCCTATTGCTTCCGCCGGCAGGGCGAGGACCGCAAGGCCGCTGTCAACCGCGAGATCCTGAACACGCGGCAGAATGTGGGCCTGCTGGATGCCTCGACGCTGGGCAAGATCGCGGTGAAGGGGCCGGATGCGGGCAAATTCCTGGATCTGATCTACACCAACATGATGTCGACCCTGAAGGTCGGGCGCTGCCGCTATGGCCTGATGTGCAACGAAAACGGGTTCCTGTTCGATGATGGCGTCGTCGTGCGGGTGGCGGAGGATGAATTCCTGCTCCACACCACCTCCGGCGGCGCCGACAACGTGCATGGGCATCTGGAGGAGTGGCTTCAGACCGAATGGTGGGATCTGAAAGTCTTCACCGCCAATGTCACCGATCAATGGGCGCAGGTCGCCGTTGCAGGGCCTAAGGCGCGCGCCGTAATCGAGGCGGCGGGGGTGGAGGCCGATATCTCGGCCGACGCGCTGCCGTTCATGTCCTATATCGAAACTGTGATTTCTGGCTTCCCCGCAAGGCTTTATCGGATTTCGTTCTCGGGCGAGCTGTCCTACGAGATCGCGACGCCTGCGAATTACGGCGCGGCACTCTGGCAGGCACTGCTGGATGCAGGCGCCGATCACGGCATCATGCCCTATGGCACCGAGGCGCTGCACGTCATGCGGGCTGAAAAGGGCTTCATCATGATCGGAGACGAGACCGATGGCACCGTCACACCGCACGATCTGGGGCTGAGCTGGGCCGTTTCGAAGAAGAAAGAGGACTTTATCGGCAAGCGCGCGCTGGAGCGTGCGGATCTGACCCGATCCGACCGCAAGCAACTGGTCGGCCTGATGACCGACAATGCGCGCGAGGTGATCCCCGACGGGGCTCATGCGGTGGTTGCGATTACCGAAACGCCGATGCGCACCATCGGGCATGTCACCTCTACCTATTTCTCGCCGACACTGGGTCATTCGATTGCAATGGCGCTGATCGAGCGGGGCTCGGAGCGGCTGGGTGAGGAACTGACCTTCCCACTGGAGGGGGATCGCATCCTGAAGGCGACGATTTGCGACCCGGTTTTCCTGGACAAGGAAGGGGCACGCCAGAATGTCTGATCCTCAAACCGTGCTGAATGGCGAACTGGTCGAGCGCAACCGATCCGCCCGGATCGAGGAAATGGGCCCGACTGGCCAGATCACTCTGCGCGGCGACCTATCGAATGCGGCTGTCAAGAAGGCCGTTAAGGGGGCGGTAGGTGTGGATGTTCCGACCCCTTTGACAGCGACATTCAATGGCGCCGGCGGTGCCGTCTGGATGTCACAGGACGAGGTGCTGCTGCTGACTGAATACGACCGGATTGGCGCAAAAATTACAAAGCTGAACAAGGCTTTGGATAATCATCATGTCATGGTGCTCGACGTCTCTGACGCCCGTGCCGTGATCCGCGTCACTGGTGCAGGTGCGCGCGAGCTGATGGCCAAGGGCGCGCCGTTGGATGTCTCCGACGCGGCATTTCCGGTCGGCACCGCGCGTCGCACCCATTTCGCCGAGATCGCCGTCGGGATCTGGCGGCGCGAGGAGGAGGTGTGGGAGATCGTCTGCTTCCAGTCCTATGCCCAGCATCTCTTCTCATGGCTCAAGGCATCCTCCGTCACCGGGGCGTCTGTCGGATATTTCTGACGGGGTCCGATCAGAAAAGCGAAATTTTGCTGCACTTGCGAAAAGCAGGTTTGCGTTTTTGACGGTGGTGCCGCGCCGACCGGTCCTTACCTTTGTTCGCACAACAATAAGGGAAACGCACAGACTGGCTCACTCAAAGGCTAATCGAGGTATGAGATGACCCATTCTGCTGACAAAATCGAGCTGCGCGTCGCAACCGACGCCGAAATGCAGGCCTATATCAACAAGGCGCAAAGGATGCGCTCGCAAGTGCTTCGCGCCGGACTGCGCCAGATCTGGATCTGGCTGAAAGAGCTGGTGCAGCGCAAACCGCGTCAGGTGACCGCGCACTAGACTTGCGCTCGGACGCGAACGCTGGCAGGCTTCTGTTAGGTTCAACAACGGAAAGGAGGTGGTCCAATGTCGAGTGAGACCTATGGGCTTTTGGTTCGGGATACGCAGGACATGACGGGGGGCAGCCCCTCCTGACCACCTTCTGCGTTGGCTGATTGCCTCGGCCAAACGCTCAAAGCTCACGGAAGGGCCATCCAGTCGGGTGGCCCTTTTTTCATGGTTGATGCGCTGTGGTTGCGTTTTGTCAGAGGGCGGGCGATAGACCGGCGATGACGACCTATCCGACAGTGAAGATACGGCCGGGAAAGGGCCAGCGCCTGGCCGCCGGTGCGCCTTGGGCCTATGCCGATGAGATTGCCATGGACCGGCGCACCAAGGCGCTGCCGCCCGGCAGTCTGGTGCGGCTGGTAGAGGGGGAGCGCCTGCACGGCCTCGCCGCCTTCAACAGGCAGAGCCAGATCGCGGCGCGCCTGATCGACAGGGATGCAACACACGAGGTGGATCAAGCCTGGTTTGCCGGGCGCCTGAAACGCGCACTTGTCCTGCGCGAAGCACTGTTCGACACGTCATTCTATCGGTTGGTTCATGCGGAGGGGGATGGCCTTCCCGGCCTGGTGATCGACCGGTTCGGCGACGCCTTGGCGATCCAGCCGAACGCGGCCTGGGTGGATCGGTTGATCGACCCGCTGATCGAGGCCGCGCGCGAGGTGACCGGGGCCTCCGACATCATCATCAACGCCACATCGCGCGTGCGGGCGCTTGAAGGGTTGGAAAGCGAGATGAGGGTCGCCTGCGGGCAGTTCGATGCGCCGATCCCGGTGGAGATGAACGGCGCCACCTATATGGCCGATCTGGCGGGCGGGCAGAAGACCGGGTTGTTCTTCGATCAGCGCCCGAACCACGCGTTCGCCGCCAAATTGGCGCGGGGCGCGCGCGTGCTGGATGTCTTCACCCATGTCGGTGGCTTTGCGCTGGCAGCGTTGGCGGCGGGTGCGCGCGACGCACTGGCGGTCGACAGCTCGGAACCCGCGCTGGCGCTGGCGCAGCAGGGCGCGGAGCGAACGGGCGTTGCCGCACAACTCCAGATCCGGCGCGAGGACGCTTTCAAGGCGATGGAAGCGCTGATCAACGAGGACCAACGTTTCGATATGGTGATCTGCGACCCGCCGGCCTTTGCGCCCTCGAAACAGACCTTGCCCCAGGGCTTGCGCGCCTATGAACGCGTTGCACGGTTGGCGGCGGGGTTGGTAGCGCCGGGCGGGTGGCTGGTTCTGTGCTCCTGTTCTCATGCGGCCGATGCGCAGGCGTTTCATCGCGCATCAGCCAAGGGCATCCTGCGGGCGCACCGCAGGGTGCAACTGGTCCACTCCGGCCGCGCCGGGCCGGATCATCCGCAGCATCCACATTTGCCCGAGAACAGCTACCTCAAGGCGCTCTTCTTCCGTCTCGATGGGTGAGCCGCGGGCGATTGTTCTGGACGCCTGCGTCCTCTATGCGCGTATTCCGCGCCGGATCGTTCTGGGCGTGGCGGAACGCGGGCTGATCGCCCCGCTTTGGTCTGCGCGGATCCTGGATGAGTGGCGTATCGCCGCCCATCGCAAGGGTGGCGATATCGCCGAGATCCGCCGTGCAACCGGGGCGATGCAGATCCGCTGGCCCGATGCCTGCCTGCCGCCGAGCCCGGAACGCGAGGCCGCGATTGCGCTGCCCGACCCCAACGATGCCCATGTCCTGGCGATTACCGTGGGTGAGGCACCGCAGATCCTGACTTTCAATCTGCGTGACTTTCCCCGCCATGTCCTGGCCGGTCACGGCGTGGAGGCGATCCACCCCGATGGGTTCCTGTGGCTTCTCTTCTCCGAACATCCCGAGGAGGTCGGCGCTGTGATAGCGGATATGGCGGCGGATGACGATGCGCGCACGGCGCAGGAGCAGCGTCGCCTGCTGAAGCGGGCACGCTTGCCGCGTCTGGGCAAGGCGGTGGAAGCCGCGCGTTCTGGCCCCGCCTATTCCAGCAAGGCGTAGCTGCCGGTTCCGATATCTCCGGTCCAGCGCCATGCGGCGACCAACCCGCTCTCTGCCGTCCGGCTGCGATGCGGAGCCATCGAGGGGTGGTGTAGGATGGCGCCCGGACCTTGTTCCATCCAGTTCCCCGGATCGCACTGCCATTCGGCGCGACCGGCGATCATGATGAAGGTTTCCTCCGCCGCATGATTGCGGGCGGGATAATCGTGCCGCGCTGCCTGGGCGAACAATCCGACCTTGCAACTGTCGCAATGGATCAGCCCCGTGGGCCCCAGGATTTCGCAGGTGGCCATGCTCAGCGCGACCTCCGCCCGGATGCGACCGTCATGGTAGCCGGAGTAATGCCAGGGCAGGGCAGTCATCACGGCCAGCGCGGACCCGGCTGCCGGCAGAGCCTCGGTGGTACTCAGAAGATCCACGATCTCGGCGTCCAGGCTGGTCGAGGTGCCTGGTTTCTGATGCGCCTTCAGGCGGCGGTCGCGCAACGCGTCTGCAACCTCGACCCCGCCCGGGCGTCCCTCTGCCGCGAAAAGTTCGGCCAGATCTTCGCAGAGCTGGGCAATTTCGGTCTGCATTTCGCCTTCCCCTTTTCCGGAAGGTTACTCTGCGGCGTTGCCAGCGTCTGGCCACCTGCCGACGCCAAGCGTCGCTGCTGGCCCGCCACTGCGATTGACGCTAGGCTGCCGATGCGAGGATTTCAGGAGAATGCGACATGACCCGCGCAGAAATCGAGACGATGATCCGCGCCTGCTATGACGCCAGGCACCGCGAAAATTTGGATGAGGCTTTGTCCTTCTTCTCACCCGACGCGACCTTTCGGCTGGTAGCCAATCCGTCACTTCCGGATTTGTCTGTAACCCTTCGTGGGCAGGGGGAACTGCGCGCAGGGCTGGAGGCGCTGTTTGCGACATGGGACTGGCATGACTTTCCGATCCAGCGCCTCGTCATCGATGCAGAGGTTGATCCGCACGGGGTCGTCGTATTGAGCGCGGGGACCATGCATCATAGCCCCAGCACCCGGCAACTGCCGCTCGAAATCGTGGATGTTCTGACGGTTCAGGACGGCAAGATCCTCGACTTTCAGGAATATCTCGACACCGATCTTCTGGGCAAGTTTCTGACGAGCTGAGGGTTACTCGCCCATCATCCGGGCGAAGCCTGTCTGGTGAGCCTCCTGGAGGCTTGCAAGAGCCATGCTCGCGGCACCCAGGCGGATCTCCGTGCCACCCATCTCGCCCACCTTCCGGGCCGGAACGCCCGCGGCGTTTGCCGCCTGCATGATCGTGCTTTCGTCGCCCGCGCAGGCGATCAGATAGCGCGCCTGATCTTCGCCGAAGAACCAGGGCAGCCCCTCGCCCGAGAGGGTGGCTCCTTGCCCGGAGGCGATTGCCATCTCCACCGCCGCAACCGCCAGGCCGCCATCGGAGAGGTCATGGGCGGCGGTGATCAGGCCCTGCCTGTGCAGATCGCGCACCAATTCGCCCGCTTTGCGCTCGGCCTCCAGATCCACCGGCGGGGCATCGCCCTCCGCCCGGTCGAGCAGGTCCCAAAGCAGGGCGGATTGACCCAGATGGCCTGTGGTTTCGCCGAGGAGCACCAGCGTGTCGCCAGCCCCCGGGGCCATTGGGATGAGCTGGTCGAGCGTCTCCAACAGGCCCACGGCGCCGATTGTCGGCGTGGGCAGGATCGCCTGACCATCGGTTTCGTTGTAGAGGCTGACATTGCCCGACACGATGGGCATATCCAGCGCCCGGCAGGCCGCGCCGATGCCCTGGATGCAACCGACGAACTGGCCCATGATCTCGGGCTTTTCCGGGTTGCCGAAGTTCAGATTGTCCGTGGTAGCGAGCGGTCTTGCGCCCGTGGCGCAGAGGTTGCGGAACGCTTCAGCCACCGCCTGCTTGCCGCCCTCCACTGGGTTTGCGCGGCAATAGCGCGGGGTGACGTCCGATGTGAAGGCCAGTGCCTTTCCCGTACCATGCACCCGCACGACGGCGGCGTCCGAGCCAGGGCGCACCACCGTGTCGGCCATGACCATGTGATCGTACTGCTCCCACACCCATGCGCGCGAGGCGAAATTCGGCGTGCCGATCAGGCGCAGCAGCGCCTCTGCCGCGTCCATCTCGGGCAGACCGCCCAGCAGCGCGGGCGCCGGTGTCGGCGTATGGGGCCGGTCATATTCGGGGGCGGTGCCAGAGAGCGCCTTCAGCGGCAGGTCGGCCTTCAATTCGCCGTTCAGGTTGACCAGGAACCGATCTTCGGCAATCGTCTCGCCCACGATAGCGAAATCCAGATCCCATTTGTCGAAGACGGCCTTGGCTTCGGCCTCCTTCTCCGGACGCAGGACCATGAGCATCCGCTCCTGGCTTTCGCTCAGCATCATTTCGTAGGCGGACATGGCCTCCTCGCGGCAGGGTACACGCTCAAGATCCAGGCGCACGCCCAGATCGCCCTTGTCGCCCATCTCGACCGCCGAGCAGGTGAGGCCTGCCGCCCCCATATCCTGGATCGAGATCACGGCGCCGGTGGCCATCAGTTCCAGCGTCGCCTCCATCAGGCGCTTTTCGGTGAAAGGGTCGCCGACCTGAACGGTGGGGCGTTTTTCCTCGATGCTCTCGTCGAATTCCGCGCTGGCCATGGTGGCGCCGCCGACGCCGTCGCGGCCTGTCTTGGCGCCCAGATAGACAACAGGCATGCCGACACCCGAGGCCGCCGAATAGAATATCTTGTCGGTATCCGCCAACCCGGCGGCGAAGGCGTTGACCAGGCAATTTCCGTTATAAGCGGGGTGAAAACGTACCTCGCCCCCAACGGTCGGCACGCCGAAGCAGTTGCCGTAACCGCCGATCCCCTGGACCACGCCTGCCACCAGAGAGCGGGTCTTGGGATGATCGGGCGCACCGAAGCTGAGGCTGTTCATCGCCGCGATGGGGCGCGCGCCCATGGTGAAGACATCACGCAGGATGCCGCCCACGCCGGTTGCCGCCCCCTGATAGGGTTCAATATAGGAGGGGTGGTTATGGCTCTCCATCTTAAAAACCACCGCCTGACCATCGCCGATATCGACAATGCCTGCGTTTTCGCCCGGGCCGCAAATCACCTGCGGCCCCTGGGTCGGCAGGGTGCGCAGATGGATTTTCGAGGATTTGTACGAGCAATGCTCGTTCCACATGGCCGAGAAGATGCCGAGTTCCGTGAAGCTGGGCGTCCGTTCCAGCAGGTCGAGAATCCGCTGATACTCGTCCGGTTTCAGCCCATGCTCAGCGGCCAGCGCCTGGGTGACTTCGGGTTCCGGCGGCAGAGACGTATCGGGCATGAGCGGGCCTTGCGACGAGGAGGTGCTGGTCCGCTGCATAGCCGGTCATGCGGGGGATGAAAAGGGGTGGAGGCTTACTCCCAAGCCTCCCACATCGTCTTCATCCGGGCCGCGATATCCTGGCGGATGCCGTCATCAGAATTGTCGCCGGAATAGACCACCAGCGTACCGCGCGTCGTATCGTTCGGGCCATAGGCGCAGGCGATATGCGCATCGTAGTCGTTCGAGATCACATCAAATGCCGAAACGGTCCAGTTGCCGGCAACGATCTCGCCAATCGAGGAGGCGCGATCGAACTCGCGAAACACCAGCCTGGCCCGGTCCACGCATTCCGCTTCGGTTTGGGTCGAACCGAGGTCCTCCGTGGTGAACCCTCGGCCGAAGCCGCGAATGGGACCGTGACGGCAATCGCCGCCGCAATGGCAACTTTCATGTTGATCCCCTCATAATCACACTTGGCCGAAACGATATCAGATCACGCGTTCATGTCCATATCGGGGCAGATCGATATCGGTGCGGTGTGCCTCAGCTTTGAAGGGGCGGGCATCTGGTTTCGCCGGTGCGCACGGCACGATCCAGCGTTTCCACCAAACGGTCGCGCAGAACCGGGTTGCCGATTGACTGTCCCGACAGGCGCAGGCGAGAAATCCCGCGCTCGCCCGGCAGGAAATCGGCAGCGACCAGGGTTTCGGTGTCGCCATCGATGACGATGCGGCCGGTCTGACGGTTCACGATCATGGCAGCACCCGATACCACGCCATCCAGCCAGCAGCTTGCGCCGACCGACTCCACCAGATCACGGGCGGGTTGTCCGGTCACAGCCAGGCGCACCACGATCTGGGGGCCGCTGGCCTCGGGCACCGGGCGCGGAGGGGCGGTGATCTGCACAGGCGCGCAACCGGCGACCGCGAGAAGCAGCAGGCCGCAGATGGCGGCCCTCACGCCGGTGCCATCGAGCGGACCAGCCCTTCGAACATCCGCTGTCCGTCGGTGCCGCCTAGCGCGCCGTCATTCAGTCGTTCGGGATGGGGCATCATGCCCAGCACCCGGCGATTGGGGCTGAGGATTCCGGCAATATTGCCCATCGACCCATTGGGATTGTCCCCGGCCGAGCCATTCGCCTTGCAATAGGTGAAGGCGATCCGGTCCTCGGCCCTCAGGGCGCTCAGCGTCTCGTCCGGCGCGATGTAGTTCCCATCGTGATGAGCCACCGGCACCCGGATGACACCGCCATTGCCGTAGGCGCTGGTGAACGGGCTCTCGGTGTTTTCGATTTTCAGATGCACATCGCGGCAGACGAATTTCAGATCTGCGTTGCGCATCAGCGCGCCTGGCAATAGCCCGCTTTCGATCAGCACCTGAAACCCATTGCAGATGCCCAGGACATGACCCCCGCGGCCCGCAAAGTCGACAATCGCCCGCATGATGGGAGAACGCGCGGCAATCGCCCCGCAGCGTAGATAATCCCCAAACGAGAACCCCCCCGGCACGGCGACGATGTCCAGCCCCTGCGGCAGGTTTGCATCTTTGTGCCAGACCATGGTGGTCGGCTGGCCGGTCGCGCGCTCGAATGCGACGGACAGGTCACGGTCGCAGTTCGATCCCGGGAAGACGATGACGGCGGCTTTCATGGCGGATCTCCTCAGGCGATCTCGACGCGGTAATTCTCGATAACCGTGTTGGCGAGCAGCTTCTCGCACATCTCGCGGGCTGTCGCTTCGGCCTTGACGGCATCGGTTTCGGCGAGATCCAGCTCGATCACCTTGCCCTGGCGCACGCCCTCGACCCCCTCGAAGCCCATGGTGCCGAGCGCATGGGCAATCGCCGCCCCTTGCGGATCCAGAACACCGTTCTTGAGGGTGACGAAGACGCGGGCTTTCATGGCAGACCTCCAGCTTTCACTGAGGCGGTCATAGCGTTGCGGGCTCGCTATCTCAATCCTTTTGCGGCACCTGCCCGTGGCGGATGACCGCAACCACCAGTGTCCCCAACACTGCGGCATTCAAGATATGCCACATGAAATGGGTGCCGAGGGGAAAGACCTGGCAGACATTCGAGTCGATTGTGCGGAAGGTGAGGGACACTGCGAAAAGCCCTGCGACGCCGACCAGCCAGGCCCCCGCCGCGTGACCGCGAGAGATGAGCCAGGCGCCGATGCCCAGCAGCGCCAGCATGGCGGGGAAGTAGCTCGCCCAACCGCTGATCGCGGGGCCGGTGGTGGTTGAGATGCCCTCGGCCAGGATCCACGCCACCGCCGGGAAGCCGATGGCCACAGCGAGGGCCTGCACGAGCGGCACCCGGACCAGCAGCATCGTCCCCAGCGCCAGCGCGAATGCCGTCCAGAAGGCAATCGTCTGCACCTGCGTCTCGGGCGAGGGCAGCAGGATCGCGGGTCCCGCGCCCCGGCTCATCGTTGCCGCCGTGATCAATGCTCCCAGGAAGCCGACCGTCAGCAGCATTGCCTTGCCCCATCCCAGCCCGACATAGCGGTTCATCGCGACGGTGAAATAGGTGAGAATGAACAGCAGGATCGGCCCGGTATCGGCCATCGCGGCCCAGACAGTTGCGAATGTGTGGAACAGGAACGAGCCGATCCCAATCACGATCAGCAGGCCGCCCAGCCAGATCACCGGGCCGTCCAGCCGCCCAGCCCTTCGCGCCATCGTCAGGCAGAGCACGCCTGCCAGAATGAACGCCGCATTGGTCACAGCGTTGACCGGTTCGGCCCAGAAGCCCGCGCCCATCCGCTCGCAATACCCGTCTATCTGGCGTGTGAGATCCATGCGCGCGCTCTGATTTGCCCCGGTGAGGCTGATTTAGCCCTGCCGGATGGATCTGCCAATCGGCATCGCCCGAATTGTGAAGCCGCGCTGCGGAGCGCGCTCAGTGAACCAGTTTCGGCCCAGTATGCCCCCCGCCATTCTGCGGCATGATGCCGAGACGGCGTGCGACCTCGGTATAGGCGTCCGAGAGCGAGCCGAGATCGCGGCGGAAGACATCCTTGTCCAGCTTCTCGCCGGTCTTGATGTCCCACAGGCGGCAACTGTCGGGGCTGATTTCGTCGGCTACGATGATGCGCTGGAAATCGCCCTCGAAGAGCCGCCCGCACTCGATCTTGAAATCCACCAGCTTGATCCCGACGCCCAGGAACAGGCCCGACAGGAAGTCGTTCACGCGCAGTGCCAGCGCGACGATATCGTCCAGCTCCTGCTGCGCTGCCCAGTTGAAAGCGATGATATGTTCCTCGCTGACCAGCGGGTCGCCCAGCTTGTCGTCTTTCAGGCAGAACTCGATGATCGGGCGGGGGAGGGGCGTGCCCTCTTCGATCCCCAGGCGTTTGGACATCGAGCCCGCAGCGATGTTTCGCACAATGATTTCCAGTGGAATAATCTCAACTGCACGAACCAGTTGCTCGCGCATGTTCAGGCGCTTGATGAAGTGATTTGGGATGCCCACGCCGGTCAGAGCGGTCATGATATGCTCGCAGATCCGGTTGTTCAGCACGCCCTTGCCGTCGATCACGTCCTTCTTTTCGGCGTTGAAGGCGGTGGCGTCATCCTTGAAATATTGGATGATTGTGCCCGGCTCCGGCCCCTCGTAGAGGATTTTCGCCTTGCCTTCATAGATCATTCTGCGACGCGCCATGTCGGGGTCCCCAAACGGGTTGATCGGGCCTGAGACGGCCAAAGCCGGACAGGAAACGCGGTGCATACAGATATGGCGGCATTTTGCCAAGGGGCAGCGCATGGGCGCCATATCGGGGGCTGGTACTGGACCGGGCGGATGGTTATATCCGGGTCAGATTTGTACTCCAGAGCAGAGGCCCCAGATGACCCAGTTCAACGACCGCGAAAAAGCGTTTGAATCTAAATTCGCCCATGATGCGCAAATGCAGTTCAAAGCCGAGGCGCGGCGCAACAAATTGTTGGGGCTGTGGGCGGCGGGATTGCTGGGCAAGCCCGATCCGGAAGCCTATGCCAAGGAGGTCATCGCCGCGGATTTCGAGGAAGCCGGGGACGAGGACGTGTTTCGCAAGTTGTCGGGCGATCTGGGTGGCAGGGCGACCGAGGCCGAGATCCGCGCTGCCATGGTCGAGAAGCTGGCCGAAGCCAAGGCGCAATTGCTGGAAGAAAGCTGAGGATCAGGCCCCGGCCAGCAACGCATCTATGACGCGGGTGATCTGAGGGCTCTCCGGCTCCACCCGCGTGTCGAACGCCTCTACAAGCGCGCCATCCGGGCCGATCAGATACTTGTGGAAATTCCAGCGCGGCGCCCGGTCGGCACCCATGGTTTTCGATGCCCAGCGATAGAACGGGTGCGCATCGCGTCCGCGCACGTCGCTGATCTCGGTCAGCGGAAAGTCCAGGGCGAAATTCACTTCGCAGAAATGCTTCACCTCGGCTTCGCTGTCCAATTCCTGACCGCCAAAATCGTCGGAGGGCACGCCCAACAGCACAAAACCCCGGTCGCGATAACGGTCGTAGAGCGCCTGGAGCCCATCATACTGATAGGTGAAACCGCAGCGCGACGCGGTATTGACCACCATAAGCGGTTTGCCCGCGAATTGGCTGAGCCGCAGCGGGTTTCCGTCGATATCGGTAAAGCTGAAATCATGCGCGGTCTGGTCCGGTGCGGTGCCCGCGTAGGCGCCAGTTGCCGAGGCCAATCCGGCTGCCGCGCCCGCCAGAAACATACGTCGATGCAACATCGCAAATCCTCCTGCGCAAAGAGGGTAGTGTCGCGCCACGGGGCGTCAATGGCCGCTTGACCCCAGCGGGGCGAACAGGCATCTCAGCCTGCATGAGCGCACCACCGATCCTCACACTCGCCGATATCACCCTGGGTTGGGGTGGAAGGCCGCTGTTCAGCGGGGTGAGCCTTGCAGTCTCACCCGGTGAGCGGCTGAGCGTTGTGGGGCGCAACGGCTCCGGCAAGTCGACCCTGATGAAGGTCATTGCGGGACTGGTGGAAGCCGATGGCGGCGAACGGTTCGTCAAACCGGGCGCGCGCGTCGGGTATCTGCCGCAGGAGCCGGATTTCACCGGTCATGCCACGCTGGGAGCCTATGCCGCCGCCGGGCTCGACGAGGCTGACGCCTGGAAAGCCGAAAGCGCGATGGAGGGTTTGAAGATCCAGCCCGGCCTCGCCCCAGATGCCGCGTCTGGGGGCGAGCGGCGCCGCGCCGCGCTGGCGCAGCTGATCGCCGAGGAAGCCGATCTGATGCTGTTGGACGAGCCGACCAACCATCTGGACATAGCGACCATCCAGTGGTTGGAGGACTGGCTGGCCGAGACGCGCACCGCCTATGCCCTGATCAGCCACGACCGGGCGTTCCTCAGCCGTCTGACCCGCGCGACGCTTTGGCTTGACCGGGGAGAGATCCGGCGCGCGCCTGTCGGTTTTGGGGGCTTCGAGGCCTGGCAGCAAAAGTTTTTTGCCGAGGAGGACGCCCAGCGCCACAAACTGGACCGTCTGATCAAGGCCGAGGCGCATTGGGCGGTCTACGGTATTTCGGCCCGGCGCACCCGCAATCAGGGGCGCCTGCGGCGGTTGGAAGGCCTGCGGCAGCAACGCCGCGAACAGGTGGCGCGCACGGGCCAGGCAGCGATGGAACTGAGCAGCGGCACACAATCCGGCAAACTGGTGATCGAGGCGAAGGGTCTCGGCAAATCCTTTGGCGATCGCCAGATCCTGGGCGACTTCTCGATCCGTATCGTGCGGGGCGAGCGCATTGCGCTGATCGGCCCGAACGGTGCGGGCAAAACCACGTTGTTGAGACTACTGACAGGTGAGATTGCCCCCGACGAGGGAAGTGTCCGGCTGGGGCATAACCTGGAAATGGCAGTGTTCGATCAGAACCGCGCCGCCCTCGATCCGTCGAAAACGCTTTGGGAGACGTTGAACGGCGACAGCGATATCGGTGTGAAAGGCGCGAATGACCAGGTCATGGTGCGCGGGCGGCCCAAGCATGTGGTGGCCTATCTCAAGGACTTCCTGTTCGATGAACGCCAGGCGCGCGGACCGGTCTCGGCGCTCTCCGGCGGCGAGCGGGCGCGGCTGCTGCTGGCCAGGATTATGGCGCGCGAGAGCAATCTGCTTGTGCTGGACGAGCCGACCAACGACCTGGATGTCGAAACCCTGGACCTGCTGCAGGAACTGGTGGCGGAATTCGACGGCACCGTTCTGCTGGTCAGCCACGACCGCGATTTCATCGACCGGGTCGCGACGACGACCATTGCGATGGAAGGTGATCGCCGCGCCACGATCTATCCTGGCGGGTGGAGCGACTATCAGGTGCAGCGAAAGACACAAGCACAGGTCACGGCCCACAAAGCCAAGCAGAAAACAGCGAAATCGTCGCCCACAAAACCGCGCAGTGGCCTGAGCGGGGCCGAAGAACACCGGCTGCGCCAGTTGCCGGATGAGATCGACCGGCTTACGGCGGAGATCGCGCGGCTGGAGGCGTTTCTGGCGGATCCCGACCTCTTTACCCGCGAGCCTGCGAAGTTTGCCAAGGCCAGTGCGGGGCTGAGCGAACGCCAGACGGCGCTGGAAGCGGCGGAGGAAACCTGGTTGCTTCTGGAAGGAAAACGCGAGGCGGCCGGATAACCCCTGTCTCGCGCGCCGCCGCCGCCGCCCGCCCCCACCCGCCCCCCGGCGCGCAGCGACGACGCCGCGCGAGACAGGGGGCAGGCAACGCAAGATGTTGCGTCGGCCAACGCCTCGGTTCATATATGAGCGCCTGAGCAGTGCTAAAACAGGGGAAGAGCGCATGAGCGCCGTTGATCTGTTCGATGACGAGCCCGAAAAGGCCTATGACGCCAAGTCGATCCGGCGCCTCAAGGGTCTGGAAGCGGTGCGCATGCGCCCGGGCATGTATATTGGCGGTACTGACGAACGTGCGCTGCATCATCTGGTGGCCGAGGTGCTCGACAACTCGATGGATGAGGCCGTCGCAGGCCACGCATCGCGTATTGAGATGGAACTGCGGGCAGATGGGACCTGCATCGTCAGCGACAATGGCCGTGGCATTCCGGTTGATCCTCACCCGGAGGAGCCGGACATGTCCGCCCTCGAGGTGATCCTGACCGAACTGCATTCCGGCGGTAAGTTCGATGGCAAGGCCTATGAAACCTCGGGCGGTCTGCATGGGGTCGGCGTCTCGGTTGTGAACGCGCTCAGCGATGTTCTGCGGGTCGAGGTCGCGCGGAGTAAGCAGCTTTATGCGCAGGAGTTTTCGCGTGGGCTGGCGCTTGGCCCCTTGCAGGAGCTTGGACCGACGCAGAATCGGCGCGGTACGCTGGTCATGTTCCATCCGGATCCGGAAATCTTCGGCGTGCGTGCGGCGTTCAAGCCGGCCAGGCTCTACCGCATGGCGCGGTCGAAGGCCTATCTGTTCCGCGGCGTCGAGATCCGCTGGAAATGCGCGCCGGAGCTTTTGAAGGAAGGCGACGAGACCCCGGCGGAAGACAGCTTCCGCTTCCCCGGTGGTTTGGAAGAATACCTTCTCTCCACCCTGCAAGGCCAAGAATTCTATGGTGAAAAGCCCTTCGCCGGGAAGGTGGAGTTTGCAGAGCGGTTCGGTGGCACCCCGGGTTCGGTCGAATGGGCGATTGTTTGGGCGCCGGGGCGTGATGCGCATGTCTCGTCCTACTGCAACACGATCCCGACGCCGGAGGGTGGGACCCATGAAGGGGGGTTCTGGGCAGCCATCCTGAAAGGCGCTCGCGGTTATGGCGAACTGGTCGGCAACAAGAAAGCCGCGCAGATCACTCGCGACGATGTGCAGGGGGCCGCGAATGCGATGATCTCGGTCTTCATCCGCGAGCCGGAATTCGTGGGCCAGACCAAGGACAGGCTGGCCACGACCGAGGCCGCGCGGCTGGTCGAGGGCGCCGTGCGCGACCATTTTGACAACTGGCTGGCAGGGGACACCAAGACCGCGGGCGCGATCCTGGATTTTCTGATCGAACGCGCCGAAGATCGCCAGCGCCGCAAGGCCGAGAAAGAAACCAGCCGTAAATCCGCGACCAAGAAACTGCGTCTGCCCGGGAAACTGGCCGACTGTTCCGATGCAACACGCGACGGTTCCGAGATTTTCCTGGTCGAGGGCGACAGCGCCGGCGGTTCGGCCAAACAGGCGCGCGACCGCAAGACCCAGGCGGTGCTGCCGCTGCGCGGCAAGATTTTGAACGTGGCTAATGCGTCGTCAGACAAGCTCGCTCAGAACCAGGAATTGCAGGACTTGTTGCAGGCGCTGGGCGTGCAAATCGGGTCTAAATACAACGACGACGATCTTCGCTACGAGAAGGTGATCATCATGTGCGACGCCGATGTGGATGGCGCGCATATCGCCTCGCTCTTGATGACGTTTTTCTTCACCCAGATGCGCGGGTTGATCGAGGGGGGGCATCTCTATCTTGCGGCACCGCCGCTCTATCGTGTCACGCAGGGAGCCAAGTCGGCATATGTCGCCGATGATGCGGAGCTTGCGGAGTTGATGGAGCGTGGCCTTGGCGGCAAGGGCAAGCTGGAATTCAGCCGCTTCAAGGGTCTGGGCGAGATGATGCCCAAGCAGCTAAAGGAAACCACAATGGATCCGAGCAAGCGTACTCTGATCCGCGTCTCCATCGACGAGGAAGACGAGGGTGACACCGGGCGGCTGGTCGAGCGGTTGATGGGCAAGAAGCCCGAGCTTCGGTTCCAGTACATCCAAGAAAATGCCCGGTTCGCGGATGATCTGGATGTTTAACCCAGCCTGCCTGGTCGACATCTGAGCGGATCATGCCGGCCGGTCCCGCAACCAACCGCGATGCGGCGATTGGGATTGCCATCATGTCGGCGGCGATGCTGGTCGCACCCTTCATGGATCTGTTCGCCAAACTGGCCACCGCAGAACTGGTTCCGGGGCAAGTCGCCCAGGGGCGATTCGCGGCTCAAACGTTAATATTGATACCTCTGGTTGTATTTGCAGGCCAAGTAGCGCGACCACATTTAGCCCATATTTTGGCCGGATTCTGTGCGGCCATCGCGATTTTGTCGATCAATACAGCGCTTCAAGTGATGCCAATTGCCAATGCGATCGCGATCTTTTTCGTCGAGCCGCTGATCCTAACATTGCTGTCGGCACTCATCCTAAAGGAGAAACTGGGGTGGCGGCGGCTCAGCGCTGTCTCGCTGGGTCTGGTCGGGGCGATGATCGTGTTGCGTCCCAATCTGGCGGCCTATGGGTGGGAGGCATTGTTGCCGCTGATCACCGCGGTCGCTTTTGCCTTTTATATGTTGATCTTACGCGTGATGAGCCCCGGCGGCGGCACGTTGGCCACGCAGTTCTGGATCGGGACCACCGCCACCGTGGTTCTGACGCTCGTTCTTGTGGCGGGTCATACGGGTGGGGTGGAGGACCTGACCCTGGCCTGGCCGAGCAACTATGCTCTGCTGCTGATGGTGTCAGCGGGGGCTTTGGGTTGCCTGGTTCACCAGATGATCGCACAGGCTTTGGCGCGGGCCGAGGCGGGCGCGGTCGCCCCCTTGCAGTATCTTGAAATTGTGGCCGCAACCGGCATTGGATGGTTCATTTTTGGCGATTGGCCGGATCGCTTGACCTGGGTTGGCACGCTGATCATCATAGCAAGCGGGGTGTATGTGTTCCGTCGCGAGCGGAACTTGGCGAGGGGTCTCTGATGAAGCGTATGTTTGTGGGCATCTGCCTGCTTTTGATGGCTTGTGACGATGGAACGGTGATTTCCCATGTCGACAAAGCTGCGAGTATCGAACTTAGCGATCTGGTGGCCATGCAGGTCGGTGGCGGGATCCGCACCGAGATCCACGGCACGCCGTTCGAACGCACGACGAGCGATGACCTAACCCGCTTTCTGCGCCCACCTAGCGGCGCCTCGCAGGCCACCAAATGGCGCGACGTGCCGGTTGGCAGCGTCGATCATGGCTATCGCATGGTGCTGCATTTCAACCCCTCGGGCCCGCCCAATGCGTTCGAGGATTGCCGCCGCAAGCGCCCGGCCATCACCCTTCCGCCCATGGATGTCGGCTTCACGGTCAACATGACCTTCTGCAAGGGCGAGGAATGGGAGGCCCACGGTTTCCTGAAAGCCACCAAGACCGAGGCGCGGGACTTTCAGGATTACACGCGGGTCATGCGCGCGCTGATGAACAACATCTTCACGAGCGCCGGGAACGACCGCTGATCACGCCATCAGGCGCGCGTCCCAAGGGTAGTTGGTCAGATCCTCGAATCCGTCATCTGTGATCAGGACCTGGTTTTCCAGCTTGATCGAGAAGTCGCCGGGGGTTGTCTGGATCAGGGCTTCGACGCAGAGCATCATGCCTGATTCGAGGACATAGTCGAACTCGCCATCGGCCCAGTTCTCGGGATATTTGATCAGGGGCCACTCGTCGCAGAGGCCGACGCCGTGCATCTTGCAGCCGTATCTGCCCTCCTGAAACTCATCGGACAGCAGATGTCCGCCATGGCTGAGCTCCTTAAAGCTGACGCCCGGGGCCAGCATTTCCGTGTTCGTCTCGATATGTTCGACTGCGTATTGATAGAGGCGGCGCATCTCGTCCGTCGGTTTGCCATCGCCGATGAACCACGTGCGCGAGATGTCCGAACAGAGACCGTAGCAGCCGATCAGATCGGTATCCAGCCCGCAGATCTCGTTGTTCTGGATCACGCGGGGGCCGCATTCCTGGAACCACGGGTTGGTCCGGGGGCCGGAGGCGAAGAGGCGGGTCTCGATCCACTCGCCGCCGCGCTTGATATTCTCGGCATGCAGAACGGCCCAGGCGTCGTTTTCGGTGATGCCCGGAACACAGGCGGCCTCCATCGCCGCGACGGAAGTTTCGCAGGCATGCATGCAGCAGCGCATCGCCTTGATCTCGTCCGGGCCTTTGATCGCGCGGGCCTTCTCGGTTACTTCCTCGCCTTCGTGAATCTCGAAGCCCGCATTGACCAGCGCGCGATAGCCATCGACCATGATCTTGTCGACGGCCAGTCGCATGTTGCCGCCCGCATGTTCACGCAGGATCTCGACAACCTCTCCGGCGAACGTCCCGGCGGCCAGTTCGGTCTTGTCGCCGGTCGAGAAGTAGAACATCGCGGCGCTGCCCCGCACTTCGCTGACCAGCGGGTTGTGATCGCTTAGGAAGTGGAACGACGCTCCTTTATACTCCCACAGCACCATGTAGCCATCCGCGCAGAGCAGGCAGGCGCGGAACGGATTATGGGCGTTCCAAAGCTGCATATTGGTGGAGTCGGTCGCATAGCGGATATTCAGCGGGTCGAACATCAGGACACCGGCATAGTCCCGCTCGGCCAGCCGGTCGATCAGGCGGCGGTGACGATAGCCGCGCATCGCGGGCAGATCCGGCAGGTCCAACCCGACCTCGGCCCATTCCGCGAAGGCGAGGGGAGTGGGACCCAGCTCCACCCGGTCGTTATCGGCGGGCGAGCCGTCAGGACGCAGGCCTTTCGACAGATCGGGGTTGAGGTCCCTTTGTTCAACACGGGTCGGATCGACCCGCCGGTTGACCACGGAAAATGCGGATTGCTTGTTCATGACGGGTCTCCCTTTTGAGTAAGGGTCGAAGGCGCGAGGCCGCCAGTCTTGCCCAATTGCGTCAGGTCGCGGCGGAAACGGGCCATTATGCGCCCCAAGGGCGATGGGCTGGTAATGGCCCGGGTACAGCACAGGGGGATGCGGCGCGCCTTCGCAGATGCCGAAGAAACCTTGACGCCGTCTATATGCGGTCGCATCACTCGCCCCATGACCGGCGTGAAAGAGCAGTATGAAGCCTATCCCTATCCGGCCCGCGATCCGGCGGAGGAGGCGGAGCGGTTGATCGCGGGTTCGCCCTCGGACCCCGTCGAGGTGGATCACTTCCTGTTCCAGGGACGGCGCGACTGGTCGGCGCCGTTTCGGGCGCTGGTCGCGGGTGGTGGCACGGGCGATGCGCTGATCATGCTGGCGCAGCGGTTGAGCGATATCGGGTGCCCGGCAGAGATCACATATCTGGATCTGTCCACCGCCAGCCGCGAGATTGCCGAGGCGCGCGCGGCGGCGCGAAAACTGACCAACATTCGCTGGATCACAGGCGATCTGCTGGACGCGCCGGCGCATGGGCCGTTCGATTACATCGATTGCTGCGGGGTGCTGCATCATCTGCCGGACCCCGATGCCGGCTTTCGCGCGCTGGCCGAGGTGCTGACCCCGGGCGGCGGCATGGGGGTGATGGTCTATGCCCCGTTGGGCCGGTCTGGCGTCTATCCCTTGCAGGAGGCGTTTGGCCGCCTCTTCGCCGGTGACACCCCTGCGCAGAAGGTAAAGCTCGCGGGGGCCGCGCTGGACCGCCTGGCGCCCACACATCCGTTCCAGCGCAATCCGTTGGTGGGCGATCACAAGCAGGGTGATGCCGGGCTCTACGATCTGCTGCTGCACAGCCAGGACAGGCCCTATCGGGTGGAGGAACTGGTGGCGGCTTTGCGTCAGGCCGGGCTGGATCTGGTCTCGTTCGTCGAGCCTGCACGCTATGACCCGCGTCGTTATCTGCCGGGCGATCCCGCTTTTGCGAGCCGGATCAAGGTGCAGGAGCCCGTTGCGCGTGCCGCGCTCGCCGAACTGCTGTCGGGAAGTATGAAAACGCACATCGCTTACGCGACCCATGCCGATCGCGCGGAGGATGCGGAGGCGCGGCCCTCCAGGCCCGATGCGGTGCCCCATCTGCGCGGGGTGAACGCGCAGGCCTTGGCGCAGCAGGTCAGCGCGAAGGCAGGCTTCAACCTGACGGCGGAAGGGTTGGAATACCGCGTCGATCTTGCCAAGGGCTCCGCCCCGATGATCGCGGCAATCGATGGGCGCAAGCCACTGAGTGAAATCGCAAAGACAGTCGGCCTCGACTGGTTGGTATTCCTGCAACATTGGGGCGCGGTCAGTCAGGCGCTGACCGGTTTCAACCTGCTGCATTACTCGCGGGGCGCGCGTCGGTGACCCAGGGGATGAACCCCGGGCGGCTGCTGTGTCACGCGCCCTACACGCCGTTTATGAACGCTAGGACGGCCCATGCGCCGGGTCTCTCGCCTCTCGACCCTGTGGAGTGGCTGCCCGTCGATCCGGATTTTGCCGAGCAGATGGCCTATCGCGAGGATCTGCTGCGCCGTGTGCCGGACGTCGTTCTCGCCATGCAGCGGGGCGCGGAGCATGCGGTGGCGGAGATGTTTGATACCGTACTTCAGCATCTTGCCGACCGCACCGATTACGCGCTGGACGGCGGCGCCCTGACGCGCCCCGACGGCGTTAGGGTGGCGATCGATGCCGGCCATCCGCTCGAAACTCTGACGCAGCTTTGCGCAGCCGACTTTTGCCTTTTGTCACCTGACGATGCCGGTGGCGAATACAGGCTGATCGCCGCGACATTGTGCTTCCCGTCGCGCTGGTTGCTGGCGGAGAAGATCGGGCACCCCCTGACGGTGATCCACGACCCGGTGCCCGATTATGACGATAGCCTGGCCAAGCGGGTCAATCGGATGTTCGAGGCGCTGCGGGTCGACCGGCCTCTGGTGCGGATCAACTGGCTGGTCCATGCGGCGCCTGAACTGCACCTGCCGCTGGGTCTCAGCGACAAACTCGTGGCCCGGGCCGATCCTGCGCAGGGGATCTATCTACGGACCGAGCGTCAGACCCTGCATCGCCTGCCAGAGACCGGTGCCGTTGTCTTCGGGATCAAAACCACGCTTTGTCCGCTGGAGGCGCTGACGGCGGTGCAGGCCACTGCCTTGGGGCGAGAGCTTTCCCGGCTGGACCCTGATACCATCTCCTATCGCTCGGGCGCCGATTTGCACACCGCGGCGATTGCCCTCTTGAAGGATCTATCCGGATGACATCGCCGACCCCACCCGTGCGCCGTCTCAACGATTGCCCCGACTGGGTGTATCTGCTGCGCGAGTTTCATGAATTCTATCGCCGCGGAAAGGCCGGTGGCAGCGCCAAGATCCGAAGCCATCAGCGCCAGGTGCGCGAAGCCATCGGCCGAATTCTGGATGCAAACCCGGAGATGCAGCCGCGCCCGGTGGAGGACAAGCCGGTCACCGCCCACCTGAAACGTGCGCTCGACAACGGCAGGTCGGAACGAACCGAGAGCTTCATCCGCGCCATCGAAAGCGTCTTGCCCGAGCTCAGTTGGCTCTATGGGTATGAAAAAGTTCCGCGCGGTCTTTCCAAGAAATACGCTTATGCCGAGTTTGCGGGGCCCGAGGGGCCGGTGGTCGCCGATGGCATCATTCTGGGCGTGGTTCTGTTCGGCCCGAAATGCACCTACCCGGCGCATTCGCATGATGGGCTGACCGAAAGCTATTACATTCTGTCCGGCGGGGTCAGCGAGAACGACGAAGGTGTCTATGCCCCAGGTTCGCTGATCCTGAACCCGCCGGGCCGGATGCACCGGATCACGGTGTCGGATACCGAACCGGCGCTTTTGGCCTATGCCTGGCACGGTCCGCGCGACAAACTGGCGAACCAGAAGATGAGTTTCAAACGCGCGCGTTGATCGCAGAGTGTTCGCGATCGGATATCGGACCATTGAAGTGAACGCTTGTTCATTTTACGGTGCCAACAACTGATGGAGGATTTATGAAGCATGTGAAGGATATGGTGGCCGAGGCGAATGCAGTCGTCGACCACGCCCCGGCGGCCGGCCTCCTGGATCAGCACGGCGATCCGGACGTCACCTTCGTGGATTTGCGCGACCCTAGGGAGCTGGATCGCGAGGGCATGATCCCCGGCGCGTTTCACTGCCCGCGCGGAATGTTGGAATTCTGGATCGACCCGGAGTCGCCCTATGCGAAACCGCAATTCCAGTCGGGCAACAAGTTCGTTTTCTACTGTGCATCCGGCTGGCGCTCGGCCCTGTCGGCCAAGGTTGCTCAGGAAATGGGGCTCGAGAATGTCTCGCATATCTCCGACGGGTTTGCCGGATGGAAGAAGGCAGGCGGTCCGGTGGGCGATAAGCCTGCAAAGAAGGTTTAGCCCGCGCCTGCCGCTTGCAATCGAAGGGGGCAGTCCTCACCTCTCAGATCCCACCACATATCCATTCAGCGAGAGATCATCGAATGAGCGAAGAGACCTATACCCCGCCGAAAGTCTGGACCTGGGACGCAGCGAATGGCGGCGCGTTTGCCAGCATCAACCGCCCGATTTCCGGCGCGACCTCGGAAAAAGCGCTGCCGCGCGGCGCGCATCCGCTTCAGCTTTACTCACTGGCCACGCCGAACGGGGTGAAGGTCACCGTCATGCTCGAGGAACTGTTGGCCGCAGGTCACGAGGGTGCGGAATACGACGCCTATGTGATCGACATCCGCGAAGGCGACCAGTTCACCAGCGGCTTTGTCGAGATCAACCCGAACTCAAAAATCCCGGCGCTGGTCGATCACTCGACGCCGGAGCCGACGCGTGTGTTCGAGTCCGGGGCCATTCTGCTGTACCTGGCCGAGAAGTTCGGCGCCTTCGTGCCCACCGACCCCTCGGCGCGGGCCGAGTGTTTGTCATGGCTTTTCTGGCAGATGGGCTCGGCCCCCTATCTGGGCGGAGGCTTTGGGCATTTCTACGCCTATGCCCCGACCAAGATGGAGTATCCGATCGACCGCTTCACCATGGAAACCAAGCGCCAGATGGATGTGCTGGATAAACGCCTGGCCCAAAGCCGGTTCATCGCCGGTGACGACTACACCATCGCGGATATGGCGATCTGGCCCTGGTATGGCGTGCTGACCACCGGCAAGCTCTATGATGCGGCAGAGTTCCTGGCCGCCCACGAATACACGCATCTGGTGCGCTGGTACGAGGAGATCGCCGCCCGTGAACCGGTGCAGCGAGGGCGCATGGTCAACCGCATTTCCGGCCCGCTGGAGGAGCAACTCCACGAGCGCCACTCGGCCGAAGACTTCGAGACCAGAACGCAGGACAAACTGCAGGACGCCTGACGGATCGGCGCGCGCCATCCAGGAGAACCAGCAAGAGGGCGGTCAATGATGAACGATGCAAAAATCGCCGCGGTTCAGTCCGCCCTCGAACGAGCCTGGGGGCCGGGATCTAGCACCCTGTGGACACCGGAGCGACCTGTCGCGGGGCATTGCGGTGTCTCAACCCTGGTGGCCCATGACCACCTGGGTGGTGAGATCCTGAAGACCAGGTATGGCGACCTTTGGCATTTCTACAATCTGATCGAGGGCCAGCGCATCGATTTCACCGAATGCCAGTTCGATGCGCCCATCGTGTATGATGATGTGCCCTCCGATCGCCAGGAGGCGTTTGCCGACACGAATGACGATCAGTACCGCTGCTTGAGCGGTGCTGTTGCTCGGCATCTCGGATCGCCGGACACGGTAGGAGGGGACTGATGCTGACCGAAGAACAGATCCTGATCCGCGATACTGTCCGCTCCTACGCGCAGGAGCGTTTGGCCCCCACCGCCCATGCCCGCGAGAAGGCAGGCGAGATCGAGCCGGAGATTGTTGGGGAACTGGCAGAGCTTGGGCTGCTGGGCATGACCATCGATCCCGACTGGGGTGGGGCAGGTGCCGATTATGTCTCCTACGCGCTCGCGTTGATCGAGATCGCGGCGGGCGATGGATCGGTCTCAACCATGGTGTCGGTCCATAACGCCCCGGTCTGCGCGGTGCTGGATCGGTTTGCCAATGACGACCAGAAGGCTCGTTGGCTAAAACCGTTGGCGGAGGGTCAGCATATCGGCTCCTTCGCGCTCACCGAGCCTCAGGCGGGCTCGGACGCATCGAACCTCAAGACCAAGGCAATGCGCACGAACGAGGGCTATACGGTCGACGGCGCGAAACAGTTCATCTCCTCGGCGCGGATCGGCAAGGCGACCGTGCTATTTGCGATCACCGATCCGGCGGCTGGCAAGAAGGGCATGTCGTGTTTTGTCACCGCCAACGACAGGCCCGGTTTCAACGTGGTGCGGGTGGAGGAGAAGCTGGGCCAAAAAGCCTCCGACAGTTGCGCGCTGGCCTTCGAGGACCTGAAAATTCCCTTCGAAGACCGGATCGGCGAGGAGGGTCAGGGCTATGCCATCGCGCTGTCCTCGCTGGAAGCGGGCCGGATCGGCATTGCCGCCCAGGCGACGGGCCTGGCCCAGGCGGCCTTTGACCGCGCGCTGTCCTATGCGCGCGAGCGCGAGGCCTTCGGTAAGCCGATCTATGACCTGCAGGCGGTGCAGTTCCGCCTCTCGGACATGGCGACTGATCTCGAGGCCGCGCGCAATCTGGTGCTGAATGCCGCCGCCATGAAGGACCGGGGCGAGCCCTGCCTGAAGGAGGCGTGCATGGCCAAGCTGTTCTGCGCCCAGGCGGCGGAGCGCATCACCTCAGAGGCGATCCAGGTTCTTGGCGGCTACGGTTATCTGGCCGATTACGAGATCGAACGGCTCTATCGCGACCAGAAGGTCTGCCAGATCTACGAGGGCACCAATGACATCCAGAAGCTGATCATCGCGCGCCAGTTCTGACAGAAATCCGCTTGCGGGATGTGACTTTCCTCATGTTCGAATGCGTTCGGCGCGCTAATGTGGCGCCGGAGATGTTGGATTGCGCTCATGGAGGATGCCATGCGGACCCTGTTTGCCGTTGCCACAGCCCTGATTTGCCTGACGCCCGCGGCCCATGCGGATGAGATCAGCGAGACGATCGAGGCCGCACTCGAAGCCTATGAAGCAGGCGATGCGAAGCTGGCGAAAGAGGAGCTCGACTATGCCAGCCAGCGTCTGAACCAACTCAAGGCCCGGGGCTTGACCGGGTTTCTGCCCGAAGCGTTGGAGGGCTGGGAGCGTGACGAGATCGGCAGCCAGGCCACCGGCGCCGCGGCCTTTGGCGGGGGTCTGATGGCAGAGGCGGTCTATGTCAAAGACAATGCAGACGTCTCGCTGCGGCTGATGGCCGACAATCCGATGGTCGCGGCGATGGGCACGGCGCTGAGCAACGCGGCGATCATGGGATCGATGGGCACCGTCAAGCGGATCAATCGCCAGAAGCTGGTCGTGACCCCGGATGGCGAGATCCAGGCCCTGATCGGCGGCCGCGTGCTGGTTCAGATCGAAGGCGATGCGGAGGTCGAGGATAAGCTGTCCTATTTCGAGGCATTGGATATTGACGGTCTGAAGAACTTCTGAACTGCCCCAACGTCATCTAAAATTTGATTCGCATACTCGGTAGAATGTTGCTTTAAGTTCCCGTTAATAAAGTTCTCGGGAGGAGCAACCATGACGGCGATCACGCCATTCAGTCGGATTATCTATTTCGGCGACAGCCTGACAGACACGGGCACCATCTTCGACTTGTCCAGCGAAGTGCTGGCTTTTCCGATCCCGCCGGCCGAGTTGGGCTATGACGGGCAGTTCTCGGATGGTGATGTCTATGCCGATATAGCGCCCGAATTGCTGGGCACGGATGTCGAGAATTTCGGTGTCGGCGGCGCGCGCGCGATCGGTGTGATCCCCTTCGCTGGTGTTCTGCCGGGGAACGGCGGTGCGCCACCGGACTTCAACCCCTTCATTGCCGAGCCGACCCCAGAGCTGCTGGGCTTCGACATCAATCTGGGCGGACAGGTCGACCGGTTCTTGGCATCGGAGGCGGAGCGGGGAACGTTCATTCCAGGCTCGGCGGCGTCGTTTCTGATCGGGCTGAACGATCTGAACAACTTCACCCCGACCAGTGCGGATCCTGACGAAGTGGTCGAGCAGGCCCTGGCTCTGTCGGGTCAGATCCTGTTCGAGACGCTGTCCTCGGCTTTCCAGGTCGCGCAGGCGGGTGTGCAGACGATCATTTTCAACACATTGCCCGATGCGACCTTCTTCCCGTCCTCGGCCTTTGCGCCGCCGGAGGTCATCGCGCTGGGTGAGTCGATCATACCGCTCTACAACTTCAACCTGGGGCTGTCGGCGCAGGTGTTGCAAGGCTCGGGCATCGATGCGCGCGTCGTCGATCTGAACGCCCTGGCGAAAGAGATCGAGGCCGATCCGTCCGCCTTCGGCTTTATCGGCGATTTTTCTGAGTCGATCTTCCTTGGCTTCGGTTCGAACCCCGGGATCGTTCCGGACGGGCAGGGCGGGTTGACCCCGTTCTTCCCGGCCAACAACACGTTGGGTGAATTCGATAACGATCAGATCGCTTTCATCGATCTCTTGCACCCCACGACCGCAACCCACGGCATCATCGGGGCCTTCCAGGCGGAAAGCCTGACCAACGAGGTGATCTTCGGCGAGGAAACCGGTGACACAATCGCCAGCGGCGGCGGCGATGATTTGGTTTTCTCGACCGCAGGCGACGATCTGATCATCGCGGGCTTCGGCGACGATATCGGGCTCGGCGGTCTGGGCAATGATGAACTGCGCGGATTCATCGGCAATGATATCCTGAATGGCGGCTCGGGCGACGATCTGCTCAAGGGTCAGGCTGGCGATGACATTCTGGCGGGCGGACAGGGCAACGACACGCTGCTGGGCGGTGCGGACAGCGATGTGTTCGTTGACGGGTTAGGCTCGGACCGGGCCATCGGCGCAAGTGGCGACGATGCGTTCTTCTATACCGAGGCCGCACTGATCGGCGGCACAACGGGCGAAGACGCCGATGTCTTCCTGGGCGGTGTCGGCAGCGATACCCTGTTCCTGGTGCTTAGCGACGAGACCGAGGCGCTGGTCCAGGCCGAACTGGTCGATGGCGCGCGGGTGCAGAACTTCGCTTCCATCGGGCTGCAGACCATCAGCATCGAGAACATCGTCTTCCTCGACGAACGCAGCGACTTCGCCGAGCAGGGCTTTGTCCGACTGGACGAGGCCGATCTCTGGGGTGTGATCTAAGCACTTTGGCGTCGCAGACTTGATCTGGGACCTCTTGCAGGACGCTTGCAGAAACTGTCCCGGGCGAAAGCCCGGGGCAGTTTGGTTTTTCAGAGGCCGTTGACCGGCACCTTCAGATAGACTTGACCGTTATCTTCCGGCTCGGGCATCTGACCCGCGCGCATGTTCACCTGGATCGAGGGGATGATCAGTTTCGGCATCCCCAGTTGCGCGTCGCGGGTCTCGCGCATCTCCACGAACTCGTCCTCGGTGATCCCCTCGCGCACATGCTTGTTGCGGGCCTTCTGCTCGCCCACTGTGCTTTCCCAGGCGAACTCCTCTCGCCCGGGCGCTTTGTAGTCGTGGCAGGTGAAGATGCGCGTCGCATCCGGCAGGCTGAGGATCTTCTGGATCGAGGCGTAGAGCTCTCGCGCCGACCCGCCGGGGAAGTCGCAGCGGGCCGTGCCAAAATCCGGCATGAACAGCGTGTCGCCCACGAAGGCCGCATCACCGATCACATAGGTCATGCAGGCCGGCGTATGCCCGGGCGTGTGTAGGACCGAGGCGGAAAGTCCGCCAATCTGAAATCGGTCCTGTTCACGGAACAGGGCGTCGAACTGGCTGCCGTCGCGCTGGAATTCGGTCCCCTCGTTGAAGATCTTCCCGAACACGTCCTGCACAGTGCAGATCTCGCCCCCGATACCGATCTTGCCGCCGAGTTGCTCCTGCAGATAGGGCGCGGCCGAGAGGTGATCGGCATGGACATGGGTTTCCAAAATCCACTCGGTCTCCAGGCCCTCCGCCCGGATATGCGCGATCAATTGATCTGCGGCCTTGGTGGAGGTCCGCCCCGACGCATGGTCGAAATCCAGCACCGAGTCGATGATCGCACAGGCCCGGCTGTCCGGATCGCGCACGATATAGGATGCGCAATTCGTTGGCTCGTCGAAGAAAGCGGTGACATGGGGGGACATGGGTTACTCCGTTCCTGATTTGCGATCAGCATACAGCCGCATATCACATATAGAAACTGTGCAATGGGTTTTCATCACTTGGTCGCGAGGATCACGCCCGGCGCGACTCTGGGGGCGCGTTTCGCTTCTGAGGTGAATCATGAGACAATTGATTGCATCAGGGGTTGATGGCCCCGGTTTTCATATTGGGGGCAATTATGAAGCGATCACGCATCTTTTCCGCCGCTGTGGTGATGGCGGGACTGGCTGCACCTGCGGTGGCGCAGGTCACCATTCCGTACAATGTCGCGCAGACCTGCACGTTAGATACCTTCGAGTTCAAAGGTTGGTTCGGCGGTACCGCGCCGGTTAAAGGTGCCGCAGCCAACCCACGCGACAGCGAGGCCTTTCCGACCGACAACACGGTTTGCGATTTCTACAAATGGGGTGCGCAGATGTTCCTGTGGCTGACCTCGCCCGAAGGCAGCGGCATCGTGCTCGATGGGCCGGGCGTTTTCACCGTGAACACGGCTGATTGGACGCTGATCCCGGATTCTGACGGCCCGACGCAGATGACCCTGCGCAGCGAGAAATCCGACGATATCGGCGATATCGGTCAAACCGACAGCAATGCAGGCGTGCTGATGTCCCAGGCCGGATCGCTGGTCTATTACGGGGTTCATGTGAACGACGTCTATGGCTACTTCCTGACCGGGCAGAAATGCGCGCCAGGAGATGGGGGTGCGAGTTGCCCGGCGGGCGGTGCCTCCTCTCCCTATATCCAGGCAGAGGTGTTTCCGATCAACTCCGGCGACCTGACTGCGGTGGAGAGTTTCGCGAAGGATCACATGGGGGTCTCCTCGATCCCCGATGCGGATGCGCTGGCGATGGAGCTGAAAACCTCCTGGGTGGATGCGGCGACGCTCTCGAATCCCACCGACTATGTGACGGTCGAGGCGACGGTGCCCGCCTTCACCAAGATATCCTCGACCGAGTGGAGACCGAACGGCACCGAGCAGAAAACCCTTGCGCTGGTCGGTATCCATATTGTCGGCACGGTCCAGAACCATCCGGAGTTCGTCTGGGCGACCTTCGAGCATGTCAACAACGCACCAATGGCGCCATATTACTACAAGGGCGGGAACTTCATCCCTACTGCATTCGACAGCGGAGGAGACTATATCTTCTTCCCCAAGGGCGGCGCGCTGGAAGGCGCCAATCCCGAATGTATGGGCGCCAAGGACGGTGGAATCGCGGCACTGCTCGACGGTTCCGGCAATCCGGTTTGCGAGGGCGGGATCGTCGCCTCTCCCACGGTTCGGATGTTTCCCTGGGGCAGCCCGTCCGCGACCCAGACCTCCGCCGTGCAGGCCAACAACGCTCTGCTAATGTCATTGAACCAATCCATTTGGGCGCTGATGCCAGAGGGGGATCCGCGCGCGAAGTACTTTCAGCTTGGCAGCGTCTGGACCAGCCCAAACCCGGCCACGGCGGATGCGCCGATCCCGCAGCAGGGGATGTTCAGCTATTACGCGATGCGGGGCTCGCTGGCGTTGAGCAATGCGACGATGGAGACTTATACGCAAGGCTCCGTCTGCTTTGACTGCCATCAATTGCCATCCGATGCGACCAACAGCTTCGGCGCCGGGCAGCTCAGCCACATCTTCTCTCGGATCCGACCGCTGGCGATCCCGACGCCGTGAGTTGGGGGGGGCGCCGTTCAGGCGGCGTAGTCCGACCCTTCCTCGTTCAGGATGCGCTTGAGCTCGCCCAGATGCATCTCCTGCTGGCCCTCGTAATTCTCCAGATCGTCGGCGGTTTTCGAAGCGACCTCATGAGACAGCAGGCGCAGCGGCCGCCCGGTCCAGAGCGCCTTGATATAGGTTTCGGCGGCGCGCTCGAAATAGTAGAGCCGGTTCCAGCACTGGGCCACGCTGTCGCCCACCACCATGATCCCGTGATTGGCCATCACCAGCACCTGGGTCTTGGGGTTCGACAGGTGCGAGCAGCACCGCTCCGCCTCCTCATCCAGGGCAAGACCGCCGAAATCGGGATCGACCGCGATCCGCTCATAAAACATGCAGGCAGACTGGTCGAGCGGCGGCAGGATGGGATCTTCCAGACAGGCCAGTACCGTCGCGTGAACCGAGTGCACATGCATCGCACAGCGGGCATGGGGGCACATCCGGTGAACGGCGCCGTGCAGACCCCAGGCTGTCGGATCCGGCGCGTCGGGGCGGTCCATCGTCTCCGGATCGTTCGCGTCGATCAGCAGCAGGTCGGACGCCTTGATCCGGCTGAAATGCACCTGGTTCGGGTTCATCAGGAACTGTGTGCCGTCCTCGTTGACGCTGAGCGAATAATGATTGGCCACGGCCTCATGCATGTTCAGGCGGGCGGTCCAGCGAAAGGCGGCGGCGAGATCGACCCGCTCCTGGTAATGGGAGAGGTTGTCGATGCGCGGCGTCAGGTTTGTGACGGACATGGTCTATCTCCTCTGGTCGATGCGTTATCTGATCGTGGCCACGGGTCCGGCTCCGATGCAAGTCAAATTGCAACGGCGCCGGTTTCAGCCGCCCAGGCCGAGGGCGCCGTTGAGGCCCAGAAGCGCGATGCCGGCGATGCCGAGGACGAATGTCGCACGCAAGATGGCGAATTTGCGGTGCAGGATTCGCGCGGTCGCCTGGTTGGCGCGGGCGAGCGAGAGGACGAGTTGGCTCGCCTCGGCCGTGCGCATGAAATCGGGGAAATCCGCCTCGTCATGGTGCGTGTCGACCAGACCCGGCCAGGAATACCGGTCGAGCCCATAGATCTTGCGTCGTATCGCTGCCCCGGGAAAGCGCGGGATGATCGCCAGGAAGCAGCCGCCGAGGCAGGCCGCGTTACAGGCGAAAGAGAGGAGCAGAAGCGGCCCTGCCTCACCCACCGTCTGGGTGTTGACCGGGCCGTTCAGGGCGAGGACGCCGCTCATGGTCATCAGCGCTGCGGCTTTGGCATCGGCGAACTGGGTCTGGGTAAGGAGCGCATTGGATTGAGAGGCGAGAAACTGGATGCGCGCGCGGCTGGCATGGTTGACGTCCAGCCCCTCCTGCGAGGTGATCGGCTGGTCCATGTTCAAACGGTCGAGCGCCGCGTCATCCTTCAACATGGCACGATCAGACGCGGTTTGGCGCATCGGTGCAAGCCGGTTTTTCGTGGGAGATGCAGTGCCCGGGGGCCGACGGCTTCGCGGTCCTGACGGCCCGCATCACCCGCCCACCCCCGGGCCGAACCCGGTTTTCAGTCGAGCAGGATGCGATGGCGGTCGCGGATTTGCCTGTCCGCAGTCGCCGACAGATAGTCCGGGTGGTGCGAGGCCAGGATCTCGCGGGCTTTCTCCCGTGCCTTCTGCCAGATATCAGGTTGGCCTTCCTCTGCCCATGTGACCGGCGGATTGCGGTCTGCCAGGGTTGGGTAGAAGTAGTCGCGATGCATCGCCGCCATGGTGTCCGCGCCGCCGAGGAAGTGGCCCTCGCCCAGGACCGCGTTGCTTATGGCGTCGAAATCAAGCGTCTCGTCGGATACTTCGATGCCGCGGATGGTGCGGTGGATATGGCTGAGCATTTCGTCATCCAGCACGAAGGCCTCGAAACTGGCGCCGAGCAGTGAGGCGGTCATGCCTGCGCTTTCATAGACCATATTGGCCCCGGCGAGGCCGCTGGCGAGGGCTGTCAGTGCCTTCTCGGCGCCCATCTGGGCGTCGACCGCCTTGGCGTCGGACATCGAGCTCGCAACGCCGGAAGGCAGGCCCAACCAGTTTATCAGTTGTGCTGAAGCGGCGTTCATCAGCGCGCTTTCGCCCCCGCCGCCGGAGAAGGCGCCGCTGCGCAGGTCGATCACCAGCGGCCAGTTCGAGAAGATCATCGGATAACCGGGTTGGGTCACGTTCACCATCGCCAGCGTCGCCAGTGTCTCCGCCAGGGACTGCGCGAGGAATCCTGCGGGAGCCGCCGGGGCGGTGGCGCCGGATTGGGCGGCGATGATGCCATTGATCGGGACGCCATGGGCGATGCATGCCTCGGTCACCGCGACGGCATCCTCGCCGAAGCGCATCGGCGATATCACCGGGCTGATATGGGCCTTGCAGAACGGACGATCGCGAAACTTGCCTGGACCGCCGAGGGCTGTATCGAACATCTCGACGATCGGGGCCACGGTTTCGGCCACGGTGAAGGAGGTGCCGACCGGCTTGGTCGTGCCGCGCAGCAGGGCGTAGGCAGTGTTGATGTCCAGATCCTCTATGCTTTCCAGATCCGTCGCGACGCAGCATCGGGTGAACCAGCTGACATTGGTGAGCCGGTCGATCAGACGCGTGAAGTCATAGAGGTCCCTCAGGGTCGAGGGGCGGTATGTGCCGCTTTCGATATCCAGAGTTTGCACGGCGGCGCCACCGGTGCCGTAAAATACCCTGTCGCCGCCAAGCTCGAAATCGTGAGCCGGGTCGCGGCCATGAAAGACAAAGCTCTTGGCGGCGCCGTCGATGATCTCCTCGATCAGGGTGCGGGGGAAATGCAGCCGGTCAGCGCGCATCTCCGCACCGCGGGACATGGCACGCTCGGCAAGGCCATCAGGTACTTCGCCCATGCCCAAGTCGTCGAGGAGGCGTAGCGCCATCCGATAGATGGTCCGCATCTGTGTTTCGGTGAGCGGCCGATACTGCCCGCCGATCTGCCCTGGCGGGCAGGGGTTCGGCTGGACTGCATCCGGCGCGCGTGCTGCCAGGCGGGCCTTGCGCCCTCGATTTTGTCCACGTCCCATACCAATTCACTCGGCCGAATGGCGAGGATCGGCAAGGGTGTGCCGCCAGGTTTGCAAAATCCGAAGGGCGAGGTTAAGCAAAACCGCATGAGCGATCCCAGTGGCAGGCTGACCCTGCGCGCAGTCGAGATCTTTGTCGCCGTGGTCGAGGAGGCCTCGCTGGGTGGCGGGGCGCGGCGGCTGGGGGCGTCGCCCTCGGCGGTGAGCCAGCAGGTCGCCAATTTGGAGGACGCGTTGGGGGCGCAGCTGATCGATCGCTCTGCCCGGCCGTTCGCGCTGACGCCTGCGGGGCAGCTTTTCCATGCGCGGGCGCTTTCGATCCTGGATGAAGTGTCGAAAGCCCGGGCCGAGCTGGCGGAGGTGGAACTGACCACGTTTCGCCGGCTGCGCCTGGCGCTGGTGGATGAGTTCGATCACGAGATCCTGCCGAAGCTGCTGGCGCAGATGGCGCGCGCCTTTCCGGATTGCAGCTTCACCGCGCGCTCTGGCCTCAGCCACGAGAATCTTGCGGCCCTTGAGAGCCGGTCGGTGGACATGGTCTTCTCGGCGGATCTCGACCAACAGCCCGATTGGGTGGAGCGGCATCCGGTGCTGCGCGATCCCTTCGTGCTGGTCACCGCGCGCGGTGTGCTGGAGCCTGGATTGCCAGCGGCGCAGGTGATGGAGGTGCTGTCCGGGCGCCCGATGATCCGCTATTCGCAGTTCCAGGTGCTGGGACGTTTGGTCGAAGCGCATCTGCGCCGGATGCGTGTTTCGCCGGAGCGGCGGTTCGAGATTGCCACCAATCCCGGCGTTTTGGCCAGTACCGCGACCATGAAAGGCTGGACGATCACCACCGCGTTGGCCTTCATGTCGGTGCGCCGCCAACACCCTTTCCTGGAGGCGCGGGTGCTGCCTTTCGCCGGCTTTTCGCGCTCGATTTCGGTCTATGCGCGGGGTGAGGTGATGGGTGCGCTTCCCCGACGCACGGCGGAGTTGTTGCGCGATCTGTTGGGGGAGGAGGTGCGCGTCGCCCAAACCGCGATGCCATGGCTGGGCGATGCCTATAGAGTTCTGTCCGATGATACTGCTGCTGCGGAAATCTGAAACCCCAATTTCAGGATTTCCGCAAGGTGTAGGCCTCGCTTGACCCTGGGTTCGATCCACCGCCTTCTGCACGCGACCAGCGTAGGAGATCGCGATGAAGACCCAAACACGTGTCGTGGTGATCGGAGGCGGCATCGGCGGATGCTCGACACTTTACCATCTGTGTCGGGAGGGGATCACCGATTGCGTGCTGCTGGAGCGCGATGAACTGACCTCCGGCACCACCTGGCACTCGGCCGCGCAGGTCACGAACTTCGGCGGCATCCAGCTCATGGTCGGGCTGAAAAGTCATTCCATCAAACTTTACAAGGAATTGGCGGACGACCCTGATTATCCGATCAACTATCACCACGGCACTGGCGGTTTGCGCTTGGCGACGCAGCAATGGCATTGGGATGGGTATCAGCATTTCCAGTCCATGGCCCGGGGCATGGGCGTGGAGTTCGAACTGATCGATCCGCAGGAATGCCAGCGGCGCCATCCGCTGATCTCGACCGAGGGTCTGATTGGCGCACTTTGGGATCAGGCGGACGGCGATATCGACCCGGCCCAGCTTTGCCAGGCGCTGGCGCGGCGGGCCCGCAAGGCAGGGGCGGAGGTTTATCGCCATACGCCGGTCACGGGGCTGCGCCAACTCTCCGACGGCTGGGTGGTGGAGACCGCGAAGGGCGAGATCACCTGCGAGCATGTGGTCAATGCCGGTGGCTATCGCTGCAACGAGGTGGGCGCGATGATGGGCGTGGAACTGCCTGTCGCGTCGATGGAGCATCAGTATTTCCTCACCGACCCGATTGCCGAGATCCAGGCGTTGGATTTCCGTGTCCCCTTGATCCGCTGTCCGCAGGACGATTTCTACCAGCGCCAGGAGAAGGAGGGGCTGCTGGTTGGCTTCTACGAGCAGGAGCCGAAGACTTGGGGCATGGACGGGATCGATCCGGGGTTCACGAATGCGCTCTGCCCGAACGACCTGGACCGGATCTCCGACACGATCGAGGGAGCCTGTCGTCGGATGCCATGCCTCGAAACCGCGGGCATCCACACCGTCATCAACGGCCCGATCACCTACACGCCGGACGGCGTGCCACTGGTTGGCAAGATCCCGGGGCGGCGTAACGCGTGGTGCATCACCGGCCTGCGCGCCGGGCTGGGCGAGGGCGGCGGCCATGGTTGGCTGCTGGCGCAGATGATCGCCCATGGCGAGGCCTGCTATGACACCTGGGCGCTCGATCCACGCCGGTTCGGGGCTTGGGCGAACCAGGAGTACACCGCGCTGAAGGCCATCGAGGACTATCAGAACGAGTTCCGTTTCCACCGCCCGCACGAACATCGCCCGGCGGGCCGACCCGCGCGGACCACGCCGCTCACTCCGGTCCTGAAAGCGGCGGGGGCGGAGTTCGGCATCGTCAATGGGTGGGAACGGGCGCTGTTCTTCAAGCCCGCGCGTGATTTCGTAGACGAGCACGAGTTTCGTTTCACGCCGACAAAAGATGTGGTGGCGGCCGAGGTGGATTGTGTCCAGAACCGCGTCGGCCTGATGGAGGTCAACGGGTTCACGCGTATCGAGGTCGCTGGGCCGGGGGTCGCTGACTGGCTCGCCTCGCTCTTCGCGGGGCGCATCCCGTCGCGGGTCGGCAAGGTCGGTCTCTGCTATGCGCTCAGCGATCAGGGCAACGTTGCCATCGAGGCGACGCTGGCGAAACTGGGCGAGGAGCGCTTCTGGTGGGGGTCCGCCGCCGCTGCCGAGGACCACGATTTCGACTGGCTGAGCGAACGCCTGCCGGAGGGCATTGCGCTTGGCCGCCTCACCGAAACCCACACCATTCTGGTTCTTGCGGGGCCCAACTCGCGCGCGCTTATGGCCGAAGTTGCACCGCGCACCAATTGGTCGGATTTCCCGTGGCTGAGCTTGCGAGAGATCCGCATCGGCCAATGGCCGGTCACCGCGATGTCGGTCAGCTTCTCCGGCGAATTGGCTTGGGAGTTGCACATCCCCAACGCGGCATTGCTAGGGGTTTACGACACGTTGGTGGCGGCGGGCGTGGCCCATGGGCTCGGCCAATTCGGGCTCTACGCCACCGAGTCCATGCGGATCGAGAAAGGGTATCGCCATTGGAAGGCGGATCTGATCACCGAGTTCGATCCACTCGAGTCCGGTCTCGACCGCTTCGTCAAACTGGATCATGATTTCCCGGGGCGTGCGGCACTCGAGGGTCGGAACACCAAACGACGGGCCTTCGTCAGCATGGAGATCCTGACCGACCACGCTCCGGCCCATGCGGGCGACAGCCTCTATCGCGAAGGCGCAGTTGTGGGTACGATCACCTCCGCCGCCTGGGGTCACCGGGTGGCGAAAAACCTGGCGATGGGTTTCGTGCAACCGGATCTGGCCGAGACAGGGACCGAGATGACCATCGATATCCTGGGCGAAGAAATCCCAGCGCGCGTCATCGCGCCCTGTCCATACGATCCGACCAATGAAAGGGTGCGCGCGTGATCGATTACTTGAAGAAGGCCCCCAAGACCTCTGAAAGCGATACTTCCAAGACTCGCGCCATCGTGCAGGAGATGCTTGAGAAAATCGAAGAAGGGGGCGAGGAGGTGGCCAAGGAATACGCGGCCAACCTGGACAAATGGACCGACGAGATCGTGGTCTCGCCCGAACGGCTGGCTGAGGCCGCCGCCAATGTGCCAGAGAAGTTGAAGGACGATATCCGCTTCGCCCATGACAACGTGCGCCGCTTTGCCGAGGCTCAAAAGGAAACCATTACCAATTGCGAGATGGAGGTGATCCCGGGCCTGATCGCCGGGCAGAAGCAGATCCCCGTGACGGCGGCGGGATGCTATGTGCCGGGCGGGCGGTATTCGCATGTTGCGTCCGCCATCATGACCGTGACGACGGCGAAGGTGGCGGGGGTAAAGGATATCACCGCCTGCTCGCCGACCATACCTGGGCAGGGGATCCCAGACTCGATCCTCTACACGCTGGATCTCTGCGGCGCCCACCGGGTGTTGAACCTTGGCGGTGTGCAGGGTGTGGCCTCGATGGTCTATGGCCTGTTCGGGGCGACACCGGCGGATATCATCGTGGGGCCAGGCAACCAGTTCGTGGCCGAGGCGAAGCGGATCCTGTTCGGCCGGGTCGGGATCGATATGTTCGCCGGGCCGACTGACTCGATGATCCTCGCGGACGAGACGGCGGACGCGGAGGTGGTTGCGGTGGATCTGGTGAGCCAGGCCGAGCATGGCTACAACTCGCCCGTCTGGTTGGCCACCACCCACCGCCCGCTGGCCGAGGCGGTGATGGCCCGTGTCCCCGAGTTGATCGACGACCTGCCGGAGTTGAACGGCAAGAATGCCGCCGATGCCTGGCGCGACTATGCCGAGGTAATGGTTTGCGACACCCGCGAGGAGGTGGCGGCCTGCGCCGATCGCGTGGCACCGGAGCATCTGAGCGTGCAGGCGGCGGATCTGGACTGGTGGCTGGATCGCTTGCAGGCCTATGGCTCGCTGTTCCTGGGCGAGGAGACGACGGTGACCTATGGAGACAAATGCGAGGGCACCAACCATGTGCTGCCGACCAATGCGGCGGCGCGGTATACTGGTGGCCTGAGTGTCCACAAATACATGAAGACGGTGACCTGGCAGCGCGCGAGCCGCGAGGCCAACCGTGCATTGGGACCGGCCGCCGC
>JBCCDU010000018.1:0-55244 GCA_039030715.1 Pseudomonadota bacterium
CATAATAAAACCCAGCCCCGCTAACCCCAAACCCCAAACCCCAAATCGAATCTGTTAATTATTATCTTTGTCCTTATTAATATTTTTGAATGAAAGATCCAAAAACTCGTAGGCGCCCTGCACAGTCATGATTTGCTTGGCATCGAAAGACCTCCTCTCGATTTTGCGGAAAGAAAAGCGATCACTCTCCTTTTTTTTGGGTCTTCTTCTCCTGCGCCTCCTCTCCGAGTCTCGCTTGATTTTGTCCAGCAATTCAGTCCAAAGCCTGAATTCCCGACAACTCTGCGAGACCGCCCTTTTCCTGCGTCTCGAGTTCGGCGGGGCCTTGATTCTCTCCTCTTGTCTCGACTGCGACTTCGATTCTGTCGCGTTTGGCAAATGGTGGCTGTTGGTATCGAGATCTTCTTCGCGCAAAACGAAGGATTTGGGAGCATTTGAATTGGCTTTTAAATTAGCCGAGTTTGGACTCTTCACATTCATAATGCACATTTTTTTGAAAACGTTAATCGCCATTTTGACGTTCAGCTTGTAGGATTTGAGAATTTTGCGCGTCAGTATCCGTATTTTCTGTTTTTCGCTGAGTTTGCGTGGACTGCGTTTCGAGGGTGATTTAAACGGAAAGGGGTTGACGCACTGGATGTGATCTTCGAGCCGCTCTCGCTTGCCCAGTAGGCTCCGAGTCTCTTCTTCGTTCGGCCCTCCCTCCGTCCCCAGTTCGAAGAACGACGGCCGGTTGCCCGGCCCCTTCGCTCCGCTCACGCTGAGCATGCGCTCGAACTTGGAGCCCATTTGGAAAGAAGGCCTTGTTTTTTCTGCGGTGACCGGCTTCGGTCGTTTCTGCGGTGGCTCCTTTTTTTCGGTAAAACTGGCTCGAAAATGTCGAAATCGGCCCTCCAAAGTTTTTTCAAATGAAATCAAGGATGGCAGCTCATCGGTGGCGAGCTTGGCGCATTTGATTGTTTGGTCGAGGTCGGCGCGCGGCGAGTCTGCTTTGAACGAGTGCAGTTCGGATTTGTTGACATAGACGTTGCCGCGGTCGGGGCGCCCGTCGGGTTCGAGGTCGGATTGGCTGCCGAGCAGCGCCAATTGCGAAACGCGACTCAGAGGCGCATGTGAGGCGCCCGGCGGAGACGATCGCCGAGAAGAGTTCGCGGGAGAAGGTCGCGGGGAAGGGACTTGGTTGCTCATAGGAAGGATTTTCTGTGTTTCTAATTTTAATATCGATTATATTCAAACTAAGCTCCAAAACTGGGGCACTGACAGCAAGAGCAAGCTCACCCGAGCCGACAAGGACATGAAAAAATGTCTGTTTTTGAAAAATTCGCGCTTATGGGAACAATGCAAAAATTGTAATCTTCCAGTTTAAACCGGCCGAGCAATCATGTCGAATAATGTGATTGTGATGTGCATTTTTCCGATCCCGAGAAAAATTCCGAGAAGGCGCCTGACATGCTCAAATTGCATTTTTCTTGAAATAGCGAAAAATATAAAAGCGAAGTTGCACTATTTGGAGATTAAAAGTAAATGTTTCAGAATATTGTCATTTTTGCAGTATGCATCCGAAATTCCGTTTTATTCATAGAGAAAGTTAATACGATTTAATCTTACGAATTTTACACCCAAATTTTTCCCCAACCAAGTACCTCGCCGTCAACGGCGACGAGGGCGAGCCAGGCACCTTCAAGGACCGGTACTATCTGGAGCGGGTGCCCCATCTTTTCCTGGAAGGGATGCTGATCGCCGCATGGGCGGTCGAGGCGGAGACCTGCTTCATCTACATGCGCGACGAATATCCCGCCGTCCTGAAGATCCTGGCCGACGAGATTGCGGCGCTGGAGGACGCCGGCCTGATCGTGCCCGGTTTCATCGATCTGCGCCGTGGCGCGGGCGCCTATATCTGCGGCGAAGAGAGCGCGATGATCGAGAGCATCGAGGGCAAGCGCGGCCTGCCGCGGCACCGGCCGCCTTATGTGGCGCAGGTCGGTATCTTCGACCAGCCGACCCTGGTGCATAACGTGGAAACACTGCACTGGGTGGCCCGGATCTGCCGCGAGGGGCCCGAAGTGCTGAATGCGACCGAAAAGAACGGGCGCACGGGGCTGCGTTCCTATTCCGTATCGGGCCGTGTGAAAAACCCCGGCGTGCATCTGCTGCCCGCCGGTTCGACCATCATGGATCTGATCGAGGCCTGTGGGGGCATGGCCGACGGCCATGCGTTCAAAGCCTACCAGCCGGGCGGGCCTTCGGCGGGCATTCTGCCGGCATCGATGAACGACATCCCGCTCGATTTCGACACGCTGCAACCGCATGGCTCGTTCATCGGCTCGGCGGCGGTGGTGGTGCTGTCGGATCAGGATCGCGCGCGGGATGCGGCACTGAACATGCTGCGGTTTTTCGAGGACGAAAGCTGCGGGCAATGCACCCCCTGCCGGATCGGCTGCGAGAAAGCGGTCAAACTGATGCAGGCGGATCGCTGGGATCAGCAGCTTCTGGGCGAGCTTTGCGAGACCATGGTCGACGCCTCGATCTGCGGGCTGGGTCAGGCGGCCCCGAACCCGATCCTGCTGACGATGAAACACTTCGCCGATGAGATCTGAACGGGCGCGGGTTGCCGGGGCGGTCTTCGCGGCGCTGGCCTGCCTCGCGTCAACCACCGGCGCGGCAGCCAGGACCGCAAGGACATGATGAACGCCATCCGCCCCGATGCGGAAGCGGCCCTCGGCGCCCCGGTTCAATTCGTGGTCAACGACCTGCGCATGGAGGGAGATGCCGCTTTCGGCACGCTGCAGCCCCAGCGCCCCGGCGGCGCAACGATTCGCTGGGAAGAAACCCGCATGGCAGCCGAGGGCCAGGATCCGCAATCCTATGAAGGTTCGACCATCCACGTCCTCTACACTCGGGTCGGGGGTCGCTGGACGGTTCGGGACTGGTCGATCGGTACGGACGAAGTCTGGTGGAGCATCCCCGAATACTGTGCCAGCCACCTTGCGGTTATCGCCGAATATTGCGACTGAAGCGCCACCTAAAGCGCCTGCAACACCCGCCGTCACGCGCTGCCCCCGAAGCAGAGGACTAAGGCCGCCATGCCCGTCGAAGACGGGCCCGGGATGCGAGCATCCCGGCTGCGTGCTCGCACGCAGATGGCGGCCTTGGCCCTCTGCTTCGGGCGTTCTGCTTGACGCGGGCGCTGCGAGTGCCCTTTGTGGATGTGGCCATCAAGACCCAGCGTATCGAGGACCGCGATGCATCCCAATCCTGCATTCCGCAAGGAAGACGACAGCCGCGCCTGGGCGTTCGCAGCGTCTCGTGGTTTCGGGGTTCTGTCGATCCATGGCGAGAGCCTGCCGCTGGCGGCCCATATCCCGTTTCTCTGCTCGACCGACAGTATCGAGGCGCATCTGGTCCGCTCCAACCCCATCGCCCGGGCCTTGCGCGCGGGGCCCGTTCCGGCGCTTCTGATCGTCTCCGGTCCAGATGGCTATATCTCACCCGACTGGTATGGCGAGGATGACAAGGTTCCGACCTGGAATTACGTCGCCGTCCATCTCAAGGGCGTGCTTTCCCTCGCCCCGCCCGACAGGTTGATCGGCCATCTCGAGCGTCTCTCGGCCCAGTTCGAGGGTCATCTGCCCAAGCCCCCCTGGACCCATCACAAAATGACGCCCGGAGTGATGGAGGGCATGATGCGCCAGATCCTGCCCGTCACCATGCGGGTGGATGCGATCGAAAGCACCTACAAGCTGAACCAGAACCGCTCGGACCAGGCGCGCCACAACGCCGCCAACATGCTGGCGCGAGGCGATACGCCGGGCATGGAGACAGCCCAACTCGCCGAGCTGATGACTGGCGTGCCCGACGAATGAGCCCGGATCGACCAAGAGCATACTTTCCGGGTTCGACACGGCGAAAGCACCCGTGACCCTCGACCTCGTCACCGTGCTGTTTCTGGTGACCGGTGCCGGGCTCGCCGCGTTCATCGCGGGCTTTGCCGGGTTCGGCACGGCGCTGATGGCATCGGGCCTCTATTTCCACGTTCTACCAGCCAGCATGGTGCCGCCCTTGATCGTCATCGGATCGGTGATCGCGCATCTGACGACGCTGAGCGTCTCGCGCGCGGCGATGACCTGGGGGCCCGCAATGCCTTTTCTGGTCAGCGGGGCGCTGGGCGTGCCGGTCGGCGTCGCATTGCTCGCCGTCATGTCGCCCGAGATCTTGCGCGGGATCGTCGGCATTGTCCTGGTCGCCTATGGCCTGGCGACCGTCACCGGCATTCTGCGGCCCATCGGCGCCCGGTTGCGCAACCGGTTGCGCGACGCGAGTATTGGAGGCATCGGCGGCGTGTTAGGCGGGATCGCTGGGCTGTCCGGTGTACTTCCGATGGTTTGGCTGCAACTCGCCAATGCCAGTCCGGGCGAGAGCCGGGGCATCCTGCAGGCCTATAACCTGGCGCTTCTGGGCCTCGCCTCGATCGCCATGTGGCTGGGCGGGCTGGTAACGGGGGATGTCCAGCGCGCCATTCTGGTGATCATTCCAGCCAGCATCATCGGCGCCCTGCTGGGCAACCGGGCCTTTGGCCTGGCCAATCCCGCAACCTTTCGCAAGGTGGTGACAGCATTGCTGCTGGGATCGGGCATCGTGCTGGTCTGGCGGGTGATCGCTTGATCGACGGTCGCTTTCGACGACAAAGCCCTCGGCGGCTGCAATTCAGAATCCGCTTGCCTCCCCCTCTGCGGCCTATAGAACCCGATGCCTAGAAGGAGGCCCCAATGGCGCGCGTACTCATCACCTCGGCCCTGCCCTATATCAACGGGATCAAGCATCTGGGCAATCTGATCGGCAGCCAACTGCCCTCGGATGCCTATGCACGCTACATGCGTGCCCGGGGCCATGAGGTGATGCTGATCTGCGCCACTGACGAGCATGGCACCCCGGCAGAGTTGGCTGCCGCCAAGGCGGGCAAGCCGGTGGCCGAGTATTGCGCCGAGATGTGGCAGGTTCAGAAAGATCTGGCGGACGGGTTTCGTCTGTCTTTCGACTATTTCGGCCGCTCGTCCAGCGCGCGGAACCACGCGCTGACGCAACACTTCGCCGGGCGCCTGGCCGAGGCCGGATTGATCTCGGAAGTAATGGAGAAGCAGGTCTATTCCAATGCCGATGGGCGCTATCTGCCCGACCGCTACATCGAGGGAACCTGCCCCAATTGCGGCTATGACCGCGCCCGCGGCGATCAGTGCGAGAACTGCACCAAGCAGTTGGATCCGACCGATCTGATCGACCCGCGTTCGGCCATTTCCGGCTCGAACGATCTGGAGGTGCGCGAGACCAAGCATCTCTATCTGCGCCAATCGAAGCTTCGCGACCAGATCGCCCATTGGATCGGGCAAAAGGCGGATTGGCCGGTGCTGACCACCTCCATCGCCAAGAAATGGCTGACCGATGGCGATGGACTGCAGGACCGGGGCATCACCCGCGATCTGGACTGGGGCATCCCGGTGAAGCGCGGCGCCGAGGACTGGCCGGGGATGGAGGGCAAGGTCTTCTATGTCTGGTTCGACGCGCCGATCGAATACATCGCCGCGACGGCGGAATGGGCCGATGCGAACGGGCTGGACGATAGCGCGTGGGAGCGGTGGTGGCGCACCGATCGGGGGGCGGGCGATGTCCGCTATGTCCAGATCATGGGTAAGGACAATGTGCCCTTCCACACGCTGAGCTTCCCGGCCACCATCATGGGCTCGGACGAGCCCTGGAAGCTGGTGGATTACATCAAGTCGACGAACTGGCTGAACTACGAAGGCGGCAAGTTCTCGACCAGCCAGGGGCGCGGGATCTTCATGGATCAGGCGTTGGAAATTCTGCCCCCCGATTATTGGCGTTGGTGGCTGCTGGCGAATGCGCCGGAGACCTCGGACAGCGATTTCACCTGGGAGGGGTTCCAAGCGGGCGTGAACAAGGATCTCGCCGATGTGCTGGGTAATTTCGTGAGCCGGGTGACCAAGTTCTGCGAGAAGCGGTTCGGTGCGGCAGTGCCGGGCGACGGGACCTATGGCCTGGCCGAGCAGGAGGTGATCGCCGAGATCTCGGGCCGGATCGACGCGCTGGAACGCCATTGGGAGGCGATTGAGTTCCGCAAGGCAGCGGCGGAGCTGCGCGCGATCTGGGTCGCGGGCAACGAATACCTGCAGGAGGCCGCCCCGTGGTCGGCGATCAAGGAGGATCCGGCGCGGGCCGAGGCGATCATTCGCTTCGCGCTCAATCTCTGCAGGCTCTATGCGGTGCTTTCGCAGCCCTTCATCCCGGATGCATCGATGGCCATCCTCAAGGCCCTGGGGCTTGAGGATCAGGCTCAGAGCTGGCCCGAGGACCGGATCCGCAGCTTCAACATGCTGGAAGCGGGGCAGGCCTTTGCCGTCCCGGAAAACCTCTTCGACAAGATCACCGACGAGGCGCGGGACGAAATGGCGGCCCGGTTCGCGGGGAACTGACCGATCGCTGCGCGGACTGGCGAGGCTTCAAGGCGCCGCGTCGCCGTTCCACCCGGTGGCACGTTCACGCCCGCGGCGCGCGGCACCCTGTGCACTGTGTGGCAACGTCGCAGCAGAGACGTTCGCGACAGGCGTCAGGTCCGCAATCCGCCGCGGGCGAATAGACGCAACAAAGCACAACAGCAGACGCGGCGGGGTCTGAGGTCGAAACTAGTCCGGCAGGTCACGAAACTCGCGCAGCGTGTGGGTTCCCGAGACGCTATGCGCGCTGACATCGCGTGAGAGCACATCGGCTTTCGTCAGAACCATCACCCAGCGGACCACCGGCTCGTTCAGGAAATGGTTTCGCAGCGCATCCGCATCGCACCAGCGCTCGAAAATGCGGATCGTGTCCGGGTCTTCCAGCAAACGCGCATAGGTATAGTCGAGGCACCCGGGTTCTGCCCGGCTTGCTGCGATAACCTCCTGCATCTGGGGTTGGAGCCGGTCGATCTCGCCCGAGGCGAAGCTGACATACCCCGCGACGATGATCTCGCCTTCGATCCCCTTCGCTGTCATCAGGTCATCCGTTCGACGGCCAGAGCGATGCCCTGCCCGCCGCCGATGCACATCGTCACCAGCCCCTTCGAGCCGCCGATACGGTCAAGCTCGGCGAGGCATTTCAGCGTGATGATCGCCCCGGTCGCCCCCACCGGATGACCGAGCGCGATGGCCCCGCCATTGGGGTTAACCTTCTCCGCGTCGAAGCCGAGTTCCTTGGAGACGGCGCAAGCTTGCGCCGCAAATGCCTCGTTCGATTCGATCACGTCGAAATCCGAGACGCTGAGGCCGGTGCGCTCCAGCAGTTTGGTCACGGCCGGGATCGGGCCGATCCCCATGACCTCGGGCCTCACCCCGGCATGGGCATAGCCCAGAACACGTGCCCGCGGCTTCAGACCCGCTTTCTCGGCGGCATCCGCGCTGGCCAGCACCATCGCCGCGGCGCCGTCATTGATGCCCGATGCATTCCCGGCGGTCACCGTACCGTCCTTCTGGAAGACGGCGCGCAGACCGGCCAGCGTCTCTGCTGTCGTCTCGGGCTTGGGGTGTTCGTCCGTGTCCACGGCCACATCGCCCTTACGGGTCTTGATGACGAAGGGCGCGATCTGGCTGGCGAAGCGCCCCTCCTCCATCGCCCGGCCCGCGCGTTTCTGGCTCTCGAGCGCGAAGGCATCCTGATCCTCGCGGCTGATCTGGTGTTCCGCCGCCACGTTCTCGGCGGTCACTCCCATATGGCCGGTGCCGAAGGGGCAGGAGAGCGCGCCGATCATGAAATCGAGCATTTTCACGTCGCCCATCTTCTGGCCGAAGCGGGCATTCTGCATGCCATGGGGCGCGCGAGACATGTGCTCGGCCCCACCCGCCAGCGCATAATCCGCATCCCCCAGCATGACCGCCTGAGCCGCGGAGACAATCGCCTGAGCGCCGGAGCCGCAGAGCCGGTTCACATTCATCGCGGGCGCCGTATCCGGCACGCCGGCGTCGATCGCGGCAACCCGGCTGAGATAGGCGTCGCGCGGCTCGGTATTGATCACATGACCGAAGACCACATGACCGATCTGTGCGCCTTCGACGCCCGAACGTCCGAGGGCCGCTTTCGCCACATGCGCCGCGGTGGCGCTGGGCGGCGTGTTGGCAAGTGCGCCTCCGAACGTTCCGATTGCTGTGCGGGCTCCATCGAGAATGACGACATCGCGGATCATGGGGGCGCTCCTGTCATGAGGATTTCGTGAAAACTGCGGCGAGCCTCGCAAATGAAACGGCCCCGCGCAACCATGCGCGGGGCCGAAGCTGTTCCCGAATGCCGAACGTATCAGGAAAGATCGCGCACCCAGACCTCGACGCGGCGGTTGATCTGGCGCCCTTCGAAGGTGTTATTGCAGCCGACCGGCGTCAGTTCGCCATAGCCGAGGGTGCGCACCGCGAGGCGGCCGAAAGCCTGAGGCCCGACGATACCGGCCAGGCGCTGGCGCACCTGTTCGGCCCGTCTCAGGGCCAGGCTGCGGTTCAGTTCGAACTGGCCGATCGAGTCGGTGAAGCCGATCAGCAGCACTTCCTTGCCGTCGAAATCCCCATCCGCCAGCGCGCGGGCCAGGGTGGTGACGTCGCGGGACGAACGCGCGTCCAGCTCGGTCGAGCCCTGATTGAAGCGGAAGGTCGTCGTCAGACGGTCGGCTTCGCGAAGCTCGCCCAGCATCTCGCGCATCGCATCCAGCGAGAACTCGTCCTCGCCGATGATCGCATGGGCCAGACGGATGCCCTGGCTGGCGAGCGAGGCACGCTCTTCACGCAGGCTGACGAAATCCGCGTCCTCGACGATCCCCTGCGCTTCATCCGACAAGGCATAGGACAGAAGCTGCTGCGCGTGGGCCGGGGCCCCTTCCGGCGCGGCATAGAGGTAGAGGCGCCGCGAGAGCGGATATTCCTCGGTCTTGATCGCGAAGGTCGTCGGCTCGGACACGATCCCGCATTCCTGGCGGATCTTCATCACCTTGGCCGCGCGGGCGTTGGCAGCGCTGGAAAAGCCGATGGCGCCCGGCGTGCGGGCCACCGCGTCCGACAGATCGGCACTGCTCAGGAAGCCCTTGGCCGCCGGCGTCAGGCTCTCGCCCAATGGCTCGAGCAGAAGCGAGTTGAACGTGTCGAACGTGCCTGTGCTGGCGTCGGCGCTGTGCACCACGATGTCCAGATCCGGGCCGCCGACCTCAGACCAGTTGCCGATCACGCCGGAATAGATGTCGGTCAGATCCTCCAGCCCGATCGTGTCCATCGGGTTATCCGGGTGGGTCAAGATCAGCAGGCCGTCCAGCGCGACGACATTCTCGTATTCGGTATTGCGCAGATCGGCGCCGCCATTCGAGGCCAACTGTGCGGCCTCGGCATCCTTCATGCGCCGCGACGACATGCCAAGCGCCGCCGAACCGCTGCCGAGCCCGGCATAGGCCATTTGCGACCCGCCGGCTTTCAGGTCGATCGCGGCCATTTCCTTGCCGTTCTCGTGGACGATGCGGATCACGCTTTCGGTCTCGACCGAAGCGCGTTCGCGCACCACATCGGCGTCGAGGCGGTCGGCATAGCCCTGGATCAGCGCGGGCATCAGGGCGCTACCCATGGCGTTCGAGCCATAGACGCCGAACTTCGCGTTGAACAGCAGATCCTCGGGGCAGGCTTCGCCTTCGCACTCCACTTGAAGAGCATCCACCTGGATCACGCCGAGGCCGGTGTTGATCGTGAAACTTTTGCCGTCGAAATCGACGATTTCACCGCGTAGCTGCGTGAAACCATCAAATGACCGCAAGGTCACCACGTTACCGGTCTGCGCCTGTGCATACGCGGCGCCGAACAAAAGGAAAGCAACGAAGGTCCACCCAGTTTTCAATCCCATAGCTCCGGCCTTCTCCTAGACTATCTAATTGTGCTGCGTGATCGCCCGGCGGTGCGTCATGGTGCGACGACCAGCGATCCGATTGTGTTGATCGAGAGCAGCGTCCGCTCCGCCGGGATATCGGCGCAACCCAATGCTGCGAGACGTTGAACAGTCAGGCGCCCCACCCGCCCCTGCTCGGTTTTCAGGATCGAGATTTCGGGCTTGGCCAGATTGCCGTCGCCACAGGTATTCTCGGCCCGATCGCGGTCCCGGCTGGCATAGTCGACCAGCAACTCGACCACGCCGGACTTGCCCCGGCGCTTGAGGAAATGCGTGTAGATCTGAACGAATTCGCCGCGCCCCTCCAACGGCGTGTAGCTGGACATGTAACCGCCGCCACGGCGCCGGATATCGCTGAAGCTGCGCGGGTTTTGTGCGTTCACGTCGCCGTCCTGGAAGGCCTGGGCGCCAAATTCCAGCGCGTGAAGATTAAGCTCGATCGGCAGATCCCAGCTCATCGCGACGCGCGAGACCTTGTCGCTGCCGGAGAACGGCAGATCAAAGGGCATAACCTCGCCATCGGCGAAATGCAGTTCCGCCTCGCTCAGTTGCTCGAACCCCAGGGCGACAATCTCGCCATTGCCCTTGGCGTCCGTGGGGATTGCGAAGCTGAGGCCGCTATATTGAAGCTCGACGACGCTGCTCGGGTGGCAGGGGGCAGAAAAGGCGACACCTGTCTGGGCGGCAGGCCGCACGTCCAGCGTCATCGCCGGGGGCAGCACGCACGCAGTGTCGGTGGGCGTCAGGGCGGCGACTTCGGTCTCTTCCTTCTCGGGCGCGGCAGCAGGGGTCTCCTCCACCGGCTCCTCGGGGTGCGGCGGCTGGGCGGCGGGTGCCGCGAGCAATTCGGGCGAATTGAGCGCGGCATCCGGGCTTCCGGTCACGATTGCGGTCAGGCGCGCGATCCGGGGCGCCGTTGAAGCGCTCGGCGCGGGCGCGTCCAGATCGCGCAATTCGGAAGATCCGCTGGGCGCACCCAAAACGCTCAACTCCAGCTTGTTGGCATCGTCGAAGGTCACCTGCGCCGCGCTCAGCGCCGCGATCTCGGCGCGTTGGAGGGCGGCATCCGGCGTGGCACGCTGCTGGGCGATGCTCTGTCCCAGGACCAGATCATCCGCCTGATCGGGGTCGAAGCTGGGCGCGTCGGGGGCCTCGAAGCTCGGCTCGGCGATTTCGACCCGCGCGATGGCCAGGCTCGCCTCCGCACCGCTGCCGATGGCCAGCAGCTCGTCAGTCTGCGGCGCCGCGGAGGGAGCCGCGGTCGCGTTCACCAATCCGGTGTTCAGGTCGGTGGTTTCAGGCGCCACGGGCTGGTCCACCCGCGGTTCGATCACGGCCACGCGCTGGCGCGGAACCGGTGGATTGGTCAGCTCCGACAACGTGCCAGGGGCGTCCGGCGACGCGATCTCCTCGCTGAGGTTGGAAACTGCCTGATCGCCGGTCACGTCGCTGTCGCCGGTGCCTTCGCCGGTGCTCGACGTGCCGCTGGGCAGCGCCGCCAATTCTGTTTCTGCCTGGGGTTGCGCAGTGGGCTGCGCCGGGGCGTCCGCGCTGGCCGATGCGGGTGCTGGATCTTCCTGTTGAGCCTCGGGCTCTACCGGTTGTTCTGCCTGTTCTGCTGCGGCTTCAGCCTCCGCACGCAGACGGTTGGCGAGCGCTTCGTCATACCCGTCGGAATTCGGGTCGAGCCGGGCGAGCGCGTCGGCTTCCAGGTCGGCGGTGGTCGGAGCCTGGCGCGGTGTCACGGGCGCGCCCAGGATGCGCACCTGCACGGTGCCGACAGCCTGATTGGGGTCGCCCTCGATCGCATAGCTGATGGTCTGGAATTGCGTGCAGTCCGAGCTTGCGAGATACTGCAGCGCCCCGCTCTGCACGAAGACATCGCCGCAATCAGGCTCCGCCACGATGACCAGTTTGCTTCTGTCGAGCTCGCCAAGACCGGTGTCGTTGGCCAGGACGTCGATGCGCTTCAGGTTGCGGGCGCGGGTCTGGATGGCATCGGCGTTCAGGACGATCGGCGTCGCATCGCCCGCCCCTTCGCCAGTCAAAAACTCCATTACGGCGTCGGATCGTTGGATAAACATGCCAACCGCCAGCATCACAACGATGCCGGTGAGCATTGGCAACATTTGATCATCTTTGAACACGACTACCTCACCCCGATTCGTGCAGTCTTAGTTATATACACTTTTATCAACGCGAACAGTCTGTTGTGACATTTTATTTAAGTTACCAGACACAGCGTACGAAATCGATAGACCTGGCCCACTCTATCTCGCTAGACCTGACATTTAGTCACGAAGTTTGTCCAAATGGAGGCGACCTATGAAATTTGGGTTAGGGCAATCCGTTCCCCGCCGCGAGGACCCACGCCTGCTGCGTGGCGAGGGGCGCTATGTCGATGATGTGGTGCTTGCGGGGCAGGCCCATGCCTGGGTTCTGCGCAGCCCGTTCGCGCATGGCGTGTTGCAGGCGCCGAACCTGGACGCCGCGCGCGCGATGCCGGGTGTTCTGGCCGTCTATGGCCACTGCGACGTGGCCGACAGGCTGCGCCCTATGGGTACGGATTTCCCGATGGAGCCCGCGCCCGCCCCGGTGACCATGCCCCATCTGGCGGCGGATCGCGTGCGCTATGTCGGCCAGCCGATTGCCTTCATCGTCGCCGAGAGCCGTGCCGCAGCCCAGGACGCTGCCGAAGCCATCGACCTGGAGATCGAGGAACTTGACGCCGTGACCGACCCGGCGGCCGCCCTGGCCCCGGATGCGCCCCTGTTGCACGAAGCGGCGCCGGGCAATCAGGCCTATGAATGGGAATGCGGCGACGCCGATGCGGTGGAGGCGCTGTTCGCCCGGGCCGTGCATACGGTCTCGACCCCGGTGCTCAACCAGCGCCTCGCCGTCGTGCCGATGGAGCCGCGCGGGATCAATATCCGCTTCGAGGAGGGTCGCTGGGAGGGCTGGGTCGGCACCCAGGGCGCCCATGGCATGCGCGCCAAGATCAGCCGCGCCCTAGGGGTAGAAACCGATCAGGTCCGCATCCATGTCGCCGATGTCGGCGGCGGGTTCGGCATGAAGCTGATGGACCACCCAGAATACGCGCTGGCGGCATTGGCCGCCAGGGATCTGGGCCGCCCGGTGAAATGGGTGGGCGAGCGAACCGAGAGCTTCCTGTCCGACGCCCAGGGCCGCGATATGCGGGGCACGGTCGAGGGCGCCTTCGATGCCGACGGGATCTGCCTGGCGATGCGGATGCGCACGATCTCGGGCCTCGGCGCGTATTACTCCACCGTCGGCATCGCGGTTCACACCGCGTTTTCGGCGACGCTTCTTGGGGGCATGTACAAGATCAAGGCGCACCACGCCCATGTGCGGGGGGCGTTTGTGAACTCTCCCCCCACCGACGCCTATCGCGGGGCCGGGCGGCCGGAGACGATCTATGCCACCGAACGGGTGATGGATGCGGCGGCCGAGAAGATCGGCCTCGACCGGGCCGAGATCCGCAAACGCAACCTGGTGACGCCGCAGATGCTGCCCCATCCGACACCCGGGGGCTTCGAGTTCGACAGTCTGGACACCCTGAATGTTGTCGACCATTCGGTCGAACGCGCGGCCTATGCCCGGTTCGACGCCGGCAATGACGACAAACTGCGCGGCATCGGTATCGCCTATTACATGGAACGCACGGGTGGCGGACCGAATGAGAACACCCGCATCAAGCTGACGCCCCAGGGCGGGGCGCAGATCTTCATCGGAACGCAGAGCACCGGCCAGGGCCACGAGACGGTCTGGCCGCAGATTCTGCACGCTCAGCTCGGCCTCGACTACGACAAGATCGAGGTGATGGAGGGCGACAGCGACGCCCTGCCCGCAGGCGGCGGCACCGGGGGCTCGCGCTCGGCCAAAATGGCGAGCCGGGTGATCCTGCTGGCGGCGGAGGATATCATCTCCCAGGGGCGCAAGCTGGCCTCCGAGAAGCTGGAAGCCGCGGAGGAGGATATCGAGTTCGACAGCGACAGCGCGCGCTTCACCATCGCGGGCACGGATCGCAGCGTGACCCTGGCCGCCCTGGCCGAAACCGCCGATATCACCGGGCTGGGCGCTGTCGAGGGGCGCGAGAGTACCTTCCCGAACGGCTGCCATATCGCGGAGGTCGAGATCGATCCGGAAACCGGCGATGTCGCCCTTACCCGCTATACGGTCACTGACGATTTCGGCAATCTGATCAATCCCGAACTGGTGCGCGGCCAGGTTCATGGCGGCGTCGTGCAGGGGATCGGCCAGGCCTTGCACGAGGAGATGCGTTGGGACGAGAACGGCCAACCGCAGACCGCCAGCTTCATGGATTACCGGATGCCGCGGGCGGGCGATCTGCCGCCTATCGATGTCGATTTCATCGAGGCTCCGGCATTGACCAACCCGCTGGGCGTAAAAGGCTGCGGCGAGGCGGGGTGCTGCGGCGGCATCCCCTCCACCGTGCTGGCGGTGCGCGATGCGCTGGCCCGCGCAGGCGTGACGGATCTGGAGGCGCCCTACACCCCCTTCCGCGTCTGGCAGGCCCTGCAGGAGGTGCGCTGAGCGAATCCGATCAAAGTTGATGACCACTTCTTGAGGGTTCAGTTGTAGACTGAGCCCGGGGGGACGATCTTTCTGATGGGCGCATCGTCCAAGCAGTAAAGGCGTCAACGCGGAAAAGGGCGGATGTCTCGCAACCTGGTCTATATCTCGGACGGCACGCTCACCTCGATCCGCGAGGGCGAGGAGAGCCATGCCGGGCGCCTCTATCGCCTGTTGGAGGAGCGTGGCCAGCGCCCCTCGCAGTTCTTCGATTATGACCGGGGCGTGCAGGGCAATGGCTGGCGCAAATGGATGAACGCGGTGTCGGGCGCGGGGATCAACCGCTCGATCCTGCGCGGCTATGCGTTTCTGTCGACTCGCTGGCGGCCGGGCGACCGAATCTTCCTGTTCGGCTATTCCCGGGGCGCCTATGCCGTGCGCTCGCTCGCCGGCATGATCGGCAAGATGGGTCTGGTACGCGACGGACACAGGGGAGAGCGCAGACTGCGCGCCGCCTTCGGCATCTATCGCGACGGGGACAATCCGGAGATCGAAGCCTTCGCCAACAAGCACTGCCATCGCGATGTGCCGATCGAGGTGATCGGCATCTGGGACACGGTGCGCGCGCTGGGGCTGCCCTATCCCCTCCTGTCCTATCTCGCGCCTGCGGCGACCGAGTTTCACGACCACACCCTGGGGCGCCATATCAACCACGGCTATCACGCCCTGGCGCTGGACGAGGATCGCACGGCTTTCAAGCCGATCCTGTGGGAGAAGACCCCGGATTGGGAAGGGCGTTTGGAGCAGGTCTGGTTCCCGGGCGCCCATGCGGATATCGGGGGAGATATCCGCGGCCCGGATCCGGCGCGCCCGCTGTCGCATATTCCCTTCAACTGGATCCTGCGCAACGGCGCGCAACACGGCCTGCTGCTGCCGGACCGGTGGCAGGATCGCTTCCCCGAGGATGCGGCCGCCGCGATGATCGGCTGCCGCACAGGCATCGCGCGGGCCTTCCTGTTGCGTCAGCGGCGGGTGACAAGCCTGGGCGACGGCACTGCACTCCATCTCTCGATTGCACAGCGGATGCGGGCGATTGCCTCCTACCGCCCCTTCGGCGATACCTCGCAGACACCGATCGATATCGCCGCCGAGGGGACCGCCCATGAAAATCACCCGGATCGAGACCCTGCGCCCGCCCCATCCGGCGACCGTGATATGGGTGCTGCTCTCAACTGAGGACGGGTTGTCGGGCCTGGGCGAGACTTGGTTCGGGGCCGCGACCGTCGAGGCGGATATTCATGAGCGCCTGGCGCCCGCCTTGCTGGGGCAGGATGCCAGCCGTATCGCCGCGCTGACCGACGCCATGCGGCCCTATACCGGACGCACCGGGACAGGGGCGGAGATGCGGGCGCTCTCGGCCGTGGAGGTGGCGCTCTGGGATCTTGCGGGCAAGCGCGCGGGACTTCCCCTCGCCGATCTGATGGGCGGGCGGGCGCGCGAAAGGATCGCGGTCTACAACACCTGCTGCGGGCCGGACTATGTCTCGAAATCCTCGGATGTGCGGCCGGAGAATTTCGGACAGGCCAACGCGGACTACGAGGATCTGACCGCTTTCATGGAGGACCCGGTGGGTCTCGCCACCACGCTGGATGCCATGAGCGTAGGCGCAATGAAGATCTGGCCCTTCGACTTTGCCGATGGCGCCGCGGAGGGCATGGATATCTCGCCTGCCGATCTCGCCCGCGGGATCGAACCTTTCCGCGCGATCCGCGATGCCTTCCCGCGGATGGGTCTGAAGGCCGAGTTGCACGGCCTCTGGTCCCTGCCCGCCGCGCAAAAGATATGTCGCGCGCTGGAGCCGATTGGCGTCGATTGGGTGGAGGACCCGATATGGATGGATCGCCCGGATCAACTGGCGGAGCTTGTGGCTTCGACGACATGCCCCATCGCTGGTGGTGAAACGCTGGGCGGGCTCGGCCAGATCCGCGATCTGATCGAGCGTGGGCACGTCGCCTACCCAATCGTCGATGTGACCTGGGGCGGCGGGATCGGGTTCGCGCGCGAGGCCGCGGCGCTGGCCCATGGCGCGGGGCGGCCCATCGCGTTCCACGACTGCTCCGGCCCCGTGACGCTCGCCGTCTCGACCCATCTGGCGCTGAGCTTGCCGAATGTCCGCGAGCAGGAGATCGCGCGGGGCTTCTACCTCACCTGGTATGGCGCCATGGCCGAGGGGTTGCCGGATCTGTGCGACGGGACCATCGGCATCCCGGATCGCCCAGGCCACGGCATTGCATTGAAGTCAGAGGTGCTGGAGGACCCGACAGCGACCCGCCGGGTCAGCGCGCTATAGGATCTCTCGCACCCGCTCCGGCGGACGGCAGATGCGGCTGCCCTTGGCGCTCTCGACAATCGGGCGTTCGATCAGAATGGGATGGCCAGCGACCACTTCGGCGATCTCCGCATCGCTTAGCGCTGGATTGGCGAGATTATGCTCCTTGAACGCAGTTTCGCCTTTGCGCAGCATCTCTCGGATCGGCAGGCCGAGGCGGCCCGCCAGCGCCAGCGCCTCCGCAGCACTCGGCGGATCTTTCAGATAAGCGATGATCCGGGGCGTCTTCCCCGCCGCCTCGATCAGCCCCAGCGTCTCGCGGGATTTCGAACAACGCGGATTGTGCCAGATCGTCAGGCTCATTCCAGTCCCTCGGTCAGTATAATGGTGGCGATGCCCGCATCCACCCGATGCGCGCGCGCCGCCTGATATTCGGGCGAGTGATAGCAGTCATGCGCGGCCTGCAAGCTGGGGAATTCGATCAGCACATGGCGCTCGCGCCCCATCTCGCCCTCGCAGTCCTCCCAGGCGCCGCCCCTCGCCAGGAACTTGGCACCGTATTTTTCGAAGGCCGCGCGAGCGCCGCTGACATAGTTCGGATAGGTGTCCGGGTCGGTGACCGTGACATGGGCGATCCAGTATCCTTTGGGCATGGTCTCTCCTCAGAACAGGCTGCCTTGGCCGCCCGGGTCGGGTTTCGGTTTGCTCTTGGATTTCGGCTTGGCCTTGAGCGCGGCAGGGGCATCGCCGCTGATGGCGGCGACCCGTCCATCGCGGAACTGGATCTCCAGCGCCGTGCCTGCGCGGAGTGCTGCGGCCTCCGGCACCACCGCGCCCTCGGTACGCACCACCGCGAACCCACGCTGCAAGGTCTGCTCGTAGTGCAGCGAGCCATAGAGGCGCAGCAGGGCCGACAGCCGGTCGCGGCGCTGCCCCGTCAGGCGCTGCATCGCCGGGGCCAGCCTGCCCGCACGCTCCTCCAGCCGCTCGCGCCCGCGCGCGATCCGTTCGGTCAGGCGCGCGGGCGTCAGGCGCCCTGCCTGACGGCTGAGCGCGATGCGCCCGTTCTGGGTGGCGCGCGACAGCGCATTAGGCAGCCGGTCACCCAGGCGCTCCAGCGCCTCGCGGCGCCGGGCGATCAGATCCTGTGGTTTGGGCAGACGCAGGATCGCATTGTCCAGACGCTGACGCCGCTCCTCGAGCAAGCGCTCTGGCCGTGGTAGCGACCGGCTCAGATCACCCAGACGCTGACGCGCGCGGTCCAGCCGCTGGGCCAGCGCGCGGACCCGCCTCGCATCCAGATCGGCCACCGTGGCGGCCAGGTCGGCGCGCACCGGCACCGCGCGTTCCGCCGCCGCACTGGGGGTCGGCGCGCGCAGGTCCGAGACATAGTCGATCAGGGTCGTATCCGTCTCGTGCCCCACGGCCGAGATCAGCGGGATTGTGCATGCCGCGACAGCCCTGACGACGCTTTCCTCATTGAAGCCCCAAAGATCCTCGACCGACCCGCCGCCCCGTGCCACGATCACCAGATCGGGGCGCAGCGGTCCGTCCATGGCCGCAAACCCGGTGATCGCCGCCGTGACCTCGGGTGCGCATTTCTCTCCCTGAACGGCGACGGGCCAGACCAGAACATGGGTGGGAAACCGCTCGCCCAGCCGGTGCAGGATGTCGCGGATCACGGCGCCGGAGGGCGATGTGACGACCCCGATCACGCGTGGCAGGAACGGGATCGCGCGCTTGCGTTCGGCGGCGAACAGACCCTCCGCCGCCAGCGTCTTCTTGCGTTTCTCCAGCATCGCCATCAGGGCACCGGCGCCGGCGGGGGCGATCTCCTCGATCACGATCTGGTATTTCGACTGGCCGGGGAAGGTGGTGAGGCGCCCGGTGGCGATCACCTCCATCCCCTCCTCCGGCTGGGTGGCCAGGCGGCTGGCGACGCCCTTCCACATCACGCCGGCCAGCACCGCGCGGTCATCCTTCAGATCCAGATAGACATGGCCCGAGCGCGGGCGCGAGACGCGCCCAACCTCGCCCCTGACCCGAACATGCCCGAACTCGCCCTCGACCATCCGTTTGACGGCGCCGGAGATTTCCGAGACCGAAAACTCCGGCGTGTTGACCCCTTGCGGGCCATCATCGATAAGGCTGCTCATTCGGGCTCCGGCATCACGGGTCGCGGGAAGGGGCAGAGTGCGGAATGACGGGTCCGGCTGCAAGCGTAATCATCGGCCTTCTGTGGCTGGCCTGTGGCGTGCTGATCTGGCGCAATCTGAAACTGCGGCGCGAAAACCGCCGGCTGCGCGTGGCGCTGGCGGCGGCTCCTGCGGCGCCCGCCACCGTCGCGCCCACACCGGGACAACCGGCAGCAGTTCAAACCGGCGCCAGGAACCCCCATCGCATACTGATGGAGCGCCTCGGCCTTGCCGAGGGCGCCCTGCCAAAAGGCGGCGACTGGCGGATCGGCGACGATCTGCTGCTGCTGATCCTGGACGAAATCGAGCGCGCCCTACCCGAGGTGGTGGTGGAACTTGGCTCCGGCCTTTCCACCGCCGTGATCGCCCAGGCGCTGGAATGTCAGGGCAAGGGACATTTGTGGAGCGTGGAGGCCGATCCCGCCTATGCCGAAGAAACCCTTGAACAGGTTGCACGCCTGGGCCTTTCGCATCGCGTCACGCTGATCGAAGCGGCACTGGAACCCTACGACAACCGCACGCAATGGTACGACCGAAAGGCGCTTGGCGACCTGCCGCAGCGGATCGACCTGCTGCTGATCGACGGGCCGCCGCATCATGCGGGCAAGACCCCGCGTCACCCGGCGGGGCCGGAGCTGTTCTCCAGCGTGGCCCCCGGTGGGCTCATCGTTCTGGATGACGGAAGGCGGCAGAAAGAAAAGAAGACCCTGCGCCTCTGGCACGAGGAATTTCCCGATTTCGAGCAGAGAATATCGGCCACCGACAAGCAGGCCGCGTTCCTGCGGCGAAAGGAGCATGCGCGATGAAGGTTCTGATCCTGGGCAGCGGCGGGCGCGAACATGCGCTGGCCTGGGCGGTGTCGCAGAGCCCGGATTGCGAGGCGCTTTATGCCGCCCCCGGCAATGCGGGCATGGCCGCGATCGCGGAGCTTGTAGCGCTGGACATCATGGACGGCGCAGCGATCAGCACCTGGGCGCAGGAAACCGCCATCGATCTGGTGGTCGTGGGGCCGGAAGCACCGCTCGCGGCGGGCGTTGGCGACGTCCTGCGCGCGGCGGGGCTGGCGGTCTTCGGCCCCTCTGCCGCTGCGGCGCAGTTGGAAGCATCCAAGGCTTTCACCCACGAGGTCTGCGATGCCTGCGGCGCGCCCGCCGCCCGCTATGCCCGGTTCACGCAAGCCGCCGCCGCAAAGGCTCATATCCGCCGTGAGGGCGCGCCCATCGTGGTGAAGGCCGACGGTCTGGCCGCCGGCAAGGGCGTGATCGTGGCAGAGACCGTCGAGGCGGCGGAGGCTGCCGTCGACGACATCTTGGGCGGCGCATTCGGCGATGCCGGTGCGGAAGTGGTGATCGAGGAATTCATGGCGGGCGAGGAGGCGAGCTTTTTCGTCCTCTCCGACGGCCAGGACATCCTGCCGCTGGCCACGGCCCAGGATCACAAGCGCGCTTTCGATGGCGACGAGGGCCCCAATACCGGGGGAATGGGCGCTTACTCTCCCGCGCCGGTAATGACGGCGGAGGTCGAGGCGCGGGTGCTGGACCAGATCATTCGACCGGTGATCGCAGAGATGGCGGTCCGGGGCACGCCGTTTCGCGGGGTCCTCTTTGCCGGGCTGATGATCGAGAATGGTGCGCCGCGCCTGGTCGAATTCAACGTGCGCTTCGGCGACCCGGAATGCCAGGCCTTGATGCTGCGCCTGGGCAGCGCGCTTTTGCCTGCGCTGATGGCCTGCGCAACCGGCGGGCTGGCGGATGTGCGCCTGAAGTGGAAGCCCGATCCGACGATCACCGTGGTGATGGCGGCGAAGGGGTATCCGGGCAGCTATGGCAAGGGCCAGGCGATCAGTGGGCTGGAGGAAGCGGGTGCCATCGAGGGCGTCACGATCTTCCATGCCGGAACGGCGGCGCGGGACGGCGCCATCGTCGCGAATGGCGGGCGTGTTCTGAATGTCTCGGCCACCGGCGCGAGCTTGCGCGAGGCGCGCGAGCGGGCCTATGCCGCGATCGAGCGGATCGACTGGCCGGGCGGGTTCTGCCGCAAGGATATCGGATGGCGCGCGCTGGGGCGCTAGTCCCCTGGCAGGCTTTTCAGAAACGCGGCGATCTCGCGTTTGGTGCGCAGCCGGATGACCGCGCCCTGGGCGCCTTCCATCGCCGATGCGATCTCTCCACGGCGCTGGCGATAGGTGGCGACGAAAACCAGGAACTCCCAATCGAACCTCTCCGGGCAGCCGGGGGGCAGATCGTCGCCGCGCACCTTCCCATAATGCGTCACAAGGCGCCGGATCACCCGCCAGAGCGACAGCCAGACGGGCGTGTCGAGCCAGAGGATCAGATCCGCGCGCTGGTGTCTGGCCCCGAAATACGTGATGTGATTGCCGTCGATCACCCAGCTCTCGGCCCCGGCGAACCGGGCGACCACGGCGGCCCAGTCGGGTTCCGGGCGGGCTACCCAGCCGGGCAAGAAGAAATGTCTGTCGAGATGGATCACCGGCAGGCCGAGCCGTCCGCCGAGCAAACGCGCCAGCCGGGTTTTGCCCGACCCGGCATTGCCAATCACCGAAATACGGCGCAGGGGCCCTTGCGGCAAAGGATCGGAAGCGGCAGGGTCAGACATCATCGATCGAGGATTTCATGCTCCAGCTCCGCCCCAATTGCGAATATTGCGACAAGGATTTGCCGCCCGAGGCGAGCGACGCGATGATCTGCAGCTATGAATGCACTTTCTGCGCCCGATGCGTCGAGACGCACCTGCAGAATGTTTGCCCGAATTGCGGCGGCGGGTTCTGCCCGCGTCCGATCCGGCCCGCGACCGCCTGGCGCGACGGGGTCAGCCGGGCGCATCAGCCGCCCTCGGACAAACGCGTGTCGCTGAAACACCCGAAAGGGGATCTGGCCGCCCATATCGCGCGGATCCGCAACATCGTACCGGAAGACCGATGACCCTGCTTACCCCTACCGATCTTTATGCCCGCATCGCCTGGCTGGGTGTGGTGGCCGACAGCGATGCGGATATCTCCTCGGTCGCGCGCGATCATGTGGAGCTGGCGTGGGAGGGCTTTGTGGGCGACTGCCATTCCGGGCTGACACGGCCTGCCTGCGTGCGGGTGAAGCGTCAACACGAAGTGGGAACCGAGATCCGAAACACGCGCCAGATCTCGATCGTCTCGGCTGAGGAGCTGGCCGAGGTCGCCGCGGCGATGGAGTTGGACCGGCTGGACCCGGCCTGGCTGGGTGCCTCGATGGTGGTGGAGGGCGTGCCAGATTTCACCCTGATCCCCCCCTCGACGCGGCTGGTGTTCGAGAGCGGCGCCTGCCTGACCGTGGACACCGAAAACGCCCCCTGCCGCCATCCGGGCGACGTGATCGAGCGCCATCATCCCGGCAAGGGCCGCGGCTTTGCGATGAAGGCGCGGACCAAGCGCGGCGTGACCGCCTGGGTCGAGCGTCCGGGACAATTGGCATTGGGCGACCGGGCCCGCCTGCATGTGCCGCCCCGGCGCCTGCACCCCCTGATCTGAGCAAAATCATCACATTTCCCGTGCAGGATCGGATGCAGGCTTGATCCCCGGCAGAGGTCGGGCTTGGATCGGATAGGACCCACCAGAAGGAACACCTCATGCGCCGGATCGCCCTCACCCTCATGACCGCCATCGCGTTCGGAGGCTATGCCTCGCTCTCCCATGCTGCGAGCAAGGAGAACTATTACTATCCGCCGATAAACTCGGAGGAGGTGTTCGAACGCAAGATCACCGATCAGGCACCGCCTTCGGACCGCAATGTGCGTGTGAACTTCATGACCCAGATCACCAAGGCGCAGCTCGCGGCGCCGGAGACGCCGCGCTTTGCGATCTTTGCCAAGGGGAAGAATGCGCAGAACATGATCATCATCGCCCTGGATGACGAGGTGTTCCGCACGATCTTCCGGGCACGCGGGGTGCTGGCGCAGTTGACCTCGAACGCCCGCGGTACGGACTTCTTCATCAATAGCGGCATCGCCACGCACGCGACCTGGTTCGATCTGGCGAAGTTGCTGGGCTTCGAGGATATCGTGATCTCGGACGGCCAGCTCTGGTCGCATCGGGTGATGCTGAAATAGCGGTCCTGCGCCCGGCTGCTCTGTCTAATCAGGCGGAATCGGCCTGACGGCCGATGCGATATGCCCTCGGCCCGCGCCTGCGGCTTGGCCGAGGTGTTGGCACCTGCGGCCCGGGACGGCCCTAGCGATCCACGCCGGCGACACCGGTGATGTAGCGGGCGGCCTGCTGGGCGGCTTCCTCCTCCGGCGTTTTCACGACCGGGCCGGGTGCCGCGGGTTTCGGCGCCTCGCCATTCGCTTCTTCCAGCGTGGCATTGGCCGTGAGACCGGCCATGCGGCGGCGCAGGCCGTAGACGATGTTGACGAAAGTCGCATACTCCCCCGGCGGATCCGAGAACAGCCGGTCCCCCATTTCGGAAATCAGCATGTCGTCCAGATCGATCTGCGGGTAGTCCGCCTGCATCACCTTAAGAAGCTCTCGCGCGAAGATCGCATAGCCGAGCCCCGACGGGTGGTGATTGTCCAGGCTGGTGAAGCCGCCCCTGCGAAACACCGCCGTGTCGCCGATGATGAAGTTGTTATAATCGATGGCCATGTTCGTATAGATCCGCCGCTTGTGTTCGAGGCTGGTATCCGCGCGTTTGTCGGTGATCGCGAGATCGCGCTGATGCTTGGAATCGTAGCCCTTGAGAGCGGTGTCGAGGCGCAGGATGCGCAGCCGGTCGTCGCCCGCACGATCGAAGACGTCGCGGGTGTTGTCGATCATGCGCACGATGATCGCGGTCACCTCGGCGTCGATCTCGGTCATCTCCTTGCCGGTATACTGCACGTAATCGGCTCCAAGATGGTTGTCGTAGACCTTGAAAAAGCCGTTCTGCTCGCGCTTCAGGTCCGGCCAGTCGAACTCGCGCTTCAGGCTGTCGACGAACATCTGGTTCGGCACGGTCGAGGGCAGCGGGATCGAGTTGACATAGATCTGCTTGGTCTCTGGCCCCAGATCGGTCAGCAGGCCCGCCAGATCCTTCATCTCGTCGGCCCATTTTGCGAGTTTGCGCAAGCCGTTATCGGGGCCCTGGTTGCCCGCCCCTTCGGAGCCTGCCGCGGTAATGTCGATCAGGCCGTGATTGGCGCCGATATTGACCAGCAGGACCTTGGGTTTGCGCAAGTTCACCAGGTCCACAGGGCGCATATTGGACATCTCAGCCCGGTGATTGGGATTGAGAAGGAAGCGGCCATTCAGGCTCATATGCAGGTCCAGCGCCCGGCCAAAGATCGCCCCCACATCGCCGGAGGCGACGATGGGCCGAAGCTGGTCCACGATGCCGTCCCAATAGGCGAAGTCCCGCTCCATCAGGTCCGGCAGCTCGGCGCCGGAGATCGCGATATTGTCCCAGGCCAGATGCTCGAAGGGCAGGATGTTCTGGCCATCGATCCAGCGGGTGGCATTGGCCAGCACCTCGGCCTTCAGCTTCTCGATCCCGTGGAGCAGGTTGAAGAGGCCCATATCGCGGACCCGGTCCTCGATCTCGACCAGCAGCACCTCCGGATATTTCGGCGCGCGGAAACCGTGATCGGGGAAGGCCACGCGTGCGGCCAGCGCCGGTACGGCGAGCGAGGCGAAATGGGCGTTGATCGTGGCCGAGCGCATGCCGTTATAGAGGCTGTCGCCAATCGCCATCACGGCAGGGTTCATGAAATCGGCGGGCAGGGCATAGCCATCGGCGGGCTGGCGGAACATCAGGCAACTCCTCGGGAAGGATGGTCAGAGAAGTGATTATCCCATATCGGGACAGCCTTGCCTAATCCCTATCGCCAGTGTCCGATGCCTCGGCACATGCGATGCGCTCCGGGGCCCCGGCGAGCCAGGCCAGGGCGGGCTGAAGTTTGTAGAGTTTCGCCAGCCTTTCGCGTGCCGCTGCAACATCGCCCGATTTGCAATCGAGCATGACGATTGCAAGCTGTGCCGGCAGCTCCTTGGGTTCGGACGCGATGGCTTGCAGATAGGCCCTGCGCGCATCCTCGTCCTGGCCCAGCGCCAGATGGGCGTGGCCGAGACCCAGATACGCCTCGTATCCCCAATCCGCCTCGGCGGCGCGCTGAAAATCGGCCCGTGCCTCTCCATGACGCCCCAGCAGCATCAGCGCTGTACCACGCTGCACCCAGGCATCGCCGTCCTCGTCACTTTGCAGCAAATTCCCATTAACGGCGGCAAGCGCCTCCTCACCAAGGTTGAGATCGAGCAGGATGTCGACGATTTCCTGATCGGCATAGCTGCGATAGTCATTTGTATCGGCGGAGGTCCGGAATGCGGCGAGCGCCTCGACATCGCGGCCCATATCGCGCAGTGCCCAGGCGCGGCCCTCCTGCACCCAGATCACGGGCTCGCCTGCAGGGTGATGTTTGGCGACTTGATCGAAGTCAGCCAAAGCGCCTTCGTCATCGAAGAACAGCCGCGACCAACCTCGCCACGCCAACGCCGTGTCGTCGTGCCCGCGGCTGAGCGCGCGGGTGAAGGCCTGGGCGGCGGCGCGATGCTGCACGTTGTTCTGCAAGGCCCGGCCATGGGCGAAATGCACCTCTGGGCCATCCTCACCGCCCGTCATGGCCTCCTCCAGCAACTGAATCGCTTCGCTGCTGCTACCCCATTCGAGCTTGGCCCGACCATGGTGAAAAGCGAAGCGCGCCCGCTCCGCCTCGTCCACGAGGTTGAGAGTTTCGAGCTGCCAGCAGGCATCTACGCTGCCAGAATCGTCGGGATCATGGCAAAGGGCGGTCGTGTAGGATACCCAGACCTTCGCCATCTGCCACCAGAAGACCAGTGCGAACACAGCGACAAGCCCGATCGCGGACCAGCCAATATATCGTTTCAAATCCCCAAATCCTTTGTCCCTTGCGGTGCGGGCGCTTAATCCCGGTTGTATCGCACAGCCGGAGCGACCGGGCCAGCCTTGCCGCCGTCTGGGAATGCGACTAGGACAAACGCCATGACAGCCCTCTCCCAAACCACCCTCGGCGAAAACACCGCGCAACCGCAGAGCCCCGAAGAGGCGCGGTTGGATCCCGTGCCGAACCCTCACCCCGACACCGATTATCTGACACGGTTCACGTGCCCAGAGTTCACCTCGATCTGCCCGGTCACTGGCCAGCCGGATTTCGCCCATCTGGTCATCGACTATGTCGCCGATCAGTGGCTGGTAGAGTCGAAGTCGTTGAAGATGTTTCTGACAAGCTTTCGCAACCATGGTGCTTTTCACGAGGATTGCACGGTGGGCATCGGCAAGCGGATCGTGGCGGCCATCAGCCCCCGCTGGTTGCGGATCGCGGGGTTCTGGTATCCGCGCGGGGGCATTCCGATTGACGTGTTTTGGCAAACCGGTGTCGCGCCTGAGGGGCTTTGGCTGCCGGATCCTGGAGTAGAGCCTTATCGAGGCCGCGGATAACAGACGAGGGGAGATCCATGACCGCAGACGTGATCGACGGCAAGGCATTTGCCGCCAATATCCGGGGCCAGGTGGCCGAGCATGTGACCCGGTTGAAGGAAGAGCACGGGATTACACCCGGTCTGGCCGTGGTGCTTGTGGGCGAGGACCCGGCGAGCCAGGTCTATGTCCGCTCGAAAGGCAAGCAGACGGTCGAGGCGGGCATGAACTCGTTCGAGACCAAGTTCGACGCCGATATCTCCGAGGCCGAACTGGTCGCCGAGGTCGAGCGCCTGAACGCGGACCCGAACGTCCACGGCATCCTGGTACAGCTTCCCCTGCCCGACCACATGAACTCCGACGCAGTGATCAACACGATCGATCCGGCCAAGGATGTGGACGGCTTCCACATCTCGAATGTCGGTTTGTTGGGCACCGGGCAGAAGGCGATGGTGCCCTGCACGCCGCTCGGCAGCCTGATGATGCTGCGCGACCGGCATGGCTCGCTCTCGGGGCTCAACGCGGTGGTGATCGGGCGCTCGAACATCGTAGGCAAGCCGATGGTCAATCTGCTCTTGCGCGACAGTTGCACCGTGACCATCGCTCACAGCCGCACCAAGGAGATCGAGGCGGTGTGCCGCCAGGCCGATATCGTCGTCGCCGCCGTTGGCCGGGCCGAGATGGTGACCGGCGACTGGATCAAGCCCGGGGCGACTGTGATCGATGTCGGCATCAACCGGATCGATGCGCCGGAAAAGGGTGAGGGCAAGACCCGCCTGGTCGGCGATTGCCATTACGCAAGCTGCGCCGAGGTTGCGGGCGCGATCACTCCGGTCCCCGGCGGCGTCGGGCCGATGACCATCGCCTGCCTGCTGGCCAACACGCTGACCGCCTGCTGCCGGGCCAACAACCTGCCGGAGCCGGAGGGGCTGACTGCGTGATCAGAGGGGCTGCGATGGCGGCGGCGTCGCTGATGCTGCCCGCTGCCGCTGCAGCCTTCGAGATCCCCTTCATCACCCGCCCCGGCGGCTTCACGCTGGAGCGCGATCCGCCGGCAGTGGTGATCGAGGATGGGTCGGCGACCCATCGCTATGACGCGGGCACCTGCCGCTCGGGACATCGGCGCGAGGTTTTCGCGCTCTATTTCCCGGAGGTCGATGCCCCGATCGTCGCGCATCGCTGTTTGACCGTGCATGGCGTGCGGCTGCAGATCTTCGCCCCGTATGAGAGTGGCGACGAGCCAGTTTACGACGTCACGGCGGACGGGCTCGATTTCGTCATTGCGCCGGACCGGCTGGCGCTGACCGCATGGGACACCAACCATGCCCGGCAAAGCAGTTGGCGGCCCCAAGGCGCCGAGGCCGAGCCAGCCTGGGTCTGGCGTATCGCGGAGGCGGCGGGGAGCGCCCTGCCCCCACCCGCCGACCCGGGCCCGACCGATCTGGCCGCCCTGCTGGACGACCCGGCCAAGCGCCGCGCCGTGATCGGCGAGGCCGCCGCCTGGCCGGGTTGGGAGCGTTTGCTGCGCACCGGCTGGGCGCTGGAGGCGGATGGCTTGCGCGCTACCCTGCCCTGGGGACAAGCGGAGTGGCCGGAGGGTCTGGACGCCGATCTGTATGTCTATGGCTCCGAACCCGGTGCGGTGCTGCGTGCGGCGCCGAATTCCTCGGCGCCCGCGCTGATACCGTTCTATGCCCGGATCCTGCAGCGCGGCCCAGGCCTGCCGGGCGACAGGGCACTGACCGAAGCGGGGTGGCTGCATCTTTGCACCGGACCCGATGGCTGCGGCTTTGCCCGGGCCACCCATGTCGCGCAGTTCGGCGGCCCTCATGCGGTTTTTGTACGCAACGAGGACGTATGGCAGCTTGAAACCCTGGCTCTGGAAGAACGAGACACGCAGTAAACGCCATGCTGTCCCGGACTTGATCCGGGACCTCTTACTTGAAGCTTGCACCAGAGGTCCCGGATCAAGTCTGGGACATGACAGCGCCCAGCGGATGGGACTGGTGTTGCGATCAGGCCGCGAGCGCCACCGCCCTGACGGCGTCACGCCCCAGAACCAAGACATGGCTGTCCGGTCCGGTCAAGGATGCGAAGGCGGGATCTCTCACATCCAGACCGCCCGTATAGGTGCCGAAGGCCGGCATCACCAGGCGCCCCTGCCCAAGCAGGAAGCATTTGCGGGTGATCTGCCGGCCTCTCACCATCAGTTTGGCCTTGGGGTGGTAGTGCCCCGAGATTTCGGGCGGATCACGCTCGGGCTCGGCGATATGGCGCAGGCTGATGCCGCCAATGCGGGTTTCGATCAGATGGCTGCCCGGCAGATCCACCGGACCCGGGTCGTGATTGCCCGCGATCCACAGCAGACGCCGCCCCGCGGCCAGCCGCTCCAACCGCGCGATCACCTGCGCGCTCAATGCCGCCGCGGCGGTCAGATCGTCGAAGCTGTCCCCCAGCATCACAAGGGAGCGGGGGCTGAGGGCAGTTACCTCGGCCTCCAGCCGCTTCAGCGTATCCTCGGTTTCGTAGGGGGGCAGCAGTCCGCCGCCCAGCCGCGCCATCCGTTCGGCTCGTCCGAGATGCAGGTCCGCCACCGCGAGCACCCGTTCCGCAGGCCACCAGAGCGTGCCCGCCGGGCGCGCCTGCAACCGGGCCTCCCCAAAGCCGAAGGTCAGCGCGCCGCTTGATGTTCCCTCTCTGTTCATCTCCCTTGGGTAGCGGAGCGTCGGTATGCAAGCAAGCGCTTCTCGACCCGGTCGCCGCGCATCCCATATAATGGGCATCCCGTCCAAGGGGCGCGGCGGAGGCGCAGGATGAGCGATCTCGACACCAAGGTGAAACCGAAGGAGAAGGCCAAGACCGCGCGGCCAAAGCTCTACAAGGTGATCCTGCTAAACGACGATTACACGCCCCGCGAATTCGTGGTTGCGGTGCTGGCGGCTGTCTTTGCCATGGGGCCGGAGAAGGCCTATCACATCATGGCCACCGCGCATCAGAAGGGCAGTTGCGTGGTTGCCGTCTTTACCAAGGACGTGGCCGAGACGAAGGCGGCGCAGGGCGCCGATATGGGTCAGCGCGCGGGACTGCCGCTGACGTTTACAACCGAACGGGAGGAGTAGCTGCTCAGCGGCTCTCCGAGATTGCCCCGCGCTCCAGTATCCTCGGCGTCGGGATGAAGGGGGCGTCGCGCAACGCCTCGATGGCCTGCGAAAGCCGCGTTCTGTCGCTGAGGAGCTGGTTGAACTGCACATCGCATCCGGCAATCGGGCCGGGGTAATCGGCGATCTCCCTCAGCAGCAGCTTCTGGGCTGTCTGAAGATGCGCGAGCGCCGCGTCTATCTCGATCTCGTAGGGTTCGCGGATCATTCTGCTCTCCTTGTTCAGACCATGTCGGCACGAGACTATCAGAACAAGGCTGCCAGAACGAGTGGGGTCACTGGGCGTGAAGGTTGGGAGGAGCGCGCGGTCGGGCCGCGCGCTCCGATCATCTCAGCTCAGACTGCGGCCACGGCACGCTTGGTCATCACAGCGACCAGATGGGCGCGGTATTCGGGCGAGCCGTGGATGTCGCCAATCATCCCATCCGCCCCAGGTGCTGCGGGCACCGCATCGGCGCTGAAATTGGCCGACAGGGCCTGCTCCGCCGCCGACCAGCGATGGACGCCGCTTTCGGAAGCGCCGGTCACGGCCACCCGCACGCCATCGGCAAACTTCGCCACGAAGACCCCCACCAGGGCAAAGCGCGAGGCGGGCTGGACGAATTTCTGATAGCTCGCGCTCTCCGGCACCGGGAAACGCACGCCGGTGACGATCTGACCCTCGCCGAGGCCCGTGTCGAACATGCCCTGGAAGAAGTCGTCCGCCGCGATGTCGCCGCCGGAGGTCATGATCGTGGCCCCGGTGCCCAGGCACGCCGCCGGATAGCAGGCAGAGGGATCGTTGTTCGCGACCGAGCCCCCGATCGTACCCCGATTGCGCACCTGCGGGTCGCCGATACCGCCCGCCAGCGCGGCCAGTGCCGGGAAGGCGCTGCGAATGTCGGAGGAATGTTCGACCTCCACATGCCGGGTCGCGCCCTTGATGGTGACGCTGCCGCCACCGACTTCGATCCCGTGCAGTTCGGCGATACCGGTCAGATCCACCAGGCCGGAGGGCTGGCCGAGCCGCTGCTTCAGTGTCGGCAACAGGGTCTGACCGCCCGAGAGGGCCTGCGCATCTTCCGCCGCCAAAGCCGCCACCGCATCCGCGACCGAGCCTGCTTTCTGGTAAGTGAAATTATACATCTCAGCCGCTCCTTACTTGTTCATCGCTTCCCAGACGCGCTTGGGCGTCAGGGGCATGTCGATATGGGTGACACCGTGGCCTGCAAGGGCATCGATCACGGCATTGACCAAAGCGGGGGGTGAGCCAATGGCCCCCGCCTCGCCGCAGCCCTTCACACCCAGCGGGTTGTGGGTACAGGGCGTCTGGCTGGAATGGTCCACGTTGAACTTGGGCAGATCGTCGGCGCGCGGCATGGTGTAATCCATGTAGCTGGCCGAGACGAGCTGGCCATCGCTGTCATAGACACAGCCTTCCAGCATGGCCTGGCCGATGCCCTGGGCAAGGCCGCCATGAACCTGACCCTCGACAATCATCGGGTTGACCACATTGCCGAAATCGTCCGCAGCGGTGAAGTTCAGGATGTCCACCACGCCGGTTTCGGGATCGACCTCCACCTCGCAGATATAGGCGCCCGCGGGATAGGTGAAGTTGGCGGGATCGTAGAAGCTGGTCTCCTCCAGCCCCGGTTCCAGCGTCTCATGCGGGAAGTTGTGGGGGACATAGGCGGTCAGCGCCACATCGCCCCAGGCGACCGATTTGTCGGTGCCTGCCACGCTGAAGGCGCCATCCTTGAACTCGACATCGGCGTCGGAGGCCTCCATCAGATGCGCCGCGATCTTCTTGGCCTTCGCGACGATCTTGTCGACCGATTTGACGATGGCCGAGCCGCCGACAGCCAGCGAACGCGAGCCATAGGTGCCCATGCCGAAGGGAATTTTCGAGGTGTCGCCATGAACGATCTCGATATTTGCCTCGTCGCATCCCAGACGGTCGGCCACCACCTGGGCGAAGGTCGTCTCGTGCCCCTGCCCGTGGGAGTGGCTGCCGGTCAGCACCGTGACCGAGCCAGTGGGGTTCACCCGCACGGTCGCAGCCTCGTAGAGGCCCGCGCGGGCGCCGAGGGCACCGACAAGGGTCGAGGGCGCGATGCCGCAAGCCTCGATATAGCTGGCGATACCCATGCCCCGCAGCTTGCCCCGACTGGTGCTGTCGGCCTTTCGGGCCTCGAACCCCGCGCGGTCCGCGATCTCCAGCGCCTTGTCCATGGTGGCGCCGTAATTGCCGCTGTCGTATTCGACGGCAACCGGCGTCGCATAGGGGTACTGATCCGGCTGGATGAAGTTCCGCCTGCGCAGCTCCACCGGGTCGATCCCCATTTCGCGCGCCGCTTTGTCGATGGTGCGCTCGAGCTGATAGGTCGCCTCCGGCCGTCCGGCCCCGCGATAGGCATCTACCGGCACGGTGTTGGTGAAGACGGCCTTCACATTGGTGAAGATCAGCGGCGTGCGGTAGTTCCCCGCCAACAACGTCCCGTGCAGCCAGGTCGGCACGCAGGGCGCAAACGTCGACAGATACGCCCCCATATTGGCCAGCGTCGAGCAGCGCAGCGCCAGGAAATGCCCCTCCGCATCCATCGCCAGTTCGACCTTGGTGACATGATCGCGGCCCTGGGCGTCGGACATAAACGCCTCGGACCGATCCGATGTCCATTTGATCGGGCGATTGATCTGCTTCGAGGCCCAGGTGACGAAGGCTTCCTCGGCATAGTGATAGATCTTGGTGCCGAAGCCGCCGCCCACATCCGGCGCCACGACCCGCAGCTTGTGTTCCGGGATCGAGAGCACGAAGGCGCCCATCTGAAGCCGGATCACATGGGGGTTCTGCGAAGTGGTGTAGAGCGTATGCTCGTCGGTCGAGCGGTTGTATTCGCCAATTGCACAGCGCGGCTCCATCGGGTTAGCGACCAGGCGCTGGTTGACGAGTTCGAGCGTCGTGACGTGATGCGCGCCAGCGATGGCGGCATCCACCGCATCTTTGTTCTCGGCCACGAACTCCCAGTCGAAGCAGAGATTGTTGGGCACATCGTCATGCACCTCGGCCCCGCCCTGGATGGCGCTGGCCATGTCGATCACGGCGGGCAGTTCGGAGATATCGACCTCGATCATCTCGGCCGCGTCGCGTGCCTGCGCCAGGCTCTCCGCCACCACGACGGCGATCGGATCGCCCACATGACGCACCTTGCCGGCGGCCAGGATCGGGTGCATCGGCTCCTTCATCGGCTCGCCGTCCTTGTCGGTTACCTGCCAGCCGCATGGCACGCCGCCCAAGCCTTCCATATCCGCACTGGTGAAGACGCGCACGACACCCGGCGCGGCTGACGCAGCCGAGGTATCGACCGAATTGATCGTCCCATGCGCCACGTCCGAGCGCAGGATATAGGCATAGGTCTGGCCGGGTCGGTTGATGTCGTCGGTGTACTGGCCGTTGCCGGTCAGAAACCGGATGTCCTCGCGGCGCTTGGAGCTGGCGCCAATTCCCTGATCTTTGGGCATGAAAGCCTCCCTGAATGCTTGATCGGCCGCACCCGGCTCGCCCCGGGGGTCGGCATTCCGGTTGTTACTCGGCTGCCTGCGCGTGCCCGTTCAGGGTCGCAGCCGCCGCCTGGATCGATTTGACGATATTGTGGTAGCCGGTGCAGCGGCAGATATTGCCCTCCAGCCACTCGCGGATCTCGTCCTCGGTCGGATTGCCGTTCTTCTGCAGAAGGTCCGCTGCCGACATCACCATGCCCGGTGTGCAGAACCCGCATTGCAGGCCGTGATGGTCCTGAAACGCCTGTTGGATCACGCCCAACGAGCCGTCCTCGTTCGCCATACCTTCGATGGTTGTGACATCGGCGCCATCGGCGGCGGCGGCAAGGACCGCGCAGGCCTTCACGCTTTCGCCGTTCACATGCACGACACAGGCGCCGCATTGCGAGGTATCGCAGCCGACATGGGTGCCGGTCAGGCCTAGATCCTCGCGCAGGAACTGCACCAGCAGGGTGCGCCCCTCCACTTCGCCGGAAACGGATTTACCGTTCACGGTCATCGACACTGTTGTCATGGTGGTCTTCCTCCTTGGCTGGTCTTGCCCGGCATGGTGGTCGCCGGGTTCGTCGCTGGGATGGACTCAGCCGAGTATCCGGCCGAGCCAGCTTTTCTTTTCGCCTTCCGTGATGTCGGCATTTTCGGCGGCCTCGCTTGCGCTGGCCTCCGCTTCGGGAACTGGCGTCTCCTCCAATGGCTCTGTCGGGCCGCCCACGGTGGTCTGGAAATTGCTAAAAAACTGATCGGCCATCTTCTTGGCGAACCCGTCGATCAGGCGGCCGCCCAGTTGGGCCAGTTTGCCGCCAACCTTGGCATCGACCTTGTAGGTGAGCATGGTCCCGCCATCGGTATCGGCCAGCGCGACATCTGCGCCGCCCTTGGCAAAGCCCGCTGCACCGCCCTTGCCCTCGCCCGAGATGGTATAGCTCTCGCCGGGCACGATGTTCGACAGTTCGACCTGCCCCTTGAAGGTCGCCGAAACCGGTCCGACCTTCTGCTTGACCGTGGCCGTAAAGCCGTTGTCGCCAGCCCGCTCCATCTCCTGACAGCCCGGGATGCAGGCTTTCAGCACTTCCGGATCGTTCAGCGCTTCCCATACATCCGCGCGGGGCGCGCCGATCAGGCGTTCGCCAGACATTTCCATGGTGACCTCCCTGACCGATCGAGCGGTCTTCTTTTCTATCCGGATGGTAGGGCGAATTGGCGCGCGCTGTCCACCGTCCTCTGCCGCGAGAACGCCCGATAAGATCGCCCTGCGAAGTTCGGATTGACCCGGCCCCCGCCAAGCGGGCAAGCATGTCGCCGGACGGACGGATTTTAGCATTATTTCGCCGAGGGAGACAAAGCCATGGCACTGACCATCTGGGGACGGGCGACATCGTCGAATGTGCAGGTCGCGATGTGGGCGGCGGCGGAACTGGGGCTGGAGGTCGACCGCATAGATTGCGGCCATTCCTATGGCGGCCTGGACACCCCGGAATATCTGGCGATGAACCCCAATGGCGTGGTGCCCACCCTGCAGGATGGCGACCTGACGATTTGGGAAAGCCAGGCCATCCTGCGCTATCTGGCAGGCCGGTACGGTGACGAGCAATTCTGGCCGCGCGATCCGGCGATCCGCGCCGAACTGGACATGTGGTGCGAATGGATCCGCACGACGTTTCAGCCCAATTTTAACTACAAGATCTTCTGGCAGATGGTCCGTGTCGGAGCTGCCGAGCGAGATGAAGCAGCCATCGCCCAGGCCGCCGAGGCCCTGAAACCGATCATGGCAATTTTGGAGAGCCGGCTGGCTTCGCGCCCCGGTCCCTATCTTAACGGTGCGGCGCTCTGCTGGGCCGACATCGTGGTCGGGCATCTGCTCTATCGCTACTACAATCTGGATTTCAGCCGTGCCGATACCCCGTCGCTCGACGCATATTATACGGCGCTCAAAGCCCGTCCGGCCTTTGTCGAGCATGCTATGGTCAGCTACGAGCCGTTGCGCGTGGTGTGACCGGCAGTCCAGGGGGAGAGGCAGCAGTCGTGGAAGCTGACTTTGTGATCGTCGGCTCGGGCTCGGCAGGGTCCGCGATGGCGGCACGGCTGAGCGAGGACGGCCAGCACTCGGTTCTGGTGCTCGAGTTTGGCGGCACCGACTGGGGCCCGTTCATCCAGATGCCCGGTGCGCTCAGCTTTCCGATGAACATGCGCCGCTATGACTGGGGATTTCAGAGCGAGCCGGAGCCCCATCTGGGCGGGCGCCGTCTTGCCTGTCCGCGGGGCAAGGTGGTGGGCGGCTCCTCCTCGATCAACGGCATGGTCTATGTTCGCGGCCACGCCCGCGATTACGATCACTGGGCGGAGCAAGGCGCCGAGGGGTGGAGCTATGCCCATGTCCTTCCCTATTTCCAGCGGATGGAGAGCTGGCACGATTGCGGCCATGGCGGCGACCCCGATTGGCGCGGCAAGGATGGCCCGCTGCATGTGACCCGCGGCTCGCGCGAGATCCCACTGCACCAGGCTTTCGTCGAGGCGGGACGGCAGGCGGGATTCGAGCTGACCGAGGACTATAACGGCGAGAAGCAGGAAGGCTTCGGCCCGATGGAGCAGACGGTCTGGAAGGGCCAGCGCTGGTCCGCGGCCAATGCCTATCTCAAGCCCGCTCTGAAACGGCCCAATCTGGACATGATCCGCTGCTTTGCCCGGCGTGTGGTGATCGAGGAAGGCCGCGCGACCGGGGTCGAGATCGCGCGCGGCGGACAGATCGAAGTGGTGCGCGCCCGGCGCGAAGTGATCCTGGCGGCATCCTCGATCAACTCGCCGAAACTGCTGATGCTGTCGGGCATCGGCCCGGCGGCGCATCTGGCCGAACACGGCATCGGCGTGGTTGCCGACCGGTCGGGCGTGGGTCAGAACCTGCAGGACCATCTGGAACTTTACATCCAGCAGGCCTGCATCCAGCCGATCACCCTCTTCAAACACTGGAGCCTCTTCGGCAAAGCCCTGGTCGGGCTGGAATGGATGTTGCGGCAGACCGGGCCGGGGGCATCGAACCAGTTCGAGAGCGCGGCCTTCCTGCGTTCAAAACCCGGCGTCGACTATCCCGATATCCAGTACCATTTCCTGCCGATCGCCGTGCGCTACGACGGGCAGGCGGCGGCGGAGGGTCATGGTTTTCAGGCGCATGTCGGGCCGATGCGCTCACCCTCGCGGGGATCCGTGACGCTGCGCTCGGCCGACCCGTTTGATCCGCCGAAGATCCTCTTCAACTATATGGCCCACGAAGAAGACTGGGCCGATTTCCGGCACTGTATTCGCCTGACGCGCGAGATTTTTGCCCAACCGGCGTTCGACCCGTTTCGGGGCAAGGAAATCCAGCCCGGTGATGCGGTGCAATCAGACGATGAGTTGGATGGATTTATCCGAGAGCATGTGGAAAGCGCCTATCACCCCTGCGGAACCGCCAGGATGGGCAAGGCGAAGGATCCGATGGCGGTGGTCGATCCGGAATGCCGGGTGATCGGCGTGGAGGCCCTGCGCCTCGCCGACAGCTCGATCTTTCCGCGGATTACCAATGGCAATCTGAACGCGCCTTCGATCATGACCGGCGAGAAGGCAGCCGACCATATCCTGGGCAAGCCGCCGCTAGCGAAATCGAATGCAGAACCGTGGATCAATCCGCGGTGGCAAACGCATGATCGCTAGACAGACGTATTCGCAGGCCGCAGCGATCTAAGCGGGGGCGGGCAAGCCCGCCACGACATACGCTCGCTCCGTCGCCCTCCGGGCTGGATCGAGCAGCGGGTCCCGGTTTCTTGTGCAACGCTTGAAGCCGAGACCCCGCAAAGGTGTATGCCCGGGACGGGCATTCCGCTTGATTCGATGGCTGTCAGCCAGAAACCGCGAACTGACCGTTGGGCGCACGCAGGTCTGTTTTGCTATGAACCCGCGGCGCATTGCGCTGCGCCTTCTCCTCCTCCTGCTTGCGCGCCAGCGCGAACACGATCAGAGAAAATCCAAAAAAGGCCATCACACTGCCGACCCAGGCCGTGATCACAGCCCAGACGATCAAATTACTCATCACAAGAACGGTCGCCCCGATACCCGACGACAGGGCGAAGCCGCCCAGAATCATACCCGCTTTTTCCATCTCGTAACCCTCGTTCTCCGGTCCCCATACCCTGCGGTTGTCGCGTTTCAACGCGGCCAATTTCGGGCACCATTGGGGCATTGCCGGAATTCAACCCCTGGGGACTGTCCCATTATTACCCAACCAACCGCGCAGCTCCGCATTCTCGGCTTCCAATTCGGCAATCCGGGCCGAAAGCTTGGCAGTCGCCTGTCGGATCAGCGCGGCATCATAGAGCTCGGGTATATGCTGAGGGCAGTTAACATCCCATGCATGCAGATCGATCACAATCGCACGTTCCACCCTGGCGCTGTAAGCCGGGTCGGAAAGCTGGGTGAGCAGGGCGTCGTCTCCTTCGACCACACGGGCCCGACCCCAGATCTTCACACGCGAGCTGTTGGCATAGTCCATCAGGAACAGCGTGACCCTGGGGTTCTCCGCGAGATTGCCCAGCGAGATATACTGTCGGTTCCCTGAGAAATCGGCGAAAGCCAGTGTCGCAGGCCCCATCGGCTTCAGAAACCCGCGCGGCCCGCCGCGATGCTGGATATAGGGCTGACCTTCCGCGTTTGCCGTCGCCATATAGAAACTGTCGCGCTGTGCGAGGAACGCCGCCAGATTGTCGCTGATCCGATCCGGCCAGTCCTGCTCCGCCATCTGACGCTGCATCGCCTCGCGTGAGCCGAGGCGCGTCTGCTCCGCCTTGACCGATGGGGAGAATGCAATATCGCTTTTCATCCTAGCCCGATCCCTTCGATCCGGCCCGCATTCGTGAGCGGAGCGCAAGAGTGCCTTGATACATAGCCGGATGCTTCATCCCGCAGGCCATGCCTAAATGAGGGACAGCAAGACAGCCCCAAATCCCAAGGGAGGAGACCCATGACCGAAACATCCTTTCACGGCTGGCACGCCCATATCTATTTCGATGCCGACACCAAAGCGGAGGCCGAGCGGCTTTGCAAGACGGCCTCAGAACGCTTTGGCCTGACCATGGGTCGGATGCATGACGGGCCAGTCGGGCCGCATCCGCGGGCGTCCTGTCAACTCTCGGTCTCTCCCGAAGCGTTCGGCGACGCGATCCCCTGGCTCAGCGCCAATCGCGGCCGTCTCACCGTTTTCGCGCATGGCGAAAGCGGCGACCACCTCGCCGATCACACACAGCATGTTCTGTGGCTGGGCCCGTCGGAGAAACTGGATCTGTCGCTGTTCACCCAGCCAAAACCCGGCTAAGGCTGTCAGTGGAGCTGAGAGGCACCGGTCGTTGTCGTCACCAGGCCGGCGCGCCGCAGCGACAGATCGCGCAGGAAGCGCAACAGATCGGGTGCGGCTTCCTCGGTCAGGCGCTCGGGCGACGTATCGCCGAAACAGCGCCGCAATGAGCCGCCATCCCGCGCGCCGTCGTGGAAGGCCATGCTCCATTCGCCGAATGCCCGGCTGTTCGAGTCGCAGGCCATCAGCTTGCGGACATTCCGGTGACGCGCGTCGCCGCGGATGACACGATAGAGGGCTTCGACATCCTGGCGTAGGCCTTCGATCTCCTGCAAAAAAAGGCCGCTGTCGAAATAGAGATATCCAGTGACCCCCGACGACGCGTTGCGCGCCAGCGACACCGTCGCGATGGACCGGATGATTTCATCCGTCGGAGGCACCACGGGAGTGCTCACATATAGAAGTCGATAGATCAGCTGGGTACCCTCGAACTCTTATACCTAGACAATATGTTTAACGCGCGCATGAGCAACAGTTGAAAATGGAATTTTTAGTCTAGGGAATAAGGTACCATTTCGCGGTGGTTGGGATCGATGCGCAAAGGCCGCTCGACCGGGGGCACCGCGCGCTGATGGCATGCCGCACGCTCGCAGATCCGGCAACTCACCCCGATCGGCTCGAAGGCAGCGGTCTTGGTGACATCCAGATCGTCGGCATAGACCAAGGCGCCCGCATGCTTAACCTCGCAACCGAGGCCGATGGCGTAACGCCGGGTCGGTGCCTTGAAATGTCCGCCCGGCTTGATCACGTCCCGCGCGAGGCAAAGGTAACGTACGCCGTCCGGCGTTTCGGCCAACTGGCGCAGGATCCGTCCAGTCGTCTCGAACGCCTGATGCACGTTCCAAAGCGGGCAGGCCCCCCCAAATCGCGCGAATTGCAGCCGGGTCGAGGAGTGGCGCTTGGTGATCGTTCCCGCCTGATCGACCCGCACGAAGAAGAACGGCACCCCCTCGGCCCCCGGACGCTGCAGGGTCGAGAGCCGATGCGCCACTTGTTCGATCGAGGCGCCGAACCGCCGCGCCAACGCATCCAGATCGTGGCGCAGTTCCGCCGCCGCCGACAAAAAGATGCGATAGGGCAGCACCGCCGCGCCCGCGAAGTAGTTGGCTAGCCCAATCTTCGCTATCGCACGCGCTTCTGCCGAGCGAAACCGGGCGAAGTCCAGCGTTGCCTCCAACAGCGGCTCATGGGCGATCAACGCGACCTGATGGGCGAGCTGAAAGCTCTGCGTCTCCGGCCCGCCTGCCCCCAATGTCAGGCGACGCTGTCTGGCATCGTATCGGCGCAGGACCCCGGATCCGCGCTCGGTCCGGATCCCGTGCTCGGCCTCCAGCCAGGCCATGCCTGCGCGCAGATTGTCCTGTCCGTCCAATCCGGCGGCGCGGGCGAATTGCTCGGCCGCCCGGTCGATCGCATCCAGATAATTGTCACAGTAGTGGAAGAAGTCTCGCACCTCCTCCCAGGCCATCGGGGTCTGGGCCGGTCGGTCCAGCGCTTCATCCAGGCTCGCCAGGCGCTCCTGCCCGGCACGGTGCGCGCGATGCAGCGCCAGAAATGCATGGGCCAGACCAGGCGCGTTGCTTGCCAAAATCTCCAGCTCCGCCCGGCTTTGCGGGGTGTCGCTGAACAGGGGATCGGCCAACGCCTCTCGCAGATCCGCCATCAGCCGGTCGGCCTCGTCCATGGCGAAGGCTGCGACATCCACCCCGAACACCTCGCCCAGCCCCGCGACCATATCGCGGCTGATCGGGCGGTTGTTGCGTTCCATCTGGTTGAGATAGCTGAGGCTGACCCCCAACGAGCGGGCAAAGGCCGTCTGGGTCAGACCCAAACCCTGGCGGATGCCGGCCAGCCTTGCCCCGGCATAGATCTTGCGCGTTGCCATCGCCAAACGCCCCCTGCATCGCCCTGCCTTGCATGTCATGTCCGCTGCGCGCCGGTGGGTGGGTGGGGGCGGGCGGCGGACATGACATGCAAGGCAGGCTCATCGATCTTCGCATATTTGCAAATTTCCTTCGCATTTTCTATGGCCTTCGCAACCCTGCGCGTGCAAACCCGGGCTGACCTCAGGGAGAACGCCATGCAGACCATCCTCGAACAACTCGAAACCCGGCGCGCCGAAGCCCGCCTCGGCGGCGGCCAGCGCCGCATCGGCGCACAGCACGCGAAAGGCAAGCTGACCGCCCGCGAGCGCGTCGAACTGCTGCTCGACGAGGGCAGTTTCGAGGAGTTCGACATGTTCGTCTCCCATCGCTGTACCGAGTTCGGGATGGAGGCCCAGCACATCCCCGGCGACGGCGTCATCACCGGCTGGGGCACGATCAATGGCCGCCAAGTATACGTCTTCAGCCAGGATTTCACGGTCTTCGGCGGCTCGCTCTCCGAGACCCATGCCCAGAAGATCTGCAAGATCATGGACATGGCGATGAAGAACGGCGCGCCGGTGATCGGGATCAACGATTCGGGCGGCGCGCGGATCCAGGAGGGCGTAGCCTCGCTGGCCGGCTATGCCGAAGTGTTCCAGCGCAACATCATGGCCTCCGGCGTCGTCCCACAGATCTCGGTGATTATGGGGCCCTGCGCGGGCGGTGCGGTCTACTCCCCCGCCATGACCGATTTCATCTTCATGGTGCGCGACAGCTCTTACATGTTCGTCACAGGACCCGATGTGGTCAAGACCGTGACCAACGAGCAGGTGACGGCTGAGGAGCTTGGCGGCGCCAAGACCCACACCTCCAAATCCTCGGTCGCCGACGGGGCCTATGAAAACGATGTGGAAGCGCTGGCGGAAGTCCGCCGCCTGGTCGATTTCCTTCCGCTCTCGAACCGCGCCCCCCTGCCGGAGCGGCCGTTTTTCGACGATGCCGCACGGGTGGAGGAAAGCCTCGACACCCTGGTGCCGGATAACCCCAACCAACCCTATGACATGGCCGAACTGATCGGCAAACTGGCGGATGAGGGCGAATTTTTCGAGATACAGAAAGACTTTGCCAAGAATATTCTCACCGGCTTCGTCCGGCTCGAGGGGCGCCCGGTGGGGGTGGTGGCCAACCAGCCGATGGTGCTGGCGGGCTGCCTGGATATCGACAGCAGCCGCAAGGCCGCCCGCTTTGTGCGGTTCTGCGACTGTTTCGAGATCCCGATCCTGACACTGGTCGATGTGCCGGGCTTCCTGCCGGGCACGGCGCAGGAATATGGCGGGGTGATCAAACATGGCGCCAAACTGCTGTTCGCCTATGGCGAAGCGACGGTGCCCAAGGTGACGGTGATCACCCGCAAGGCCTATGGCGGGGCCTATGACGTCATGGCCTCCAAGCATCTGCGCGGCGACATCAACTACGCCTGGCCCACCGCCGAGATCGCGGTGATGGGCGCCAAGGGCGCGACCGAGATCCTCTATCGCAGCGAACTGGGCGATGCCGAGAAGATCGCCGCCCGCGCCAAGGATTACGAAGACCGCTTCGCCAATCCCTTCGTGGCCGCCGAGAAAGGCTTCATCGACGAGGTCATCATGCCGCGCAACACACGCCGCCGCATCGCCCGAGCTTTCGCCTCGCTACGCGGCAAGGTACTGAGCAATCCGCCCAAGAAACACGATAACATTCCGCTTTGAGGGAGTGCCGATGCTGAAATCGATGCCCACAGCACCCCCCTCGTCACGTCGACGTGAGGGCACATATCGTCGGACCATCCGTCGTCGCGCGTATCAGGTGCGACAACAGCAGGAGGTGGTGGCATGCGATATGTTGCTTTGGCAGGCCTCGCCCTGGGTCTCGCGGCCTGTGGCGATACACGGACCGAACGGACGCTTTCGGGCGCTGGCATTGGCGCGCTTTCCGGCGCTGCGGGGGCCGAAATCATCGGTGGATCGTCCCTTGGCGGGGCGCTTCTGGGCGGGATCGCGGGTGGAGCCGTCGGTTATGGTGTCGATGGCGACAGGCGTGACCGGCGCCGGGACAGGAAACGGCGCTATCGCGACGACGACGACGATTGAGCGGGGCCTTGCGCCCCGTCTCAGACTGCGGGGTGCGGCTCTGATCAGCGACGGAACGCCGGCAAGGCCCACGTTCCAGACGCAGACAGGACGAAAGGAGCAGTCATGCATAAGGCTAGATGGGCCGCGCTGGCGGTCGTACTCGTCACACTCGGCGCCTGCGGTGACACGCGGACGGATCGGGCACTTTCCGGCGCCGGAATCGGCGCTGCAGCGGGCGCCCTGGGCGCGGCGGCAGTCGATGGCAGCATCGGTGCGGGCGCCGTCATCGGTGGCCTGGCCGGCGGCGCGGTCGGTGCCGCAACCGACAGCCGCGATATCGATCTCGGCCGGCCGGTCTGGGACCGCTGATACCTCTGGGACCGCGCGGGGCCGCCCATGAGCGGCCCCAAATTCCACATGATCCAGGGTGGACCCAGACCGGTCGCGCCCTTTAGCCATGCGGTGGAGCAGGACGGCTGGATCATCCTCACAGGGCAGATGCCCACCGATCCGACAGCCCCCGACGCGCCCTTGCCCCAAGGGATCGAGGCACAGACCCGCCGCGTGATGGAAAATCTCGCCGTCGTCCTGAATGGGCTGGGCCTGGACCTGGGCGACGTGATGCAATGCCGGGCCTATCTGACCGAATTCGAGCGCGACTACGCCATCTTCAACAGCACCTACGAGAGTTTCTTCGAGGCCGGTCGCCTGCCCGCACGCACCACCATCGGCGTGACCGCGCTGGCAGTCGGCGCGCTGGTCGAAATCGATTGCCTGGCGCGACGGCCGGAGGGAGCGGAATGACCCGGCGTGCCGATCCCTATCGCCTGGTGAAATATGTCGCCACCGGCGCGATCGAGGGCGTCCTGGCCGGCTGGGCCTTTGTCGGCATCCTGCTGGCACTCGACATGATGGGCCTGCGCAGCCTGTTGGCCAATGCCGACAGCGGGCAACTGGCCCTGCTGATGCTGTTCCTGTTCACTGGCATCACCTTCGCCATGGCGGGGATCGCTTGGCGCGTCATGGTGCTGCTGCCGGACGAGGAGGAAGAGGGATGACGGGGACCGCGACGCACGCGGCGCGCCTGCATCCCCAACGATGCGCGAGCCGGACCTTTGCTGATTTGGACGAAACGCCGACTCCGCAAGGCCGAGCGCGGAGGCTACCCCATTTGGCCTCGTTCGTTTCAGAAATTCACCTGCAGCGAGGACTGCACTCTGAATGCGGAATCACTGGCGTCGTTGGCGTTCTCGCGCTGCCCCCAGATTACCTCGGCGCCGAAGGTCACACGGTCGACCGGCGACCAGAACAGGCTGCCATGCACGGTCTGAAGAGTATCGATATCGCCGGGACCGAACGCTTCGAACACGTCATAGCGGCCATATGCGACGGCACCGGTCAGATCCTCGGTCAACTGCTGCTGCAATTGGACCGTCGCACCGAGAGCGTTGATCGTCTCGATATCGCCATTCGCCAGGACGACGCCGTCGAGCCCGGCGCCATCGATCAAATAGCGCCCGACGCCATCGCCATAGGTAATCGAGGCAAGCCCTTTCGCGCCCTCCCAAAGATTTACGTTGGCGGCGGCGTTGACGCCCCATCCGAAAGTACCGTCGCCCGAACCCTGGCCGCCGAAGCGCCGACCGACCACGGACCCGCGAAGAAGGCCGAAATCGCCCCGATAAACACCCGCCAGGACGGCGTCGGGCGCGACGTCGAGCCCGACATCGAGCCCACCCAAAGCCCCGGGTGCAGTGTCGCCAAAACTGAAGAGCTCGGTCACATCCCCATCCCCATCGACGTCCCCGGCATCAACTGCCCGGCCAGAGAATTCCGAGTTCTCCAACGAAGCGATGACGGTGAACTTTTCAGTCAGCGGCTGGGTCAGGCGGAGCTGGCCCTGACGAATGAAGGGTATCCCGGACGCGCCCTGAAAATCGACCGTGCGCGGATAAGCCTCGATCGGCATGAAATTGGTCCAGAACTGGCCGGCGCCGACCGGGCCGACCTCGCCGTAGAGATGCCGGATCCGGAACGAGAACGAGTTGGTGAAGACCTCTGTCCCCGGCGCGCCGAAGCCGAAGAAATCGCCCTCGAAAAAAGTCTTGACCGGACCCAACGCGCTTGGCGTGGTGGTGCGCACGTTGAACCGGCTCTGCCGCGCATGTGCCGTGAAGCGGTTGTCGTCCGGCACGCCGACGCCGATGGACGAGGCGACGAACAGATCGTCCGAGCCGATATCCCCCGTAACGTCATAGATAAAGTCACCCTTCACGTAGCCGCCGAACGAGATCCGCGTGTCGGTGCCGGGCAGGATGAAAGTGCCGAGCGTACCACCCGACTTCACAACCTCTGTCTCGATTGTGCGGGCGCTTTCCTCGGCCTGGGCGGCAGTCTCCTCGACCTGGTCCTGCGTGGCGTTCTGCTGGGCCTCGAGCTCGGCCAAGCGCTGCTCCATCGCCCGCAATTGCTGGCGCAGAAGCTCGATTTCGGTCTGCGCGGCTGCGGGCGACGTACCAAGTGCCAGCGCGATGGCGATTGCTGCGCTATAGGATTTGGTCATCAGCCCCTCCCCCTGGGCCCTTGGTTGCAGGACCTCGGACGTTTTCTAGGTATGGATGAGCATTGTTCAGGCCGAACTGTTACGCAAAGTCATAATAAATTGAAAATATTTGATTTTTTCGTGATTGACATGCCGACGAGTCTTTCAAATTCGAGTCGGCCCTGCGGTCGTTTACCGCGGGTGTCGGAACCAATCATTTTGGGATGAGAGCTATGATGCAGATAGTCGCAAGAATCCTTGGTGCAATTGTGTTCTTGCTTGCGCCCAGCGCAATCGCGGACACGATTTCAGAGATTGATCTGGGCAATGGCGCCATCCTGACCGTTCGCGATGCTGGCTTTGTGCAGGTGCTCTATACGGACGAAGCGTTCGGACTGACGCTGGAGCCACGCGTCAGCATCCGGCAAGGCGAGGACCAGGCATCCGAGGCATCCGAGCGCGCGATAACCGATGCTGATTTGGCCCGCGCCTGCGCGATCGTGCTGGCGCGTCCCGAGGCGCGGATCGGCAAGCACCCGCCCGATTACATTCTGTTCCAGACTGTCAAGCGCCGAGTGGACACCGGGCTCTTTTCGCTCAGCCGAACCAAGAGCGTGTATTTCGAAACCCGGACCGACCGCTGTCGGGTCCTCAGACAAGCGCCAGAAGAGGTGAAGTAGATGTTCCGCAAGATCCTGATCGCAAATCGGGGCGAGATTGCCTGCCGCGTCATCAAGACTGCGCGCAAGATGGGGATCGCGACGGTCGCCGTATACTCCGACGTCGACCGCAACGCACTGCATGTGAGGATGGCGGATGAGGCGGTGCATATCGGCCCGCCGCCCGCCAACCAGTCCTATATCGTGATCGACAAGATCATGGACGCGATCCGTCAAACCGGGGCGGAGGCGGTGCATCCGGGATACGGCTTCCTGTCGGAAAACAAGCTGTTCGCCGAGGCGCTGGACAAAGAGGGCGTGGCCTTCATCGGACCGCCCGCGGGCGCCATAGAGGCGATGGGCGACAAGATCACGTCGAAAAAGCTGGCCGCCGAAGCCGGTGTCTCGACCGTGCCCGGCTATATGGGCCTGATCGCCAATGCGGAAGAGGCGGTGAAGATCTCGAACGAGATCGGCTACCCGGTGATGATCAAGGCCTCAGCCGGGGGTGGCGGCAAGGGGATGCGGATCGCCTGGTCGGATGATGAGGCGCGCGAGGGCTTTCAGAGTTCGAAGAACGAGGCGGCGGCGAGCTTCGGCGACGATCGGATCTTTATCGAAAAATTCGTGACCCAGCCCCGGCATATCGAAATCCAGGTGCTGGGCGACAAGCACGGCAACTGTGTCTATCTGAATGAGCGCGAATGCTCGATCCAGCGTCGCAATCAAAAGGTGATCGAGGAAGCCCCCTCGCCCTTTCTGGACGAAACCACCCGCGCTGCCATGGGCGCCCAATCGGTGGCCCTTGCCCAGGCGGTGGATTATTGCTCGGCCGGAACGGTGGAGTTCATCGTCGATGGCGAGCGGAACTTCTATTTCCTCGAGATGAACACGCGGCTACAGGTCGAGCACCCGGTGACGGAGCTGATCACCGGGGTCGACCTTGTCGAACAGATGATCCGCGTTGCTGCGGGCGAGACGCTGTCAATCGCGCAAGCGGACGTGCCGATCAATGGCTGGGCGATGGAAAGCCGCCTCTATGCCGAGGATCCCTATCGCAATTTCCTGCCCTCGATCGGGCGGCTGACCCGCTATCGCCCGCCTGCCGAGGAGGCGAGCGAGACCCATGCGGTGCGCAATGACACCGGTGTCTACGAGGGTGGCGAGATCTCGATGTACTACGACCCGATGATCGCCAAGCTCTGCTCGTGGGGGCCTGACCGGGCGGCGGCGATCGAGACCATGCGCACCGCTTTGGACGAATTCGAGGTGGAGGGGATCGGCCATAACCTGCCCTTCCTGAGCGCCGTAATGGACCATCCGAAATTCTGTTCCGGCAACATCACCACAGCTTTTATTGCCGAGGAGTATCCAGACGGGTTCGAGGGGGCGACGCTGGACGGCGACACCCTGCGCCGGGTCGCGGCCGGAGCGGCCGCGATGAAGCTGGTGACGGCGCGAAGGGCAGCGCGGATCTCGGGCACGCTCAACCGCCAGCCGAGCGAGCCGGGGCAGGACTGGGTGGTCAGTGTGGGCGATGAGACCTTCGCCGTAAGCGCCACGCGCCAGGTGACGGGCCATCTGCGAACCGAGGAGGGAACCGAGCTCAGTCTCACCTCCAAGGGCCACGATCCGCTGAAACCGCAGATCCTGATCCACGGTCAGGGCGCTGTGGAGGTCTCCTTCGAAGACGGAACCGCGATCCTGGTGGAGGGCGACTGGACCCCTGGCGACACGCTGACCCGCGCGACAATCGGTGGCGTGCCAATGTCGGTCAAGGTCGACCGGCGCACCGAAGGGTTCCGCATCCGCTATCGCGGCGCCGATCTGGAAGTCAAAGTCCGCACACCCCGCGCGGCCGAACTGGCAGCCCTGATGCCGGAAAAACTGCCGCCGGACACGTCGAAAATGCTGCTCTGCCCGATGCCGGGCGTGGTCGTGTCTATCGCGGTGGCCGAAGGCGATCACGTACAGGAGGGGCAGGCGCTGGCCACCGTTGAGGCGATGAAGATGGAGAATGTCCTGCGCGCCGAGAAGGCCGCCGCCGTCACAAAGATCAACGCGGAACCCGGTGCCTCGCTGGCTGTGGACGATGTGATCATGGAGTTCGAGTGAAGCGATGCCCGCCTGCCCGACCATAGGCCCCCTAGTATCGCGAGGAGATCCGATGATCGATGCCGGGCAGCGTGCTGCTGTAGATCAGATGCGCACGCCAAGCCATCGCCAGGGCGGCGCTGACGGTCGTCAGATAAACCGCACCGAAGATCAGCGACAGGATGCCGGGGCCGACAGGTTTCAAAAGATCGGACCCGCCGAGGATGAGCGCCGAGCTCCACCCCGCGACCGACAGCCCCGCAAAGATCGCGATGGCGCGTTTTGCGCGCCAGGGCAGATCCAGCATCGTGCCGCCTGCTCCCTCGATGATGCGGGGCACGACGAAGCGCTTTATGCCCACCGCCGTCAGCAGCAGGATGTTCACGACGGTCAGCTTGGCCCACAGCTTGGGCGTGAACGCCTCGACCTGGAAATCGGTGCGGAGCCAGATCAGGCACAGCCCGCTGACCCAGATAACCACCATGACCCAAACCACGAATTGATGCGTCATGGTCAGAAAGCCGATCCAGCCATGCCGGATCGGCACCTGCAAACGACGCAGCATCGAAAAATCGGTGAAGGCAACCGTGCCCACGGCGACAGCCATCGCGAAAAGATGTACGATCCGCGCGAGATCGAGGCCAATGCCCGCCAGTGTGAGTTCCGCTGCCATGTCCACCCCGCTACGCTGGCCCCGGTGTCTGGGCCCGATTGGTCGAGGGGCAAACCTGCCGCCGATCCGGTCAAAACGACGCTAAGAAACGTCGTTAATCCAGCGCTAATCCGTGGTTGTGAGGCGATTGCGCGAGTCGGCAGGGGCCACATGCCGACCGAGCCAATGGGGAGGGGTTGTGACGGGTGCAGGGGGGATGCCCCGCCACGCGCAAGATCAAACAATGGATGCCTTACCTCATGGTTAAGGCAGCCTGAAATTCCGCGACTTAGGACCGACCGCGCGGTGGTCGTGTCCCGGTCCGCCCTCGGATGGAGGATAGCATGAGCAAGACCGACAATTGGAAGGCCCTGGCGGAGCGCGAACTGAAAGGGCGCGACGCCGAAGACCTGACCTGGCAGACGCCGGAGGGGATTGCGGTCAAGCCGGTCTACACCGCAGAGGATCTGGGTTCGGTCGGCCATCTGGGAGATATGCCCGGCATGTCGCCATTTACGCGCGGCCCACGCGCCACGATGTACGCAGGCCGCCCCTGGACCATCCGGCAATATGCCGGGTTCTCGACGGCGGAGGAGTCGAACGCCTTCTATCGCAAGGCGCTGGCAGCCGGGCAGCAGGGATGCTCGGTGGCGTTCGACCTGGCGACCCACCGGGGCTACGACAGCGACCATCCCCGCGTCGAAGGCGATGTCGGCAAGGCCGGCGTTGCGATCGACTCGGTCGAGGACATGAAAATCCTGTTCGACGGCATCCCGCTGGACAAGGTCTCGGTCTCGATGACCATGAACGGTGCTGTCATCCCCGTGCTCGCCAGCTTCATCGTGGCGGGGGAGGAACAGGGCGTCAGCCGCGCGGCCCTTTCGGGCACTATTCAGAACGACATTCTGAAGGAGTTTATGGTCCGCAACACGTATATCTACCCGCCCGAACCCTCGATGCGGATCGTCGCGGATATCATTGAATACACCTCCGCCGAGATGCCGAAATTCAACTCGATCTCGATCAGCGGCTATCATATGCAGGAGGCTGGCGCGAACCTGGTGCAAGAGCTGGCCTTCACCTTGGCCGATGGCAAGGAATACGTCAAAACCGCCATTGCGCGTGGTATGGATGTGGATGCCTTCGCCGGGCGGCTCAGTTTCTTCTTCTGCATCGGCATGAATTTCTTCATGGAGGCCGCCAAACTGCGCGCCGCGCGCCTGCTGTGGAGCCGGATCATGGCGGAGTTCAATCCGAAGAAACCCGGCTCCTCCATGCTGCGCACCCATTGCCAGACATCCGGGGTGAGTTTGCAAGAGCAGGACCCCTATAACAACATTGTCCGCACGGCCTATGAGGCGATGAGCGCAGTCTTGGGGGGCACGCAAAGCCTTCACACCAACTCCTTCGACGAAGCGATTGCGCTGCCGACGGAGTTCTCCGCCCGGATCGCACGGAACACGCAGTTGATCCTGCAAAACGAAACTGGGGTGACCAATGTGGTCGATCCCTTGGCGGGCTCGTACTATGTCGAGGCGCTGACCGATCAGTTGGCGACCGAGGCCTGGAAACTGATCGAAGAGGTCGATGCGCTGGGCGGCATGACCAAGGCCGTCGCGTCGGGCATGCCCAAGCTACGGATCGAGGAAGCCGCAGCGCGCCGCCAGGCCGCCATCGACCGGGGTGACGAGGTGATCGTCGGCGTCAACAAGTTCCGGCTGGACCGGGAAGACGAACTCGACGTTCGAGTGATCGACAATGACGAAGTGCGCGAGGCACAGGTCGCCCGGCTGACCACGATCCGCGCCACCCGCGACCAGGCCGCCTGCGATGCAGCGCTGCAAGCCTTGGAGGCGGGCGCCAAAGGCAGTGGCAACCTGCTGGCGCTGGCGGTCGATGCGGCCCGCGCCCGCGCCACGGTGGGCGAGATTTCGGATGCGATGGAGCGCGCCTTCGGGCGCCACAGGGCGGAGGTGAAGACATTGGCGGGCGTCTATGGTGCGGCCTATGAAGGCGACGAGGGCTTTGCCCAGATCCAGAAACAGGTCGAGACCTTCGCCGAGGCCGAGGGCCGCCGCCCCCGGATGCTGGTCGTCAAGATGGGGCAGGACGGTCACGACCGCGGCGCCAAGGTGATCGCGACCGCCTTCGCCGATATCGGCTTCGACGTGGATGTCGGCCCGCTCTTCCAGACGCCGGAGGAGGCAGCCCAGGATGCCATCGACAACGACGTGCATGTCGTCGGCATCTCCAGCCAGGCCGCCGGCCACCGCACGCTGGCCCCCAAGCTGGTCGAGGCGCTAAAGACCCAAGGTGCAGAGGAGGTCATCGTCATTTGCGGCGGCGTGATCCCGCAGCAGGATTACGAGTTCCTCTATGCCAATGGCGTCAAAGCAATCTTCGGCCCTGGCACGAACATACCGGACGCAGCGGCCAACATCCTGAACCTGATCGGCGAAGCGCGCTCACCCAAGGCTGCGGAGTGATTTATACCAGCATTGCAAAAATTATCGGAGCGACCAGATGTCAATATCAAGAGTATTGCTTCCACTCGTGGCACTTGTGCTAAGCGCATGTGCATCGCCAACCCAAGTCTACTCCTCCAAGACAGAACGCTTCAATCGACCGCCAGTCGGACAAACGGCCACTGTCTCGGTGGGGGATGAGTTGCTCTCGCAGGGCACGCTTGTAGAACAGGACGGAATTGAAATCGTCGGACCGATGGAAGTGTCACTCTACACGTTGTCAGGAGGCTTCTACCCACAGACTGGCCAGGATGCCGATGGCACCTATCATTCGTTCGTCAGCGGTGGCTCGGCGGGGGAATTCGGCGGCCTGCGCAAAGCTCTCCTGGCCGACCCCCCAAAGCATATCTTTGCCCGCGACGGCGACCGGATATGCGTCGTGACGATCCTAAATCTCGTTGGCTGCGAAGATGGGAAGCCGTTTCAAAGGGTCGTACGGCCGCTCGCCTCCGCCGACAGCTTTCAACAAACACTGATTTACAACGGCACACTAGGTTCGAAGATCAATATCGCTTATCGCGAGTTCTCAGGCAATCGCGCGCGCCCCGCCTTCAACAATGAAGTTGAATACGATCTGAGCCAGTCGCAGGAGATCGCGTACAAAGGCGCAAGGCTCGAGATCATCGAAGCCAACAACTCTGGGATAACCTACCGCGTGCTGAGCAACTTCCGGTAACCAAGGGTGAGCGCTCCCCCAAGGCTGCGGAGTGATGTTACACTCGCGCACACCGGCATGTCCGCACCGGATCTGGGAAGCCTGACCGCCAGGAAATCTGCAGCACCTGGGCTACAGCCGGTGCACCATTGGGGAGACCATCGAAGATGTCACAATCCGCCGAAGACCAGTTGAAGCTCGCAGCTCTCGGATATCACGAGAACCCGACGCCTGGGAAACTAGCGATCCGGGTCACCAAGCCGATGGCGACGCAGCGGGATCTGAGCCTCGCCTACTCCCCTGGCGTGGCCGAACCTTGCATGAAGATCCACGAGGATCCGCAGGCGGCCTACAAGTACACGGGCAAGGGCAACCGCGTGGCGGTGATCTCGAACGGGACGGCGGTCCTGGGGCTTGGAAATATCGGGGCTGCGGCCTCGAAACCGGTGATGGAGGGCAAGGTCGCGCTCTTCAAGAAGTTCGCCAATATCGATGGCTTCGACATCGAGGTGGACGAGACCGATCCCGAAAAGCTCGCCAATATCGTGATCGCGCTGGAGCCGACCTTTGGCGCGGTCAACCTGGAAGATATCGGCGCCCCGGCCTGTTTCGAGGTCGAGCGGCTCTGCAAGGAAAAGATGGGCATCCCCGTCTTCCATGACGACCAGCACGGTACGGCCATCGTGGTCGCCGCCGCCGCGATCAATGCGATGAAGATCGCGGAGAAGAATTTCGGCGAAATCAAGCTTGTCTCGACCGGGGGCGGGGCCGCTGGCATTGCCTGCCTCACGCTCCTTATGGATCTCGGCGTCAAGCGCGAGAATATCTGGATGATCGACCGCGAGGGCCTTTGCCATGATGGGCGCGACGATCTGGACGAGACGAAGAAGCGGTTCTCGCAACCCGACCAGGGCAAGACGGTGCAGCTTGGCGACGTCATCCACGACGCGGATATGTTCCTGGGCGTCTCGGCCCCCGGCATCCTGACGCCAGAGATGGTTAAACAGATGGCCAAGGATCCGATCATAATGGCGCTCGCCAATCCGACGCCCGAGATCTTCCCTGATGTTGCGCAGGAGGCGCGGCCAGATGCGATCCTGGCAACCGGGCGGTCGGACTATCCCAACCAGGTCAATAATGTTCTCTGCTTCCCGTTCATCTTCCGTGGCGCGCTGGATTGCGGAGCGACGCAGATCAACGAGCCGATGAAGGTCGCCTGCGCCCATGCGCTGGCCGATCTTGCGCAGAAGACCTCCTCGGCCGAGGCGGCGGCGATCTATCAGGGCGAGCGGATGGTGTTTGGCCGGGACTATCTGATCCCGAAGCCCTTCGATCCCCGCATTCTGGGAATCGTCGCCCCGGCCGTCGCGCAAGCGGCGATGGACACCGGGGTGGCCCGCCAGCCGATTGCGGATATGGAGGCCTATCGCCAGTCGCTGGAAACCTCGGTTTTCAAGACTTCACTGATCATGCGCCCGGTTTTCGAGGCCGCGCGCTCTGCCAAGCGCAAAATCGTCTTTGCCGAAGGCGAGGATGAACGCGTGCTGCGCTGCGCCCAGGGCATGATCGAGGAAGGAATCGACAGCCCCATCCTGATCGGACGGCCCGACGTGATCGCTCAACGGATCGAACGCGGCGGCATGATTGTCAGACCGGGCGTCGATTTCGAGATCTGCGACCCGACGAACGATCCCCGCTACAACGATTATTGGGGCAGCTATCACCAGATCATGCAACGCAAGGGGGTCACCCCGGATCTGGCCCGGACTATCATGCGCACCAATACCACCGCAATCGGCGCAATCATGGTTCATCGCGGCGATGCCGACAGCCTGATCTGCGGCACCTTCGGGCAATATCTATGGCACCTGAGATATATCCGCGAAATCCTGGCCGGGGCCGATGATGGCGATGGCGGCATCCTGCAGCCCGTCGGCGCGCTTTCTCCGGTGATCCTCGAAAGCTCGGTGATCTTCATCGGCGATAGCCAGGTCCACGCGGAACCCACTGCGGAGCAGATCGCGGAGAATGTCATCGCCTCGGCCCGGCATATCCGACGGTTCGGGCTGGAGCCGAAGATCGCCCTGCTGAGCCATTCGGTTTTCGGCAGCCTGGAAACCCCCGGCGCCGACCGGATGCGTGATGCACTGGCGCTGCTGGACGCGGCAGGGGTCGATTTCGAGTACGAGGGCGAAATGCATGCCGACCATGCGCTGAACCCCGAATTGCGTCAGCGGGTTATGCCGAACAGCCGGATGACCGGGGCCGCGAACTGCCTGATCTTTGGCAATGTCGACGCGGCGTCTGGCTCGCGCAACATCCTCAAGCAACTCGTCAATGGGCTCGAGATCGGGCCGATCCTGATGGGCATGGGCAACAAGGCGCATATCGTCAGCCCCTCGGTATCGACCCGCGGGCTGGTGAATATCGCGGCCCTCGCAGGAACGCCGGTGGCGAATTACGGCTGAGCCACCCTGCCCCACCTGTCGGCAGGGCTTGCACCAATACGGGTTTTCCCTTTGTCTGACCTTTAAGGGGAAGACCCTCAAAAACTGCGCCCGGACTCGCCGGGTGGATGGAGGACATTATGGGATACAGCGACGTCTACGCCGCGTGGAAAACCGATCCAGAGGCATTCTGGATGCAAGCCGCCGAGGCGATCGACTGGATCAAAAAGCCCACCAAGGCGCTGGGCGGCGCCGAGCCGTTTTTCACCTGGTACGAGGATGGCCTCTGCAACACCTGTTACAACGCGGTCGACCGCCATGTGGCGGCGGGACGCGGCGATCAGGCAGCAATCATCCACGACAGCCCGATCACCGGGACCAAATCCACCGTCAGCTTCGCCGAATTGCAGGATCGGGTGGCCCGTTTGGCCGGGGCGCTGAGCGCACGGGGCGTCACCAAGGGGGACCGGGTGATCGTCTATATGCCAATGATCCCGGAGGCGCTGGTGGCAACGCTCGCCTGTGCCCGGATCGGGGCGATCCACTCGGTGGTTTTCGGCGGGTTCGCCGCGGCGGAGCTGGCCGTCCGGATCGACGATGCCACGCCAAAGGCGATCCTGGCCGCCTCGTGCGGGATCGAGCCCGGGCGTGTGGTCGAGTACAAACCGCTGATCGACGCCGCGATCGAGCAGGCGACCCATAAGCCCGAGCTCTGCGTGGTTTTCCAGCGCGATCAGGCAACCGCAAGTCTGAGCGACGGGCGCGACCACGAGTGGCACGCGTTTCAGGACGGCGCCATCCCTGCCCCCTGCGCGGCCCTGGGCGCGATGGATCCGCTGTATATCCTCTACACTTCCGGCACCACCGGCCAGCCCAAGGGTGTTGTGCGTCCCAATGGTGGGCATATGGTTGCGCTGCACTGGACCATGAAGAACATCTACGACGTGAACCCGGGAGAGGTCTTCTGGGCCGCCTCGGATGTCGGCTGGGTGGTGGGCCATTCCTACATCATCTACGCCCCGCTTCTGGCCGGGAACACCACCATGCTGTTCGAGGGCAAGCCAGTCGGCACACCCGATGCGGGCACCTTCTGGCGGGTGATCGCGGAACATGACGTAAAAGCACTCTTCACAGCC
>JBCCDU010000019.1:0-55182 GCA_039030715.1 Pseudomonadota bacterium
AATCATCTCGAATATGACGACACGACACTCAAAGAGGAATACGACCGCGACATCGCGAAAGGCGACCCCATCGCGGTGCCGGTGAATTACTATCCAAAGGACGACCCCACCAAATCCCCCGAAAACCGCTGGCGCAGCCACGCGCATCTGTTATTCGGGAACTGGATCAATCAGATCTATCAGACGACGCCGTATGATCTGCAGAAGATCGGGGCATGAATTTCTGCCCTATCCACAAAGCGCTGTGATGTCCCGGACTTGATCCGGGACCTCTTGCTTGGGTGTGACCTACTTCGTCTATATCCTCGTGTCCCGCTCCGGCAACGCGCTCTATGTCGGGACCACCAGTGATCTGCGCCGGCGTTTGCATCAGCACCAGGCCGGGCAAACCGGCGCGCATACCGCGCGTTACAAGATCCGCAAGCTGGTCTATTTCGAGCTGCACGACGCAGCGGAGGCGGCGCTTCTCCGCGAGAAGAAAGTCAAACGCTGGCGACGGCAGTGGAAGATCGACCTGATCGAGAGTGTCAATCCGGGCTGGCGAGATGTCTCGCACGATATCCCGCTCTGACACCCTGTGAGCAAGAGGTCCCGGATCAAGTCCGGGACATCACAGCCCCTGGCGGATGGGCTGTGCTTAATGCGCCACCGCCGCGGCCACGCTTTCGTCGATCATGCGGCCTTCGGTGAAGCGGTCGAGGCCAAAGGGGCCTGCCACCGGGTCTTCACCCTTGGCGATCAGGCCCGCCGTGGCCCAACCCGAACCGGGGATCGCCTTGAACCCACCGGTGCCCCAGCCGCAATTGATGAAGACGCCCTCGACCGGGGTGCGCGAGATGATCGGCGAGCGGTCGCCGGTCATGTCCACGATCCCGCCCCATTGGCGCAGCATCTTGAGGCGGCTGATCATCGGGAAGGTTTCGGTCAGCGCCCGCACCGTTTCCTCGATATGCTGGAACGAGCCCCGCTGGGTGTAGTTGTTGAACCCGTCGGCCCCGCCGCCGATCACCATCTCGCCCTTGTCCGACTGGCTCATATAGCCATGGACCGTATTGGCCATCACCACGATGTCCATGCAGGGTTTGATCGGCTCGGAGACCAGCGCCTGCAGCGCCACGCTTTCCAGCGGCAGGCGGAAGCCCGCCATATCGGCCAGAACGCCGGAATGCCCGGCGACCACGATTCCCATCTTCTCGCACTGGATTGGCCCACGGCTGGTCTGCACGCCCATGATCTTGCCGTTCGAGGTGTCGATCCCCGTCACCTCGCATTTCTGCAGGATGTCCACACCCATCGAAGCGGCCGCGCGGGCATAGCCCCAGGCCACCGCATCGTGGCGCGCAGTGCCGCCCCGGGGCTGCCAGAGGCCGCCCAGCACCGGATAGCGCGGGCCCTTTATGTTGATGATCGGGCAAAGCTCCTCGACCCGCTCCGGCGTCACCATCTCGCTCTCGATCCCAGCCAGGCGATTGGCGTGAGAGGTGCGCTTCCAGGCGCGGAACTCATGCTCGGTCTGCGCCAGCATCAGCACCCCGCGCGGGCTGAACATGATGTTGAAGTTGAGCTGCTGGCTCAGATCCTCGTAAAGCCCCCGCGCCAGTTCGAAAATCGCGGCGGAGGCCGGTTGCAGATAGTTCGAGCGGATGATCGTCGTATTGCGTCCGGTATTGCCGCCGCCCAGCCAGCCCTTTTCGACCACCGCCACATTGGTGATGCCGTGGTTCTTGGCGAGGTAATAGGCGGTCGCCAGACCATGCCCGCCCCCGCCGACGATGATGACGTCGTATTTCGACTTCGGCTCGGGATTGCCCCAGGCACGCTCCCACCCCTGGTGATAGCGCAAAGCCTCGCGGGCGACGGCAAACTCGGAATAGCGTTTCATCGCGGCTCTCCTTGGACGACCGAGGATGAACGACTAGAGCGCGCCGCGCAACCGTACTGCCTCAGCCGCGCCGTCCTGATGTCTGGGCGCGACCACCAGTCAACGCAGGTCTGGCCGACCGCGCGGCACCATGAGACAATACCGCCATTGCCCGATGGGGCCGGGTTGATTACCTGAGGGGTGGAACAAGGGAGACTGCATGATCACCTTTATCTTGGTCGCGGCACTCGCTGCCCTCGCGACTGGCGTTCTGATCGTTCTGCCGATGCTGCGCGGCAGCGGCGATGCGCCGGTGCGCGAGACGCTGGATGCCGCCCTCTATCGCGATCAGCTTGCCGAAGTGGACCGCGACCTGGACCGCGGCACGATCAATGCGGCGGAAGCCGAAGGGGCCCGGGCCGAAATCTCGCGCCGCCTGCTGGCGGCCTCGGCCAAGATCGAGCGGGGCCAGGTGATATCGACGGGCCCCCGGATGAGTTCCGGCCTGGTCGCCGGGCTCTCGCTGATCGCCGTGCCGATGGTCGCGGCGGGGATCTATCTGGCCACGGGAGCGCCCGGTGCCCGCGACCTGCCTTTTGCCGAGCGCAGCGGGGCGGAACCAGCGCAAGTACAGACCGCCGCCGGAAGGCCGAACCAGGTCCAGGCCGAGGCGACGCAACCGGCCCGCGCCGCGCCCGATACTGATCCCGAATACGCCGAACTGATCGAGCGGCTCGAGGCCCGGATCGCCGCCAACCCGAACGACACCCAGGGGCTGCGCCTGCTCGCCAGCGGTTTGATGCGGCTGGAACGCTTCGGCGATGCGTGGCGCGTCAATGACCGCCTGATTGGGCTGCTCGGCGCCGCGGCAGAAGCCGAGCTTTACGCGAATATGGCCGAGGGCATGGTGCTGGCCGCTGGTGGCTATGTCTCGCCAGAAGCGGAACAGGCGCTTGGCCTCGCGCTGGAGCGCAATCCCCGGCTGCATGTCGCGCGCTACTATGCCGGTCTGTCGCTGGCCCAGAATGGCCTGATCCCCGAGGCGATCCGTGTCTGGGAGGAACTGCGCGCCGAAGCGCCGCCGGACGCCCCCTGGCGCCCCTGGCTGGACCAGATGCTGGCCCAGGCCACGGAAATGCGCGACCGAGGAATGCCCAACCCGCCCGGCGGACCGGACGAGGAGGCCATCGCCGCCGCCGAAGCGATGAGCCCCGACGAGCGCATGGAAATGATCATGGGCATGGTCCAGGGGCTGGAGGAACGCCTGCTGACAGAAGGCGGCACGGCGGAGAAATGGAACCAGCTCCTCAACTCCTATATGCAGCTTCAGCGCGTCGATGACGCAAAGCGCGTGGTCGGTCTGGCCCGCGAACGCCTCAGCGGCGGCGCGCTCGCGACAGTGGAGGCCGAAGTCGCCCGGCTGGGCCTTACCGAGGGAGGCACTCCCGGCATCCCAGACACCACTGCCCTGCCCGGTCCAACCGATCAGGATGTCGCCGCCGCCGCCGAAATGGCGCCGGAAGATCGTCAGGCGATGATCCGCTCGATGGTCGACACCCTCGCCGCGCGGCTCGAAGCCGATGGCGGCACCGCCGAGGAATGGTATCGTCTGATGCGCTCCAATGTCGTCCTCGGCGAGATGGAGCGGGCGCTCGAAGTCTATGAGAAATCGCAGGCAGAGCTTTCCGGCCAGGACGCGGGCTTCGTGCGCGAGCAGGCCCTGGTGCTGGGCGTCATCACCCAATGACCCAGGTTCAGATCCAGGGTGAGGTCGACATCTTCGCCGGGGGATACGGACCCCTGGTGGGTCTGGATCTGGGCACCAAGACTATCGGAGTCGCCGTCTCGGACGGGCTGCGCATGACGGCCACGGCGCTGGAAACCATCAGGCGTAAGAAATTCACCCCGGACGCCGCCCGGATCGCCGAGATCGCGGCGGATCGCGGCGCCGTGGGCCTGGTTCTGGGTCTACCCAGGAACATGGACGGCACGGAAGGTCCACGCTGCCAGGCGACCCGCGCCTTCGCACGCAATTATCAGGGCCTCCACAACATGCCGATCGCCTTCTGGGACGAACGCCTGTCGACCGTCGCCGCCGAACGCGCCCTGCTGGAAGCGGATTCCTCGCGAAAACGCCGCGCCGAGGTGATCGACAAGCTGGCCGCGGCCTATATTCTGCAGGGCGCGCTGGATCGGCTGGCGCAGATCGCCCGGGGATCGGACCGATGACCGACAGCAGAGACAGATCCGGCGCCGAGACCGTCTGGCAGCGCGACGAGATCCAAAGCCCCTGCGTGCAGGTCTGCGTGATCCATCCCGAGGCCCGCATCTGCATCGGCTGTCACCGCACGGGCGACGAGATCGCGCGTTGGAGCCGGATGACGGCGGACGAACGCCGCGACCTGATGGCCGAACTCCCCGGACGCGAAGGCCAGCTCGCTCGCAGACGCGGCGGGCGCGGGCGCAACTCGCGTCAGGGGTGATGCGCACCAGCGCCCACAACTGCTTCATTTTCCATCCGCTATCCGTTGTTTTGTGGACTAAAAACAAATAGCGGCCATAATTCGCTGGTTGTATGCGCTAACGGCGGCGACGAGGGGATCGCGCGGCCAAGGTCTTAGATGTGCCGAGGTGCACGAGGGGCAGACATGATTTATTGGCCGGTTCTGATCGTCGGGCTTCTTGCGATTTCGTATCTTCTGGGCGGTCCTCCGACTGCGGAAATGCTGGAGCCGGGCGATCCGACCCGCCTGGTCTATATGACCGTGCTGGGCGCGGGCGTTATCGTTGGAAGCGGGATCCGGATGCTGGTCTGGGGCGGTCGCAAGACGCTGGCCCATGCTGCGGGTTGGGTGCTCTGCATGGGGACGATTGGCACGACCTTCGTTTTCGAGAACGAATTGAAGGTCTTGGGCGAACGCCTGCAGGGCGAGCTTGTGCCCTCGATGGCGGTGACCCGCGAAGGGGGCGAGGTCGAGCTTCGCCGCGCCTGGGATGGCCATTACCGCGCCGATGCGCTGGTCAATGGCAGCACGATCCGGCTGATGGTGGATACCGGCGCGTCGATGGTACTGATCCCCTACGAGCAAGCCTCGGATCTGGGCATCGACGTCAAGAAGCTGGAATATTCGATGCCGGTCACGACGGCCAATGGCCGCTCGACCGTTGCGCCGGTCCGGCTCGCCAGCGTGCGAATCGGCTCTATCGAGATCGCGAATGTCGGCGCCGCCGTGGCCCATCCGGGCAGCTTGAAAAGCGGGCTGCTGGGGATGAGCTTCCTCGATCAATTGACCGAGACATCGTTCCAGGGCGACAAGCTCTATCTGCGTCAACGCGAGTTGCAGCGCAACTCGCGATTCAAGCAGATCCCGCTGGTCAAAACGGTTTCGGACCCGAACTCCGACTGAACGCAAGGCTTGCGCGCAGGCGAGGTGGATAGCGACTAGGCCATCTCCAACCACCAGTCAGGCGGCGATCCCGGGAAAGGGTCCGGCCGGAAATAGGCGATGATGCGCGGCGCCCAACCCCCGCCGACGCCCCAGGGCGCCATGCCATGCAGCGCCAGGCGATGCACCAGATAGGCCTCGCCCGGGCGGGCGTGAACCTCGACCCTGCGGCACATCCGAAAGACGTCGCGGCGCGCCTGGTGATAGATCTCGGTGATATCCTCTGCCTCCCAGTCATCGGGGGCCACGTCGCGAAACCGCAGACGAAAGGCAGCGCGGACAACCTCGTGAGAGCCCTCCCACACCACCATCGGCGACGCATCGGGCGGGGTTTCCAGCAGCGGGATGCCCAGCACAAAGCCATGCATCTCGCCCAGCCGCCGCCGGCGCTTCTCGTCGCGCAGCAGGCCATCGACATGCGCTGCGTCGCGCTGCTGGCGAAAGCGGAAATTCGCCTCGCTCTCGTTCACATCGGGCTGGGGATAGCCCGGCATGCAGACCGAGATCTGCGCCCGGTCCAGCGCCACGCTCTCCACCCCCATCGAGGCCGCAGCCGCCTCCATCACCGCCCCGCGCAGCGCCGGCACGCGCCAGGGGACCGAGCCATCATAGGCGTTGGGAAAGACATTGACCCCGGCGAACCAGGTGTCGCCGCAGCGCAGCCACTGATCGCGGGAATGGGGATCAGACAGGATCTCCTCGGCCACCGGGCGCGCGGCAATCGACCATTGCGCGACACCGGGATCGGTGCCGAACTTCACCCAGCCGCGCTGGTTGAGAAGGTCGAGCTCCTTCATTCCGCCGCAGTCCTTGCGGGCGAGACCGAGAGCAGCGCCCGCTCGATCAAGTCGATCCCGGCGCCGGGTTTATGCGCACCATCGGACAGCACACGCCGCCAGGCCCGCGCGCCGGGGCGCCCATTGAAGGCCCCCAGCATATGCCGGGTGATCTGGCCCAGCCTGGTGCCACGCGTAAGCTGCGCCTCGATATAGGGATACATCGCGCGCACCGCGTCCTCCGCCGCCACGGGGGCGATCTCGCGCCCGGTGATCAGCGCATCCGCCGGGCCCAGGATCCCCGCCGGGTCGTGATAGGCCGCGCGCCCGATCATCACACCGTCGAACTCGGCCATATGGCGCGCCGCGTCCTCCGCCGTTGCGATGCCACCGTTGAGGGCGATGCTCAGATGCGGTCGCTCGGCCCGGACCCGGCGCACCAGGTCGTAGTCCAAGGGCGGGATGGTGCGGTTCTCCTTGGGGCTCAGCCCCTCCAGCCAGGCCATCCGGGCGTGGATCGCGAAATGGCGCACGCCCCGCGCCGCCACCCGATCGACGAAATCGGGCAGAACCTGCGCCGGGATCTGATCGTCCACACCGATGCGGCATTTGACGGTGATCTGCGGGCCGTCGACCCCCGCGGCATCGATCATCGCCGCCACGCAATCGCCCACCAGATCGGGCTCGCGCATCAGGCAGGCACCAAACGCCCCCGATTGCACCCGATCCGACGGACAGCCGACATTCAGGTTGATCTCGACGAACCCAAACGGCAGCGCCCGGCGCACCGCTTCGGCCAGCATGTCAGGGGCGGACCCGCCCAATTGCAGCGCCACCGGATGCTCCGCCGCATCATGCGCATAGAGCCAGTCCGCATCTCCCAGCACAACGCCGGAGGCGGTCAGCATCTCGGTATAAAGCAATGCATGAGCCGAGAATTGCCGATGGAACATCCGGCAATGGCGGTCGGTCCAATCCATCATGGGCGCGACCGAAAATCTATGCAGTGGATCTTTCGCCATCGTCCGTCTTCAAACCACTCCGGGTCCCTTTGGGCCCCGTTCGAGCCCCTCTTGGACCAATGCTATTACGCCATCATACGCGATCCGGTTCCGATCCGGCGACTGGATGCGGCGGATCGGCGGTATCCTGGGGCGATGCCGCGCCGATATACCCCGCGGATCCCCAACCGGTCGATCTTGCCGCTCTATACGGGAAAAGCCACGCCTCTCACAACCCAGTGTGCAGGTGTGAGATGCGAATGCGCCGCCGCGCCCTATCTCTCTATCAGACCCGATCAGCCAACAGGATTCCGCACCGTGATACGCCGCTTTCTGATCTCCGCCCTGATGTTCGTCATCGCCGCAAGCCCCGCAGCCGCCAGTTTGGAGCGTCTTTTCGCGCCGGACTCGGAATTGGAACACCAGATCTGGACCGAGCACAGCGCAGGTTCGACCCAGACCGTGGATCACAGCGCCTGGGACAGTTTCCTAGCGCAGTATCTGAGCGAGGGTGCGGACGGGATCAACCGCGTCGCCTATGGCAAGGTGACGGCGGCAGATGTGGCGGCGGTGGATGCCTATATCGCGACGCTCCAGGCTGTCGATCCCGTGGCCCTGAACCGGGCGGAGCAACTCGCCTATTGGATCAACCTCTATAACGCGCAGACGGTGGCGCTGATCCTCGCCAACCGGCCTGTCGAATCGATCCGCGACCTGGGCGAGGGTCTGTTCGCCGTCGGCCCCTGGGACAAGAAGCTGGTGACCGTAAAGGGGCGCGAGTTGAGCCTCAACGACATCGAACATGGCATCGTGCGCCCGGTCTTCAACGAGCCGCGCATCCACTACGCGCTGAACTGCGCCGCGCTGAGCTGTCCCGATCTGGGCAAGAAGGCCTATCGCGGGGCGACCCTGGACAAGACGCTGGCCGAGGCCGAGCGGTCCTATGTCAACGATCCGCGCGGCGTGCGGCTGGTGAACGGGCAGTTGGTGCTCAGCAGCATCTACAATTGGTTCCGCGAGGATTTTGGGGCGAACGAGGCGGCTGTCATCCAGCGCCTTTCGAAATATGCGACGGGCGATGCGAAAGCGGCCCTGGACGGGCGCAGCAAGGTGGATGACTACGCCTATGACTGGTCGCTGAACGGAAGCTGACCTGCAACCGGCTGGCGCGTCAGCCCTCGAAGGTCGACGCGAGCAGCTTTTCCAGCCGGCGCTCCTCGGCCAGGACGATCTCGACGAACTGGGTGCGGTCGTCCTCTGCCATCTGAGGATGATCGCGCAGCAGCTCCGCCGAACTGCGCAACGCGGTCAGCGAGGTGCGCAACCGCTCCACCAGTTCCGGGGCGGGCGCATGGGCCGCGGGAGTTCGGGTATCGGCATCGGCTGCGATGCAGTCCGTATTCATGGAAGACCTCCTAAACCGGAAACCTCCTCCCAAACGCGGCGTTGGGTCTGGCGCCCCTGCTTTGCTGCGTCGCAACATAAAATGCGCATCCCGCGCCGAATTGCAAGCCCAAAGCCCGTAAAATCCCCGGCGCCGGGCTAGAGTACGAAGTCGCCGGCCTCCAGATCCACCAGACCGCTCAGCTCGATCTGGAAATCGGCGGCTCCGTCGCCGTCGCTGTCAGCGAGCAGGATGGTGCGGTCCTGCCCGACGGACTGGAAGAAGCGCAACTGCCCCGCGGCCGTGAACTGCGCCGTGCCGATGAAGTCGAACGCCTGGTTGAAGTTCTGCGTTTCGTCGGCGTCCAGACGGCTCAGTTCGATCCGGTCGCCCGCGTTGAAATCGGTGATCACATCGCGATTGCCGACCCCGACCCGGCTGTCGGAGAACTGGAAGTAGATAAAGCGGTCGTTCCCGCCGCCGCCGGTCATCACATCCGCGCCCGCATTGCCGTAGAGCTTGTCGAAACCGACACCGCCATCCAGCGTGTCGTCGCCCGCGCGCCCCTGGACCCGGTCGGATCCCTGGTTGCCAGAGACGATGTTGTCGCGCTGATCGCCGAAAAGCACATCGATGAAGGTGCCGCCCGCCAGGTTCTCGACCCGGTCGAACGTGTCCCCCTCCGCATCGCCGATCCCGGCATTCAGGCCCTGGATATCGGCCTGGTTGCGAATGGCGGAGCCCTCATAGCTCACCGTGTCCGATCCGGCACTGCCATCGAAATGGTCGCGCCCGGCGCCCCCGATCAGCGTGTCGTCGCCTCCCCCGCCCAGCAGCGTGTCATCGCCGCCCAGGCCGATCAGCACATCGTTGCCGCTGAGGCCCTCCAGCACGTCGATGGCGGCCTCGCCGGTCAGGGTCTCGCCCTGCCCGGTCCCGGTCTGCTGGCGGAAGCCATAGATGATATAGGTGCCGCCCGCATCCGCGCCCGCGGTGCTCTCGCCCTTTGCACCGACAGCGAGGTCGTCCAGGCCGTCGCCGTTGAGATCGCCCGCGCCGCCGACCGCGACACCGGCATAGTCGCCCGCCGCGAGGCCATCGATGGTGAACCCGTCGCTGCCGTCCAGCGCGCCCAGATCGACACTGGCCTGGAACCCCTGATCCGTGCCGAAGACAAGATAGGCCCGGCCCGAGCCCACGCCGTTCGGCGTCGCCTCCTCCGCCCCGATGATCAGATCGTCGATGCCATCCCCGTTCACGTCACCGGCGATATCGATTGCGCGCCCGGTCTGATCGCCCGCCGCGACGCCGTCCAGTCGAAAGCCGTTGGTGCCATCCAGATCGCCCAGATCCACCACCGCATCGAACCCGGTGGAGGAGCCGAAGACCACATAGGTCGCGCCAATCGCATCGTTCCCGCCGCGCTCCAGCAGCGGCGCGCCGATGATCAGGTCATCGATCCCGTCGCCGTTGATGTCGCCGTCGATGGCCAGCGACAGCCCGGCGCGGTCATCCGCTTGCTCGCCGATGACAGTGAACCCGTTGGTGCCGTCCAGCGCGGTCAGATCGACGCTCGCCCCAAAGGCCGCATCGGTGCCGAAGAGAACATAGATCTCCCCCGCCGAGTTCCGTCCATCCGGATCCGCGAAGATGGCGGAGGTGACCAGATCCGCCACCCCGTCAGCGTTCAGGTCACCGCCCCCGGCCACCGCGGTCCCGTTGAAGTCGGTGCTGCCGATCCCCGGGATCGCAAAGCCATCGGTCCCGTCCAGCGCATCCAGATCGATCGACGCCCCAAATGGCTGATCCGAGCCGAAGACGACATAGGCCTCGCCCGACAACAGCCCATTGGGCCCGAATGTCGACTGCGCGCCCACGATCACATCGTCGATGCCGTCATCGTTGAAATCGCCGATCCGAGACACCGTGGTGTCCGAGTTGCCGAACCCGGCCGGTCCCGCCAGCGCCACGCCATCGCTGCCGTCCAGCGCGGTCAATTCCAGACCGGCCCCGAATGGCTGATCGCTGCCGAAGACGATGTAAACCTCGTCCTGATCCTGCGACCCGATGATCAGGTCGTCGAACCCGTCGCCGTTGAAATCCCCGGCGCGCGAGATCGCGTAGCCGGTGCGCGAGTAGGTCCCCTCGCCCTGCATCGCGAACCCGTCGGTACCGTCCAGATCGCCCAGCGAGACGGTCGCGCCGAACCCCTCCGGATCGCCGAACAGGACATAAACCTCTCCCGCCTCGACATCCATGCCGACATCCGCGCGATAGGCCGCGACCGCCAGGTCCGACACCCCGTCGCCATTGATATCGCCCAGAAAGGACAGCGCCCCGCCAGCCGCGTCGTCGCCCGCGACCCCGGTCAGCAGAAAGCCGTTGCGACCGTCCAGATCGCCCAGCAACACCTCGGAAATTGCCATCGCCTCACACCCCCTGAAAAAGCGCGCGCACTCTGCACCGCGGCACGGCGGATGGCAAGCGTGCCAGGGCTGCGGTCAGATCACGAATGTTTCGACCGCCGCTTCGTCGAAAGCCATCCCGGTGCCCGTGACGTCCTCGAAATCCACGGTGCCGTCGCGCATCCGCATCGGCTCCGCCAGGATCGGGTTCCACCAGTCGCAGTATTCCAGCCAGCCGGCGGTTGGGGCCGCGCACATCATCTGCGCCGACAGTTCGGACCACAGATGGTTCGAGAGCGGAATGCCCCGTGTCGCCGCCAGCCCCGCCACCCGCATCCACCCGGTGATGCCATGGCATTTCATGACATCCGGCATCCACAAATCGGCGGCCCCGGCCTCCGCGGCCAGATGAAACTCCGGCGGACCCCACCAGTTCTCGCCCGCCTGCAAGGCGACACCGTGCCCTCCCAGGGCCGCAAGGCCGGGGAAATCATGCGCCAGCACCGGCTCCTCGATCCAGGTCAGGCCCTCCCCCGCCAGGGCCGCGATCCGCCGCGCGGCCTCGGCCTGGTCCAGCGACTGGTTGTAATCCACCATCATGGCGGGCTCCGGTCCGATGGCGCGGCGGATCGCTCGCAGGACCGCCAGATCCTCCGCCACGGTCGGATAGCCGATCTTGGCCTTCACACCGCGAAACCCCTTCGCGATCAACGCCTCCGCCACTTTGGCCGACCCCGCTTCGCCGTCATAACCTATGGCGCCATAGGGATGGATCGACTTGGGCCTCGCCCCCAGCAACGCGTAAAGCGGCAGATCTCTGGCGCGCGCGAGGGCGTCCCACATCGCCATGTCCAGCCCGGCGACCGCCATCGCAGCCAATCCCTGCCCGCCCAGTAGCCGCAGCCGCGCCAGCAAACCGTCGGTCAGCGAGGTCGGCGCCAAATCCTCCCCCTCGATCAGCGCCGCCAGATTGCGCGTCAGCCCGGCCAGCGGCACCAGCGCCAGCTCGGCATAGGCAAACAGGATCGCCTGGCCGGTAACGCCGTCATCGGTCGTCACCTCCACCAGCACCAGCGGCGAGTTCTCGATAACGCCGGAGGCCGTGCGATGCGGCTCCGCCATCGGCACCTTGACGGCTCTCACACGGGTGGAGGCGATTTTCATGGCTCACTCCTCGTCACGCAGGGGGATCGGAGGCCGGGCTGCGCACCGGGATCATGCCCTCCTCGGTTACGATTGCATCCAGCGGCTGATCCGTCGGCTCACGCGGCAAGTCGGGCACCTCCTGCGCGGCAAATGCATAGCCGATGGCGAGCGTCGGCTTGACCCGGCGCATCTCCTCCAGCGAGCGGTCATAGAACCCGCCGCCATAGCCGAGCCTGCCGCCCTCCCGGTCAAAGGCCACCAGGGGCGCGATCACCAGATCCGGCGCCAGCCAGTCGGTCCCGACCGGCACGGCGGCGCCGAACGGCCCCTCCTCCATCGCCACATCGGGATGCCATTCGCGGAATTGCAGGGCCAGCCCCTCGCCCTGGATGACTGGCACGCAGATCCGGTGTCCCGCCGCGCTCAGGCGGCGCATCAGCGGCATCGGATCGATCTCGGTCCGGATCGGGCAATAGGCCGACACGACAGCGGCACCGGTCAGGAACCGCGAGGCCAGCAGATGCTCCGCCGCCCTCTGCCCGGCATCCGGCGTCGCCGCATGGGCGGTCTTGCGCCGGGCAAATGCCGCCTTGCGCAAAGCCGCCTTCCGGTCTGACAGGGCATCGCTCATGCCGCCCTGCCTATCCGCCACCCTCGAAAACGGCAATCCCCGATCGCGGCACCCGCCACCGGCGGCGCCGCGCAGCGGCCAGAGAAAGGCGCATGCGCGCCAGCGCATTCCGTTTGGCTAGAGGGAGGAAGGCGGCGGGCCCGTCGTGACCGTGGCGGTTTCAGATCCTCGCGAGCCTGGATAACCAGGTGGGCGCCAGATGCATAAGCCCACGAGCGAACGCAGAGCCAGCTCCCGCGAGAAAAAATAGGCCACCAGGAAATGTCCGCTACACGAGAAAGACAGCACCCGCCTGAGGCGAATATAGGGCGCGGCGCGGCATTCTGCAAAGCCCCCATGCGCCTCAGTAGCCGGTGACCCGGTCGATCTCGCGCAGCAGCGGCTGCCCGGCCATCAGGCGGCGGTAATTCTCGGCCACATCGCCCAGTGCCTCGCCCAGATGCCAGCCCGACGAATGCGGGGTGACGGTGACACGGGGATGGCGCCAGAACGGATGATCCCGGGGCAAAGGTTCGCGGCGAAAGACATCCAGAACCGCATGGGCCAGATGCCCCGCATCCAGCGCCGCGATCAGCGCCTCCTCATCGATCAGATCGCCGCGCCCGGCATTCAGCAGCACGCCACCGGGCTTCATCCGGCGCAGCATCCCGGCGCCCAGAAGCCCGCGCGTCTCGGCCGTCGAGGGCAGAATGCAGGCCACATAATCGGCGGTGGAGAGCACCTCCACCAGCCCGTCCGGCCCGGAAACCGACGTCACGCCCTCCATTTGCTTGGGCGACCGGCTCCAGCCCACGACGCGAAAGCCCAGCGCGGCAAAACTCCGTGCCGTGCGGGCGCCGATATTTCCCAGCCCCAGCACGCCCACCACGGTCTTCGCGCTCTCGCGCGGCGCCAGTGGCGCCCACTGCGCCTCGGCCTGGGCACCGCGAAACGCTGCCATATTGCACTGATGACCCAGCACATGCGCCAGGAAATACGCGGCGATCTCCCCGCTCGAGGCATCCGGCGCCAGCCGAGCCACGCGAATATCCGGCCTCAGATCCGGATCGCGCAGAATACCCTCGACCCCTACGCCCAGCTTCTGCACCAGGCGCAGATTGGGCAGCGCCCCGATCGCACCCGGATGCAGCGTGACCACCGCCATCATGGTCACATCCTCCAGCGGACCGTCCTCGATCCCAACGCGGATCCGCACACCGGGCAGGTCCGGCGCCAGCAGGGCCGCCAGATCGGCTTCCTCCATCCAATCGGGCTGGCGCACATCCAGAAGCAGGCTCATCCTCGTCCTTCCCTCATCTCCAAACCAGCCTGTCAGACGGCCGAAACTTGTGATTTCCCATTCGGTCAAAGTTTAATACAAATGGCGCTTGATTAACCCATTAGCGTCTACGGCTGGGGTGGCCGTGTTATTTGTGGAGCGATTTCATGGCAGTTTTCAATGGCGACGGTTCGGCGGACACACTCATGGGTTCGGCGGAGGCCGATCAGATCTTCGGTGGCGGAGGGGACGACTCGCTCTTGGGTGAGGACGGGAACGACGAGATCTTCGGCGGCGACGACAACGATCGTATCGCCGGCGGTATTGGAAATGACGAGATCAACGGCGATGACGGCAACGACACGCTGTTCGGCGAACTGGGCCTCGACACGATCTTTGGCGGCCTGGGAGACGACACGCTCGGCGGCGGCGCGAGCGCTGACAGCCTGGATGGCGGCGAGGGCGCGGACGAACTCTTCGGCGGCTCGAGCAACGACAGTCTCGTCGGCGGGCTCGGGAACGACACGCTGTTCGGCGGGTTCGGAAACGACGCCCTGATCGGTGGCGAGGGTGACGATTTCATAGATGGCAATGACGGCAATGACGGCGCCATCGGTGAGGGTGGTAACGACACCATGATCGGCGGTGTCGGGCGGGATCTGTTCTTCGGCGGCGATGGCAACGACTCGATCGATGGCGGCCTCAGCAGCGATACGCTTTACGGCGATGCCGATGACGACAGTATCCTGGGCGAGCAGTCCGTAGACTTGATATTCGGCGGCACTGGCAATGATTTTGTCTTCGGTGGCAGCGAAAACGACGAATTGCACGGCGACGCCGGCAACGACACGATCTTCGGCGGTGAAGGCGCGGACGAGATCCTCGGTGGCGACGGTGACGATTTCATCAGAGGCGATCTGGGCTTCGACACCATCGACGGTGGCGAGGGGAACGACACCGCCAGCCTGACCCATACCAGCTTCGCGGTCGAGATCCTGCTGGCCGAGGACCTGGTCACCTTCTTCGACGGCGGCGGCACGGAACGGATTATCAGCATCGAGAACGTGATCGGGACCCTGGGCTCGGACGTGATCGTCGGCGATGACGACGCGAACATGCTGGACGGCGCCGATGGGGACGACACCATCGATGGCGGGGGCGGCGACGACACCCTGCGCGGCGACCTGGGCGATGACACCCTGCGTGGCGGTGAAGGCGCCGATGCGCTCGAAGGCGGCGACGGGATCGACACCGCCAGCTACGAAAACGCCGCCACCCGCGTACAGGCCGATCTGCGCGGCACCACCGTGACCTTCGGCGAGGCGGTGGGCGACACATTCACCGGGATCGAGAACCTGACCGGCAGCCGCTTCAACGATGCCCTGCGGGGCAACGACGATGCGAATGTGGTGGCAGGGGGCCGGGCCTCTGACCGCCTGTTCGGCCTGGGCGGCGACGACACCCTGCTGGGCGAGGTCGGCACGGATATCCTCTATGGCAACGGCGGACGCGATGTCATGACCGGGGGCATCGGGGCGGACAGATTCATCTATTTCGGTCTCTCCGACTCGCGCACCGGCACGACCCGGCGCGACGTGATCACCGATTTCGACGCGGATCAGGACCGGATCGAGATCAGCCGCCTGGACGCGGATCGCGGCGTGGGGGGCAATCAGCTCTTCGACTTCGTCGGCACCGCCGCATTCTCGGGCAATGCGGGAGAGCTGCGCTACTTCAAGGCGCAAGCGCTGGAAATCACGGTCATCCAGGCCGACACCGACGGCGACTCCCGCACGGATTTCGAGATCGAGCTGACCGGGATCGTCGATCTGGGGGCGGATGACTTCGTCCTCTGACCCCTACCGGCGCCAGTTCTGGTCTGACCGGACACGCCCGGTCAGACTGTCTCTCAGACCATCTTTTCGGTGAGCGTCTCGATCCGCGCAGCAATGGCGTCGATGCGCGCCGCCATGTCCGCCTCGACCTCGGCGTTGAACATGTCCGAGGGGGCCGAACGGGTATCGGCAAGCTGGCGCGCATCGGCGGTCTGACGCTCCAGCGCGCGCATTTTGCGGTGCATCTCGGTCATCTCGTCGGCCAGCGTCAGGCCGACCATCACCATCAGACGCCCCTCGGGCACCGGTTGCGACAGGTTCGACTGGATATCGTTGGCGATCTGGTCCATCCGCTCGGCATAGGCGGCGACACCGGCCTCCTCGCCATCCGCGCAGCCCAGGCGATAGCGCCGCCCCCCGATCGATACATTCACCTCAGCCATAAAATCCTCCTTGGGGCCTTCAGGCCGAACCGGCCAGACCGGCCTGGCCCGCCATCGCCCGCAAATCCATCAGTGCCGCGCGCACTGCGTCGGCGGCCTCGCCACGCAACTGCGCCTCTTCGTGAGAGCGTGCCTCCAGACGGTTGATCTTCGCCGTGAGCGCATCGCGCTCGCTGGTGAAATCCGCCTCCTCGGTGCGCTTCTCCTCCAGGCTCTCCATCCGGTTCTGCAACGCGTCCAGCGCTCTGTCCAACCGGGCGAATGCTGTCTCGATTTTGCTCATGCTCGCCTCCTCATTTTCGTTTTGTTTTTGGTCCGGTTCGATCCGTCCGCCCCCTGTTCCCCCAGGGCCACGGCGGACGCGAATCAATCCGGTGGCCAGAGTATGCCAAAAAAACCGGCGCTATGCGGGCTTGTCGGGCAGAACCGCGAAATCGGCGCGATTTCTGGCCGGGCCGCTCTTGACCGCCTCACCCTGCCCTGCGCATTGTCCGGCCCAGACAGGAAGCGCTCCAAGAGGACATCAGAGTGGATATCGAACAGATGAAAGCGGCCGACCCGCGCCGGTTTGCCATGGCCAATGCGCTGCGTGTGCTGGCACTGGACGCGGTGAAAGCCGCCAATTCCGGGCATTCCGGCATGCCGATGGGCATGGCCGATGTGGCGACCGTGCTGTTCGACAAACATCTGCGCTTCAACCCGGACGAACCGCATTGGCCCGACCGCGACCGCTTTGTGCTCAGCGCGGGCCATGGCTCGATGCTGCTCTATGGCCTGCTGCACCTGACCGGCTACGCCTCGATGCCGATCAGCGAGATCCGCAACTTCCGCCAATTGGGCGCCGCCACGGCGGGCCACCCGGAATTCGGCCATGCGGATGGGATCGAGACCACCACCGGGCCGCTCGGCCAGGGCATCGCGACAGCCGTTGGCATGGCGATGGCCGAGGAGAACCTCCGCGCCCGTTTCGGCAAGAAAGTCGTCAACCACAAGACCTGGGTCATCGCCGGGGATGGCTGTCTGATGGAGGGTGTCAGCCAAGAGGCGATCACGCTCGCCGGGCGCCAGCAGCTTTCGAACCTGATCGTCCTCTGGGACGACAACGGGATTTCCATCGACGGCAAGGTCGACCTCTCAGACCGCACCGACCAGGTGGCGCGCTTCGAGGCGAGCGGCTGGGTCACGAAGGCCATCGACGGGCATGATACAGCCGAAATCGAGGCAGCGCTGGATTGGGCGGTGACCCAGAAATCCCCTGTGATGATCGCCTGCAAGACCCATATCGGCTTCGGCGCTCCGACCCAGCAGGATACTTCCAAGGCCCACGGCGCGATTACTGGCGATGACGAGATCGCAGGCGCCCGCGCGGCCTATGGCTGGACCGACGCGCCCTTCGACATCCCCGCCCAGATCAAGGCGGATTGGGAGAAGACGGCCGAGCGCGGTCGCGACGCCCACACCGAATGGGGCGCGGCGCTGAGCGCGCTCAGCGCCACCAAACAGGTGGAATTTGCCCGCGTCATGGCCGGCGACGCCCCGAAACGCCTCGCGTCCGCCATCCGCGGCGCCAAGAAGGCGTTTGTCGAGAACGCCCCGAAACTGGCCACCCGCGCGGCCTCGGAACAGGTGCTGAAGGCGGTGAACCCGGTGATGCCCGAAACGATGGGCGGATCGGCGGACCTCACCGGCTCGAACAACACGTTGACCCCGGATATGGGCGTCTTCGACATCGAAAACCGCAAGGGCCGCTATGTCTATTACGGCATCCGCGAACATGGCATGGCGGCGGCCATGAACGGCATGGCGCTCCATGGCGGGGTGCAACCCTATGGCGGGACCTTCATGGTCTTCACCGATTATGCCCGCGCGGCGATGCGCCTCTCCGCGCTGATGAAACAACGGGTCGTCTATGTGATGACCCATGACAGCATCGGCCTGGGTGAGGACGGCCCGACCCACCAGCCGGTGGAACATCTGGCGATGCTGCGTGCGACCCCCGATCTGGCGGTCTTCCGCCCGGCGGACGGGGTGGAAACGGCGGAGGCGTGGGAGCTGGCCCTGCAGGCCAACGGCCCCTCCGTGCTGGCGCTAACCCGCCAGGGCATCCCCACCCTGCGCGACAAGCATACCAACAAGAACCTCACCGCCCAGGGCGGCTATATCCTGGCCGATGCCGAAAACAAGCGCCGCGCGATCCTGATGGCCACCGGCTCGGAGGTTTCGATCGCGATGGAGGCCAAGGCCTTGCTGGAGGCAGACGGCATCGGCACCCGCGTCGTCTCCATGCCCTGCTGGGAGCTGTTCGAGGAGCAGCCCGAGGCCTATCGCAAGCGCGTCCTGCCCGCAGGCCCGGTCCGCGTGGCGGTCGAGGCCGCCGTGCGCTTCGGCTGGGACCGCTGGCTCTATGGCGAGCGGGGCAAGCGCGAGAAGGGCGAATTCGTGGGCATGCACGGCTTTGGCGCCTCCGCCCCCGCGGGCGAGCTCTTCAAGCATTTCGGCATCACGGGCGAGGCCGTCGCCGCCAAGGTCAAAGCCATGCTCTGACCCAGGACCGCCGGGACAACCGGCGGCCCCAATTCTTGGTTCAGAACTCGATCGGCGCCAGCAGATCAGGGTTCTTGACCAGGTTGCGCACTCCATGGGCCCATTGCTCTTCAAAGACATTGTCGCTCAGCCAGGCCTCCACCGACTGGATCGAAACCTTGGCCACGCGGGGCCGCACGCTCCACGACACCTGCAGGGGAGAGCCTTTCTCGTTATAGCTCGGCCCGGTGGTCGAGCCCGCATATTGCACCGGGACGCCGGTATCGGTGGGGATGTTCACCGCCTGATGCAGACCACCCACCACCTGATGTTCGGTCAGTTCGACAAAGTCCCGCGCGCTCTCGTCATTCACCAGCACGAAGACCTGGGTTTCCACCCGAAGCTGCGGGTTGATGATCGCCTCGCTCAGGCAGGCCCCAAGTGTCGGACCAGGCGTGACCTGCGCTGTGGTGTGGACGTAATGCACCTCAATCGTGTCGCCCGGCGCCAGATCACCGTATTTGCCCTCGCCCACCTTGCGGCCCAGCGGCGCGAGTTCCGCCTCGCTCAGCGTGCCGGAATAGACAAAGCCGGTGCCCGCCCCCTTGCCGTCGCCATTGCCGCGATAGGTCGTGAACTCGCCGCCGCGATGCTCGGCGCTCTCATGGAAGTGGATATTGCAGAGGTTCATCGCCGTATGGCTCGGCGCCGCCTCGAAGCTGCGCAGATTGGTTCCTTCGATGGCATCGATATCGCGCGGCGCCTGGGGTCCGAACCCCGCGCCCGCGGTGCTCTCGGCCAAGGCCGCGCGCTGATCGGCAACCGTCTGATCGGACACCTCGCCCGCGGCAAAGGCCGCGCCGCCCGTCACCATCAGCGACGCCGTCATCGCGACCAGCTTTTGCATGTTCTTCATCTCTCTCCCTTTCGATACAGCACCGTCTGTCAGCCTGTAAATCGAGACTAAGATGGCCAATATTGGCCATGCGCTGCCGGTGTTTAGCATAGGCCGCGCATACGCCGGGGCAACGCAATAAGGCTGATCAATTCGTGAATTGTGAACGGTGCCGGTCCCATCGCTGGCGCGCCCGGCAAGGACCGCGTAATCAGAACCACCCAACCAGCGGAGCCGACATGACCAGCGACCCGGATATCGAAACCCTCTCCAGCGCCACGGTGTTCGAAAGCAAGTGGATGCGTGTGCGCGAAGACAGGATCCGCCGCCGCGACGGCTCGACCGGCACCTACGGCGTGGTCGACAAGGCGGATTTCGCCGTTGTCGCCGCCATCCAGGACGGTCATATCCACATGGTCGAGCAGTTCCGCTATCCCATCGGGCGCCGGGTGTGGGAACTGCCCATGGGCGGCGTTCAGGGACCCACCGACCTGACGCTGGAGCAGATCGCCCATCGCGAGCTGCGCGAAGAGACTGGGGTGAGCGCGGGGCGCATGGAACGCATCGGCCGTCTGCATCCCGCCTATGGCTACAGCAGCCATGCCTTCGAGCTGTTCCTGGCCAACGATCTGACCGCCGGAGAGCCCGCACGCGAGGCGGAGGAGCAGGACATGATCTCGTGCGCCATGCCGCTGGACGAGATGCTGGGGATGATCCGCGATGGCCGACTGGTCGATGGACCCACGGTGGCCGCCATGGGGCTTCTGATGCTGCACGGGCGCCTGCCTGTCTGAGCGTGCGAGGCACGACGGCACCTCGCGCAAATCGACATAGATCCGAGTTAACGGACAAATCTGTCGCGTTTGTCGCGAAATGAATCGCGCCGCATGTCGCGTCGGGGGTCGTGATGTGTCGCGCCGGTAACCGGCGCGGAAACGGCTGCTCTGTCAGAGCTTGGGAATAGTGGAAAATGGGTGCGACGGACGGGTCGCCTCTCCCATCCGCCGCGGGTCGAGACGGGGGATGCCCCGACCCATTTGTCACCCACATCGACCAGCCCTCAGCGGACCGGCCTGTGGGCGACATCTCCGGACGGATGCGCTTGGCCAAAACACGCCGGACACCCGCTGTCGCCTCCTAAAATATAGGCTGCGGGGGGATTTTCGACAAGACGCCAAGTGTATTTTTGTTATTATTATCAATACTTTAGAGTGTGACGATCCTCACAACGCACAAATTCGCCAGACGGATCAGCACGTTGCTAAGATGTGATTTTCCTCACAGCCCGCAAAAAAGTTTCCGCGATATCTCTGCAATGCCCGGGTTTCAGCCGGCGCATAGCCGGTTTCGGGCAAATCGGATTGATCTTTGGCGGCGCGGGCGATAAATCCCCGCGCAAGGGCACTCCGCCCGGTTTTCGTCTTAGCGAGGAGAGTACACATGGCCGTCAACGTCGCCATCAACGGGTTCGGACGCATCGGGCGCAACATTCTGCGCGCCATCGTCGAGTCGGGCCGTACCGATATTAAAGTTATTGCAATCAATGACTTAGGTCCGGTCGAAACCAATGCCCACCTGATGCGCTACGACTCGGTTCATGGTCGTTTCCCCGGCGAGGTAAAGGTCGATGGCGACACGATCGACGTCGGCACGGGCCCGATCCGGGTGACCGCGATCCGCAACCCAGCCGAGCTGCCCTGGGGCGATGTGGACATTGCGATGGAATGCACCGGCATCTTCGCCGACAAGGAAAAGGCCAGCGCCCACCTGCAAAACGGCTCGAAAAAGGTGCTGGTCTCGGCGCCCGCGGGCGGTGCGGACAAGACCATCGTCTATGGCGTGAACCACGACATGCTGGACGCCAGCGACACTGTGGTATCGAATGCCTCCTGTACAACCAATTGCTTGTCGCCGGTTGCTCATGTTCTGCATGAAGCCATCGGGATCGAGCGCGGGGTGATGACCACCATCCATTCCTATACCGGCGATCAGCCGACGCTGGACGTGATGCACAAGGATCTCTACCGCGGCCGGGCGGCGGCGATGAGCATGATCCCGACCTCCACCGGGGCGGCCAAGGCCGTGGGCCTCGTGCTGCCAGACCTGAACGGCAAGCTGGACGGCTTCGCGATCCGTGTGCCCACGCCCAATGTCTCGGTCGTGGACCTGAAATTCGTCGCCAAACGCGATACCACAACCGAAGAGATCAACGACGCCATCCGCAAGGCCGCAGACGGGCCGCTGAAGGGCATCCTCGGCTACACCGATGAAAAGCTGGTTTCGATGGATTTCAACCACGACCCGCGTTCCAGCGTCTTCCATTGCGATCAGACCAAAGTGATCGAGGGCACGCTCTGCTCGATCCTGACCTGGTACGACAATGAATGGGGCTTCTCGAACCGCATGTCGGACACTGCCGTGGCGATGGCGAAAACCCTCTGATGACAGACCGGATTAATGTCAACCCGCCGGAAATGTGGGGAGACACCGGGTTTCCGATGAACCAGGGCGTCGTCGAGCCTGCCGGGCGCCGCGTTCACGTGACGGGACAGGTCGCGTGGGACAGGGACATGAACCTGATCGGCGGAGACGATGCGGGGGCCCAGACCCGCGCAGCCCTGGAAAACATCCAGGCGGTCCTCGGAGCGCTCGGGGGAGATCTGGGCGATATCGTCTCGCTCACGACCTATTTCGTGCGCGACGAGGACAAGGCGGCGATAACCGAAGCCAGGGCCGAAATGCTGGAAAAGGCAACGGGGCCAACCGCTACGGGCGTGCGCGTGGCAGGCCTGTGGGCGCCGGACCTTCTGGTGGAATTGACAGCAATCGCGGTTATTCCGGAGAGCCGCTTCACGGATCGGAATGGACCGGACAGATGATCCCGCTCGCGCCCCCCTTTCGCCTCGCGGCGCCGGAAGATGGCCCTGTGCTTGCCGAACTGGTAAATGCGGCAGGTGAGGGGCTGGCCTATTACTTCTGGAGCAAATCCGCCGCGCCCGGCGAAGATCCATGGGCACTGGGCATCGCCCGTCAACGCGAGCGCGCGGCGGAGGGCAAAATCGTGGTGATCGATCACGGCGATGGGCCTGTCGCGGCGCTCACCGGTTACGAGATCGACAGCGCAGAACCGGTCGAGGAGCTGAGCCCAGTTATTCAACCCCTGCAGGCATTGGAAAACCAGGCGCTGGACAGCTGGTACGTCAATGTCCTCGCCGCCCTGCCCGACCAACGCGGCAAAGGCCATGGCACGGCCTTGCTGGGTTTGGCAGAACAGATCTGCCGCGATCTGGGCCGTCCGAAACTGAGCCTGATCGTGCATGATACGAATACGGGCGCGCGTGACCTCTATGCCAGCCAGGGATACCGCGACGTGGCGACGCGCGCGATCATCCGCGAAGACTGGGAAACCGATGGCAAGGATTGGATCCTGATGATCAAGGACCTTGCCTAACCCCCCTGGCCGCGTGCTCCCATGCACCCGCAGGCGAGGTTTTGGGGTCAGTCTTTGCCCACCCACCCACACGCGGCCAGGGTCCGGATATGTCGTTTTCCGTGTTCACCGACCGGGCGGGGTGCTCAGGGGAACAACTGAGTGACCAAGGACTGGATCTTGTCCTCGGTTCGACCAAACTTCCCGAAGTTGAGGCCACCCTGCTTCGCGTCATAGACAGCGCGCCCGATCTCGCCGCTGTCGTCGGTCACGATCAACTCGGCATAATACAAATAGAGCGCGAGATCCCAGCGCCAATTCGCCGTGTATGTCATGACGGTTGCGCACTCTTCTCGGCTCGCCCGATCCACCGTCTGTACCGCGATACTGCGCGCGGCAATCTGGCGGACCAGCGCAGGCTCGAAGCCCGGTTGGGCCACATCCCTATTCGTCTCGACGCAAAGGGTGTCGACGGGTTTCGCTGCGACAGGCCGTACATCCTGTTTGATCGAGCAGGCGACGATCGCGAAAGTAGATACAGCAAGGAGCAGGTATTTCGGAGCAGCAGCAGGCATAGAAGTTCCCCCAATTAATCTTTAGGTTGATGAAAAAGGTGCATTTCAATCAATGCGCATACGCTCCTTGCGCCGGTCTTGCAATGTGTTCGGGACGATCGCGGGCTACTCTGGCCAATCCGGGTCACGTTTTTCCAGGAAGGCTGCCACCCCCTCCACCGTGTCGCGGTGTAGCATGTTTTCGGTGATCACCTGGCCGGTATGGGTATAGGCGGCGTCCAGTCCCATTTCGGCCTGTTCGTAGAACGCGCGCTTGCCGATCTTGACGGCGGAGGCGAGTTTGGAGGCGACGGTTTCGGCGAGCGACCAGGCCTCGGCCGTGATGCCTTCCTGGGGCACCACGCGGTTGACGAGGCCGATTTCGCGCGCCCGCGCGGCATCGATCATCTCGCCGGTGGTCAGCATCTCGAAAGCCTGTTTCATCGGCACATTGCGGCTGAGGGCAACCATAGGGGTGGAGCAGAAAAGCCCGATATTGACGCCGTTCACCCCGAAACGCGCGCTTTCCGCCGCCACGGCCATGTCGCATGTAGCGACCAGTTGGCAGCCCGCAGCGGTGGCGATGCCATGGACTTCGGCGATCACGGGCTGGGGCAGCCTGCGGATCGAGGTCATCATCGCCGCGCATTGGTCGAACATCTCCGAGAAAGCCGACCGTCCGCCATCCTCGGCCTGGCGCCATCCGGTCATCTGCTTGAGGTCGTGACCGGCGCAGAACGCACGACCGGAACCCCGGATCACCACGGCGCGGATGGCGGTATCCTCGGCCAGCGCATCGAAGGCCGTCTGCAATTCGCCCAGCATCTCGCGGCTTAAGGCGTTCAGAGCCTTGGGCCGGTTCAGGGTGAGGGTGCAAATCTTGTCGGCATCCTCGCGCAACAGAATTTCGGTCATCCCGGCCTCCGGTGTCTTACGTCATTCGCCGAGCAGGCGATCGACTTTGGCCTGCTCCTCGGCGCTCAGCGGTGCCTCGGCCATGCGCGGGGCATTGGCACGGCGGCCCAGAAAGACGATCGAGCCGACCAGACCCGCGATGAAGATCAGCGGACCCGAAAGCCAGAGCAGCAGGTTGCCCGTATTCAGAGGCGGACGCAGCAGCACGAATTCGCCGTACCTTGCAACCAGGAAATCCTTCACCTCCGCATCGCTGTCGCCGGCCACTATGCGCTCTCGCACCAGCAGCCGCAGGTCGCGGGCGAGACCGGCGTTGGAGTCGTCGATGCTCTCGTTCCGGCAGACCAGGCAGCGCACTTCCTTGGAAATTTCGCGGGCGCGTTCCTCCAACACTGGATCGTCGAGAATCTCGTCGGGCTGCACGGCACCCGCGGCACCGGCGGTCAGGATCAGCAGGACAAGCAGCAGGCGCTTCATTCGGCGGGCACCGGACTGGGTGCGCGCCGTTTGGCGGCGGCACCGACGCGGTAGCGCCGGTCGGTCAGGCTGATCAGACCGCCAAGCGACATGATGAAACAGCCGAGCCATATCCAGTTCGCCAGCGGCTTGTGATAGGCGCGCACCGCCCATGCCTCGCCATTCACCTGCCTGTCGCCAAGAACCAGATAGAGATCACGGGCCAGGCCGCTGTCGATGGCGGCTTCGGTGGTTGGCTGTTGCTGGACCGGATAGAAGCGCTTTTCCGGGTACATGCGGGCGACCTCCTCGCCATCGTAGAACACCGTGAACTCGGCACGCTGATAGTCATAGTTCGGGCCCGGCCCCTCGACCACGCCGTCGAAGCGGAACTCGTAACCGTTGAGCGGGATCACTTCGCCGGGTTTGGCGAGGCGGATGTCCTCGGCCTCCCACGCTGTCACGGCGGCGATGCCCATGACCGTGAAGCCCAGGCCCGCATGGGCGACGGCCTTGCCCCAGTCGGCGCGCGGCAGCCGGGCCAGGCGCCCGAGGGCAGCACTGACACCCAGGCGCGGATAACCGCTGCGTTCCACCAGTTCCACCAGCACGCCCAGCACCAGCCAGGCAGCCAGAGCCATACCCACAGGCGCGACCATGGAGGCACCGGTATTGAGGCCAAATACCACCGCGCCGATGGCCAGCGCGCCCGCTGCGGCCCACCACAGACGCTTGGTCACCGCCAACGCATCGGCGCGCTTCCACGGCATCAGCGCACCGATTGGCAGACCGATAAACAGCAGGATCATGAAGGGCGTGAAAGCCAGGTCGAAGAACGGCGCGCCCACTGAGATTTTCGAGCCATCGACAAACTCGCGCACCAGGGGCGCTAGCGTGCCCGCGAACACCACCGCGCAGGCCACCGCCAGCAGCAGGTTGTTATAGATCAGCGCCCCCTCGCGGCTGATCGGCTGGAACACGCCTTCGGAGCGCATTTGCGGTGCCCGCCATGCGAAGAGCGTGAAAGATCCAAGGATCGCGATGGCGAGAATGCCGAGGATGAACACCCCCCGCTCCGGATCGTTGGCAAAGGCATGGACCGAGGTGAGCACACCAGAGCGCACGATGAACGTTCCGATCAGCGACAGCGAAAAAGCCAGGATCGCCAGCAAGATGGTCCAGACTTTCAGGCTCGACCGTTTCTCCACCACGATGGCCGAGTGCAGCAGTGCCGCCGCCACCAGCCAGGGCATGAAAGACGCATTTTCGACCGGGTCCCAGAACCACCAGCCGCCCCAGCCAAGCTCGTAATAGGCCCAGTAGGAGCCGAGCGCGATGCCGATGGTCAGGCAGACCCAGGCGAGCAGTGTCCAGGGCCGCACCCAGCGCGCCCATGCGGCATCCACGCGACCCTCGATCAAAGCAGCCACAGCGAAGGAAAACGCCATGGAGAGCCCGACATAGCCGAGATAGAGGAAGGGCGGATGGATCGCCAAACCGATATCCTGCAGCAACGGGTTCAGATCCCGACCATCCGGCGGCGCAGGCAGCAGACGGTCGAACGGGTTGGAGGTGAACAGGATAAAGGCGAAAAACGCCGCCGCCACCATCGACTGCACGGCGAGCGCGCGCGACTTCAGCCCCAGCGGCAGATCCCGCCCAAATGCGGCGACCATCGCCCCGAACAGCGTCAGGATCAGCACCCAGAGGAGCATCGACCCCTCGTGGTTCCCCCAGGTGCCGGTGAATTTGTAGATCATCGGTTTCAGCGAGTGCGAGTTTTCCGCAACGATCCGGACCGAGAAATCAGATGTCACGAAGGAGTGGATCAGGGCCGCAAAAGCCAGTCCGGTCAGCAGAAACTGCAACAGCGCCGCCGGTGCCGCCGCATGCATCCAATCCGCCCACCCCTTACCCGCACCGACCAAGGGCACCGTCATCTGGAAAAGCGACACCGCAAAGGCCAGCGTTACCGCGAAATGTCCCAATTCTGCGATCATCTTTCCACTCTTCGCTTTGCTGTCCCGGACTTGATCCGGGACCTCTGGCTTGCTACCGCAACCGGCGACGATGTCAGAGGCTCATCTGCCCGCTCATCAGCACCACACCGGTCCCCGCGACTTTTACACCTGTAATGCTATCACGCGGGCCAAGCACGTCCACCCGTGCAGCCCCCGGGCGCCCCATATCGTGGCCCTGCTCGGCCACAAAAGACGGGCTATCGATCAAACCGTGGCGCCACAGATAGGCCGCCATGCAGCCCGTGGCCGACCCGGTGAAGGGATCCTCCGCCGGCATCGGCGGCGCCAGCAGCAGGCGCGAGAAGGTGTCGCCACCCGCCGTCGCCCCCTGAAGCGTGACCAGAAACGGCTCCATCAGACCGGACAGGGGGTGGCTGTCATTGGCCCGGAACCGCTCGAGCAGATCCACATCCATCACCGCGCGGCGCAGCGCATCGTGATCGCGCAGTACGGTGATGCAAAACGGCGTGCCGGTCGAGACAGTCTGCGGCGTGCCGACAATCTCCTCCGCCGACAACCCATAGATCGAGGCGATATCGGCGGGGTCATGGGTGTCGCCAAAGACCGGCTGCGCCTGGGTCATCGTGATCAGACCATCCCCATCGACTTCGATCGGCAGAACCCCCGCGCCCACCTCCAGCGTGAAACTGCCCGCACCCACCATGCCCCGGCTGAGCATGGACGTGACCGTAGCGATGGTCGGATGCCCAGCCATCAGGATCTCGCGCTCCGCCAGGTAATAACGCACGCCGAAATCGGCTTTGTCGGAGGGGACCATATAAGCGCATTCGCTCAGCGAGGTTTCGCGGACCAACCGCATCCGCGCATCAAGGCTGACATCGCCGGCGTCATGAACCACGACACATCCGTTCCCACCAAACGCGGTGTCGGTGAAGGCATCGACCCAGTCGAAGCTGTAGCTGGTCATTCCTCCTCCGCCCGGAAATGCCCCTGCTCGCGCAGGGCATCGGCGACTTCCTTGGGCATATAGTTCTCGTCATGCTTGGCCAGCACTTCCGAGGCCTCGAACCGCCCGTCGCGCAGATAACCTTCGGCGACGATCCCCTGCCCCTCGCGGAACAGATCGGGCAGCACCCCGGTAAAGGCGACCTGGACGACACCGTTACCATCGGTCACTTCGAAGATATTGGTCTCGCTCTCGCCGCGCTGCCACGACCCTTCCACCACCAGGCCGCCGACGCGCAGCAATTGGTCCGGGCGATGCTCGGCGGCCAGCAGTTCTGTCGGCGAGAAGAAGAACACGATCGCATCGCGAAACGCGAAAGAGACCAGCAGCGCTGAACCGGTCAGCAGAACCGCCCCCAGGACCAGCATCTGGATGCGCCGCTTCTTCTTCATGCCCGCCATGTCGCCTCTCCTCCTCGATCCGCCGCAGTTTGCCCCGCCAGAGGGGCGCCGTCATCAGGTCGGCTTGCCGCAGCCAGGCGCTCCGAATTCAACTCGGCATTAACCTGCCCGCCAAAGATAATCGCGATGGCCGTGAGGTAAAAGAACAGCAGCGTGACGATCACCCCGGCCAACGCGCCATAAGTCAGCGTGTAAGACGGCGCATAGGCCAGATAGACCGAGAGAGCCGAGGCGATAACCCCCCAGATCAACACGCTGGCCATGATCCCGGGCAGCAGGCGCATCCCCGTCATGTTGCGCGATGGCAGAATGCGATGCATCACCCAGAAGAACGAGAGCAGCACCGCCGCCCCGATCAGGTAGCGTGCCAGATCCGCCGCCCCGGGCACTTCCAGGCCCAGATAGTGCTCCAGCAGGCGAAAGATCAGCGGAGCAAAGATGATCAGCACCGCCAGAACCGCGAAAGTGAAGAACCCGACGAAGACGAAAATCACCGCGATGATCCGGCGCAGGATAAACCCACGCGTCTTGACCACGTCATAGGCCCTGTCGAGTCCGATGCGCAGCGCTTCGACCCCGTTCGAGGCCGCCCAGATCGTGCCCAGCAGCGACAGAGTGGCAATCCCGCCGCGCCGCTCGCCGATCACCTCCCGCAGCACCGGGGCCAGGGTCTGGGCCACATGGTCAGGCACGGCCTTGAAGAGCACATCGACCGCCTCCTCGCTATGCTCCTGTCCGATCAGGATCCCGGCCACCGAGACGGTGAAGATCAGGAACGGCATACCCGCCAGCATCGCGGCATAGGCAATATAGCCGGCGATCACCGTCCCTTCGTCCTCGCTGAAACGCTTGTAGACTGCACGCAGAAACGGCCACGCGGTGCCCGTGGCCCAGGTCTTCATGCGACCCGCCTGGTATCTTGGCTCATGGGAAGAGCGGCGCCTGCATCAGCCCTGCGGTCTCCTCCAGCCCTAGCACCAGATTGGCGTTCTGGATCGCCTGGCCAGAGGCGCCCTTCACCAGATTGTCGAGCGCCGAGAACAGGATTGCACGGCCCGGCACCCGATCCGCCACGACACCGACATGGCAGAGATTGGATCCCCGGACATGACGGGTATGCGGGCTCTCCCCTAGCGGCAGGACATGGAGGAACGTCTCATCTGCATAGCGCGCGGACATGGCCGCATGAATCTCACCCGCATCGCCTTTGACATAGCAGGTCGCCAGCTCGCCGCGGTTGTAGGGGCCCAAATGAGGGGTGAAACTGCTCAGAACGGTCCGTCCGGCAATCCGACTGAACTCCTGATCGAACTCCGCCGAATGACGGTGCTTGGCGACGTTGTAGGCGTGAATGCCTTCGGCGACTTCAGAGTAGAGCGTGGCCTCCTTGGGCGCCCGCCCCGCGCCGGAAACCCCGGTGATGATGTCGATGACGATCTCATCAGGGTCGATCACGCCTGCTTCCAGTGCAGGCAGAACCGGATACATCCCCGTGGCCGCGTTGCAGCCGGTACCCGCGACCAGCCGCGCCGCACGGATCTCGTCGCGGTAAAATTCGGTCAGGCCATAGACGGCCTCGCCCTGCAAATGCAGCGCACGGTGCTCGTGCCCATACCATTCGGCATAGACCGCCGGATCGCGCAGTCGGAAGTCCGCAGACAGATCCACGATCTTCATGTCCAGCGGCAGGGCCGCGATAACCTCCTGCGTCGTCCCGTGGGGCAGCGCGCAGAACACCAGGTCGATGCCGCTCAGATCCAAATCTTCGATGCGGATCAGCCCGGGCAGATCCAGATGGCGCAGATGCGGAAAAACCGTTCCCATCTGCTGGCCAGCCTTGCGATCCGCGGTCATGGCCGCGATCTCCATCCCCGGATGGGTTGCAATCAAACGCACCAGCTCGGCGCCCGTGTATCCGCTTGCACCCAATATCGCGATTTTCTTCGTATTTGTCATGTCTTGCCCTCGCGGTTTCAACCGCCGCATCTGCTTTAATCGAGGTGGAACATCCGCCCCGCGCGGCCGGTGGCGGCGGGGGTGGGCGGTTGGGACGCCGGCACCGGTCGCGCCTCGCCGCTGGGACCTGCTCTCACCCCAGATAGAGCCCGTAGGAATAGTCCTTTTCGAGCTCCGGGTTCAGGCGATAGGTCTCTCGTCGGAGGTAGTCCATCAAGCCCTTGGCATCGCGCGCCCGCGAGGAGATTTCCTCCGGCGGCAGCGGTTCGCCCACATGGACCCGCACCGGCTCCTTGATCCGGCTGTCGAACTCGTTGATCAGAAGCGCGACCCGCAGCGTCTGGTTCAGATGACTGGCGATCTGGAACAACCGGCTGTTGCCCCCATCGAAGAAGACCGGCACCACAGTCGCACCGGACTTCGCCACCATCTTCGCGGTAAAGGTCTTCCAGAACGGATCCATCGGTTTCGAGAACGGCTTCGCCGCCGTAGACACCGTGCCGCCCGGGAAAATCCCGATCGCCCCACCCTCCGCCAGGTAATCAAGCGCCGCCTTGCGGGTCGAGATGTTCTGCGCCACCGCCTCTTTGCTCTCGCCGAAATTGATCGGCAGGATGATCCGCTGCAAATCGCGCGCCTTCTGGAACACCACATGTGCCACGATCTTGAAGTCGCCCCGCGCCTCGGACAGGATCCGCCCCATCGCGAGACCGTCCAGAATGCCATAAGGGTGGTTTGCAACCAGAACCAGCGGCCCTTCCTTGGGAATATTCGCAAGGCCCGCGCCCACCAGATCCAATTCGATCCGGTAACGCTCTTGCATCACCTCCCAGAAATCGCGCCCGGCTTCGACCTCGTCCTCGTAACCGAGCGCCATTTTCAACAGCCGCGGACGCCCCGTGAGGTTTTCGATCGACCGGATCACCGCCCGCCCTGCCCGGGTCTGAGCAGAAAACGAATAGGAGATCTCGCGCGGCGCCGCGCCAGTTTCCAGACTGCTGCTCTGATCCGCTCCACGGCGCATGGCTCAAGGTCCGTCCAATCAAAGTTGCGGGATCATATGGGCGTTCGGGTGCGGTTTCAATCGACAGCGCTATCCGGTCTGCGGAATTGAAGACGCCAACGAAAAAGGGGCCTCGCGGCCCCTTTCCCCTGTCCCTCGCTGTTGGATCAGCGTTTCGAGAACTGGAAGCTGCGCCGCGCTTTGCGCTTGCCGTATTTCTTTCGCTCGACCACGCGGCTGTCGCGGGTCAGGAAACCGGCAGCTTTGAGCGCAGGGCGCATTTCCGGATCGTAAAGGCTCAGCGCCTTCGAGATCCCGTGCTTCACTGCGCCCGCCTGGCCCGACAGACCACCGCCCTTGACGGTCGCCATCACATCGAACTGGCCCGCGACATTCGCCACCTTGAAAGGCTGGTCGATGACCATCTGCAGCACCGGGCGGGCGAAATAGGCCGGCATCTCCTTGCCGTTCACCGTGATCTTGCCCGAGCCGGGCTTCACCCAGACCCGTGCCACGGCATCCTTGCGCTTGCCGGTGGCATAGGAGCGGCCCAGACTGTCACGCACGGGCTCGCGCGGGGCGACAACGGCCTGCTCCGGTGCTTCGGTGCCGCCGACGGCATCCTTCAGCTCATCCAGGGATTTGATTTCTTCGCTCATCACCCATCGCTCCGGCTGTTTTTCTTGTTCATGGCTTTGACATCCAGCACTTCAGGCTCCTGCGCCGTGTGGGGATGCTCGGCACTGGCATAGACGCGCAGGTTGGTCAGTTGCTTGCGAGTCAGCGGCCCGCCCGGCATCATCCGCTGCACGGCTTTGGTCAGCACCCGCTCGGGGAAGCGACCCTCCAGCAACTGGCCTGCGGTCCGGCTCTTGATGCCGCCCGGATGGCCGGTATGCCAGTAGTAGGTTTTGTCTTCGCGCTTGTTGCCGGTCAGCTGCACTTTGTCAGCGTTCACGACGATCACGTTGTCGCCCATGTCCATATGGGGCGTGAAGCTGGCCTTGTGCTTGCCGCGCAGGCGCATGGCGATGATCGAGGCAAGACGGCCCAGCACGACGCCTTCGGCGTCGATCAGGATCCACTTCTTGTCGATATCCGCCGGTTTCGCGGAGTAGGTTTTCATGGGTCTGTCCGGTCGCTATGATCTGGCCCGGCTCTCCGGGCGGTGGCGTGCTTTTACGGATCGCGCGCACGATGTCAACCGGACAAACCGCGATTTTTACCCTGTTTTGCTAGCCAGTTAGATTTGGGGTATTAGAAAACCTCAAACTCTCAGTGCGCCATCAGAACCGGCAGATTGGCATTGTGCAGCACATGGTTCGTGACCCCGCCGAACAGATCTTCGGCGATTTTCGAGTGCTCATAGGCACCCATGACCAGCAAATCAGCCCCCATATCATGGGCATGACCCAGGATCGTAGCGGCAACGCCCTCGCGCGTTGGTTGCAGTCGCACCGCCTCGGCAGGCAGTCTGTGGCGGCCCAGATACCGCACCACCTCGTCGACCGAAGGGTCGAAATCCGAATGAGGCTTGCCGACCTCCACCACATGCAGTTTCTCGACCGCGCCCAGCATCGGCATCGCGCCGGTCATCGCGCGAGAGGCGGCACGCTTGCCATCCCAGGCGATCACGACTTTCTTCGGCACCGGCGACGCCCCTTCGGCCTCCGGCACCAGCAACAACGGTCGGCCGGACCGATCGACCACCACGTCGGGATGTGAGACGAAATGCGCCTTACCCTTGCCCGCCACCGGCATCGCCACGAAATCGTAAAGCCGCGCCATTGTGGCCAGGGATTCGTCCGGTGGCCCCTGACGATCGATGAAATGGGCCTTGTTGGCCTCGGTCATCGCTTTGCCTACGGTTTCGCGGAACCGGGCGCGGATGCGGGCGCGGTCCTCGGCATCCTGCGCATACAGAACCTCCTCGACCTGCGGCGAGGCGTAGGGCCCCAACTGCGCCATGATGGCCGAGAGGCCATGCACCAGGGCGCCGGTCACATGGGCGTCCTCGCGCTCGGCCAGGGTGAGCACATGGCGCAACATATGATCGGCGGCATCGCTGCCATCATAAGCGACCAGAATGTCTTTCACGGTCATCGCATCTCTCCTCCTGATGTTTCGGGCAGAATTGCACCCATGGCGCGCCGCTGCCTTGATCTATGTCAGAGGCGCCAGCGAAGTTCCGCCATCAAGCTGATACTAAGCGTTCCGAGCACCGGACTGGACGGCACACCGGCCCGGTGCAGCAAGTCCGAAATCCAGTGATTGCAGGTCCGAAACAGGTGATAGTCCAGGCGCGAAGGAAAGAAGACCCCCGCGCCATAGAGGGCGGGCGCCACCGCCCCGGTCGGCAATGGATCGGGAACGGCTTCGGCCAACCCGATCGCCAGCCGCTCGAAACCTGAGGGATCGAGCTGAAGCATCGCGCGGTCGCTCGCCTGGAACCAATAGCTGGGCTCGCCCTGCCCCGGCACGACCTGCAGGACCGAGGAGGTCGGCAGAAAGAGCGCCCGCAGCCCGTCCCAAAGATCGAGAGATCCCAAATCCGGGGTCGCGGTATAGACCGCCCGATCACCCCACCCGATCTCCAGCCACTCCGCCTGCGGGTATCGGCTGGCAAGCCAACGCAGTTTGGCCGCCACGCCGGGCTCGGCGCGGCCGAGCGCGACGGAGGCGGCGCGCAGATCGGCCGCGCGGACGACGATGCCGCTGTGCCAGCCATGATCGATCACCATGACCCGGTAAGGAGCAAGCAGTTCATCCTCAGCCACGCTCAGGAACAGTGCCTCGTCACGCGATGACAGTGTCGCCAGGGTCAGGACGATCAGCGCCAAAATGGTCGCTGCAATCCATTTCAGTGCTTTCATCACGGCCCCCTTTGCGGGGTCAGACGTCTTTGCCGGGGCTTCCCTTGGCCCGCTCAGGCGGATTTCGGCGGGATCGCATAGGTGCAGGTCGCATGCGCGACCGGCCTGGCGTCGCCGACCGAATAAAGCGTCACATCGCCGGTTGCCAGCAGCCGGCCCAGCTTGAGGATCCGCGCCTCGGCAATCATGTCGGTCGCCGCGGGCTTGCGCAGGAAGTTGATGTTGAGATTGGTGGTGACGGTCAGTGCCTCGCGCCCGATCATCGCCAGCACCGCGACATAGAACGCCACATCGGCCAGCGCGAACATCGACGGACCCGAGACCGTGCCGCCGGGACGCAGATGCTCGTCCCTCACCCCAAGCCGCATGCGCGAGGTCAGCGGCCCCACCTCCTCAATCGCGAATTGGCCGCACATCTGGGGGAAAACCTCGTCCAGAAAGTCCGCGAGTTCGACTTCGTTGAGCTTCGTCTCCATCGCTCACAACCCCTGTGCCTGGGTGCGCGCGCCGAACCGGTCGTCCTGCCCGACCAGGCGCACATCCCAACGGTCGCCATCGGGCTGGATGTAAAGCGCCAGCGCATTCGGCATCCGGTCGAGATCAGGCTCCATCCGCACCAGCGAGCGCGCCGCGTACCAGAGCCCGCCATGCGCCACGATCAGCCGGTTTGCCCCGCCTGCCACGATCCGCCGCATCGCCGGAAAGACCCTGGCACGAAACTGCCAGAAGTCCTCGCCCCCCTCGGGCGCGAAACCGCCGGTCCAGTAGTCGCTCAGCCAGGGGGCATAGGGTTCGCCCTGATGGATACCCAAATGGCACTCCATCAGGCCTGCATCGGTCTTAACAGTCTCGCCCCGTGCCTCTGCCACCATTTCGGCGGTGACCCGGGCCCGGCTCAACGGGCTGGCAACGATCGCGCTGATCGGTTCGGTCTTCAGTGCGTCGGCCGCCATCGCCGCCTGCGCCAGCCCGGTCTCGTTCAACTGGCTGTCAAGCTGGCCCTGAAAGCGCCTGTCATGGTTGAAATCCGTCTCGCCATGGCGGAGGAAATAGAACGGATGCGCAAATGTCGTGTCGAGACTGGTCATCCCCCGTCTCTGACCCGGCTGGCCCGGGAAGGCAAGGCGATAAATGGAGCAGGTTCAGACCATCGTGATCGGCGCAGGGGTCGTAGGCCTGGCCATCGCCCGCGCGCTGGCCCTGACCGGGCGCGAGGTAGTGATATTGGAGGCGGAGGAGCAGATCGGCTCCATCACCTCCGCACGCAACTCCGAAGTGATCCATGCGGGAATCTACTATGCCCCCGACAGCCTGAAGGCGCGGCTTTGCGTGGAAGGGCGCCACGCGCTCTATCGCTATTGCGCCAGCCGCCATGTCCCGCACCGACGCAGTGGCAAGCTGATCGCGGCGGTCGATTTGGCGGAGGCGGATGCTTTGGACGGCATCGCGAAACGGGCCGTCGCGAATGGGGTGAGCGACCTGCGCCTGATCGATGGAGGCGAAGCAAAGGCGATGGAGCCGGCTTTGAATGCGGTCGCTGCGTTGCATTCCCCTTCGACAGGTATCGTCGACAGTCATGCGTTGATGCTCTCGCTGCTGGGAGAGGCCGAGGGCGCGGGTGCGATGCTGGCGCTTGGCACGCCGGTGGCATCGCTTTCCGCGATGGACGGGGGATTTCGTGTCCAGGCGGGTGGCGAAACGCCCATGGAATTGATCGCCCGCGAAGTGATCAACGCGGCGGGTCATGGCGCGGCACCGCTCTCGCGTCCTATCGCGGATGACGTACCGCAGACCTGGCTGGCGAAGGGCAATTACTTCACCCTGTCACGCAAGGCCCCTTTCTCACACCTGATCTACCCGGTGCCAAGCCCCGGTGGCCTAGGCACCCATCTGACACTGGATATGGCGGGCCAGGCCCGCTTCGGCCCCGATGTGGAGTGGCTGGAGGATACCGATCACAAGCGCGCCGACTACAGCGTCGACCCGGACAGGGCAGAACGATTCTATAGCGACATCCGCCGCTATTGGCCGGGATTGGAGGATGGCGAACTGGAACCGGGATATGCGGGCATACGACCCAAGATCTGCCCACCTGGCGCCCCCGCGGCGGACTTCCGGATCGAGACCCATGGGTTGGAGGGCTTCGTAGCCCTCTACGGTATCGAAAGCCCGGGCCTCACCTCCTGTCTGGCCATCGCGGAGGAGGTGGGGAAACGACTGCGAGCCAGGTGACTCGAATCCGCCTGGGCGACGCGGATAGGCGCTGAGTATGAAACTCATGCGCCGTTGATCTGCTGCATGGAATAAATTTGCCGCGACATAGATCTTGCTGGGCGACCTAGTCCTGCATCGTACTCGCCAGGCTGCCGGACAGTTTGAGTTCCAGACCGTCCAGAGTGTCGCCCATCGGCTCCGCCCGCCCTCCCAGCACTTCCGCAAGGAACACATCGACCAGAGCATAGAAGGCGGCGACATTCTCGGGCCTCGCCAGGATGTGCCCCTCGTTCTCGAACACCGCGTAGAGATAGGGGATCTGCATATCGGCCATCGCGGTCGCGACCGCCTCGCTTTCGGCTTCGGCGACCCGGACGTCGTGGGCGCCATGCGCCAGCAGGAGAGGTTTCGCGATGCGATGCAGGTTTGTTATTGGCGATTGGGCGCGAAGCTGGGCGCGTCCCTCCGGCTCGTCATGCGCGCCGATGCGCCGGGCGAAGACCTGTTTCAGATGGCCCCAATAGGGCGGCACACTCTCCAGAAACGAAACCAGATCCGCGGGCCCGCACATCGAAACGCCGCAGGCAAACCTCTCGGGCGTTTCGGTCATCGCGCGAAGCACGGCATATCCGCCATAGGACGCGCCCATGATCGCGATCCTGCCTGGATCGGCGATCCCCTGGGTGACGGCCCAATCCACCGCGTCGATCAGATCGTCATGCATGCGCGCGCCCCACTCGCGATCGCCTGCGTTCAGGAAGGTTTTGCCAAATCCGGTCGATCCCCTGAAGTTGACCGACAGGACCGCATAGCCCCGATTGACCAGCCACTGCGCCGCCGGATCGTATCCCCAGTGAACGCGGCTCCATGGCCCGCCATGCACTTGCAGAACCAGGGGCGGTCTTTCTGCGGTCGGGGTTGGCACGCTCAGATAGCTGATCAGATCCAGCCCGTCGCGCGACCGAATGGTCGTGGGGCGCATCCCGACCAGGGGTAGCCCGACCAGCGCCGCCTTGTTGGGGAACAGGTCAGTCACCTGCTGTCTGGCGCGATCGAACAGACAGAACAGCATCGGCCCCGCGTCATCCAAATAGGCGACCACCCACCAATCCAGGTCCCGACTTCGCGAGAGGACATGCACCTCTCCCGGACGCGCGGCTTGCAGTGTCGCGAAGTCCCGCGCGACCTGCGGATCCGTGGGCACCCAGTGTTGCCGCGCATGGACGGTCGCATAGGCCTGCACCGCCTTCGTCCGCGGATGCGCGAGCACTTGGGCAATGTCGCTCTGCGGGTCCGACGCGATCTCGGTTGCGACGCCGGTGTCGAGCGAAATTTCAACCAGACGCGCCTTGTCGCGGCCCCGGGAGTCGACGGCGAAGACGCTGCGTGCATCTTCTGTGAAACCGGTGATCCGGGTCGTCAGCACATCGTCCGCGGGCACATCGATGAAGGGATGCCATTGCCCCGCGCCATCGCGCTGGAGATATTGCATCGCGCCGTCCGGTTGAGGGCGCATACCAAGCCGAACCGCGAAATTCCGATCCGCGATCAACTGCGCGAAACCGTCGTTCTGAAACCAAATCCGCGCCTCGCCGCCCGCCAGACCGATCTTGTGAAGATCGTGCAGCGCAGGGTCGCGGGCATTGATCTGCAGCAGCACTTCATCCGGGCGGTCCGGGCTTAGGGTGTGGATGCCCGCGGCGATGCCCTCGAACGGGGTCAAGTCGCGCGAGGTGCCGGTTTGCACGTCCAGTGCCAAAACATGCCAGCTCTCGCTGCCATCGATATCGCGCATATAGAGAATGTGCCGATTGTCGAAGCACCAGGTGTAATGCTGGACGCCGGCACCGCTCTCGGCGGTCAAGGGTTTCGCTGCCTGCCAGTCGCTGCGGCTCCCAATCCACAGATTGAGAGACCCATCCACATCCGACAGATAGGCGATCCGCGTGCCGTCCGGGCTGACCGTCGGCGATGCCCGATCGGCGGGCCCGAACAGGACCGAGCGTGTAATCAATGGCGGCATCAAAGGGGGCTGCTACGCTTGCGCAAATCTGTGGACTGGCGAAAACCGCAGGATGTCGCGCCGCCAAGCCATTGACGCTGGTGCCGCAATCCACGTCGCGATGCCAAGTTTGGATCCCTCATTTACCTAAGGTAACAGCATTGCATTTTTCCCGCAAAACCGATACTCTGCTTATGGTTGATAGAGTAAGTTTCTTCTCTACGCATGGTGTTTGCATCTGCGCGCCTGCACACAGCTAAACGACACACGAAGAAACGCTTTCAAGGTTTGGCGGCTCCTGGTTTGGCGGCGTCAGAGACGTGCGATTTTCTTAGCACACACAGCTTTTCGAGCGCACCTGTGGGGGGTCGACTTGAACGATATCGTCTTTGCGCTGATGCCCTTTGTGGCTCTTGAACGACCCTCGGTCGCTCTTGGGACATTGACAGCGAGCTTGCGCGCACACGGCATCTCGGCGAAAACGGTTTACGCCAATCTCAGATATGCTGAGCATATCGGACTGACCGCCTATACCAGCGTCGACAATTCCGACATCACCTCTCAGATCGGCGAATGGATCTTTTCGCAGAGCGCGTTCCGCACCGAAGGCGTCACGCCAGAAGAACTGTTGCTTCGGCTGTCCGGCGGCACCGAGGGGCCTGCGGGCAGCGTCCATGGTTTGCGCCAGGCGCGGCAGCTAGCGGGCCAGCTTGTTGAACAGACGGCCGCCGAGATCGTTGCGATGAACCCCAGGATTGTCGGCTGCAGTTCGGTCTTCCAACAGCAATGCGGTTCGCTGGCGCTGCTGCGCCGGGTGAAGGAACTGAACCCGGCGATTGTCACAATGATCGGCGGCGCCAACTGCGAAGGCGCCATGGGTGCCGCGGTTCACCGGCAATACGAATGGATCGACTTCGTTGTCTCGGGCGAAGCCGATCTGTTGCTGCCCAAGCTCTGCCAGGACATTTTCGATCAGGGTCCGGATATTCCGGCAGATCACCTGCCCTACGGCGTTTTCGGCCCGGCGATGCGTGGCGGCCAAAAGACGGGCGAAGCCGATGGCAAGCGGACCGCACGCGCGGTTATCCACGATCTCGACAGTCTGCCCATGCCCGACTACGACGACTATTTCGAGCAACTCGAGGCGCTCTCGATCCGCGAGTTCATCCTGCCTGCGATCGCAGTCGAAACCTCTCGTGGATGCTGGTGGGGCGAGAAACACCATTGCACGTTCTGCGGCCTGAACGGCCAGGGAATGACCTTCCGCGCAAAGTCAGCCGACCGCGCGCTCGAGGAGTTGAGCAGCCTGTCGGAGCGCCACAAGCTCAACAAATTCATGACTGTAGACAACATTCTGGATAACAAGTATTTCGACCGCATGCTGCCGGCGCTGGCCGCGGCAGGCGACTCGACCTTTTTCTACGAGATCAAGTCGAATTTGCGCCGGGCGCGGGTGGAGGCGCTGTCCAATGCCGGGATCCGCTGGGTGCAACCCGGGATCGAGGCACTTCACGACGACCTGCTGAAACTGCTGAAAAAGGGCGCGACAGCCGCGATCAACGTCCAGCTTCTGAAATGGGCACGGACTTACGGTATCTGGGTCGTTTGGAACTATCTCTGCAACGCGCCTGGCGACCGGCGCGAGTGGTATGACGAGGTGGCCGATTGGCTGCCCAAGATCAGCCATTTGCAACCGCCGTCCGGCGCCGCGGTAACCGCGATCCGGTTCGATCGGTTCAGCCCCTATTTCAACGACGCGGCGGAGTATGGTTTGAACCTTGTTCCCTATGGCGGTTACGAGACGGCCTATCCGCTGAGCAGCGATCAGCTCAAGGACCAGGCCTATTTCTTCCGGCATGATGGGCCAGCGGCCCCGATCCCACAGCGCCTGCAAGACGGTGTCGCGCATTGGTACGATATATTCTTCGACACCGACGGCCTTCGCTTTCCAACGGTGAAGCCTGATGCGCCGTATCTTATGATGTTGGCGGATCGCCATGGCGCAGAGGTGACCGACACACGGCCCATTGCGAAAACCAATAGCTATCGGTTGGACAGGCTTCAGGCGGCGATATGTGCGGCCTGCGATTCCGCGACCAAGCTCTACGGCATCAGGATGGCCCTCAAGAAGCGCGGACTAGACGTCGACGACGACACGGTGATGGAGGCGCTGGAGGGGCTTTGCGCCGTACATCTGATCCTGCGCATCAACGACACCTATCTGTGCCTGGCCTTCGACAGGGTGCCGGTTCCCTATATGCGCTTCACCGATTTCGCAGGCGGCTTGACGCTGTTGTCCAAGCCGAAAGAGGCCGTGGCACCAATAAGTGAGGAAGAGCAGCTCAACCCATCTCTGAAGAGGATGTTCAGTTTGTAGACACTCACGCAATGTCCGCGGCTACGGCTGCGGCGCAACGGGGAGAACGACCGATGGCCGATCAAAGCACGACCACCACACCGATTAGAACGCGGCGTGACCTGGAAGCCAAAGTGATTGCCAGAGCGTGGCGCGACCCCGCCTTCAAGAAACGCCTCCTCGCGGATCCGAAAAGCGCCGTGGCGGATGAGTTGAAGGCCGCCTATCCTGATTTCGAACTGCCCGAGGACCTGCAGATCAAGGTCCATGAAGAAGCCCCGAACAAGTTCCATCTGGTGCTGCCGCGCAATCCGGCGGACATGACCGTCGCCGATGTGGTCGGCGACGATCTGGAGTCCGTGGCGCCGCAGACGATCGCCGTGATCACCGGGACGACCGGGGTCACAGTTGCGGCCAACCTGGTGGCGACAGTGGTGAACGTGATCAGCGGTGTGCAACCCACCATAGCAGCCGTGAATGCGGCAAGCGGTACGAGCGGCGTTCCGCCTGCCGTCGTCGCCGCAAATTCCACGGTCGCCGTGGCCTGAGGCTGCGGCAGCGCCTGCAACAAGGCCGGGTCCAAGCCCGGCCAATGCGAAGACCCCGGGCCAATCCGGCATTCATGCCTGTCCGGCAACGACACTTAAAGAAGCTCAGCAGAGGAGAAAACCATGGCTTCCCCACCAAGACCAATCCAGTCGCGTCGCGATCTTGAAGCAGTCATCATCGCGAATGCATGGCGCGACCCCGACTACAAGAAGGCGCTGTTGAAAGACCCGAAATCGGTCGTGGCGAAGGAGCTGAAGCGCGTCGATCCCTCGATCGATCTGCCCAAGGACCTCAAGGTTGCGGTTCACGAGGAGGACAGTTCGACCTTCCATCTCGTCCTGCCGCGCGATCCCAAGGACGTGAAGATGTCCGAGGTGGTGAGCGACGATCAGTTGGAAGCCGTGGCACCGCAAACCGTCGCAGTGGTGGTCGCCGTAGCCGCGATCGGCGCAGTCGTCGGCAACACGGTTGGCGCGGTCAACAATGTCGGTGCGGGCAATGTCGTTGCCGCCGGGAACGTCGCCACAACCGGCAATGCTGTCGCCAACGCCAACGTCACCGCCTGATTTCAGGTCGTGCCTTATGGGGCGGACATAGCGACCGGCACGAGCGGGGCGGACATCCTGCTTGTGCTGATGCCTTTCGCATCGGTGGAGCGGCCCTCGCTGGCGCTTGGATCGCTTTCTGCCGGACTACGCGACGCCGGTCTGTCCGCCGCAACCGATTATCCCAATCTGCGATTTGCAGAGACAATCGGTTTGTCGGGATACGAGTCCATCAACGCCTCGCCGATCTTCTATCGCGTCGGTGAGTGGTGCTTCGCCGAAGCGGCGTTCCCAGGAGCCGATCTGGACAGCGCGGGATATATCGCCCATCTGAGCGAGCTGCTGGATGCCCCCGGTGTTGAAGAACAGCTCCTGACCGTTCGGCGGATGGCGGCCTCCTTTGTGGACCGGACGGCAAATTCTATCCTCGAACAGCGCCCGCAGATCGTCGGGTGCAGTTCGGTCTTCCAGCAGCAATCTGCGTCGCTCGCATTGCTGAGGCGGATTAGAGAGCTGGATCCCACCGTCATCACCATGCTGGGCGGCGGCAATTGCGAAGGCGAGATGGGGTGGGTCGCGCACCAGTCCTTCGACTTCGTGGATATCGTTGTCTCGGGCGAGGCAGACGATCTTCTGGCCCCGCTCTGCAAAAGACTTCTGGTGGAGGGTCCAAACCTGGCGCCGGATACGCTACCTGCCGGGGTCTTCGCGCCTGCCCACCGCGGCGGCGATGTCGCGCAACCTGCCGAAGATGCGCTTTTCGCCCGGGTCGAGACGATGCGGAGCGTCGCCTGCCCGGATTTCGACGACTATTTCGCGATCCTCGATACCATGGCCTATGCGGATCATGTGATCCCGGGTCTGCCGGTAGAGGCCGCACGCGGCTGCTGGTGGGGTCAGAAGCACCATTGCAAGTTCTGCGGGATCTCGAAATCCGGCATGGTCTTTTGTGCCAAACCGGCGGAGCAGATGCGCCGAGAGCTGCGCCATCTCGCGCAACGCTATGGCATCCGGCGCTTCGCCGCGGCGGACAACATTGTCGAGACCAGCTACTTCTCGACCCTGCTGCCCGATCTGGCCGAGGACGGCGAGACGTTTCACCTGTTCTTCCAGATCAAAGCCAATCTCAAGCGCGATCAGGTGGGCCTGTTGGCACGGGCCGGAGTGCGCTGGATACAGCCCGGAATCGAGGCGCTGGATGACCGGATGCTGGCCCTACTGACCAAGGGTGCCGGGGCGATGACCAATCTGCAATTGCTCAAATGGGCCCGATTGAACGGGATTTGGCTGCTCTGGCATCTGCTCTACGGCGCCCCGGGCGAACAGGACGAGTGGCACGTGGAAACGGCGGAATGGCTGCCTCTGATCAGCCATCTGCAACCCCCCTCCGCGCCCGAACTGACCCGGATCCGATTCAATCGCTTCAGTCCATATACGGAAAAGCCAGACGAGTTCGGACTGAGCCTGAGGCCTTCCTGGGCCTATCGGCACACCTATCCGCATGACGACGCGGCGATGGCAAAGCAAGCCTATTACTTCTCGGACACCGCATTCGATCTGGAGGAATTGCAAAGTGCGCGCCCCGGGGTCGCGTTGCTGAACCAAGCGATTGCCGCGTGGCATCGGGGTTTCGTCCAGACGAACGGCGATCCGCTGCCGACCATGCAGCGCGATGCCCCAATCCTCTGCTCCAGTGCGATACCCGGTGGGTTGCTGATCGAGGATACGCGCCCCTGTCGAACTCGGGCCCTCCATCGGGTCGATGCGGCTGGCTCCCGTATACTGAACGCCTGCGACAGCGCGCGGTCCCGCAAAGCGCTGATCAAGACCACAAGCGCATCCATGCCAGAGACGGATATGGAGGCGCGTCTCGATCAGCTTGTCGCAGATGGGCTGGTCCTGGAACTGGGCGGCCTCTACCTCTCGCTGGTTCTGGACGAGGTGCCGAAACCTTACCCCGACCCGCAAGAGTTTCCGGCGGGCGTGCTTTCCGCAACGCCAATCCCGCGGCCGCGCCAGGTGCAGCCCGTCCATGACATCTCCCTCGCCGAGTTTTTCGCGTCATGATGCCGCCAGTGGAACCCGCCTTGGATGTCGTGATCGCGGTTCCCCCGTATGGACCACTGTCCTTGCCCTCCATCGGCGCAGGGATCCTAAAGGCTGGGCTGCGCGAGCGGGGCATACGCTCCGAAGTTGCCTATCTGAACCTGGAGTTCGCGGACCGGATCGGACTTGCCCCGTACGAATTCCTGGGCGTCTCAAGTGGGCCCGCATTGCTGGGAGAGTGGACATTCTCGCATGTCGCCTTCCCCGAATATGCGCAGGACGAAGCCGGCTATCTGAGCTTTGCCGAAGCATTCCTGGCCGGACGCTTTGGCGACAAGTCGGCGCCAGCCATGGCCCGGCTGATGTTGCAGCAGGCTGATCTTGGATCCGCGGTCAGGAACATCCGCACCGTCGCGCAGAGCTTCATCGAAGGCGCTGCGCGAGCGATTGTCAGCAAGGGGCCGAGGATCGTCGGATGCAGTTCGACCTTTCAGCAGCATTGCGCAAGCCTGGCCCTGCTGCGTCACGTGAAGGTGTTGGACCCCGGCATCGTTACCGTTCTGGGCGGCGGGAATTGCGATGGTCCGATGGGCCGGATCAGCCACGAAGCTTTCGACTGGGTCGACTGGGTCAGTTCCGGCGAGGCGGATCTGTCCTTTCCCACATTCTGCCGCGCGATCCTGGATGGACGCGTTCCGCCCGAGTTACCCGGCTTCTTTGGCGGTCCCGGATCCACGCCAGAGGGGGAACACCGGGCGATTGTTGAGGATCTGGCCGAAACGCCCATTCCTGACCTCGGCGATTACTACGCGACGCTGAAGGCACTGCCCCTCGCCCGGTATATCGATCCCGTCACCCCGATCGAGACGTCGCGCGGGTGCTGGTGGGGCGAGATCTCGCACTGCACGTTCTGCGGACTGAACGGATCGGGCATGGCCTATCGTTCGAAGTCCGCTGACCGGGTGATGGCGGAGTTCGATCATCTGGGCAACGAATGCGGCTCTAGGCGCTTCGCCGCCGTCGACAACATTCTGGACATGCGCCATTTCGAAATGGTCCTGCCCCGGCTGGCAGCCGCATCCGTCGACCGCGAGGTCTTCTTCGAAACCAAAGCCAATCTGGGTCGCGACAAAGTCCGGCAGTTGGCGGAGGCAGGCATAACATCGATCCAGCCCGGAATCGAAAGCCTGAACGACGGCGCGTTGCGGCGAATGGGCAAAGGCAACACTGCAATCGTCAATCTGAGACTGCTCAAATTCGCGCGCGAAGCCGGGGTCGACCTCAAATGGTCGATCCTCTGCGGTATGCCGGGCGAGCGCGATGACGACTACGCCGAGATGGCCAGACTTTGCCAAAAGCTGCACCACCTTTGCCCGCCGCTGGATTTGAACCCCATCGAATGGCACCGGTTCAGCCCCTACCATCAACGGCCGGAGGAGTTCGGTCTCGAACTCGAGCCGTTCGGATCCTACCGCTTCATCTACCCGCTTGCGGGATCGGCGCTGAAGATGCTGGCCTATGTGTTCCAGGACCGCCACGCTCCTGCATCGCCCCAGCGCGGGCCAGGCTGGCATCGGCTTCGCCAGGCGATCCGCGACTGGCGTGCTGCATGGACGGCTTCGGAACTGCCGCAACTGGCGATGGAGAGCGCGGGCAGCAGTGGCTTCACCGACACAAGGGGCGGCACACTCCCTGCCGCCAAGCCACCCGATGTCTGCGCCCTGGCCATTCTGGAGGCGCTGGACACCGGACAAAGAGAGGCGGGCTTTGCCAAGACTTTCGCCAGCCGCGAAACACGGTTCTCCATGGCGCAGGTCCAAGCGACCCTCGATGGTCTACTGAATGCAGGATACGTCGTTCGCTCTGGCAGCAGCCTGATTTCGGTCGTCACGCGCGAGTTGGGGCCCGAATGCCGAAACTCCATGGGTTACGGGCAGACAGATATTGCCGCCTATCTAAACGACCGCATCGCCGCGCGCCTGCGGGCCGCACACTCCCCCCGCGATATTCCGATCAGGGACCTGTTCCCGTCGCACTGAGCTGAAAGGAGACCAAGATGAACCATGTCGCACCAGTAGAGGCCTCGGCAGCCGTCTCCACGATTTCGGTTGGTCAGACCAAACGGGTATTGGAATGGTGGTCCTCGTCGCAGAAGTTCCGCGATCTGGTGAAGCAAAGTCCAGCGAAGGCTGGGGAGGAGTTCAAACTGGGCTTCGACCCGACCCCGCTCCGCCCGCTTTGGGATGCGCAGTTCGGCGTCGACATGCACAATCGTGGAGAGCCGTTCCACCCGGCGGTTCTGGAATACCGCGCATTCTACGAAAGCAAGACCGAGTGGCGTGACGACATCAAGGCCGAATGCAGCCCCAGCGAGATCCGCTTCAAGACCTGGCGCGACCGGCAACTGGCGCGCAACATGTTCGAGAACGGCGCCTATGACGACTACATCATCCACACCCCGCTGGCGATCGAACTAACAGACGGATGCACGGTCGGCTGCTGGTTTTGCGGTGTCGGCGCGACAAAATTCGTCGATGCGCTGGATTACGAAACCAACAGAGAGGACTGGCGCAAGACGCTGAACCATCTGCACGACAAGACCGGGAATGCGGGCCGTTGGGGCTTTTGCTATTGGGCAACCGATCCGCTGGACGTGCCGGAATACGAGAAGTTCGCCTCGGACTTCGCCGATGTCTTTGGTCTCTTCCCGCAGACTACGACCGCCCAGGCGCATAAGCATCTCGACCGACTGAGGGATCTTCTGCCCCTGTCCGAGGGGCGCGGCTGCCGGGTCAACCGCTTCTCGGTGCTGACCGAGCGAAACCTGCGGGAGATTTATGACTATTTCACTCCCGACGAGATGGTGAATGTCGAAATCGTCTCGCAGATGAAGGAGGCAACAGTCGCCAAGGCCGATGCCGGCGATTTCCGCGTTCTGGCGATGGAACGGGAAAACGTGAAAGAGCGCGAGGAACAAAAGCTCGCCGCCACCGCCAAGAAGATGGCTGAAGGCACGGAAACCTCGCAGGAGGTGACCTTGGTACAGCCTGGCACCATCGCCTGTGTCTCCGGCTTCCTGCTGAACATGATGAAGAAAACCGTCAAGCTGATCAGCCCATGCCGCGCGTCGAAGACCTGGCCGCTCGGCTATATCGTCTATGACGAGGCGACATTCGACGGACCGGACGATCTGAACCGCGTGCTCGACCTGATGATCGAGACGCACATGATCACCGAGGTGTCGGAGGATATGCGCATGCGCTTCCATCCGATGCTTGACTATTATGAGGAAGAGGACGGATTCATCCTCTCCAGCCTGCTGCACGCGGTCGCGATCCGGCGTCCGGAATACGGCGACTACGTGCGGATGCTGGGCCAGATGATCAAGGCCGGCGATAAGACGGCCGGGCAGATCGCTCTCACCGGGCTCTACCAATTCGGAATCCCCGAGGCGAACACAATGGCGACGCTGAATACGATCCTCGCATCTGGGGCGCTGATCGACCCTTTTGGCCGGATCGCCGGTGAAAAACCGGGGGGCCCCGCGTGACCGAGGTCGAGCGCCAGGCGGCAGACAGCCTACGGCGCTACCTTCGCGACGTGGGCTTTGCGCAGATCTACAAATACGTCGTTGGCAGCAGTCTTTACGCCGTTCATCCTGCGGTGATCGGATCAACAACTGCCGCGAATATCACGGAGTTCTTCGACGAGGTACTGGCGGAGGATCCATCCGTAACCCTGCTGCGCGCGTTGATGGGGGACGAAGCGGTCGCCTGGGATAGGTTGGATCCAGCCCAGCGGCAAACCGCTGGCGATCTGCTGGCCGCGGGCTTCCTGGCCGAGGCCGACGGGCGCATCGGGCCCAGCAGGTATCAACTGATCTCGGCCTTCGGGCGCAACCTGCTGATCGACCGTCGCATTCATTTCGGCGGCGGGGTTCACGAGGTCTATATCGGCTTCGACAGCTACGCGATGCTGAACTATGTCGACCCCGGCACGCTCAAGGGCACAGGCAAGGCGTTGGATCTTTGCACAGGATCCGGGGTCGCCGCGCTTTATCTCTCGCTGTTCTGCCAACACACGGTCGCGACGGATATCGGCACAGCGCCCCTTGCCCTGTCGCGCTTCAACCGTCGTCTGAATGGATGCGAAGACGGCATCGAAATCCGCGATCAGCCGCTTGACCGGACCCTGACCTCGGGTGAGCGTTTCGATGTTCTGACCTGCAATCCGCCATTTGTCGCCTATCCCCCGGATTTGCGTGCGACTCTCTATTCGCAGGGCACCGATCTCGATGGCCAAGGCTATATGCGCGACATTATCGAGGCTTTGCCGACGATACTGACCGAGAGTGGCAGCGCCTTCATCGTCGCAGATCTGATTGGCAATCAGGCAGGGCCTTACTTCGAGGGGGAGCTTGAGGCATATGCGGCCAGGCTGGAGCTTTCGATCGACCTCTATATCGACAACACCATCGAGGCAGAGGTTCAGGTGCCGCCGATGTCGCATTACCTGGCGCGACTCAACCCATCCTTCAGCGTCGAGGAGATGGCGGATGTGTTTCGCCGTTTCCAACAACAGACCCTGCGCGCCTCGCATTATCACATGACCACAATGCGCCTGACGACAGGGGCGAAGAGCCCGCATGTGCGCCTGTTCCGGCGCTACGCCCTGCGCAGGCCCGAGCCGGTTCCCAAATGGCGCCAGATACTGGAGGGCGCGTGATCGAACCCGCTGCCCATTCGATATCTACGGCGCCCATCGGCAACGGAGATGTGATTCTGCACGCCCTCGACGCCCTGACCGGTCCGCTGGTCCAGGCCGCGACCGAGACGCTTGGCGAACAGCACCCGAATGCGGCAATCCTTGCCCCAGAGGCGCTCGCGTCAGCGCAGGCACATTTGCGGGAGCAACTGGCGCAACGCGCTTATGCTTCGGTTCGACAGGAATACACCCTGCATTGCGCATTGCAGGGCACATTCCCATGGCCACATGGAGCCGCCGAGACCGACGCTACTGATGTCAGTTTCCTGACCGCCATGACGCATGGCGGTCTGAATGAGATACTGGGCCGCCTGCCCGGGCTGCGAGAGCTGTTGAACGTCGCAGTGCAGGACTGGGTCCGTGCGACAGCTCTCCTCGCCAACCGGTTCTGCGAAGACTGGGACAGGCTGCGGTTCCGGTTTGGTCTGCTCGATATAAAACCCCGGATCGCTGCCTTGCAAACCGGCCTCGGCGATCCGCACGATGGTGGGCAGACCGTTGCGATCCTCACGACAGGTTGCGGTGGCAAACTGGTCTACAAACCGCGCTCGCTCGACATGGATCACGCGCTGGGTCGCCTTCTGACCTGGGTGAATGGGGAAGGTTATTCTCACCCCTTCGCCATCCTGGATATCGACGCCCGGTCTACGGATTACGGTTGGGCGGCATGTTCCGGGCGCGCGGATTGCGCGTCACCCGACGATACCGCCGTATTTTTTCACCGCGCCGGCGGTCTGCTGTGCCTGGCGGGAATCCTCCAAGCAACCGATCTGCACCGCGAGAACATCATCGCAGTCGGCTCTAATCCAGTGATCGTCGATGCCGAAACCTTCTTTCAACCGCGTATCTCACGCGAGAACGAACAAGATTGGAATTGCCCGGACCATCTGCTGCGCGACACTGGGATGCTGCCCCCGTTCGGGGCGAAGACGTCATCGGACTTCTCGGCGCTTTGCAGCGTCCCCGGCACCAGAACCGGCATTCTGCTGACGCACAAAAATGCCCGCTATCACCTGCCCGCCGGAGATCACCTGCCTTATGTGAATGGCGCGCCCCAAACGGCGCGGGCGCACATCACGGATCTCCTGCATGGCTTTTGCGAGATGTTCGCTCTCATCGCCCATTCACGCACAGAGCTTCTGGAGGAGGACGGCCCGCTCCAACAGTTTCGCGGCGCAAGGGGGCGCTTCGTGGCGCGCGGCACCCAGGTTTATGGCTCGATACTCGGCGCATCCTACGCACCGGAGCATCTGCGAGAGATCAACGGCAGGCGCAACCACCTCGCGTCCGCGCTGAACGCTCTCACCACTGAGCAGCCGGGCACGGATCCGATCCGACGCGCCGAAGTCGATGCCTTGCTGCGCGGCGATGTCCCCCATCTGCAGTTTCAGCCTGATCGGATCGACTGGCCAGGAACGGGCGCCCCCCCTTTCGACCAAGTGCGCGCGCGGATCAAAGCCCTGCGACCCGATCAGGTCGACCAATGGACCCGGACCATCCAAAAGCTGCTCACCAGTCCTGCACCTTCCGAGCCTGCTAGCGACCGACAGATCTGAGGAGGAGCGTGCCATGCCAGAAGAGAGCCATTTGGAAAAAGCGCTGGCCATCATGACCAGTCCCAGCGGCAGTCAGATCCAACGGCAACTGGCGCGCGAGGGGATCAGGCTCATCCGGTCCGCGATCAAGTCGACCCGCGGTCGCTCGATCATGTACGAAATCGCCGAGTGGATCTATCACGGCGGTATCAACGGGCTGGGCATTGGAGAGCGGATGGCCGCAGGCTCTCGTGTGCGCGGCGATCTGGTGGTGAAAGTCTATGTTGAAAAAAAACTCCCCAAACGGAAGCTCGATTTCGTGGTGCCCGAGAAGATCGAATTCGAAGGGCTACCGACCATCAGGACCGATGTCGAGCAGATCGGCAAGGTCGAGCTTCACTCGAATATCGCGCGCGTGCGCCCTGCCCCGCCTGGATTTTCCATCGGTCTGGCAGATGAGGCCCAGGTGGCCGGGACGTTCGGCCTTGTCGTTCGCAAAAAGGGGACCGAGGGGCCGCTCTACCTCCTCAGCAACTCGCACGCCATCGCCGCATCGGGCTTCGCCAAGAAGGGCTCGAAGATCGTGCAGCCGGGCGCCTATGATGGCGGTAAGGCGCCGAACGACACTATCGCAGCGTTGTCCGAGTGGATCCCCTTCCAGTTTACGGACAAGAGCTTCCCCAATACGGTCGACTGCGCAATCGCCGAATTGGAGGATGGAGCCGCCACGGCGGCAATTGCCGAGCTTGGTGTACCCAAGGGCGTCAATCTCGACCTGAAACGCGGCATGGAGATTCGCAAGATGGGTCGCACGACGACTTTCAGCGTCGCCCTGGTAAAGGACATCCACCTGCGCGTTCCCTCGACTTACCCCGATGGCAATGGCAAGCTCGGACGTGTCGGATTCTCTGATGTGGTGCTAACCTCGTTCTACACCTCCGGCGGCGACAGCGGATCGGGCGTATTGGACACCGGCAACAACGTCGTGGGGCTGCATATGGCAGGCTCGCCTGTGGTTGGGATTTTCTGCAAGATCGGGAACGTCATGGATGCCCTGGGCATTGAAGTGGTCACACAGCAAATGACGGGCACCTGACAGATCTGCCGAGAGGAGCGTGCCAATGCCGCCTGGAAAGGACGCCGAGGAAGCCCTCGATCAACATGGCGACACCCTGATGGAACTGGAGAATGTGGTCGCTCTGGGCGTCGTCCCCGCCAGCGACGATGCCGACGAAACCGACATGGCCGTGGCTGTTTACGTGTCGGAGATGCCAACGGCGGGCGATACCGCATCCGGTCAATCCGTTCCCGAGGATCTCGAGATCGAACACCAGGGCACCAAAAAGCGCGTCCCGACCCGCGTCGTGCAAGTGGGCATGATCACGACTGGGATGCCGCTGGACCGGGGACCTGAAAGCTGAGTGGCGGTTGATTGGGAAAACAACGGGGCGCGATAATGACCGGCATCCCTTTCGAAGAAACGCAGCGCCTGCCAGCCTATATCTTCTTGATCGTGATGGCAGTCTTCGCCGCCATAGGCGCATTCGTTCGCTGGCGCACCCCCGCAACGAAACGACGATCCGCAACCTGGGTGCTGGCCGGCTCGGCGATTTTCACGGTGGCCATGCTGCTCGCGATGAAAATGCAGACGCGCGTCACGGAAGACGCCGTCGAGATATCGCTTTTCTTCGTTCTCGAGCGGCGTATCGCGCTTGGCGAAATCGCGTCGGTTGAAGCGGTGGAATATCGCCCGTTGCAAGACTTCGGAGGCTGGGGCCTGCGCTTCGGCGCGGGCGGCAAAGCCTATAGCGTCAGCGGCAATCAGGGCGTCAGGCTGACCCTGCAGAACGGCGAAGCGGTGACAGTCGGCAGCCAACGACCCGACGAGCTGTCGCGAGCCATCACCGATGCGAGGGCTCGACTACCTTCTTAGCGCATCACCACCGGTGCCTGCCCAGCGGAAACACACCATCCGATATCTTTGGAATTCTGGAGTGGGCGAAGAGCTTGAAACTGGCCCGCGTATCCCCTTATCTCCAACGACTTATTAAATCACGATCAGTGATTTGTGGCACAGAACTGCCGAGACCCGTAGCACAGAATGCCATCATCACCTATCAAAGTAGACTGAGCAGAAACAGCAATCAAAATTGCTGTTCGCGCAGTTCCCGAAACCGGCATTGCGATGCTTGAGGCCGTCCTTGGCCAGACGCGATGGTGAACGGATCGTCGCTAGAAACGCTCTGCAATCTCAATCATGGGATCAGGGCTTCCTGCCCATGTGAACCGATAGCGTGCTGTCTTCCTGACATTGTTGACGATTGCGGGGCGAAAGCAGGTCAGGCACGTGCCGCCACTGTGCCGGACGCTCGGATAGAGGAGACCCGGCGATCCGTCGGCGAGCAAACGGTCTGCAAGACCCTGGGACGCCGCATAGCTTTCGGGGTCGAGGCACGAGACATGTATCTCGTCGTCGCGGATATCGTGGAATACACCGCCGAAGTCGGCGAGGTAGTCGTCATAGGTGACGCTTTCATCGAACCAATCGACTTCGGCGAGCTCGACCAACTTGTGAAAGGCGACCTCCGCCTGCGATGTTTCGAGCGTGAACGCGGCGTACCATGCGCCGCGATCAGGTCCACTAAACCGGCTACCGAGCGGATGGGCATGGGTGAAGGCCGCGTTGACAATGCGATGATAGCCGATGCCGAAGACAAGTTCTTCGATGCCAATCCCGGGCAGCAGGTCATTCTCGGCAAGTAGGCGGTCGTTCGTCGCGTGATCGAGATCGAAGATGCCCTGCAAGTGCCCGTCATCATCCGCAATCCGCGTCAGCACACTTTCCCCGCTCTCGCTATATTTTGAGGGGATGAGGCGATGGGTGTCGAGTTGCTGGATCGCCGTAACCGACGGTAGGGTCACATGCCGCCCCGTCGTGCATCCAGCAACCGGCGCACCGTCTGAAACGCCGGCAGTCCGCCCCGGATCAGATAAGCGAGCGGTGTGTCGCCACCAAAAATACGGTTCTTGTTCGGTAACTGCATCCAGCGATCTGCCAACCGTTCACTGTAGAGGATGTTCAGCGCCTTGAAGATGCCGACGAGGTAGGAGATGCGCCGCAACCGGTCTTCATCAAGACGGCGACTCGCATCCTTCTTCATCGCATAGAAGGCACCGTTGGAGATGTCCCCGAGAAGCCGTTTCGCATCAGCGTCGCGGACTTCCCAGCGAGCCATGATGTTGAGAAATGCGCGAATGGCGTCGCCGCTCAGCCGATCCCGCTCGGTGCGGTCGGAGAGGTCGATCAAAGGTGCAGGATCAACGCGCGACGCAGGATAAGCAAGAGCTGCAGCCATATTCATAACTCCATATTTGGAGTAAATATGACTTCGAAAACTAAATTTGTCAAGATGGATGACGGGTGTCACCCCTCCCGCCGGTTCCAGACCAGCACACCAGCCCCTTCCTCCTCATTCTCAAAGAAAGCCGCGCGTATGGGCTCAGCGAAGCTCGGATCATCAAGCCGAACGGCGAGATAGTCGCGCGGCTCGTCACCAGATGTCGTCTCACGCCAGGCGGCGCCAAGCTCCGCGCCGCCTGCGTAGACACGGAAGTCCAGGGCCTTGTCGTTCGCCTTGCTCTCATTGGGGATGATCTTCGTCTTCACGTTGATGGTCATGGTGCGGATGGTGCCGACGAACCCGTCTTTGGTCTGGGTGAAGGTGCCGATGGTGGCCATGTCAGTCCTCGCTTTCTGCTGATGTTCCAGGGGATCGGGATGGGGTGGATTTCGCCGTGCGTTCTTCGGCCAGCGCCTTACGCGCCCGGCGGAACCCGGCATCTGCGGCGATAGAGCAGTCCAGCATGAACGGAATGATCTCGGCAACCCGCTCTTTCTGGCCGTAGGTGCGCCGATGTCGAGTTTCATGTTCATTGGATTGCTCCCACGTTATAGGGCTGCAGGATCAGGTCCTTGTTGGCGATAATGCGCAGCGGCCAGCCGGGACGGACGGTCAGCGTCGGTTGGATATCAAGATCGCGTTGCACGATGCGCTGGCCGACCTGGTTGGCGCTGTCCTGTGTGGACTCGCGGATCGCCTCGACAAGATCATTCTCGTCGTCCCCGAAGGTGAGCTCGGTGCCGACCCCGAGCAGGGTCGAGAGGCCAATGCCTTTCAGAAGGTGGAAGGTGTAGGTGTCGACCTCGTCTTCTAGGCCAACATAGCCTGCCGTATCTATCGCGGGCCAACTGTCGATGACGATGGACGTGCCATCGGGGAGGATCAGGCGCTCCCAGACCACCAACGCGCGGAACTGGCCGAAGGCGACTACGCTGTCATAACGGCCAAGGACACGCGTGCCCTGCGGAATAAGGAGATAGCGGCCTCTGGGCGTGTCGAAGACGTTTTCCGTGACTTGCGCGATCACGCGCCCCGGCAGATCGGAATTGAGGCCGGTTACAAGGCTGGCCGCGATAATGTTGCCCGCCATCACCTGATAGGGCGAAGCAAGCGTTTCCAGACGGTGTGGATTGTAGATCTTACCGTCGTTGGTCCGGCTGGCGAAGTCGAGTTTCCGTCCCTGAAGGGACGGATCGGCTTCGCGATCCAGCTCCAGCGGGCCCACCGAGCTAGATGGCATAAGGGTATCGCTTGGCGGCAGCGCAGCGCCCGCGAGTGCACCGATATCAGCGGTCGATGCCATTGCCGAAGCTGGCCGGTTACTCAAACTGAAGAACACAGCCGCCTCGCGCCCCTGCTGGGCTTGGAGTTGGAGTTGGAGTTGGAGTTCCCCCGGTTTTGTGGACACTTTTTGACTGCAATGGAAAGATGTTCACATGCCAAGAACAGGGAACCCGTACCCGGCGGATTTCCGGGATCAGATTGTTGCTCTTCATCGAGCAGGTAAAAGCATCAGGGAACTGGCGCAGGAGCTCGAACCCTGTGCCGAGACGATCTATGCGTGGATCAAGCAAGCGGATCGCGATGGTG
>JBCCDU010000020.1:0-55053 GCA_039030715.1 Pseudomonadota bacterium
ATCATCCCTGCGCGATGTGGTGCGCGGCAGGCGGTATCCCGGTGGGCATGCTGACCGAGGATGGCACCGTCTACATGGTCGTGAAATGGGAGGGCAACGCGGACCTGGCCGATGGCGAGGCGCTGCTGGATGTCCAGAGCCATACGATCAGCGCCAAGGGCATGGCCTTCGAGCGTGACGGCATCAACTACATCTTCGTCGAGGAGGTGTTAGAGAACAAAGGTATCGTGAACATAACCCACGAGGACTACGGGGTGATCCCCGGTTTCGCCATTCCGAAATCGCGCAGGGAGCAGAAGCAATGAAACGACTGATCGCTTTGACCGCGCTGCTCGCAGGGGCCGCCATTTCGGCGCCGGGTATTGCCGCCGATTTCTCCGAAGGCTCCACGGCAAAGAGCTGGAACCTGACCGGTCAGGAAAATGCACTGTTCGAGGCGCGGGTGACCGATGCTGTCTGTGCCTTGACGGGCGACTGCCCCGACGATTGCGGTGCGGGCAAGCGCACCATGGTTCTGGTTCGGACCGCAGATGACAAGACCATCCTGGCCACCAAGAACCTGCAGACTGGCTTTCAAGGCCCGACCTGGGATCTTGCGAAGTACTGCAACCAAACCGTCACGGTCGACGGGTTGATGGTGGGAGACGATCCGAAACTGGCCTCGAAGCTTTACCAGGTTCAGAAGATCAAGGCCGGCGATGGCGAGTGGGTGAAGGCGAATGGGTTCACCGAACCCTGGAAAGCCCGTAACCCAGATGCAGCCGGCAAAGGCCCGTGGTTCCGCCGCGATCCGCATATCGCCAAGCGGTTGGACTCGACAGGCTATCTGGGTCTCGGCCAGGAGGCTGACGACGCGTTTATCGCCGATGAGTACTGACTCGCGCCGCATTGCGGGTGTTGTCGCGCTGGTCGGGGTCTTTGCCCTGGGCGCGGCACAGCTTTTCGGGGGCGACAAGACGCCTGAACCCACGGTGCTGGCTGCCGCGACGGCGCAAGTACCCGAGCCTGCGCCCGCTCCCGCCGAAGCAGCCCCTGTGCTGCCCCAACCCGGTGCTCTGCCCTTCCCTGTGGAAATTCGGGCGGAGTTCGAGTTGATCGACCACTTCGGCAACCGGGTGAGCCATGAAAGCTATCGCGGCAAACCGCTCCTGTTGTTCTTCGGCTATGCCAATTGCGAGTCGATTTGCACTGTCGCCCTACCGCGCATGGGCGAAGCATTGGCCCATCTGGGGGCGGAGGGTGAGGAGATCTCGGCCCTGATGGTGACCATCGATCCGGATCGCGATACGCCGGAGGCGATGCGCCGCCTGCTGCCGCGATGGCACGACAAGCTGGTCGGTCTGACTGGGTCCGAGGAAGAGCTGGCTGCTGTGCGCGACAGCTTTCAGGTGAACCGCGAAGTTGTGGCCGAAGATCCCAGCGGCGCCCCGATCTATGCCCATGGCGGCTTCATCTATTTCATCGGCCGCGACGGCGAGGTGAAGACCATGGTGCCGCCGATCCTGGCGCCCGAACGGATGGCGGAGCTGGCCCAGAAATACTTCGGCAGCTAAGCGTCAGGTTAGCCGCCCGATCAAATTGCAGATGATCCGCGCAATGGCCTGAGCACCATAGGTGCTCGGGTCCTTCTCCGGCACATATTCCACGAAACTCGCCCCGATGATCCGCGCGCGATCCGCAATGCCGTGGATGATGTCCAACGACTGGTTATAGCTCAGACCGCCAAAGGCGGGCAGCAGCACGCCGGGGTTCAGCGTGGGATCCAGTGCATCGACATCGAAATTCAGAACGACCAAGGACCCTTGCGGCAACCCTTCCAAGGCGGCGGCGGCACCTTCGGCATGGATCTGATGCATCGGGAAGATCTGGGCACCCCATTCGGTGGCATCCGCCAGATCGCCTCCGCGGGCCGACCCCGGGCCGCGCGCACCGATCTGGATGATCCCTTCCACATGGGCCATTTCCGCCGCCCTGCGCATGGTCGAGGAGAAGCCGTGGCGCACGCCATCCACCTCGTCGCGCCAATCCAGATGGGCGTCGACCTGCACGATCCAGATCCGCCGATCGGCGAAGGCGCGCAGAAACGGGATCGGCGTGGAGTCGTCGCCGCCCAACAGGATCGGAATCGTACCGGCCTCGCGCAGCGCCAGCGCCACTGCCTCGATCTGGCGGCGATTGGCCTCGCCATCGGTCAGGCTGCCGGTCGCATCCCCGCAATCCACCGCAACCGTGCTGCCCATGACCGGCCCACCGGTATCCATGTCGACCTGCTCGCGACCGACAGCATACCAGGCCAGCGCATTGCGCAGGGCCAGCGGGGCATTGGCGGCGTGGCTGGCCTGACCGGGCGTATAAGGCGTGCCATGCGATGCGCTGAAGATCGCCGCGTCCACATCGCGAAAGCGCAGACCGTCATAGATGCGCCCGTCAAAATTCGGCGCGGCATAAGGTAGATCGCAGAAGGTCCGCGCGGGGCGGCGCATTAGAACAGTCCGTCATACGCCCGGCGCGGAAGCTCGACCTCGATCAGGCTGAAACGCTCGGCTTGCAGGGCTGCTTGCATCGCATCCGCCGCAGCTTCCGGGTCGCGCACGGTCGTCGCCTCGCCGCCATAGAGCCGGGCAAGTGCCGCGAAATCGGTCCCGTCGAAGTCAACGCCGCGGTTCTGCATGCCCGAGCGGCGCTGTTTCAGCTCGATCAGAGAGAGGGATTGGTCCACGAAAACAACGATCACGACAGGCACGCCGCTGTCGCGCAGGGTGGCGAACTCCCCCAGCGTCATCTCCAGACAGGCATCGCCGATGAAGCAAACCGCCGGGCGATCCGGCGCTGCAACCTTGTGGCCGAGCGCCAGGGGCAGCGCGCAGCCCATGGTACAGAGGCCCGTCGACTGGATCAGGCTGCGCGGGGTCTGGCAGAAACTCTGCTGGCTCAGCAGGATGCGATGCGCCCCGCTGTCGACCGAGCAGATCACATCCTGAGGCAGAACCTTCAGCATCGCGCGCATTGCGTGATCCGGCCCCCAGTCGCCGGTGGGCGAAAATGCCTCCGCCAAGGCCGCCCGGACTTCCGCGGGCCGATCCCGCCAGACCCGAGCCGGTGCCACGCCTTCCAGCGACGCCAGAGCGCCGGTGATCGAACAGATCCAGGACAGTGCCGAATGGTGCATGTCATGTGCGTTCTCGGCATGGGCGAATTCGATCACCTTGCTCGGATCCCAGGGATCGCGCCAGCCGGTGCGCATCTCGATCGGGTCATAGCCGAGCGCGAGGATACAATCCGCCTCGGCCAGCAAGGGCATGACGATGCTGTCGGATTTCGGGCTGAGCCCATGACCGCCGAGGCAGAGGGGATGCTCTTCCGGCAAGATCCCCTTGGCCTTGTAGGTGGTAAGCATGGGGATCTGATGTGCCTCGGCAAAATCGCGTAGGGCTGCAGGGCCGTTCGGCTCCTCCAGCACGTCCAGGCCGGCGATGATCAGTGGTTTGGTGGCGGCTGCGAGGCGCTCGCGTGCCTGGGCCAATTCCACACCGGCCGGTGCGCTGGGGGCCGCGGGAAGTTGCAGGACACCGCGCGCATCGGGCTGGTCGGCAGCGGCAATCGCGATGGGCAGGTCGATATGCACCGGGCCCTTGCGCGGGCTCATGGCGATGCGGACGGCCTTGTCGATCATTACGTCCACCGCACCTTGGAGCGCGATGAAACTGGCCTTGCAGACTCGAGCGAAAACCGCGCCGTGGTCGAAAACCTGGTGGGTGTAGGTCAGCGCCTCAGCCGGGTCGACCATGCCTGAGAGGACGATCAGCGGAACGCGGTCCTGTTCGGCATTCGCGACGACATTGAAGGCGTTCGCGATACCGGGGCCGACGGTGGCGACCAGGACGGCGGGTGCGCCGGTGGCGTGCCACGCTCCCTCGGCCATGAAGCCTGCCGCATTTTCGTGCTTGGTCAGGATGAAGCGGATGCCCGCGCGTTCCAGCGCGTCGATCAGCGTCAGAACCTCGCCACCCGGGATCCCGAAGGCATGGCGCACACCCGCCGCATAAAGGCGCGTCGCAATCACATCTGCTGCATTCATCTGAACATCTCACAGTGTTAACTCATTTGCGATGTGCTTAAAGGCAGGAAAGCGAAATGCAAGCGACGAGCGTGTGAGCGAGTGACCAGCCCCCAGCGCATGATCCATATCCATGCTGGCCTGCCCAAAACGGGATCCAGCGCGATTCAGCGTTTTCTGGCGCAGAACCGCGAGGCATTGGCCGGGCGAGGGCTGCTGGTGCCCGAAGCCGGGCTGGGCGCGCGAGGCGATCATCACGAGTGGATGTATGCCCTCGGCGGCATCAGTGCAGGGGATCGGCGTGATGCGGTCGAGGATCTGGTCGCATATCTGCAGGACCACGAGGCCGAGCAGATTCTGATTTCGACCGAGTTTGCGTTTCTGATGATGCGCTTCGGTTTTGCGGGTAAGGGATATCGCGCCCTGCGCCGCCACGGATTTGCGCTGAAATTTCACCTGTTCCTCCGCCCTCAGACGGATTTCGCCGTGTCTGCTCATCCGGAATTTTTGCGCAACCTTCTGGTCGATCAGCCGTTTCAGCGCTTTGTAGAAACGAATTTCATGCCGTTTGCACGGGACTATGGCGATATCGTGCGCAGGTTGCAGAAGGTGTCGGATGCACCGGTGAGCGTGCTACCCTATAATCGTGCCGCTCGGGACGAAGGCGTCTGGTGGCCGCTGCTCGCGAGCGCCGGATTGGATGTTCCGGCAGCGGAGCGCGTCGGGTTCTCGCCCCCGGGTGAGGTCAATCCAAGCCTGGGACCGATCGGCGTGATGGCGCTGACCAATGCGCTGCGCCGAACCGACCGACGCGAGATGATGAAACGCTGGGGCTTGCGTCGTGCAGTGCGCAAGGCCGTGCTGGACATTACAGCGAAGTTCCCGGCGGAGCAGCGCCGGTACAATCCGATCAGTCCAGGCCGCAGGGATAAGCTGTGGGAAGAGAGCCGCGCATTGAACGATCCGCTGGCCCGCGAGGTCTGGGGCCGGGACTGGGACGAGGTGTTCGCCACCGAAAAGGCGCTGCGCCCGCCGCGTGAGGTGTATCAACGCCGATCGGATGAGGCGGGAAGTGACACCGCCGTTCTGCATGACCGCCTTGCGCAGCGGGTCTTTCGCGCGATCCGACAGAAGAGTGCGGAGGTTGCCGCCAAGCGCGAACGGGTCTGGAGCCTGAAGCGCGTGCTGGGCAGCCCAGTGGACCGCCTGGCGGACCGGGCCATGCGACGGATCGTGCGCGGCAGATAGGGCCGCGCGCTCCCATGCGCCGTGGCACCGTCTTGGAGGTTTGCGCGGCCCACCCACCCGCGCGCGGCCCTGCTTCGTCCTCTTGGCTGGCGTTTTTGGGATCAGTCGCCGTCGAAGGCGCAGAGCGTGTGAACTTCGATCCCCATGTCACGCAGCCGGGCCTCACCGCCAAGATCGGGCAGATTGACGACAAAACTGGCGGCGACAAGCTCGGCGCCGAGGCGTTCGATCAGTTTCACCCCGGCGATTGCGGTGCCGCCGGTTGCGAGCAGGTCATCGATCAGCAGCACCTTGGTGCCGGGTTTCAGGGCATCATGATGGATCTCAACAATCGCCTCGCCGTATTCGAGGCTGTACGCCTCTGCCAGCGTCTGACCTGGCAGTTTGCCCTTCTTACGGATCGGGACAAAGGGCAGGCCCAGGCGGTAAGCGGCGGCGCCGCCGAGGATGAAGCCCCGGGCATCCATTGCGACAATCGCCTCGACATGGCGATCCAGATAGGGGGCGATAATCTCGTCGACTGCGCGCCCGAACCCGACCGGATCGCCGAAAAGCGTGGTCACATCGCGGAATTGAACGCCTGCCACCGGGAAATCCGGGATTGTCCGAATATAGTCGGTCAGCGGTTTATCGGTCATTGTCACCCCCGGTCGTCTGGCGCTGATCTGGCTTGGCGGCGATCCTAGTCCGGGTGGTCGGCGGGCAAAAGGGGGGCGCGGCAATATGGATGGTTGCGGGTTGCCGTCAGGGCCGGGGCGTGCCGCCGTTCAAAACCTCCGCGAACCAGTTCGTGTCGATATTGCCGCCGCAGAGGATGACGCCGACCCGCTTGCCCAAATTGGCATCGCGGTCTTGTATCGCGGCGGCCAGCGGTGCGGCACCGGCCCCCTCGGCCACATTATGAGTATCGGTATAATAGGCGCGGATCGCGGCTGCGACCTCGTCGTCGGAGACCCGGGCCACATTGTAGGCGCCCTTTAGGATGACCTCCAGCGGCTCGGGTGCGGGCGAGCGGCAGGCCATACCATCCGCGAAGGTATGGGCGCGGTTGGTTTCGACCACACGGCCCGCTTCGAAGGAGAGGGCGTAGGCATCCGCCCCCTCGCTGACCACACCAACGATACGGGTCTTCAACCCCAGCAAATCGCGGGCAGTGATCAGCCCGCAGATGCCGGAGCCCATGCCGATTGGAACATAGACCACATCCAGATCCGGCGCGCCGCGGAAAAACTCCAGCGCGTAGGTGGCGACGCCCCGCACCAGCATGGGGTGGAAGGGCGGGATCATGTGCAGCCCTTCGGCTTTGGCTCGGCCAGCGCATTCCTGGCGGCTTTCTTCGAAATCGGCGCCATGGACGACCAGCTCCGCGCCCCAGGCCCGCATCGCGGCGTTCTTCTCGGTGGAGTTGCCTTCGGGCACATAGACTGTGACCGGGATGCCGTGGGGGCCAGCCGCAAACGGGATCGACTGGCCATGATTGCCCCGGGTCGCCGTGATGATACCTGGGCAATCGGTGCCGGCCAGATCGTCGATATAGGTGATCCCGCCCCGTACCTTGAAGGCTCCGGTCGGTGTGTGGTTCTCGTGCTTCACCCAGATCTCGGTGCCGAGCCGCTCGCAGAGGAGCGGCCAGCGGTGCTGGGCTGTGGGCGCCATGCGGGTTTGCACCAGCGCATGGGCCGCTTCGAGCTGATCCAGGGTGAAAAGGGTCACGGGCGGCCTCTCAGGCAGGGATCCAGCCGCCGTCGACATCGATGGTCGTACCGGTCACGAAATCGTTCGTGACGGCGAAGACGATGCCTTGGGCTACCTCGTCCGCGGTGCCTGGCCGCTGGATCAGGTGATCGGCCGTTGTCTTGGCGTAGTGAGCCGCGCGGGCCTCGCCCTCCAGCGCCACCATCGGCGTGTCGATCTGGCCGGGTGAGACCACGTTGATGCGTCGGGGCGCGATCTCGCGCGCGATGATCGGCACGAAGGCCTCGACCGCGCCGCCGACCGAGCCGATGGCGATCTGGCCGGGTTTCGCCGCCCGCGCCGGGGCGCCGGAAACCAGGACGATGCAGCCGTCCTCGGCCAGATGCTCGGTGCCGAAACGCACCACGTTTGCGTAGCCCCACATCTTGTCGAAGCTGGCCTTGAAGCCCGCCATATCCATCGACAGGAACGGCCCGACTGCCCGGTCCCCGCCGGTGGCGGCCGAGATCAGCGCGTCGAACGGCGCCAGCTTGGCGAAAAGCGTCTGCAATGCATCCTCGTCGCGTACATCACATTTTTCCAGGCTGATGCCCGGCCCGGGATCGCCAGCTTTGGAGGGGTCGCGGCTGATCGCGGTGACCTCTGCGCCTTGATCGGCCAATTGACGCGCGGCGGCCAGGCCGATGCCCGAGGTGCCGCCGAAGATGACGATTTTCTTGCCTTTGGGGTCCATGTCTTCCTCCGTTTTATGTGTTCAGCACACGGCCAGCCACGGCATCTAGCCGTTGGACAAGGGCCGGATCGCGGGCGTCGGGTGCCGTGATGATGGCGTACTCCAGCGCGGTGTCGCAGCCTTGCTCACAGGGCACGCGGGTGGTGCCGAGGGCCGGCATCACCTCGCTCAACAGGGCTTTGGCCTTGGCGACATTGGCATGCATGACCTGGATGATAGATTGAATATCGACCTCGCCATGGTCCGGATGCCAACTGTCATAATCGGTTACCATCGCGACGGTAGCATAACAAATCTCGGCCTCCCGGGCCAATTTCGCTTCCGGCATATTGGTCATGCCGATCACGTCGCAGCCCCAGCTTTCACGGTACATTTTAGACTCGGCCAGCGTGGAGAATTGCGGGCCCTCCATCGCCAGATATGTGCCGCCAGCATGCATCGCGATGTCAGCGCGTCCGGCAGCGGCGGACAGCGCAGTACCCAGACGCGCACAGACGGGGTGGGCCATCGAGACATGGGCGACGCACCCTTCGCCGAAAAAGCTCTTTTGCCGGCTCACCGTGCGGTCGATGAACTGATCGACCAGGACGAAATCGCCCGGCGCCATCTCCTCGCGGAACGAGCCCACGGCGGAAATACTGACGATATCGGTTACGCCGATGCGCTTCATCGCGTCGATATTGGCACGGTAGTTGATCTTGGTCGGGCTGATCCGGTGCCCGCGCCCGTGCCGTGGTAGGAAGGCCACCGGCACGCCGCCCAACCGCCCGGTCAGAAGCGCGTCCGAGGGCGCACCCCATGGCGTATCGACCTCGCGCCATGCTGCATCCGCCAGCCCTTCGATCTCGTAGAGGCCGCTGCCGCCGATCACGCCGATCATGGTCTCTGACATCCCTGCTCCCTCGCCCGGTATTTCAACCGGGGCGCTTCATTGCCCAGCGATCCTGGATCGTGGTGTAGTCCATATATCCCATCCGCGCGATGGGGCTGTAGGCGGTGACATCCAGAAGGCCGTCTTTTAGCCAGCTCTCGTCGATATGCACACCAACGACCTCGCCCACCACCATGATGTTGAACTGATCGTCATGAAAGCTGGGCAGATTGTCCAGGATGCGGACGGTGCGGCATTCAAGTACCGCAGGAGCCTCAGCCACATGGGGTGCCGCGATCGCGGTACCTGCGGCCTTGGTCAGGCCGGCGCGGGCGAACTCATCCTCGCCATTCGGGTAGTTGCCGCTGGTTTCATTCATCGCCTGCGCGAGCGTCTGGCTGACGATATTGCAGGCGAACTCGCCGGTCGCGCGAACATTGGCGATGGTATCCTTCATAGCTACCTCGCGGGTTTTGCGTCCCGACTGGGCGAACATCACCAGGGGCGGGTGATCGCCGCAGCCATTGAAGAAGGAATAGGGCGCGAGGTTTGCCCGGCCCTGTGCATCCAGGGTCGAGATCCAGCCGATCGGGCGCGGCGCCACGATTGCCTTGAACGGGTCATGCGGCAGGCCATGGCCGTCCTTCGGGCGGTAGAACATGGGGGAGAACCTCTGGTCAGGGGCGGGCGCGACATGTTAACCGCGCCGGAATACCGCGTCAGCCAGCAGTTGCGAACCCCCCAATGTTCCGCCTTCTCCCCGAAACGCCCCGCGACGATTACGAGGTCGAGATGCTGCTCGACCTGGCCTTTGCGCCGGGGCGGGGGGCGCTCAGTTCCTACAAGCTGCGCGAAGGGGTCGCGCCGATCGCGGATCTCTGCACACTGATTCGCGACGATTACGATGTGGTGGTGGCCGCCATCCGCTATTGGCCGGTGCGCATCGGCGGGACGCCGGCACTGTTGCTGGGGCCGATTGCCGTTCACCCGACACGCCAGGGCGAGGGGCTGGGCGCCATGCTGATCGCCGAAACGCTCGACCGCGCGCGCGACCTGGGCTGGCACCTGGTGTTGCTGGTTGGCGATCCGCCCTACTACACCCGGTTCGGGTTCCATCCGGCGACGCCGCTGGGCATCCGGTTCCCCCAGCCGGTCAACCCCGAACGGGTGCTGGTTCATGCGCTGACGCCTGCGGTGCTCGACAGGGTTACCGGGGAGGTTCAGCCGTGGACGGGCTCGTAATTTGAGATAGTGCACAATATTTGCTCTGTTCCGCGCTAATTTATGGCGAAGCGCGACAAATTGTTTATTGCGAAATGAGCATCAAATTCTTAATAAGATAAACAAAAGCCTGACAAAATGTCGGTGTAACTCAGAACTCGGTCCATGATTGAATCGCTAAACCCGAAACGGTTTCGGATCGAACACGCGTAGGAAGAAATGGAGCAGGTAATGTCCGAAGAAATCATTGATCGTGGCGAGCTGCTGGCGTTGACGTCAGATATTGTTGCGGCTCATGCCTCGAACAATGCAGTGCCCAGCAGCGATTTGCCGGCATTGATTCAAACGGTTTTCCAGACACTTGAAGGTCTGAGCGGGCCGGAGGAAGAACCGGTGGTCGAACTGAAACCGGCGGTTCCGATCAAGCGGTCGATCAGCGAGGATTACATCATCTGTCTGGAAGACGGCAAAAAGCTGAAGATGCTGAAACGCCATCTGAAGACCGCTTACGACATGACGCCGGAGGAGTATCGTGCCAAGTGGGGGCTGCCGCATGACTACCCCATGGTTGCCCCCTCCTATGCCGCGAAGCGTCAGGAACTGGCGAAGAAGATCGGTCTGGGCCGCAAGCGCAAGAAGTAAACCCGTTGCGGGTACTGCCCCCGCGGGATAGATAGGCGGCGCGTCCGGCGACGGGCGCGCCGTTTCTCGTTTGGAAAGCGCGCATGGCCAAGAAGCTCTTCATCAAGACCTATGGCTGTCAGATGAATGTCTATGACAGCGAGCGCATGGCGGCTGCCATGGCGGCTGATGGCTATGAGACGACGACCGATCAGGATGAGGCCGACATGATCGTCCTCAATACCTGTCATATTCGCGAGAAGGCGGCGGAGAAGGTCTATTCCGAACTGGGCCGCCTGAAGCCGCTGAAGTTGCAGAACCCGGATCTGAAGATCGCCGTCGCTGGCTGTGTGGCACAGGCGGAGGGCGAGGAGATCACCCGTCGCGCGCCGATGGTAGACTTGGTGGTCGGGCCTCAGGCTTATCACCGCCTGCCTGCGATGGCCGCACGCGCCGGCCAGCAGATCGATACGGAGTTTCCGGAGGAAGACAAATTCGATCATTTGCCCCAGGCGCCGAAAACCCGCCGCGCGCCGACCGCGTTTCTGACAGTGCAGGAGGGGTGCGACAAGTTCTGTGCGTTCTGCGTGGTCCCCTACACGCGCGGGGCCGAAGTTTCCCGTCCGCCCGCCCGACTGCTGGCCGAAGCGCGCGATCTGGTGGATCGCGGAGTGGTCGAGGTAACGCTGCTCGGCCAGAACGTGAATGCCTATCATGGAGAGGGCTGGTCGCTGGCCCCTCTGATCGGCGAGCTTGCCAAGATCGATGGGCTGGAGCGGATCCGCTACACCACCTCCCACCCCAACGATATGAGCGAGGATCTGATTGCCGCACATGCGGAGGTGCCGGAGCTGATGCCCTATCTGCACCTTCCGGTGCAGGCCGGATCCGACAAAGTCCTAAAGGCGATGAACCGGCGCCACACGTCCGAGACTTATCTGCGGGTGATTGAACATGTGCGCGCCGCCCGGCCCGATATCGCCCTGTCGGGAGACTTCATCACGGGCTTCCCTGGCGAGACCGAGGAAGACTTCCAGGCGACCATGGAGTTGGTGCGCGAGGTGCGGTACGCCCAGGCCTATTCCTTCAAATATTCCCCCCGACCGGGCACGCCCGCAGCAGACCGCGAGCAGGTTCCGGAGGAAGAGAAAGCCGACCGTCTGGCCCGATTGCAAGAGCTACTGAATGCGCAGCAAACTGCCTTTCAGCAGCAACAGATCGGAAAAATATTGCCGGTTTTGATCGAAAAATCGGGGCGCCTGCCGGGGCAGATGGTTGGACGCTCGCCCTATCTTCAGCCGGTTCATCTGGATTGTAACATTGAAAACGCTGGGAAAATCCTGGATGTCAGGATCGCCCAGGCACAGACGAACTCGCTTGGCGGCACTCTGACAGTCTGAATTTCGCAAGTGCAGCATTGCGACGGGGTGGCGCAGGCAGTTTAACGTCACGGCAACTGACCTATGTACTTCTGAATTGCAATATTCCTGAGGGAGGACAGAATGAGTGCGGCGCCAGCAACGACGTCGGAGACAACCCCATCCAAACCGAAAGTTTCGGTGGATATCCTGGGGGGCCTAATACTGGGCCTCGCCGCGATTGCGGGGGTGTTGTTCGAAAACATCGACGCGCTCAAACCTCTCTACGATCAGCTTCTGACCGCGGTCTTCACGATCTCGCTTGAAGGCGCGGCGATCTCGAAGCCGCTGCTCCTGTGGATCAACGATGGTCTGATGGCGGTCTTTTTCCTATTCGTCGCGCTGGAGATCAAGAAAGAGGTCTATGGCGGCGCACTCAGCGACTGGAAACGTGCGGCACTGCCGGTGGCGGGGGCCGCCGGCGGTATGATCGCCCCAGCATTGATCTTCGTCGGCATCGTTGGCATCGACAGCGCCGAAGCACGCGGCTGGGCCATCCCGGCGGCCACCGATATCGCATTTGCGCTCGGCGTGCTTTCGCTATTCGGCAACCGTATCGCGCCATCGCTGAAGATCTTCCTGCTGGCACTGGCGATCGTCGATGACCTCGCTGCGATCATCATCATCGCGGTGTTTTACACTGCCAATCTTTCGCTCTTGGCTCTTGGTCTGGCGGCGGCTGGCCTGGCCGGCTTGGCAATCCTGAACCTGTCAGGCGTGCGCAGCTATGCCGCCTATATCCTGCTCGGCATATTCCTATGGGTCTGCGTGTTGAAATCCGGTGTACACGCCACGCTGGCAGGCGTTGCACTGGGCTTTGCAATCCCCATGGCGAAGGACGCTGTGGGCTTTTCGCCGATGATCACGATGAAGAACGGTTTGCGCCCGTGGGTCGCGTTCCTGGTCATGCCCGTCTTCGCCTTCGCCAACGCAGGCGTGCCGCTTGGTGATCTGTCGCTGGCCGATCTGGGCGCGCCGCTGACACTGGCGATTATGGCTGGCCTCTTTATCGGCAAGCAGATCGGTGTCTTCGGCTTTGCCTGGGCCGCGATCAAGACAGGGATCGCGCAGCCCCCGGTGGGTGGCACAATGGTGCAGATGTATGGTGTTTCGCTCCTCGCCGGTATCGGCTTCACGATGAGCTTGTTCATCGGAACACTGGCCTTTGCCGATGTCGAACACCAGAATGCCGTGCGATTGGGTGTGATCGCGGGCTCGCTCCTCTCCGGCGTGCTCGGTGCGATCGTGCTGATCTTCAGCACCTCGCGCCAGAGTGCCGACGAAGCGGCGGCAACAGCGCCTTCTCAGACCGCAAGCGCGGCAAAACCTTCGGTCGCCTGATCGTGGGCTAATCAAGACAAAACGCTCCGCGCGCATAACAGATAAGCCGCGCGCGGGGCCCATAAAAGACTTATATTGCGACACATCCATAACGTGATTTTCCCTTGCGCCCGCCTGCCCGCTCGGCCAAGATTCGCGGGAAAGTAAGGGAGACGCTCGGATTGTGCCAACTCAGACCCGGAACAAACGCCGTATGACGGAGCTTGATCCCGGTTTGTCCTCAGATGGCGCAATGGACGAGACCCTTATCGAATTCGCCGATAACCGCCTGTTGATCGAGCTTTGTGGGCAGTTCGACCGCAATCTAACAGCGCTTGAACAGGGCTTCGACGTGGTGATGATGCGCCGCGGCAACCAGATCGCGCTGCACGGGGCGCCGGATGCGCGCGCCGCTGCTGAAGCCGCATTGCAGGCGATCTATGACCGCTTGGCGGCAGGCCGTGGGTTGGAGCAGGGCGACCTGGACGCGCTTATCCGCATGGGCCAGTTTCCAGCAGAACCGGTACCAGATCAGTCGCAGCACCAGTTGGACATGTTCCCCGGTGGGCGGTTGGAGATCCGCACCCGTAAGAGGACGATCGAGCCGCGCAGTGCGCAACAGCGCGCATATGCCGTGGACCTGTTCAACAAGGAGCTTGTGTTCGGCATCGGTCCCGCGGGCACCGGCAAGACCTATTTGGCTGTCGCCGCAGCGGTGTCGATGTTCAACGAAGGCCTGGTCGACAAGATCATCCTCTCGCGCCCGGCGGTCGAGGCAGGCGAACGCTTGGGCTTCCTGCCCGGGACCGAGAAGGAGAAGATGGACCCCTATATGCGCCCGCTCTATGACGCGCTGGGAGACATGCTGCCAGCCAAGCAACTCGCCAAACTGATGGAGGAGAACCGGGTAGAGGTCGCGCCGCTGGCCTTCATGCGCGGACGGACGTTGTCGAATGCCTGCATCGTACTGGATGAGGCGCAGAATACCACGCCAATGCAGATGAAGATGTTTCTGACGCGGATGGGCGAGGGCAGCCGCATGGCGGTCACTGGCGACCCCAGCCAGATCGATCTGCCTCGCGGTACAGCCTCGGGCCTGGTCGAAGCATTGGACATCCTGCGCGGGGTGGAGGGGATCGGGTTCACCCGGTTCAGCGCCGATGACGTGGTGCGCCATCGGATGGTTTCACGCATCATCAAGGCCTACGATGCCCAGCGTGGCGATGCGTCAGCGACATGACTTTGGTCGATATCGTGGTCGAAGACCCGGGCTGGCAGCAAATCCCGCTCGCCGATCTGGCGAACCGCGCGGCGCGCGTGGCGCTTGGCGAAAACCGGCTGGACCCGGAGCGTTTCGAAATCAGCCTGCTCGCCTGCTCCGACGACCGGATCGCGGAACTGAACGAGGAGTTTCGCGGCAAGGCGGAGGCGACGAACGTGCTTTCCTGGCCCGCATTCAACCTGGTGCCCGGTGCCGGAACAGGCCTGCCTCGGGCGCCGGACGGCACCCGTTTGCCGTTGGGGGATGTGGCCATTGCGTTGCAGACCACGCGCGCCGAAGCTGCCGCTGCGGCAATTCCCTTGAAAAACCACATTCTTCACCTGATCTTACATTCTACATTGCATCTTTTAGGCTATGATCATCTGCACGAGGCAGAGGCCGAAAAGATGGAACGGATGGAGAGCGCCGTACTGGCGCGGATCGGGGTTCCCGATCCCTATAATCGGGGAGATGCGGCAGGTCCGCAGGTTGAGTAGAAAAAATGGACGCGAGCGACAGTCCCTCACCCGCCAACGACGGGTCGGAACAAGGCCCTAAAGCGACGGGCGAAGACGACAGTTCTGGAAGTCGATGGAACGGCGAAGAACAATCTGAATCAAACGGCAAATCCGCGCCCTCGCTTTTTGGGGCATTTCTCAGTCGCGTGCGCGGCACCGGTCCGGAGGAGGAAGACACGTCAAGCGTCGAAAGCGTGCTTGGCGCAGGCTTCGATGCGGCCTCACCCGCGGAACGACTGATGATCGGAAACATCTTGCGGCTGCGCGATCTGCGCGTGGTCGATGTGATGACGCCGCGGGCGGATATCGAGGCGATCTCGGACGATGCGTCGCTGGAGGATGCGACGGCCGCTTTCGAACGCGGCGGTTTCTCGCGCCTGCCGGTCTTTCACGAAACGCTGGACGATCCCGTTGGCTTCATTCACTTGAAGGATCTGGCGGTCCAATACGGGGTCGGCTGCAGGCGTAACGGGTCCGAATTCAATGCGACCGAGCATCTGCACCAGGCGTTGTTCGTACCCCCCTCGATGGGGATCGTCTCGCTCTTGCAGAAGATGCAGGGCGAGCGCGTGCATATGGCGCTGGTGATCGACGAATTCGGCGGGGTTGACGGGCTGGTGACCATCGAAGATCTGGTGGAGCAGATCGTCGGCGATATCGAAGATGAACACGATGCCGACGAGACCGAGCAATGGCGCGAGGCCGCTCCTGGGGTCTACTCACTGGACGCGCGCGCGGATATCGAAGCGTTCGAGGAGGCCTCGGGCCTGCATCTGCGGCACGAAGACTGGGATGAGGATGTGGACACGCTGGGCGGTCTGGTCTTCATGCTGTCGGGGCGGGTGCCCGCGCGTGGCGAGGTGATCTCGCACCCGCATGGCCACGAGTTCCTGATAACAGATGCCGATCCCCGGCGGATCAAGCGCCTGCGCCTGACCCTGAACGGCGCCGGTGCCCGCCGCGCCGCCCCGCGTGAGGCGGCGGAGTGAGCCGGGGCGCGTGACACCCACAGCGCCGCAGGATTGGATCGCCCGGCAGGGTCGCTGGACCCGCGGATTGATCGGATTTGGCGCGGGCGCTGTGATGACCATGGGCCACGCGCCGGTGGATTTGCCGTGGGGCTTTTTCGTCGCGGTCCCGGTTCTGGTTTGGCTGATGGCCGGATCCTCCACATGGCGGCAGGCAGCCTGGGCCGGTTGGGCCGTGGGCTTCGGTTATTTCCTCACGGGGCTTCACTGGATCGGCCACGCATTTCTCGTAGATGCGGAGGCTTTTGCCTGGTTGTTGCCCTTCGCGCTGACCTTGCTGCCGGGCGGCCTTGCGCTTTTCTGGGCACTGGGCTTTGGCGTCTCGTGGGTGTTTCGCCCGATTGGGCCGGTCGGGCAGGTGCTGGTGCTCGCCGCCTGCATGACGCTGGTCGAGTATCTACGAGGTAATATCCTGACCGGGTTTCCCTGGGCATTGCCCGGCTATGTCTGGGTCGAGACGCCGCTTCTGCAAAGTGCCAGTTGGGCGGGGCCGTTCGGGCTGACGCTGATCTGCCTGGTGCTCACCGGTCTGCCGCTGGTCGCGGCGTTGCAGCGGCGGCTTTGGCCGTGTGCGGCGGCGATTGCAGGGTTCGCGCTGCTCTGGGGATGGGGCATTACGCGCGTGCCGGATCAGGTGGCCTATGCCCCCGATGCGCCGGTCATTCGTGTGGTGCAACCCAATGCCCCCCAACATTTGAAATGGCATCCGGAACATGTTCCCATATTCTATCGTCGTCTGCTGCGGCACACATCTGCCCCGGCGGAGACGGCGTCGGGCCAACCCGATTTAGTGATCTGGCCCGAAACGGCCGTCAACTTCGTCCCTGCCGAACAGGATGCGCTGCGTGTCCAGATCGCGACCGCTGCGAATGGGGCACCGGTGATCCTGGGTGCCCTGCATGTCGAGCGTTCCGGCGGCGAGAGGATCTGGCTCAACTCGATGGTCACGATCATGCCCGATGGGTCGCTGGGGCCACGGTATGACAAACACCATCTGGTGCCGTTCGGCGAGTACATGCCCTTCAAGGAGGTGTTCGAGCTTGTGGGGCTGCGGGGGCTCGCCCAGCATGGCGGCGCCAGCTTTGGCCCGGGACCCGCCGCGCTGCAGATCGGGGATCTGCCCCGTTTCGCTGCTGCGATCTGTTATGAGATGATCTTCCCGTCGGAGATTGTCGCCCCCGGTCCGCGCCCCGAGTGGATTCTGACGATCACCAACGATGCGTGGTTCGGCGGTTTTGCCGGCCCCCAGCAGCATCTGGCCCAAGCGCGGTTTCGCGCGGTGGAACAGGGATTGCCCGTCGCGCGTGCCGCGAATACTGGCATCTCTACAATCATAGATAGCTATGGCCGGATGAGCGACAAGCTTAACTTACATAAAGACGGCTATGTCGACGAACGGCTTCCCGCCGCGTTGTCGCCCACGATTTACAGCCATACATATACTGCCCCTACGTTACTCGCCTGCATGTTGATATTGTTTGCCGCAGGGTGGTCCGAATATTTACGCATGAGAATTGACAATACTTGAAACTGCTGGTGAACTAGCGTGCTTGTGAGTTTCAGAGTTTCGCCAAGCTCTGAAATCGTCCTGGGGGAAATGGTGTGGTGTCCGGCTTGCAGGATGCCTCGCCTGGATAGCGAGAACGTTTTGGCTAAATCGGCAGATGAAATTGATGCTCATATCGGGGGCAGGGTGCGTCTTCGGCGGATGATGCTCAATATGAGCCAGGAGCAACTCGGCAACGGGTTGGGCCTGACATTCCAACAGGTCCAGAAATACGAGAAGGGCCTGAACCGGATCGGCGCCGGACGGCTCTATCATATCGCCAAGCTGTTGGCGATCGAACCGGCATTCTTCTTTCAGGGCCTGCCGGAGGTCGCCGATACCGAAGCCGACCCGCGCGTCGCGCATCGCCAGCAGGAAGTTTCGGCTTTCATGGCCAGCCCGGACGGGTATGCCATCGTCATGGCGCTCAGCGAGATCACTGATTCCAACGTGCGTCGCCGCATCCTGGACTTGGTGCGCGCCGTCGGCGGCGTCGATATGCCTGCCGAAGGCCACTGAGGCGGGCGACACGCGTCACCGCATCTTCTTGACCGATCCTTTGGCGCCATGGCATAGACCCGCCTCGCCGCCGGGCCCATCCGTACCGCGCGAACTGTAGAGGGAGGCCGCCATCCATGGCACGTGACAGTTATCTTTTTACCTCGGAATCGGTCTCCGAGGGGCATCCCGACAAGGTTTGCGATCAGATCTCGGACGCGATGATCGACATGATCCTGGCGCGTGAGCCCGAAGCCCGCGTAGCGGTCGAAACCGCTGCCACCACCAACAAGGTGGTGATGATGGGCGAGGTGAAGATCAGTCCGGACAATGCAGTCTCGGAGGATGACTTCATCGAAGAAGCCCGCAAGACGATCAAGCGCATCGGCTATATGCAGAAGGGTTTCCACTTCAAAACCTGTTCGATCGACTGTTACGTCCACGAGCAATCCGCAGATATCGCGCAAGGTGTCGATGCGGCGGCCAACAAGGACGAGGGCGCGGGCGATCAAGGCATCATGTTTGGCTATGCCACCAACGAGACGCCGGAACTGATGCCGGCGCCGATCCTCTACTCCCACCGGATGCTGCGCCTGATGGCCGAGGCACGCCATGATGGCAGCGCGCCGGAACTGGGCCCCGATGCCAAAAGCCAGGTGACGGTCGAGTACCGCAACGGTCAGCCAGTGCGTGCCAACACCATCGTCGTCTCGACCCAGCATGCCGAGGGTCTGGAAAGCGGCGATGTACGCAAGATCATCGAACCTTATGTGCTGAAGGCCCTGCCGGAGGGGTTCGTTGACGCCGATACCATCTGGCACGTGAACCCGACAGGGCGGTTCGTCATCGGCGGACCGGACGGGGATGCCGGGCTGACCGGGCGCAAGATCATCGTCGATACTTATGGTGGCGCGGCACCCCATGGCGGTGGCGCTTTCAGCGGCAAGGACCCGACCAAGGTCGACCGCTCGGCCGCATATGCCGCGCGCTATGTTGCCAAGAACGTGGTCGCTGCCGGATTGGCAGATAGGTGCTGCCTGCAGCTTTCCTATGCGATTGGAGTTCCCGAACCGCTGTCGATCTATGTCGACGCCTATGGCACGGAGAAGGAAGACCCGGCCAAGATCGAAGCTGCGATCCGCGAGGTGATCAGCCTGACCCCACGCGGCATCCGAACCCATCTGGGACTGAACAAGCCGATCTACCAGCGCACCGCCGCCTACGGGCATTTCGGACGTGAGCCCGAGGCTGATGGCGGCTTCTCCTGGGAGAAAACCGATCTGGTGGATGCGTTGAAGGCAGCGATATAAGCTATCTGCGCCCTCTCTACACCAAGGGCGCATGCGCCTTGCGGGAGGGTGATATGGACAACGACGCATGGATCAGACCGTTTCGTCCGGGCGACGAGACGGCCATGTTGATGATCCACGGAAGGTCCATTCAGGCGATCTCCGAAACGGTCTACACCCGCGCCGAGCTCGATAGCTGGAACTTTGGCAAGGATGTCGAGGGATATCTTTCCGCCATGGCGAGCGGTGAAGTTTATCACGTCGCCGTCAGCCAGGATGAACTCGCCGGTTTCTGCGGTCATAAACTTCACCCAGACGGATGGGGTGAGATCTGCGGGCTCTATGTCGATCCCGGCTATCAGGGCCGAGGGCTCGGCAAGCGGCTGATGGCCAATGCCGAACAGATGATGCGCGCCGCCGGGCGTTGGCGAATCTGGATCGAGGCATCTCTTGCGGCCCTGTCGTTCTACGAGGCTGGCGGATATCGCGTCGTTGAAGAGCTTACGCACACCACGCGCGGTGGCCTGCCCCTTGCGATGCGCCGGGTCGAGAAGGTATTGGGGCAAGGGATTTGAGCGGATCGAATACGCCCCCCGAACGCGACGACGGCGCGCCATGGCGCAACTTCTATGGACGTCGACATGGCAAGACCATGCGCAAGGGGCATGTGGAGTTGTTGGAGACGCGGTTGGCGGACCTTGCGCCCAAGCGTGTGGGGTGGGAGGAGAATCCGGAGCGCCAGCCCCTCGATCTCGCGGCGCTGTTTCCCGGGAAATCGCGCATCTGGCTCGAAATCGGCTTTGGTTCGGGCGAGCACATGATCTCTGAGGCCGGCGTCAACCCCGATGTCGGGATCCTCGGTTGCGAGGCTTTCATAAATGGGGTTGCCACTCTGCTGGCCCATATCGACCGCGCAGGGGTGGAAAACATTCGCATCCATCCCGGCGACGCGCGAGATTTGATGGATGTGCTGCCCGCGGGCACGGTCGAGCGGGTCTACCTCCTCTATCCCGATCCCTGGCCGAAGAAGCGTCATTGGAAGCGGCGGTTCATCAATCCGGACAACCTGAACCAGTTGGCGCGCCTGATGGCGACCGGGGCAGAGCTGCGCATCGCGACTGATATTCCCGATTATGCGCGCCATACGCTGGAACACTTGATCCAGGACGACCGATTCGCATGGACCGCGCAAAAACCGGCCGATTGGCGCGCGCCGTGGCCCGGTTGGCCTTCGACGAGGTACGAATCCAAGGCGCTGCGCGAGGGACGGGTGCCACACTACCTGATCTTCCAGCGGTTGTAGGGCAATAGCCCCATTCGGGCACCATTCCGGCCACATCGCTGCCCCAATTCGGGGCGATCAAAGTCCCAGGCCGCCACGACGGAACCTGGTTTCGGTGGATGCTGCGCACCGGGGAAGAACCTGGAACCGCGGCGGTCTAAAGTGCGAGGGTGAATGCGTTGGTACAGTGCCTTGTCGGCTTGCCGGAGTGAGCCGGTGAGGGAAGGGTGGGACCCTGTATCACGTTGGCTCGCCGGGCGTCGGCTCCAGTCTGGGTCGACGCCCTCTTTTTCTCGGGCGTATGGCTCGAGGTCGGAGCAGGCGCCCGGCAGCCCTTGATCAACCGGTTCTTACATGACGCCGGCGCTGGACGGCGGCGCCGAGTTGCCGCTATACCCCGCGCGACGATGCGGGGAGCCGGACCATGTCACACACCACTATGCCCGAGCCGTTGAGCAGCCGAAAAGGCGCTGGCCTGCGCGGCCGCGTCGATATTCCGGGCGACAAATCGGTCAGCCACCGGGCGTTGATCTTTGGAACGCTGGCGGTGGGCGAAACCAACGTGACCGGTCTGCTGGAGGGCGAGGATGTGCTGGCCACAGCCGAAGCCATGCGAGCATTCGGCGCGACGGTCGAGCGGACGGGTGCCGGCGCCTGGACAATCCATGGCGTCGGAGTGGGTGGCCTGGCCGAGCCCGATCAGGTGATCGACTGCGGCAATGCCGGCACCGGCGTGCGTCTGATCATGGGTATGATGGCGACCACGCCGATTGCGGCGACCTTCACCGGCGATGCCTCGCTGCGCCGCCGTCCGATGGGGCGCATTCTGGATCCGCTGCGCCTGTTCGGCACCAGGACGATGGGCCGCGAGGGTGGGCTTCTACCGCTGACCCTGACGGGGGCGGCAGATCCGGTGCCGGTGGAATACACGCTGCCGATGCCCTCGGCCCAGGTGAAATCCGCCGTGCTGCTCGCAGGCCTCAATGCGCCCGGCGAGACGGTGGTGATCGAGGGCGAGGCGACCCGCGACCACACCGAACGCATGCTGCGCGGGTTCGGCGCCGAGGTTGTTGTTGAGGATCTGCCGGAGGGTCGAGCGATCCGCCTGACCGGACAGCCAGAGCTTTCTCCGCAAACCATCGCCGTGCCGCGCGACCCGTCCTCTGCCGCGTTCCCGATTGCGGCTGCGCTGATTGTCGAGGGATCGGACGTGCTGGTGCCAAACATCTGCCTCAACCCCACGCGCGACGGCTTCTATCGCACCCTGGCCGAAATGGGTGCCGATATCGCCCACGAGAACTCGCGTGAAGAAGGCGGCGAGCCGGTGGCCGATCTGCGTGCGAAATTCTCGACCCTCAAGGGCGTAGAGGTTCCGCCCGGACGCGCGCCCAGTATGATCGATGAATATCCCGTTCTGGCCTGTATCGCGGCCTTCGCAGAAGGTGACACGGTGATGCGCGGCATTGCCGAATTGCGCGTAAAGGAAAGCGACCGGATTGCAGCCACAGTGGCCGGTCTGCGCGCGAACGGGGTCGAAGTGACCGAGCATGAGGACGGGATGACCGTCCACGGCCAGGGCCGCGTACCGGGTGGCGGTGTGGTCGAAACCCATCTGGACCACCGGATCGCGATGGCGTTCCTGTGCCTGGGCATGTCGGCGGATCAGAAAGTCGGCATCGACGACGCTGGCCCTATCGCGACCAGTTTCCCGGACTTCGTCGATATGATGTCGGATCTGGGTGCCATCCTGACCCGCGAGAACCGCCGCTGACACCGCATCGGTGCAGGTGCCTCGTTACCTGCGCCGGGCTGCCTAGACCGGCGTTGCGCCCCATGCTAGAGCGCAGCACGCAAGGCAATCGCGCGCTGGCAACAGGGCGTTAACATGCTGATGGCATGGGCTTGTGGCACAGGCTTGCGACACGGGACGTGCGAGACGGGGCTTGCAATGCAGGTAGAGCGGATCATTTCAGGCGGATTGATGCTGGCGCTGCTTGCCGCGCTGTTCTTTCGGCTCTATCCGCTTGCGGCTGGCGGCGAGGTTCTCGACCGGTTCTTCATCACCGAGGACGGGTATCTGCTGCTGACCGTTTCGCGCAATCTGGCATTGGGCAACGGGTTGAGCGTCTCGGCGGGCGAGATCGCATCGAACGGATTTCAACCGCTGGTGACATTCCTGTTCGCCATCCCGTATCTGATCTTCGACGGCGACAAGTGGATGGGGCTTTGGGGCGTTGGCCTCGCCTCGGCACTGGTCTGCGTGGTGGCCTGCTGGCTGATCTGGCGCTTTGCGCTTCGGGCCTTTGGCGGGCAGGTGAACGCGGTGCTGGCGCTGATCGTCGCGGCGCTTTGGTTCACCGGGCCGCTTTTGATGTTTCATTCGATGAACGGATTGGAGACCGCGCTCTACACAGCGATGGTCGTGGGCACGCTGGTCTATATGGGGCATCTTCTGGCAACGCGTACGCGGCTTCGCTGGGCCGATCGGATTATCCTGGGTACGCTTTGCGGGTTGGTGTTCTTGGCCCGCAACGACGGTGTCTTTCTGGTCGCAGCGCTCCTCGGGATCCGGTTCGTGCAGGCGCAGCTCCAGGACGGGCTGAGCCTGGGGGAGGCGCTGGCGGAAATCGTGCCGGTGGGCCTGGTGGCCTTGGCCTGGGCTGCGCCCTGGCTTGCCTACAATTACATGATCTCGGGCTCGATCATCCCGATCAGCGGGCAGGCGCAATCGCTGAAGGCGGTTTTCGCGGGCAATCTAGACCAATCGCCCGTCAAGGCGTTCGAGACGATGTTCCCGATGCTGCCCTTGCCGCGCCCGATGGAACGGATGGAGCATATGGACCTGGCCACCGGCGGGATCACGGCGCTGATCCTGGCCCTGTTCGTTTGGCGCGTGCTGCGCGCGGGCGGCACGTTTCGCTGGGTGATCCTGGCCTACGCGATCTATGCGGTTGCGATCTTCTGCTATTACAGCCTGGCCTTCGGTGCCTCGCATTTCCTCAGCCGGTATTTCGCGCCGTCTGCCCCGCTTCTGATCACCGCGGCGGTGTCGGTTGGGTATGCGCTGCTGATCCTGATCCTGCGTCATTGGGCGCGTCCGGCCTTGATGGGCGCCGGTATGCTCTCGGTCCTGCTCTGCCTTGCGCTGCTGGGGCGGATGCTGCAACCGGGCGCAAATGTGCAGGGCCATTTCCAGGTGGTCGACTGGGTCCGCGCCAATGTGGCCGAGGACACATGGGCCGGCGCGGTGCAGACCGGAACGCTCGGCTATTGGCACGACCGGACGATCAATCTCGATGGCAAGGTGAACCCGGACGCACTGGCGGCGCGCAAGGCGGATGGTCATATCTTTGCCTACGCGGTCCAAAGCCGGATCGACGTGATCGCGGATTGGACAGGGATTGCCCACTGGGCCGCGGCGCCGGAGGGCGGATTCAACCAGACCTTCGAATTGATTGTGAATGACGAGGCGAACAATCTGGCGGTGCTGCGCCGCAGACCCTGAGCGAGGGCTGTTGAACTCACCGCAGGATCGGCTAGAAAATTTGCTATCCATCCCGCACCCGCGGGCCGCGTAATCCCAGCAAGAGGTGTTCGGTGAGCTTCACAATCGCCATCGACGGACCGGCAGCGGCGGGAAAGGGCACGATTGCGCGTGCAGTCGCCGCACATTTCGGCTTCGCTCATCTGGACACCGGCCTGCTCTACCGCGCAGTTGGCAAACGCGCGATGGATCAGGGTCGTGGGGTGATCGACGAGGGCGTCGCGGTGCTTTGTGCCCGCGAGTTGAAGCCCGACGCGCTAGACGAAAGCCAGTTGCGCAGCGCGCTGGTGGCCAAGGCCGCCTCGCGGGTCGCCGCGATTGGCGAGGTGCGCGAAGCGTTGGTGGATTTCCAGCGCGGTTTCGCCAGGCAGACCGGTGGCGCCGTACTGGACGGGCGCGATATCGGCACGGTGATCTGTCCCGAGGCCGAAGTGAAGATTTTCGTCACCGCCGGCGACGAAGTCCGTGCCACCCGCCGGATGGAGGAGCTGGCGGCGAAGGGCGACACTCGTCCCTATGATCTGATCCTCGCCGACATCCGCGCCCGCGATGCCCGCGACAGCGGTCGGGTCGACGCGCCGCTCCGCCAGGCCGAGGATGCCCACTTGCTAGACACATCCGAATTGGATATAGACGCCGCCGTCGCCAAAGCAGTGGCAATTGTCGAGCAGGCAGGGGGCCGGGCAGCGAAATAGCCCGGACACCGGCCTTTTTGTTTTTGCGACCCGTGAAACCCGAAGACCGGCGGAGACAACCGTTCGGCCAGCTAAAACCAGTCTAGGAGACTTACATATATGTCCGCATCCGCACTGATGGATGAATTCGAGGCCCTTCTGAATGACAGCCTCGAATCCGAAACTCCCGAAGAAGGCACTGTCGTTAAAGGTATCGTTCTCGCTGTCGAGAATGGACAGGCCATCATCGATGTCGGCTTCAAGGTCGAAGGCCGCGTCGATCTCAAAGAATTCGCAGATCCCGGCAAACCGGCCGAGCTTGTCCCCGGTGATGAGGTGGAAGTGTTCCTCGAGCGGGTCGAAAACGCCCGTGGTGAGGCCGCCATCAGCCGCGACAAGGCGCGGCGCGAGGAAGCCTGGGACCGCCTGGAAAAAGCCAACGACAAGCAGGAGCGGGTCGAGGGCGCCATCTTCGGCCGCGTCAAGGGCGGCTTCACCGTCGATCTGGGCGGTGCCGTGGCCTTCCTGCCCGGCAGCCAGATCGATGTGCGTCCGGTGCGCGATGTGGGCCCGCTCATGGGTATTCCGCAGCCGTTCCAGATCCTGAAGATGGATCGTCGCCGCGGCAACATCGTGGTCAGCCGCCGTGCCGTTCTGGAAGAGAGCCGCGCCGAGCAGCGCGCCGAGATCGTCGGCAAACTGAAAGAGGGCGATGTGGTTGACGGCGTCGTCAAGAACGTCACCGATTACGGAGCCTTCGTGGATCTGGGCGGTGTCGACGGCCTGCTTCACGTCACCGATATGGCCTGGCGTAGGGTCAACCACCCCTCGGAGATCGTGCAGATCGGCGAGACGGTGAAAGTCCAGGTCGTCAAGGTCAACAAGGAAACCCAGCGCATCAGCCTCGGCATGAAGCAGATGCAGGACGATCCTTGGAACACCGTCGCCGTCAACTATCCGATTGGCGCCAAGTTCACCGGTCGGGTCACGAACATCACCGACTACGGTGCGTTCGTCGAGCTTGAGCCCGGGGTCGAGGGTCTGGTCCACGTCTCCGAAATGTCCTGGACCAAGAAGAACGTCCATCCGGGCAAGATTGTCTCTACATCGCAAGAGGTGGAGGTGATGGTTCTGGATGTCGACAGCTCCAAACGCCGCGTCAGCCTGGGGCTGAAGCAATGCATGGACAATCCCTGGGATAGCTTCGAGAGCACTTTCCCCGCCGGGACCGAGGTCGAGGGCGAGGTCAAGAACATCACCGAGTTCGGTCTCTTCGTCGGTCTCGACGGCGATATCGACGGGATGGTCCACCTCTCGGATCTCGACTGGGACCGTTCGGGCGAAGACGCGATCCAGGATTACCAGAAGGGCGACATGGTCAAGGCCGTGGTCCTGGATATCGACACCGAGAAAGAGCGCATCAGCCTGGGCATCAAACAGGTCGGCGGCGACAAGTTCGTGGCCGCGACCGAAGGTGTGAAGAAGGGCGCCATCGTCACCGTGACCGTCACCTCGATCGAAGATGGCGGGATCGAGGTCGAGCACGAGGGTATGAAAGCCTTCATCCGCCGCTCGGATCTCAGCCGTGACCGTCAGGAGCAGCGGCCCGACCGCTTCAATGTCGGCGATCGTGTGGATGCCAAGATCACCAATATCGACAAAAGCGCGCGCCGCATGTCGATGTCGATCAAGGCTCTGCAGATCGCCGAGGAGAAAGAGGCTGTCGAGCAGTACGGCTCGTCCGACTCCGGCGCTTCGCTGGGCGATATCCTCGGCGCGGCCCTGAAGCAGCAGCAGGACGACTAGACCCTAATAGATTGCAAGATCGGGCCGGCATCCGCGGGGTGCCGGCCCTTTTCATTTGTGCTGGGTTGCATGCTGTCAAACTGGACCGCAATCCGGTGACACACAGGCCCCGCCGCATTGCGTCAACGGGGCATCCCTGCAAAAAATGAGTGTGAGGCGATGATTTACCGGTGATCAGGGGTCAAATGTCCCCGGCTCGACATTGACGGATTCACGACACCATGACAGCTTAGGCCACACATAAAACCAACCGCGACTCAACACGACGCAAGTCGGACCGGGGGAAACACCATGATCAAATCCGAGCTGATCCAGCAGATTGCCGAAGACAACCCGCACCTCTTTCAGCGCGACGTCGAGAAAATCGTCTCGACCCTGTTCGAGGAAATCACCGAGGCCCTGGCGCGCGGCGACCGGGTCGAGTTGCGCGGCTTCGGTGCCTTCTCGGTCAAGAAACGCGATGCACGTATGGGTCGCAACCCGCGTACGGGCGAAGCTGTACCGGTCCCCGAAAAGAACGTGCCGTTCTTCAAGGCCGGCAAGGAACTGCGCGAGCGCATGAACGGCGGCTGAGCCGCAAAGGAAACAGATGCGACTGCTCAAGACCCTCTATCTTGTGGTGATCGGCATTGGGCTGATCGTGCTCGGCCTCGGCAATATGGGGCCGGTCGACCTCTTCCTGCTGCCCGAACGGGTGGCGGGGGAAACCTACGCATTGCGCGGCATTCCGCTGGCGGCGGTGATCCTCGCCTCGGTCATGCTGGGGCTCATCATCGGTCAGGTTCTGGAGTGGCTGCGCGAGGGCAAGCACCGGCGGACGTCCAATGATCGGGGCCGCGAAGTGGCGCGTCTGCGTGACGAATTGGCGAAGGTAAAACGCCAGATGGCCGATCCCGACGACGATCTGCCCAAACTGCCGACCCGCTGAACCATGCGTGTGAAGATCTGCGGTCTTTCGAACCGTGACAGTCTTATGCATGCGGCAAATGCCGGTGCGTACTATCTGGGCTTCGTGTTCTACCCGAACTCTCCCCGTTCGATCAGCTTGTCGGAGGGGCGGGATCTTTTGCTGTCGGTTCCGGCGGGAAAGGTACGGGTGGCCCTGGTGGTAAACCCGGATAACGAAGAGCTTGACGCCCTAACCCGGCTGCCCTTCGAGATGCTGCAATTGCACGGCGGCGAGCCGCCCGCGCGCGTGGCCGAGATCCGCAAGCGGACCGGACGCGCCGTGATGAAAGCGATCGGGGTGCGTGAGAAGAACGATCTGGTTCAGATCGACGCCTATGCCGCGGTTTCCGACCAGTTGCTGATCGACGCGAAACCGCCGATTGGCGCGACACGCCCTGGCGGCAATGCCACCAGCTTCGACTGGAACCTGCTGGCCGGGCGGCGCTGGTCCAAGCCGTGGCTGCTGGCCGGTGGTCTGACTGCCGAGAATGTGCGCGAAGCAGGGCGCCGAACCGGCGCGTCGCAGGTCGATGTGTCCTCGGGTGTGGAATCCGAACCGGGCGTGAAAAGCCGCGTGATGATCGAAGAGTTCATGCGCGCGGCCGGGTAGGCGCGCGATGAAGATCCGCGAAGCGGGATCCGCCGACATCCCGGCAATCGTCGCACTTCTGGCTGATGACGAGAGGGGCCGCGAACGCGAGAGGCCGGGCGATCCGGCCTATCAGCGGGCCTTTACAGCGATGAAGGCGCAATCGGGCAACGTCTATCTGGTGATCGAGATGCCCGATGGCGCCCTGGCCGGGTGCCTGCAATACACACTCATCCACGGCCTATCACGCCAGGGTGCTGCGCGCGCGCAGATCGAGGGTGTCCGGGTTCATGCGGCCTTTCGTGGTCAAGGGTTGGGAGGACGGCTGATGCAGGCTGCGCTGGAACGTGCTTGCGCGGATGGCGCAAAGCTTGTCCAGTTCACCTCTGATCGCAGCCGCTCGGAGGCGCATCGTTTCTATGAACGGCTGGGGTTTGCCGCGACTCATCTGGGTTTCAAAAAAATGCTCTGAGGTATCGCGGCGGTGGCTGTTCAAGCCCTTGCGACATCGGCGGTCTGGCGCCGACCTCCGAAATTGGGGACCAAAGCGGCCATGCCCGTGCAAGCACGGGCCAGCAGGTTTCCTGCTGCTGCGCGCCAGCGCGCAGATGGCCGCTTTGGTCCCCAATTTCGGGCCGCAGCGCCTGTGGGTCATGTTGCCGATACTATCTGCCATCGACGCGCCCCGTTTGCGGCGCTATGTACCTGATCATTCCGTCTATATGGAGCCTTTGCGATGAACGATGTCAGTCCCAACAGTTTCCGTAGCGGCCCCGATGATCAGGGCCGTTTTGGCCAGTTTGGCGGCCGGTTCGTATCTGAAACCCTGATGCCGCTGATCCTGGATCTGGAAGCCGAGTATGAGAAGGCGAAGACCGATGAGAGCTTCTGGGCGGAGATGGAAGACCTCTGGAAGCACTATGTCGGGCGCCCCAGCCCGCTCTATTTCGCCGAGCGCCTGACCGAGCATTTCGGCGGCGCCAAGATCTATCTCAAGCGTGACGAGCTCAATCATACCGGAGCGCACAAGATTAACAACGTGCTGGGCCAGATCCTGCTCGCGCAGCGCATGGGCAAGCGGCGGATCATTGCCGAGACCGGTGCAGGACAGCACGGCGTCGCCACCGCGACCGTCTGCGCGCGCTTTGGGTTGGAGTGCATTGTTTTCATGGGTGCGCACGACGTCGAGCGTCAGAAACCCAATGTGTTCCGAATGAACCTGCTGGGCGCCAAGGTGATCCCCGTGACTGCCGGACGTGGAACACTGAAGGACGCCATGAACGAGGCGCTGCGCGACTGGGTCACCAATGTGGAGAGCACGTTCTATTGCATCGGAACGGTGGCCGGTCCGCACCCCTATCCTGCCATGGTGCGCGATTTCCAGTCGATCATCGGGCGCGAGACAAAGGCACAGATGGCCGAGCGTGAGGGGCGGCTGCCTGACAGCCTGGTCGCCTGTATCGGCGGCGGCTCGAACGCCATGGGCCTCTTCCATCCGTTCCTCGACGATACCGATGTGCGGATCATAGGGGTCGAGGCAGGGGGCCACGGGGTCGATGACCGGATGGAGCATTGCGCCAGCCTCACCGGTGGGCGCCCCGGCGTGCTGCATGGTAACCGGACCTATCTGTTGCAGGATGGCGATGGTCAGATCCTGGAGGGGCATTCGATCTCGGCCGGGCTCGATTATCCCGGCATTGGGCCGGAGCACTCCTGGCTGCACGATATCGGACGGGTCGAATATGTTTCGGTCACCGATGTGGAGGCGTTGGAGGCGTTCAAACTCTGCTCTACGCTGGAGGGGATCATCCCCGCGCTCGAACCGTCCCATGCACTCGCCCATGTCGCCAAGCTGGCACCGACCCTGCCTGCCGATCATCTGCTGGTGATGAATATGTGCGGGCGTGGCGACAAGGATATCTTCACGGTGGCCGAAGCGCTGGGTGTTGAGATCTGAGTGCAGAGCCATGTCCTGCGAGAATTGGCTTGCAGAACATGGCGCCTCACTTAAAAGGGCTGCGGCTGGCTCGCCCGGGTGGCTGTGGTTTTCACAGTAGCCTATAGGGCAGAAACTCGGCGGCCCGCGCTGGCGTTGGGGCCGCAGACGCAAGGACAAAATGGCAAAGTATTCAATCGGGGACCTGGTGGTCCTGAAATCCGGCTCGATGCGGATGTGTGTCGAAGGGGTGGACGAGACCGCTGACACCGTCTCGACCGTCTGGTGCAACGAGGGCGTGATCGGCCGCGACACCTTCGCGACGGTGCTTTTGAACAAGTGGGAAGTCCGCGAGGAGAAATCCGGTGGCGGTCGCCCTTATGGCGGTGATCGCGAGGGGGGTGGAAAACCCTATCGTGGCGGCGACAGAGGGGGAGACCGTGGCGGGCCGCGCCATGATCGGGGTGGAGACCGCGGCGGTGACCGGCCGCACAAACAGGGCTGGGATGGCAAACCGCGCGAGAAGAAGTACTATCGCAAGGACGACTGAATGGAGCCAGGCGCAGGCCCTGACCAGAGCCTTCTGAAAGACACCCAATGTCACGTATCGATTCAAAATTCGCAGCCCTTAAGGGCGAGGGAAAGGCGGCCTTCGTCTCGTTTATCATGGCGGGCGACCCCGACCGCGAGACCGCGCAGGCGATCCTGAATGGCCTGCCAGGTGCGGGTGTGGATGTTATCGAGATCGGAATGCCATTCACTGACCCGATGGCGGATGGTCCCTCGATACAGGTGGCGGGGCAGCGGGCGCTGGCAGCGGGCATGACGCTCACCGGCACGCTGGACATGGTGCGCCGGTTTCGCGAACAGGATCAGACCACGCCAGTGATCCTGATGGGATACTACAACCCGATCTTCTCGATGGGGGTGGAGGCGTTTCTGACGACCGCCAAGGATGCCGGGATCGATGGGCTGATCGTCGTCGACCTGCCGCCGGAGGAGGATGACGAACTCTGCCTGCCCGCGAATGCGGCGGGGCTGAATTTCATCCGTCTGGCCACGCCGACGACGGACGAGCGGCGCCTACCGGCGGTCCTCGCGAACACGTCCGGTTTTGTCTACTACGTCTCGATCACCGGGATCACCGGTGCGGCGAGTGCGCAGGCCGATGCGGTGGCGCCCGATGTGGCACGGATCCGCGCGGCCTCGAACCTGCCGGTCTGCGTGGGATTTGGGGTGAAAACGCCTGAGAACGCGGCTGAGATCGCCAAAGTCGCCGATGGGGTCGTCGTCGGTTCGGCGATTGTCGATCGGATAGGCGCGGGCGACAGCGTGGCGGATGTTCTGGTCTTCGTGCGCACTCTCGCGGATGGGGCCCATTCGCAGGGCTGAGCCGGACCGGTCGAGTTTTAGAAACTCTCGCCGGGCGTTTCCGTGCCACCCGTGGTATGCTTCTCGCCGGATGCTACAAAATCTGGTGAAAATTCGTGCGAATTCTTTTGTTGCTGCTCATACTGGGCCTCTGGCCTGGAGTGTCCTCCACGCAGCCGATATTGCGGGTGATTGACGGGGACACGCTGGAGCTGTCGGGCGAGATGATCCGCCTGCATGGTATCGATGCACCGGAAAGGGATCAGACTTGCGAGCGCGACGGCACGGCCTGGGCCTGTGCGCAGGGTGCCACGGCGGCCCTGGTCCGGCTGACCCACGGCGACGATCTGCGTTGCGTCGGGACAAAGCGCGACCGCTATCGCCGACGTATCGCGGTCTGCTGGCAGGGCGAGGTCGAGGTGAACCGTGCCCTCGTGGCGCAGGGCTGGGCGATGGCCTATCGGCGCTACTCCACCGATTATGTGGCTGATGAACGCCGGGCCGAGATGGCCGGTCTCGGAATCTGGTCGGGCAATTTACGCGCGCCCTGGCAACATCGGGCGGCCAAGCGTCGAAAATAACTTTTCCAGCCCACCGATCATCGGTAAATATTCCTGACCAATCGCAGGAGAGACCGATGGCCGAACTGGATCTGGGCGAAGGCAATGCGCTCTATTATTTGCACACGCCGCCCGCGCGCGGGGATGCTCCCACATTTGTCTTCGTCAACGCGCTGACCGGCAGCACGGATCACTGGGAAGCCGTAATCGCTCCAGCTCTGCGCGATCGGGGCTTCGGCACGCTCAGCTATAACTTCCGTGGCCAGGCCGAGAGCCGGTTCGCCCCTGGGACGCAACTGACCGATCAGGTGATCATCGCGGATCTACTGCATCTGGTTGAGACACTGAAACCCGCCAAGCCGGTGCTGGTCGGCTTGTCCATCGGTGGGCTATATGCCGCGCAGGCGATCCTGCGAGGGCTGCCTGCGCGGGGGCTGGTATTCCTGAACACCCTGCGCGAGATCGGGCCTCGGATCGCCTGGGTCAACGATGCGCTGCCGGTTGTGACCTCGCATGGCGGTGTGGGCCTGTTGATGGATGCGATGTTCCCGCTGCTGGTTGGCCCGGACTTCGCAACCAAGATGCGCCCGAATTTCCTCAGCGGCGCTTATGCGCCAATGGACCCGGACAGCGGGCACGCCAACTTGATGCGCAACTCCCCTGCCTCCGACTGGGCCTGCGATTGGGGCGCGCTGCGCGTGCCGGTCCTGAACATCCAGGGTCTGCAGGACCGCGTGTTCTATGATGCCGAGGTTGTCACCCGTCTGCTGGCGCTGATCCCCGATACGCGGCTGGAGGAATGGGCGGAGCATGGCCATCTGCTGCCTCTGGAGGCGCCAGAGCGCCTGGCAGGCAGCCTGGCGCAGTTCGGGGCGGAGATCGAAGCGGCATGACCATCCCCGCCCGCTGGGCCTATCTCGCCGTTTTCATCGGCGTCTGCGGTCATGCCAGTTCAGAGTTCTTCGCGGTCCTCAGCGGCATATCGGGGCCGGAGGTTTCGGTCTGGCGTTATATGATCGGTGGGCTGGGCTTGGTTCTCTGGGCGCTCAGCCGCGCGGACAGCCGGGATCTGATCACGCCGCTCAGAGCCGAGGGGCTCTATTTCGTCATCCTCTCGCTGATCGGTGTCTCGATCACCTATCTTGCGTTTCACTGGGCGCTGGATTTCGCATCGGTCATCCAGGTGGCGACAGTCGTCACGACCATGCCGATCTTTGTCGGGCTGACCAATCTGGTCGTGAACGGCCAACGCCCGGGCATGGTGAAGATCGTGACCGGTATCATGGCGGTGATCGGGGTGATCCTGCTGATCACCGATGGCTATCTCGACAGCCTGGCGGGGGAGGGGTCGCTCTTCGGCGTCTTCCTGGCGATCATCTGCGCCAGTTTCGGCTCGGCCTATGCGGTGCTGGTCAAACCGATCGTCGGGCGCCACGGCGCGCTGCGGGTGACTGCGCTCAGCCTGATGATCGGTGCTGTCGGCCTGTGGCTGATGGTTGGCGCGGCATGGAGCATCTGGGTCGATCCGACCACCCTTTTCGACCGCGAGGCCAGCGAGGCGACCCTGGGTGTCGATCCCGGCTGGTGGATCCTGGTGCTGGCGATCTGGAATACCACAATTACCCAGCTTCTATGGTTCGGTGGGCTAAGTGCCGCGCCGGATATCACCCGCGCCTCGTACCTGTTTTTCCTCAAACCGGTGATTGCCGCGATCCTGGCCATCGTGATCCTTGCGCAGGACCTGACGCTGCTGCAGGCTCTGGCCATATTGGTGGTGAGCGGATCGGTGGCGGTCGAGGTCTTCTGGCCCCGCATCGCCCGCCAAAAGACCTGAAGGAGACGAACATGGACCTGACGCCAAAGGGCAAGACCCTGATCGCCAATCCGGAGTATTTCACCGGACATGTGACACAGGAGGTGATCATCCGCGCGCCGGAACCGGCCACGTATTCCGCGCTGCGCGTCACTTTCCAGCCGGGCGGGCGCACCAATTGGCACACCCATCCGCTGGGGCAGACGCTCTATGTGCTCTCTGGCTATGGCAAATTCCAAACCAAGGGCGAGAAGCCGGTCAATCTGCGCCCGGGTGACACGGTCTGGATCCCGCCGGGCGAGGTGCATTGGCACGGTGCCCATCCCGAGCATGCGATGACCCATCTGGCCATGCAGCAGGCGCTGGATGGCAAACATATCGAGTGGATGGAACCGGTCTCGGACGACGACTATGCAGCGGAAACCGGCGCATAGGCTGGCAGGGGGCCGTTAGCCCTCGCCATCGGGTTGCATCGACGGCTCAACTCAATTGAAAATCGGGCTGATTCCGAGTATCTTAACAGGTGTTCGCTTCACTCGCTGGTGCCGTGCCTTTCCCTTCTCGGCGTGCATTGTCACCGACGGAGACTGTCTTGCTACGAACACTCGTGAATGCCGGAGCGACTGCCCTGTCCATCGGGTGTATCGGGATTTTCTTCCTGTTTTCTCCGACTCCGCCGATTCTGTCCGCTATCGATCAGCCAGGCAAACCGGTCACCATTGACTCGTCCTCTAGCAGCGTCACAGCGTTCTACGAAAAGGACCGCGACGCCCTGCGCCTGACGGTTATTTTCCAGGACCCGATGAAGCAGGACGAGACGCTTTTGCGCACGTCCATCCGCCTGGCCGACCAGCAGAGCTTTAGCCTGGTGCTTGGCAATGACGAAGCGCAGGAGGGTGGCGACAAATTCACCTTCAGCCGTACAGGTGCCAATGTGCAGATCAGGGCCGAGCAGTATCCTGGCTATGACTCGCTGCGCGAAATGACGGCCGACCCGACCGGCACGATTGCCGTCGCGGGCGGGCGCGACATCGCGAGCTGACACCGGCTTCCAAGACCATCGATTGCAAATGCCCGGCCCCGGCTTTATCTAACCCGAAAGCTGGAAGCCGAGGGCCCCATGAACTGGATCACCGACTACGTCCCGCCAAAGATCAAGAATTTCTTCCAGCGGCGCGACACGCCCGAGAATCTCTGGTCGAAATGCGACAGTTGCGGCCAGATGATCTTCTATCGCGAACTGGCGGACAACCTGATGGTTTGCCTGGCCTGCAATCACCACATGGCGATCACTCCGTGCGAGCGGTTCAAGTCGCTGTTCGATGGCGGTATTTTCGCCGAGATCGAGGTGCCGGAACCGATCGCCGATCCGTTGAATTTCCGCGACTCCAAACGCTACTCCGAGCGGATGCGCGATGCCCGCAAGAATACCGAGGAAACCGAGGCGATGCTGGTCGCGCAGGGTACGCTGCACGGCGTCACCACGATTTGCGCGGGGCAGGATTTCAGCTTCATGGGTGGCTCGATGGGGATGGCGGTGGGCAACGCTCTGCTCGCGGCGGCCGAGAAAGCGGTGGCGACAGGCGCGCCACTGATCGTCTTTTCCGCCGCCGGCGGTGCCCGCATGCAGGAGGGGATCCTCAGCCTGATGCAGATGCCGCGCACCACCATCGCGGTCGAGATGATGCGTGACGCGGCGCTGCCTTTCATCGTCGTGCTGACCCATCCGACGACCGGCGGGGTCACCGCCAGCTATGCCATGCTGGGCGATATCCATATCGCCGAACCCGATGCGCTGATCTGCTTTGCCGGGCCGCGCGTGATCGAACAGACGATCCGCGAGAAATTGCCGGAGGGGTTCCAGCGGTCCGAATATCTGCTGGACCACGGCATGATCGACCGCGTCGTCAATCGCGGAGATATGCGCGACGAACTTGGCACGATCCTGCGGATGCTGACGGGCATGCCACCGCTGATCAAAGGCGATCTGCCCGCACCGCCTCCCGCGGGCGTGGCCGATGAGGCGCCTTCGCCAGAGACGGTAGAAGAGCCAGAACCCTCGCAAGGCTGACGGCATCCCATGACCAGCGAACCGGCGAGCGATGCGATCCTCGCGCGTCTTCTCGACTTGCATCCCAAGCTGATGGATCTGACGCTTGGCCGCGTCTGGCGGCTGCTGGAGATCCTGGGCAATCCGCAAAACGACTTGCCGCCCGTGATCCATATCGCGGGCACCAATGGCAAGGGGTCGACGCTGGCGATGATCCGCGCGGGGCTCGAAGGCGCGGGCTTCAGCGCCCATGCCTATACCTCGCCCCATCTGGCCCGGTTTCACGAGCGGATCAGAGTGGCGGGAGACCTGATCTCCGAACCTGATCTTTCCGCGCTGTTGGAGGAATGCGAGACCGCAAACGGCGGCGCGCAGATCACCTTCTTCGAGATCACCACGGTCGCGGCCCTGCTGGCCTTCTCTCGCACGCCTGCCGATTACACGTTGCTGGAGGTTGGCCTCGGCGGGCGCTTGGATGCGACCAACGTGCTGAAGCCCGCGTTGTCGATCATCACCCCGGTATCGATCGATCACCAGCAGTATTTGGGAGAGACACTTGCAGAAATCGCGGGCGAGAAGGCAGGCATCCTGAAACCTGGCGTACCCGCCGTGATCGGCCCCCAGCCAGATGCCGCCCGCGAGGTGATCGAGGAGAAAGCAGCCCAAGTCGGCGCGCCCCTTTCGCTGCACGGTCAGGACTGGATGGTTCGCATGGAGCACGGGCGGCAGGTCTTCGAAGATGGCGATGGTCTCTTGGATCTCGATCCGCCCCGTTTACTGGGCCCGCATCAGGTACAGAACGCGGGAACGGCGATCGCTGCCCTTCGCACGCTGGGCGCGGGGGATCCGCAATCGGCGCTCAGCCGTGCCGAATGGCCCGCGCGGATGCAGCGATTGCGCACCGGCCCGCTGATCGAGATGTTGCCCGAAGGTGCGGAGCTCTGGCTCGATGGCGGGCACAACGCCGCTGCGGGTCACGCCCTAGCGCAGGTGTTGCTGGACCTGCCGAACGCAGCACGTCCCTTATGGCTGATAGCAGGTATGCTCGAAACGAAATCGGCGGAGGATTATCTGCGCCCCTTGGCGCCCCTTGCCACCGGCGCGCGCACCGTGACGATCCCGGACTCGGAGGCGAGCATTGCAGCCGCCGACCTGGCTGACCGCGCCACTGCTGCCGGTCTTGCAGCCGAACCTTCCAAAGATGTCGCCGCCGCGCTTGCCGATATTCTGGTGCTGGAACATCAATCCCCGCCGCGGATTCTGATCTGCGGCTCGCTCTATCTCGCCGGCGCTGTTCTGCGCGAAAACGGCTGAGCCATCTCCGAACGAATCCCCACACTGGCACAGAACACCGGCGCAGACGAAAACGGGCGAGGCCATCGCCTCACCCGCTTCGTACATAGATTGGCGTCTGGTCAGATCGCGCTCTGAATCCAGGCGGAGATACCGCCCTTGGAGTCCGCGCCGACCTTCTTGTCCGCAACCTCGCCATCCCGGAAAAGGATCAGCGTCGGGATGCCCCGCACACCATATTTCGAGGGCGTGTTGGGGTTCTCGTCGATATTCACCTTGGCGATTTTGACATCGTCGCCCATCTCGGCGGCAATCTCCTCCAGCGCTGGACCGATCTGCTTGCAGGGGCCGCACCATTCCGCCCAGAAATCCACGACCACCGGGGTCGATGACTTCAGGACATCGTCGTCAAAGCTGCTATCGGTTACGGCAACGGTCGACATTGTCTGTACCTTTCCAGAATAAATCGGCTCCCAAACCTAGGGAGCGGACCGCGGCAAATCAATACCCATCGGACCGAAGCGATTGCAGGTTTCAGCCAGGCAACACGACCTCTGCCAGTGCGCGATCCAACATCGCCGCGGGGATCTCCATCAGCCGGGCCGCGCGGGTCCAGAGGATGGCGCACGCCACCTGCCGATCCGGATAAATCTGTTGTATTGCAGAGCGATAGGCGGCGAGTTGGGTCACGTAGCTGGTGCTTGTCGCCCCGGTATTCTCCGGCACCTGCGGATCGCTCTTGAAGTCGACGATCAGAATGCGCTGAGGCGTCAGCACAAGACGGTCGATCCGCCCCAGCATGGTCGTGCTGTTCAGAGTGATCTTCACCGCAACCTCACCCAGCGAACCAGGGGCGAACACGGTATCGTCGGCGGAGGAGCGCAGCACCGACAGGGCTTCCCCCAGCGCCTCCTCCGCCAAATCGGGGTCCAGCGCAGGCATTGTTTGCGACAGCAGACGCCGCCCCAAATCTGCGTGAGCCTCGGCGGGATGATCGGGCAGACGCTCCAGCAGCAGATGCACGGCCGTGCCGCGGGCCAGTGCCCGGGCGCGCCCGATGCCCTCGCCGCCCGCGCTTTCGACTGGTGCAAGATCGGACGGCGCGATGCGCTTGGGTCTGGCCTCGCGCCGGGTCTCGGCCAGCCAAGCGGGTTTTGCTGGCGTCTGCTGCGCGAAATCGGGCGTCGCAAGCGTGAGTGGCCCAACCGGCGCTTCACCGATCCGGCGGATCGGACCTGGCAGATAGGGGGGGGAGGCGAGAGCATGGTTCTCGACATCCTCGAAGGCGCGGGAGAGCAGGCCGTACCATCCGTTCTCGGCCCGTGTGGCGTCCCCGGCCCCGCAGAGGATCAGCCAATCCTCGGCGCGTGTCAGGCCGACATAGAGGAGGCGCCGCGCCTCCGCCGCCTCGCGCGCCTCTGCAGCCTCGCGGGCGGCGGCGGTCACCGCATCGTCCTTCGGCTTCGCCCCGGGCCAAAGCGCCAGATCTCCGGCATTTCCCTTGGCGCCTGCCATCAGAATGCGCTGGCGATTGCCCTGCCCCGTGCCGCCGACCGTATCCGGCAGAATGACGATGGGAGCTTCCAAGCCCTTGGCGCCATGGACCGTCATCACCCGCACTTGGTTGGCGCCTTTTTCCATCTCGCGCTTGATCTGGATATCCGTGGCCTCGATCCAGTCGATGAACCCGGCCAGCGTCGGTGTCTCGCGCGCCTCGTAGGTCAGCGCCTGGGCCAGTAGTTCGTCGATGGGGTCCTCCGCTTCCGGCCCTAGCCGGGCGAGCAGGCGGCGGCGCCCATCATGGTGGATCAGAACGCTTTCCAGAAACTCGAAGGGTGGCAGAAATCCCGCGCGCGCTTGCAGGTCGCGCAGCATGGCGGCTTCGGTGGCGCAGGCCGGATGCTCCATCACCCGTTGCCAGAGCGTTGCGTCACCGCGGTCATGGGCAAGCTCGAACAGCCGCTCCTCGCTGACCTGGCAGAGCGGCGAGCGCAGCACCGACGCCAGGCTGAGGTCATCGCCCGACATCAGCATCAGCTTGATGAGGGCCATCAGATCGCGCACGGCCAGTTCGCCCGCCAGCGACAGACGATCGGCACCGGCTACCGGCACGCCCAGGCTCTTGAGATTGCGGATCAGGCCGCGCGCCAGCTGATCGCGTTTTCGCACCAGAACCAGGATATCGCCTGCACGCACTGGGCGCGGAGTCGCGTCGCCCGCGCGTTTCGGCAGATGATCTTCCGCAATCATCCGTCGGATCTCGCGCGCCAGAGCCGCCGCCAGGCGGATCTTGGGGTGGTCTGGCGGAACGGTATCGACGGGCGCCTCCCACGGCGCCTCCTCCGGCTTTTCCGCCGGTTCGATCAGCGGCCACAGATCGACCCGCGCCGCATCACCCGCACGATGCGCCTTGTGCTGCGGGGCCGAGGCATCGACGGTCAGGCCAGCGGCGGCATTGCCCGCAAAGACCTTGTCCACGAATTCGAGAATCCCTGGGGCGGAGCGGTAGGAGGTGATCAGCCCGGGCCGTTCCAACCGCTTGCCGATCCCGGCCAGCCGCGTCTCGTAACGGGCGCGCGTGGCGCTGAATGCCTGCGGTTCGGCCCCCTGGAACGAATAGATCGACTGCTTTTCATCACCCACGACGAACACGGTCCGCTCCAACCTCTCAGCCCGCGCGCCCGCACCGCTGTGGAAGTCCTCGGTAATGGCTTCGATCACGGCCCATTGCGCGGGCGAGGTGTCCTGTGCCTCGTCCACCAGCACGTGATCGATCCCCTGATCGAGCTTGTAAAGCGTCCAGGCCCCAAGTTCGGACCTGGTGAGTAGGTCGCGCGTGCGGGCGATCAGGTCGTCGAAATCCAGCAAGGCTCGCGCCGCCTTGGCCCAATGGTACCGCGCCAGCAGGGCCGTGCCGAACAGATGCAGATCGCGCGCGCGGATGGCAGCCTCATGCGCGTTCAGCCGATCCTGCAGAGCCAGCGCTGTGTCGGCAAGCGCGGAATAGGTGTCGACAGCCCAGGGATGATCCTTTGCCGTCGTCTTGGTGGGCATGTTCTTGCGCGGCTCGCCCTTTTGCGTCAGCACGGCTTTGACAAGCGCCATACCGGCGGCAAAGGGCGCGGTGGTGAGCAGTGCGCCGGTGGCCATCAGACCTGGGGCGAGCTTTGCCTCACTCGCGCTGCCCTGTCGGAACAGCGTGGCCAGATCGGCCAGCCGCCCCCGGTCGAGCGTGGATAGGGTATCGGCTGCAACCTCCTCCAAAGTTCCGGTTGCCGCCTTGCCGAAATGGGCCGCAAGCCGCGCCTCGACATCGCCGGTATCGAGTTGATCGCGCCGGGGCAGAATGGCCGAGATCAATCCATCCACGTCGCGCTCATTCAGGCGCGCGGCGATCAGATCGAAGGCGCTCTCCTCGCCCTCTTCCGCCGCGCGGGCCATTGATTGACGCAGATCCGAGAGGATCAAGCGCGATTGGCGGTCCTCGATCACCTCGAAGCTGGGCGACACCCCGGCCTCCAGCGGAAAGCGGCGCAGAAGTTCGGTACAAAAGGCGTGGATAGTCTGGATTTTCAGACCACCCGGCGTCTCCAATGCACGGGCGAGCAATTGCCGGGCGCGCGCGAGCTGTGCCGGATCTTCCACAGCATCGCCGCCTCGCAAAGCGCCCAATAGCCCGGCCAAGGTGGCATCCGGTTGCATCGACCAACTGCCCAGCATCTGAAACAGGCGGGTCTGCATCTCGGCCGCCGCTGCGGTGGTGTAGGTGAGGCAGAGGATCTTGCCCGGCGCTGCGCCCGCCAAAAGCAGCCGCGCCACCCGTTCTGTCAGAACCCGGGTCTTGCCGGAGCCTGCATTGGCACCCACCCATGCCGAAACGCGCGGGTCGGAGGCCAGGCGCTGTTCGGTGCTGGGGGTCTCAGTCATCGCCGGCCTCCCACTCGCCAAACCGCGCGAGATGGTCGTAGTCGCCGCTTTCCGTCAGGTGTTTCACGCGGCTACGGGCAGTGTATCCCGTTTCCTGCCGCATGAAATGGCCGAGCAAGACCTGCAAGCGGTCCAAATGGTCCTGAATGTCCGAGGCCAGATCGCGCACCGCGACCTCGCGCCCGCCCTCGCCCGATCCGGTCAGGCCCAGATAGGCGCCCAGATGGGCATGGGCGCGTTCCAGCCCCTCGAAACCTCCCTCGGCCAAAATCGCGGCCTGAAGGTGGAGCTGTTGGTTGAAGCCGGCATCGATCTGCGAGCGGGTAGGCGGCGCGCCGGCCTTGTAGTCATAGATTGCCGCCCCGCCATCGGACATCAGGTCAATCCGATCAGCCCTCGCGGTGACCGTGAAGCCCGGTGGTTGGGGCAGGACCATCTGGCCCTTGATCTCGACACTTGTGGTCTGACGGTCGGCGCGGCGTTGCTCCTCGCCCTCCAGGAACCAGCGGGCAAAGCGGGCGATCCGGGCGCGCCAGATCCGACGCATGTCGGCGAAGGGGATCTGCTCGCGCAGTACCGCGTCGGCCTCGGCCATCAGGATGGAGTCCGCGTTCTCGGGCAGCGGGCCGGGGGTCGCTTTGGTGAAGCGTTCCATAACCTCGTGAATCAGGATGCCCCGGTCGCGGTAGTCCGTGCTCTGGCCCAATGGGTCCAGCGGCTCCAACTTCAGGATCTTGCATGCATAGATGGCATAGGCATCGCGCACCAGGGTCTCGACCTGGGTGACCGACAGGGTTTTGGGCCGGGCCTCCACCGGTGGGGTGGGCGAGGGGCGCGCCGCACGGGGCAATGCCTTGATCAGATCCTCATCGGGCAGATGGGTATGCGCTGCGAGGTCCAGCAGCTCCTGACCCCGCGCGCGCATCGCGGCCAGGGTCGGGCTGGTTTCGGCCGCATCGACCCCGGCGATCAGCGTCTCCAGACGGATCAGCCAGCGCGAGGCAACGCTGGGCGCGCCGTCGACTTTCAGCGCACGGCTGAGCACGACCTCGCCCGCCGCACTTGCCTGCAGAAAGTCATGGGCCGAGAGGCCGATCAGACGCTCCGGCATTGGCAGCCCGATGGCCGCGCGCATCGGTCGGCTGAGCCATGGGTCGGGCGCGGGCACCCGGGGCCACCCCCCCTCGTTCAGCCCGGCCAGGATCACCAGGTCCCCTCGGCTGACCCGGGCCTCACGCGGGCTTTGCAACAGCACCCGGGGGTGCGGGGTTTGCCCCTCGGGCCGGATTTCCTCGCTGCGCATCAGGGTTAGCAGAAGGCCGGGGTAGTCGGCCACTGCGCCGGGGCCGAAAGCGTCGGCGGCGCGGCTGAGGCGGGCCATGAGCGCCTCCGATGCCTGGCCCGGGGTTCCTTGCCAAACCTCGGCAGGGTTTTCGCGATCCGGCTGACTTAACGCAGTGGCCGCGGCGATATGGGCGGCCGCGAGCTCTGCGAGGCTCGCCCGGGCAGCCATCGCCTCTGCAAGCGGCGAGAGGGCGTCGCGGATCGCGTTCAGCCAATCCTGCGCGCCCTCCGGCAAGTTTTGGGCATCTTCGGGCCAATCGGGCAGGGCGCCAGAATCTGGGTCGATGGCACGTTGGCGCAGAACCAAACGGTCATAACGCCGTGTCAGCGCCAAATGTTCGCGGCGTGACAGCCCCGGGCGCATCAGCGGATGATGCAGCAAACCGGCCAGGCGGACAGCGCCGCTGCGCCCTGCGGAGATCTCGGCAATCAGGCGTAGAAAGACCCCCGGTGCGCTCTGCGCTAGGGGCTTGCCGAGCGAGTCGTCCGGCTCGATCCGGAACCGCGCAAGCTCTGCCGTGATCCGCCGGGCCAGACCCGCATCCTGGGTCAGGATCAGAACTGTCCTCTCGGGGGTTTCCAACGCCCGGCGCGTGGCCAGCGCGATCGCGGCGGCTTCCTGGCGCAGGCCGGGGGCCTCCAACAGCGTCACGTCCGCAGTTGCTTCGGTCAGATCCGGCTTCAGGACTGGCGCCGCCTGATGCCATGCGTCGGTCACGGGCGCGGGACGAAGCGCTTGGTGCAGCAGGTTCAAGCGGGGGCCGGGTGCGGGCTGCGTCACCCAGTCCTCGATCCCGTCCGGTGCCGCACCGCTCAGGGACAGCAGACGCAGGAAGGGTGCTTGGGGATGTTCCGGACAACTGCCATCTGCGAGGGTCTGCCAGATCTGAGGATCGAGTTGCCGGTCAAAACCGGGCATAACAACCGCGCCGTTTGGAAGCTCTGCAATTGCCGCCAGCATCAAGGCCGTTGTTGCGACCGATCCTGTGGAAGCAGCAGCAATCACCGGATGCTTTGGCGGGGCGCTTTTCCAGGTGGCGATCTGGGCCTCGATCACCTTGCGCTGCCGGTCTTTCGGCCCCAGGGCGCCGCCTTCCGCCTCGGCCGCGATGGCGGGCCAATGTGTGCGGATCAACTCCATAAACGCCAGGGTGCGGGCCCAGTGTTCGGCATGCTCGCCGTTCGTTGCGTTGTCGAGCGCTTTGGCGTCGATGCCCTCCTCGTCCAGCTCATCCAGCAGGCTCGCCAATGCGCGTGCCATGTCAGGTGCGGCGGCGGGGGGGGCCGTACGTTCCGCCCCTTCGGTTTCGAGATAGCGTTCGACCAACCGGGTCAGGCGCAGATCCCGACGCAGCGGGTCGATCTGCGGCGGCAGGTCCGCATGGCCGAGTGGATCTGCGCCAAGCTCCGCCAGCACCTGCAGTCGGGGCAACAGTGCCGCCGCCGGTGCGCCCTGCAGCAAGGCGTCCTCGACTGCCCGGAGCGAGCGGCGGTTGTTGAGAAGGATCTGGATCTGTGCAATCTCCGCTGCCGGGCGTGCGCCATATCGCGCCCAGAAGCCGGAGGAGAAATTACGGGCGAAGTCGGTCCCCGGGGGTAGGGCATAGAGGGTCATGGCGCGGCTTCGGCGAGGGCTGCCGCCGCCTCGTCCAAACCTGCCGGCGTGCCGACATCGACCCAGGCACCGGGATGCAGAACGGCGTGCAGCCGCCCCACCGCCAGCAGGCGATCCCAGATCAGGTTCAGGGAAAACGCCCCCTCTGGCGCGCCGTCGAATGCCTGGGGCGAGATGATCTGCGCACCAGTATATACATAAGGGGCACTGGGCGCATCGCCCCTGCGGCGCGGGAGACCCCCCTCCAAAATGAAATCCCCTGCGCGGGTGTAGCCGCGCGCCCTGGTTTTCGGCACCAGGAGCAGCAGCGCGGACATCCGCACCGGATCCCATGCGCGCAGCAGGGGGGCGAGCGGATTGCCGCCAGCCCAGATCGCGTCGGAGTTCAGGACGACAAAGGGCCCAGCTCCCAGCAATGGCAATGCATGGCGGATACCGCCGCCGGTTTCCAGAATCGTATCTTCCTCGGAGTAAGCGATCCGGGGATGCGCGCGGCGAGCGAGGTGATCGCGGATCATGTCGCCCAGATAATGCAGGTTGATCACCGCATGGTTCAGCCCCGCGGCTGTCACATGGTTCAGCGCGTGGTCGATCATCGAGCGGCCTGCCACTGGCAGCAAGGGCTTGGGGCAGGTCAGCGTCAGCGGCTTCATCCGCGTCCCGAAACCCGCTGCCAGGATCATGGCGTGGCTCACGCTCATGCCGCTGCCCGGGCTTGCATGGCGGCGATGACAGAGGGCTGGGGTTCCGGCAGATGACGCATCACGAAGATGCGCAGCGCGGCCAGATCGGGATGGGCGAGATCCCGCATCAGATGCGCCCAGACACGGGGGATCAGCGTCGGATATCGTGGCTTGCCGTCGCGCAGGCAGAGCCTGGCGAAGATCCCGATGATCTTCAGATTACGCTGCGCCCCAAGGCTGGCATAGGCGGCCCGAAATGCCCCGGCATCGCGCCCCGAGCGATCCAGATAACGGGCCAGCATCGCCTCGCGCAGCTCTGCCGTTGTGTCGCGGCGGGCATCCTCCAGCAGCGAGACGAGATCATAGGCCGGATGCCCCGCCAGCGCGTCCTGGTAATCGAGCAACCCAACCTGGGCGAGACCGTCCCGATCGGGCAGCCAGAGCAGGTTTTCCGCATGATAGTCGCGCAGGACGACCGTGCCACGTTCCGCCGCCGCCGCACGGCAAGTCGCGGCGACTAAGGCGTCGAATTCGGCCAGCATGTCGGGACTGGGCGTCGCCCCACCCGTGCCTGGCAGATACCACTCCAGCGCAAGGCGCGCCTCGCGTTGCAGAACGTCGATGTCGTAGGGGGGGAGGTCGCGAGCGCCCATGCGCCGAGGTGCCGGATGGGCGGCCAAAGCCGCCAACAGATCGGTGGCTGCGGTATAGAGGCCAGCCTGGCTGGAGGGGTCCTTGGCACACACCCGGGCGTAGAGCGCATCGCCCAGATCCTCCAGCAGCAGGAACCCTGCCCCCGGATCGGCTGCCAGGATCTCGGGCGCGCTGAACCCCTGCTGACGCAGCCATGCGGTCACGGCGGCGAAGGGGGCAATATCTTCGCCCCGTTCCGGTGGTGCGTCCATCACCACCAGTGGTCGTTCCGCAGCCAGCCGCAGATAGCGCCGGTTCGATGCATCGCCCGCCAATGGGGACAGCAACTGCGGGTCATGGCCCGATGCGACAACGAAGGCGTGCAGGCGCTTTTCGCGGTTCATGGGAGTTTCTCCCAACCCGCACCGATGGGGGTCAGGGTCGCGCTGCGGCCCTCGCCCTCGAATTCCAGCGCGATTTCCAGCCTGCGCGGGGGCAGGGTGTCCCCCAACCGGCCCGGCCACTCGATCAGCACCAGGTTGCCTGCAAGGGCGTCGAGCAGGCCAAGTTCCGCCACTTCCTCCCCATGGCTAAGGCGGTAGAGATCGGCGTGCCAGATGGCGGGGTCGCCGTCATAGACATTGATCAGGGTATAACTGGGTGAGGGCACTTCCACCCCTTGCCCCAGCCGCGCCTGGATGATCGCGCGAGCGAGCGCGGTTTTGCCCGCACCCAGGCCGCCGTTGAGGCAAAGCGTATCGCCAGCCGCAAGCACCGGCGCGATGGCAGTGCCAAGCCGCTGGGTCGCGGCTTCATCTAGGAGGTGGTGCTCCAGGATCATGATCGGACGGGTGCTCTCGGTCTGCGCATCCCGCAGACCTAACGCGAACCGGGTGGCCTTGTCAGCCGCCGGATATCTGCAATTCGCCATCCGGGGGCGGTGTCGGCAGGAAACTGCAACTCACCTCGACCTCGCGCCCATTGTCGTCGCAGGAGAGATCGATGGTTCCGGCCTCCTTCACCGCGAGGCGGCGGACCAGCGGCAGGGTGGGGCTGTCCTTCTCGACACTGTCGATTGTGGCGGCGCGCCCCTCCGGCAGGGTTTCGTTGGTGAACAGAACCACATTGCCTTGCTCATCCCGACGCCCGCAGATGCGCACGGTTCCCCCGCCGGAACAGCGGTGGATCGCGTCGGCCGCCATATTGAACAGGATCTGACGCACGCGCGTGCCATTTCGTTCCAGTTTTCCGATGGGGTCGTGGACGTCGATCGACAGCGATACCTGCGCCTCTGCTGCCCGGTTTTGCAGCAGTTCATGGGTGATCTCGATTGCGTGGTCGATTGCGATCCCCTCGGCATCGAAAGTGGGTTTGTCGAGCTCCATCGAGGCCAGCTCGGTCACATCTTTCACGGTGTCCAGCAGATGACCCGCTGCCTCGATGATCCCGGCGGCATAGGTCTGCTGATGCGGTGTCAGGGCACCGAAGCGCTGGTCGGTCAGCAATTGACCGAAGCCAAACACGGTGTTCAGCGGTGTGCGCAGCCGGTGCGAGATCTGATCGAGTACCACGCGCCGCATCCCCTCCGCCGCCTCCAGCGCTTCGTTGCGTTCGACCAGCGCCAGCGCGGCGCGCTCGCTGTCGGACACATCGGCGAAGGCAGCCAGGGTCGAGCCGCCGGGCAGCGGAGCGAACCGCGCGCGCAGCACCCGCCCGCTGCCCAGTGTCAGCCTGGCGGTCCAGACCTCGCGGCTGAGCTCGCCTGTCGCGAAAGTCGTGCCGCGCTCCCACACATCCGTTTCGACCGTCAGGCGTGAGCAGAGGTCGAATATCTCGCGAGCATGTACACCTTTGGTGACGTTTTCCGGGTCTGTGTCCCAAATCTCGTGGAACGCCGCGTTGACGAATTGCAGCAGACCGTTGGCGCCGAAGACCGCCAGCCCCTCGTCCAGACGATCGAGCGCGGTGCGCAGCAGATCGTCCATATGGCGAAAGCGATTTTCCAGCTTCATCTGCTCGGTGACGTCATCGAACACGAAGGCCAGCGCGCCATGGGGGTGCGGACGGGCCATCACCCGGATACGCGCGCCGTTCGCGAGATCCCAGCTTTCCTCGTAATGCACGGCGTCCGGGTTCTCGAACAGGCCCAAAAGATTTTCGCGCCACGCTTTATAGTCTGTCAGTTCCGGGATGCGCCGCGCACTGCGCAGCCGATCCAGGATCTCGCGCAGGTCGGGGCGCCGGGCCAGCCACGTCGCATCGATCTGCCACATCTCGGACAGCGCCGGATTGAACAGAATCAGCCGGTGATTGCGGTCGAATATCGCCAGCCCGACGGTCAGGTGCGCGAACGTCTCGGTCATCGTCTGGATGAAACGGGTCAGCGTGCGCTCGGCCGAGGCGGTCAGCGTGGCATCCACCGCGAAGCCACAGCGCGTATCCTCCGGCCCGTCGATCTCCACCGCGTGCAAGGCGATGGCCGTGTTGGCCCCCAATTCCAGGCGCGTACGGTCGATTTTGACGTTGGTCTGCCCCTCGATCTCCTGCCGGCTGGTGAGAAGGTCGACCGCCTCTTTCGCGGTGACCCGGCCTTCGCCGAGATCGACTTGACCGCCCAGCCAGTTGACCCCGCCCTCCTTCCCCCGGTTCCAGACGATGAGCGGCGCTTCGTCGAGCAGGGCCGAGAGCGTCTGCTGTTCCCAGTTGCGGGTGCTCAGCGCTGCATCGCGGGCATCCAGTTCCGCCTGTGCGTCGCGCAACTGACGGTCGGCGAAGGACGCATCGCGCAGTACGATGCGCAACTGGCCGCCTTCTGGCCGACCCATCACCTCGATCGGAGAATTCGAAACGTCCTGGGTCATCAGATGGATCGGGTCGCCGTCCCGTTCTAGCCGCGAGATCGCGCGAAGGGTTGCATCGGCGCCCGCGCCCAGGATCGGGCGCATCAGATCCTCCAGCTTCGAGCCTCGCCTAGCCCCAAAACTCTCGGCAGCCTGTTTCGAGGCGCGGATGATCCGACCGCCATCCACCAGAACCACGGCACCATCGGCCAGGTCGCTTTCATGCGACCCCGTCCCGTCAGGCGCCTCGCGCCGCGAAAGCAGGGAGAGTGTCATGATCATCGCCAGCAGGATCACCAGCCCGGCAACAATCCAGTTCATTTCCAAACCGCCAACCGACACAGTAAAGGCGCTTCCCAAGCAATTTCACCACCCAAATTTTTACTAACACAACCTTAAGACGAACAACAAGTGTGAAAACTCGCGTGAAGTTTCCCTGCGCGTCAGGTGGCGTCTTCTGTGAAACGGGCGTTTTCGCCCAGCGCGCGGCGGGCCGATTGTTTGCTGCGCACGATCTTGTCCTGGGGCCAGACCATTTCGATAATCGCACCGGGGGGCATGGCGGTCAGGGTTGAGGTTTCTTCCGCCGCCCGGCGCCCCCGCTCGTCCGCACCGTTGGCAAATGTCAGTTTGGCACCTGTGCGCTCCAGCAGCATCCGCGCGATGAAGAGGCCGAGACCCATTCCCTCGTAATCGTTGCGCTGTTCGCGCCCCCTTACCCGCGCGCGGGAGGAAACATAGGGCTCTCCCAGCCGGGGCAGGATATCCGGGCTGAACCCCCGCCCATCGTCGCCGACGGCGACGCGTAAGCGCCCATCTGCTAGGCTGATATCGACCCAGACAGTCGAACCGGCGAAGTCCACGGCATTTTGGATGACGTTTCGCAGGCCATGGATCAGCTCTGGGCTGCGATTGACATGGGGCTGATCGTCGCCAGCCAGTTCGATGGGCTGACCGGCAAAGCGTGTAATCAGGTGCTTGCCGCGATCGAGATGCGGTTTTGCGGCTTCTTCGATCACTGCGGCGATGGGGGCAGTCTTCACATGGCTGTCGTCGCGCCCGCCCCGGCTGAGGTCGGCCATGATATCGCGGCAGCGATCAGCCTCGCGGCGGATCAAGGCGATGTCCTCGGCGACTTCCGCTGGCAGGTCGGGGAAATTCTCGACCTCTCGCGCAAGCTCACCTGCGACCAGCTTGATTGTTGCGAGCGGTGTGCCCAATTCATGCGCCGTAGCCGCTGCGATGCCGCCGATGGCGGCCAGCCGCTGTTCGCGACCGAGTGCGACCTGCGTGGCGTTCAGGGCCTGGCTCATCCAGTACCCCTCCACAGTCACCCTGCGAACATAGAGTGCGAGGAATACGATCCCGATTGCCAACGCCGCCGTGCTGCCGATGCCATAGAGGGCTGGCACCTCCATCACCGCGCCATCCGGGCCGACCAGCGGCACGTGATAAAACCACATCAGCGGAATCGAGAGGATCGCCGCGATCCCCAGCCAGAGCGTGGATTGCAACCGCAGCGCTGTGGCGGAAATCGCGACCGGCGCCATCACCAGCACCACGAAGGGATTGTTCACGCCACCGGTAAGTATCAACAGACCCACCAACTGCACGAGGTCGAAGAAAAGCGAGGCCAGCGTCCAGCGCTCGCTCAGCCGTTTCTCCGCCGGGTAGACCAGAAACGAAGCGACATTCACGGTGACGGAGGCCGAGATCAAAAGCGCGCAATGGGTCAGGGGCAGGGCGAAATCCAGCATTTGGCTGACGATCAGCACGGCGCCCGCCTGGCCCGTCACCGCCATCCAGCGCAATACCAGCAGGGTGCGCAGCCGCACCCAGTCGCCGCGCGCGCGCATGTTGAACAACAGATGAGAACCCAGAGTATCGACCATCCGCCCACTATGCGCCGGTCTTCACGGAATTGGGAAGAGTTGCGGCGTCTCGTCCGGTTTCATCTGCTTGATTTGCCGCCCAGGATCGCGTTCATCAGGCGCAGCGGAACGGGAGTTGACAATGCAACGGATCATTCTGGCAATGGCAGGGGCGCTTGTGGTCCTGGTGTTTGCTGCGGCTGTGTTTCTGGGCATGGGCGGTATCGGGGGCGAGAGTGACCGCCCCGCGGGTTCGGCGGCGCTGCAAATCGATGGCTCCAGCATCGGCGGGCCGTTCACGCTGGTCGATCACACGGGCGAGACGCGTACTAGTGCCGATCTGATCGACAAGCCGACGCTGATCTATTTCGGCTACACGTTCTGCCCCGATGTCTGCCCCGTCGATACCCAGGTGATGACCGAGGTCGTGGATGAACTGGCGAAGCTGGAGATCGATGCACAGCCGGTCTTCATCACGGTCGACCCGGCCCGCGACGATGTCGAGACGATGGCCGCCTGGGCTGAGATCCACCACCCCAAACTGGTCGCGATGACCGGCAGCAACGCGCAGGTCGAAGCGGCCAAGGCCGCCTACAAGGTCTTCGCGCAGCGCGTCGAGGTTGATGGCGAGGCGGATTATCTGATGAGCCACACATCCTTCCTCTACTTTGCCGATACGACCGGACTGCGCGCGGCCTATCGCACCCGGGACCGCGAGGGGAATCAGGTCGAGCCGGCGACGTTCGCCGCGGATATCGACTGGGTCCTTACGAACTAGGTCTCGCTTTGCGGTGCCTCGAAGCGATAGGCGTGCAACTCGCGACCTTCGTGTTTCAGCCAGCGGCGCGGGCGCTCGAATTCCGGCATGAGCCGCGCCAGCACCGCCCAGTAGGCGGCGGAATGGTTCATCTCCACCAGATGCGCGGCCTCATGGGCGGCCAGATAATCCTGCACCTCGAGGGGGGCCATCGCCAGGCGCCATGACAGGCTGATCCGGCGGTTGGAGGAACATGAGCCCCAGCGCGAGTGTGTGTCCTTCAGGCTGATCCCTGTCACCTTGCGGCCCAACTCGGCGGCGTGACTGTGAACCTGCGGCACCATCCGGTCGCGGGCGCGGGTTTTCAGCCATGCTGCGATCCGCCGACCCGGGGCACCGTGATTGGAAAGCAGCAGCCTCTCCTCCTCCAGACGCGGCGCGCGGCGTGGCCCGTCGGTCACCTGCACCAGGCGCGGGCTTCCATCGATAGGGATATGCGTGCCGTCCCGCACGATCACCTGATCGGGCTGCCGGTCCAGCGCGCGGCGCAGCCAGTCGCTTTGGCGCAGCAGGAACATCCGCGCTTCGCCCTTCGGAACGCCCGGGGGCAGGGTCAATACCGGACCGTCGCCCGGCTGGCCGAGGCGCAGGGTAAACCGCCGCGCGCGCACATTGACCTGAAGCCTGACGGCGACCTGTGGGTCATCGAGCTGGATGATTTCAGTCAACTCACCGGATCCTGACGCCTGATACCCAGATCGAGTGCCGCGAATTCCGGCCGCCGAGAGGAACCTGCCGATCAAGGCTCAGTTCGCGAGCGCCTCGCGCCGCTGGCGGATAAAGTCGCGGATCTTGGGCTGAATATGCTTGCGGAAGCGCGATCCGTTGAAGACGCCGTAATGCCCGACCTCCTCCTGCACATAATGCACGCGCGCCGCCGAAGGGATGTTGAGGCAGAGACCCTGCGCCGCCTCGGTCTGGCCGCGCCCTGTGATGTCGTCTTTCTCGCCTTCCACCGTCATCAGACCGATATCGGTGATCGCCTTAGGATCTACCAGCCGGTCGCGATGCATATATTTCCCCAGCGGAAAATGGTGCTGCTGGAACACCCGCTCGACCGTCTGCAAATAGAACTCTGCCGTCAGGTCCATGACGGACATGTATTCGTCATAGAACCGGTTATGAGCATCAACGCTGTCGCCATCGCCGCGGATCAGGTTCTGATAGTGCTGATAATGCGCATCCACATGCCGGTCCATATTCATCGACATGAAGCCCGATAGCTGCAGGAAACCCGGATAGACCCGGCGCAGGAATCCGCGATTGGGCCAGGGCACGGTGACGACCACATTCTTTTCGAACCAGCCGAGCGAGCGCGACGCCGCCAGCTTGCACGGGTCGGTCATGTTGACCCGCGTGTCGATCGGGCTGCCCATCAGGATCAGCGCGCTCGGGCGCCCGGGGTCCTCGTCCTCGGCCATCAGCGACGCCGCAGCCAGCGAGGGCACGCCGGGCTGGCACACCGCCATCAGCGCCGGGCGGTCGCCGTTGGTCGCCAGTTCCTGGCAGAAATCCATCAGATAGTCGGCATAGTCCGCCAGATCGAAGTGCCCCTCGCTCACCGGCACTTCGCGGGCGTCGATCCAGTCCGTTATGTAAACGTCGTGTTCCGGCAGCATCGCGGCGACGGTGCCGCGCAGCAGGGTCGCATAGTGTCCGGACATTGGAGCGACGATCAGAACCTTGGGGTCGTCGCGCTCCTCCGCCCCGACGCGGCGGAAATGCACCAGATTCGCGAAGGGCTTTTCGAGAATAATTTCCTCGATAATCGGCAGCTCGCGATTCCCGACTTTCGCGGTTTCGATACCGAACTCCGGTTTGCCGTATCGTTTTGTGGCGGAGACGAACATTTCCAGGGTCGCGGCGGTGGCCCGCGCCGAAATCGTGCCTGAGAATGGATTGAACGGGCTTTGTAGCGCCTGGCGGCCGATCCGCGCCGCCTGCCGCATCGGAGAGATGGCAGCATGTGTGAATTCATACGCGTGATATAGCACCGTCACCCCATTCGACTTCCTGATGTCTTACAAATCGTAGACTGAGGTTTCGTTAATGCGCAAGGTTTGTTTTGCAGTTGCGAAGATTCACTTAAGACCGTTCGCGCGGGCGTTGCGACGGGCGCACAGGTTTCGCGTGAAACCCGGCCCAAATCCTTTTGACACCTCGCTGGTTCTGTGGCATTGCCGCCCATCTTGCAGCCATTGGCGCATCCACTGCCATAGACGAGGGTCGATCCATGCCGAAACCTGAATGGGGGGTGAAACGCACCTGCCTTTCCTGTGCCGCGCGCTTCTATGACCTGGGGAACGACCCGATCATCTGCCCCAAATGCGGCGCGGAATTCGATGTCGCCGCACTTGTTTCGGCCAGCCGTGGAAAGGCAAAGAAACCGGCTAAGGCCAAGCCTGCTCCGGTGGAAGAGGCCGAAACCGAAGATCTGGTGGATGACGAGGACGACGTCGCGGCGGACGATGACGAAGAAGGTGTCGTCGATGCTGACGCCGATGGGGATGATGATGACGCCGACGACGATGCGCTGACGGACGACGATTCTGACGACGACGATCTTGGTGAGCTTGGCGACGACATCCTGCTGGAAGACGAGGACGAGGATGAAGACGAGATCGAAGACCTCGGCGACGTGAAGCCTGAACCCAAGGAAGAAACCTGATTTTTCGCTTGAACTGGGCGCTACGCGCGCTTAGGCCTGACGCCGCAGCGGGAACGCGAAAGACGGGAACGTGATTTACGGGGCCATAGCTCAGTTGGGAGAGCGCTTGAATGGCATTCAAGAGGTCGGGGGTTCGACTCCCCCTGGCTCCACCATCTCGCATTTTTGTGTTGAGAAATCCCCTAACACCTTGAACGGAAACGAGATTTTAGCGGTTCGATAACCGTTTTTCCGGCAGTAGTGCAGAGGCTCTGCAAAGGTCAATCGCAGCACTGTTTGCTGCGATGCAAAGCTTCCATTTTTGTAGATATTCCAAGGGCTTGCCAAGAATTTCAAAGCCGGTTCGATAAACTCGCTCTGGTGCCCCTTCGGCGCAGCCAAATTCTCAGCCTTATCATCCAAGCTCAGCTTCTCACGCTCCAGCTTCTCAATACGGGCCTCATAAGCTTTGATCACAGACGGGCTGGAGGCATCGACAATGCGATCCAGCAGCGAGTCAATCTGCTTGTCTACATCCTTGATCTGAGTGCTCAGCAAGCTGGAGGCTTCCTTAGCCTCATGCAGACGCGCAGCCCACACATCATGGAACATGGCCTTAGCCATCGCAAAGAGTGCGCTCGCAGGCTCAAGGCTCTTGAGGATGGCTTCCGCACCATCTTCGATCTTGGCACGCGCAATCGACTTGCGCTTTGAGCCGCAGCTCGGCGTATCGCACAGATAATATGGATAGTGCTTGTTGCGCCCCTTTGACCAACAGGAGGTCATAGGCTCGCCGCATTCATTACAAGCCACAAAACCCCGCATCGGGAAATCCTCGTTGATGTCCTTGCGGGCGGGTGCATAAACCACGCCCTTGAGCGTGGCTTGAATGCGCTCGAAGGTCTCAAGACTGATCAGACCTTCATGATGGCCTTTGCGCAGCGAGACGCCCCAATCAGGCGCATCCACACAACCTGCATAGACGGCGCGCTGGAGCATGTCCTTCACTTTGGAAGGATGCACATAGCCGCTCTTACCGCTTTTGGGGAAGGCTGGCTGGCTTTCGAAGAAGCGTTTCACTTCCACTTGAGAGCGGAAGCGCCCCGAGGCGAAGCCCTCTAGCGCTTCTTGAATGATGGATGCTACAGGCTCATCACGAACCAGCAGCTTGCCATGCTCACGCGTCTTTTCGTATTTGTAGCCGATAGGCGGATGAAAGACGTAATAACCTTTCTCAACGCGGGCAGTCATTTTCTGGATGACCTGACGGCGGTTGGCGTGCCGCCATCGAGTGGTCCAGTTTGATTGTTAGTGGATGGTGGGCCTGTGATCCATCGGAACGATGCTTTCCGGCGCGGGCGGTCGGTAGCCCAAGGCACTGTGGGGCCTGACGGAAAGCTTCCCTGAGGTATACAATGCCAATGACCTGCAAGGCGACGTACTGAGTGCGGACTTCTACGCTTTGGAGATGGGTAATGTATCGGAA
>JBCCDU010000021.1:0-53858 GCA_039030715.1 Pseudomonadota bacterium
CGGCAAGCTCTGATAAGTTGCTGCATATCAGAACCAACTGGCGCGAACAGGAACTGGTGCTTGAACCCGATTATGCAGAGGATCGCGCGCAAGCTGCCGGGATTAGCCGCGACGATGTAGCGATTTCTTTGCGGCTTGGCTCGGAGGGTATTCGTGGCGGGACTTACCGCGAGGGTGATCGCCAAATTCCGATCATGCTGCGCGTTGCAGAAGATGCCAACATTGCCCTGATCGATCAGGTCGTATTCTCCGAATCTTCGGGGGCTTTTGTTCCTCTTGAGCAAGTGATCAACGGGTTAGATGTTGCGTCATCAAACACTCTGTATCATCGGCGCGACCGCTTACCGACGATGACCGTTCAGGCCGACATCCCCCCTGAGTTTACCGCAGCCACAGTGCATGCGGAAATTCGCGAAGCAATCGAAGCGATGGATTTACCGATTGGCTATAAGCTGGAATGGGGGGGCGAGTTTGAAAACTCAGCCAACGCAAATGAAAGCCTTGCACAACAACTGCCGCTTAGTCTGCTTGTGATGGTGCTGATTTCCATCGTTCTGTTCAACGCTTTGCGCCAGCCGCTGATCATCTGGCTGCTGGTGCCGATGTCGGTGAACGGCGTTGTCATCGGCCTGCTTGGCACCGGGCTGCCCTTCACCTTTACTGCACTTCTTGGCTTGCTCAGCCTGTCCGGCATGCTGATCAAGAACGGCATCGTTCTGGTCGAAGAGATTGATTTGGTGAAAAAGGACGTAACGCCACTAGACGACGCAATTGTCGAGGCATGTGTGTCTCGCTTGCGGCCGGTGGTGCTGGCGGCGGGCACGACGATTCTTGGTATGATCCCGCTTTTGTCAGACGCGTTTTTTGTTTCTATGGCCGTTACAATCATGGGGGGGCTCGCGTTTGCGTCTATACTTACGCTGATCGCCGCCCCTGTATTTTACCGGCTATTCTTCGGCCGTGAAAGCCGACTTCCGGCCCAGACATAGATCGCGTTTGCTCCCGCCGAATAGGAACGCGTCTTGCTCCTGCCACAACGGGCAATGCATTGCCCAAAGTCAGACATTCGGGAACAGCTCACACAGCGCGCAAAACCCGTGGCTGCGCCTGCGCCTGTTGTTCCATCTCCAGCACAATAATCGCCGGATGTGTGATCTTGGCCCGCGCCAAACAGGCGCTCAACCCGCTGGCCACGCATGTTTCTATACGCTGATCGGCGTGCTGCACCGCCATGATGGCCACCAGGTTTCTGATCTGCATGATGTTTTCCTTCCCGATCTTCGCTCGCTCGGGGTGATGATCCGGCGGCGCTGCTGCGTCGCACAACCCGCCGGATCCCTCCGCCCCCCGCAAGGATTTCGGGAAGGAAAACATCATGCAGATCAGAAACCTGGTGGCCATCATGGCGGTGTCGGCCATGGCGTTGGCGGGATGCCAGACGACCGGATCCAGCGGTGGCTCCTCTGGCCCGGTGAGCGCATCGGTGCCCAAGACGGTCTCGCAGCGAAGCGCATCCGAGCAGAGGCTGGGTGACGAGAACCATCCCAAGATCGTCGCGCGCTATGGCGGGGTCTATAAAAACGCGCGGCTGACCAACTATGTCGACGATCTGGGCCGGCGAATCGCGCGGGTTTCCGAGCAGCCGAACGCGAAATGGACGTTCACCGTGCTGGATACGCCCACGGTCAATGCCTTCGCGCTACCTGGCGGCTACGTCTATGTCACGCGCGGTCTGGTCGCGCTGGCCGAGGACGAGGCAGAGCTGGCGGGCGTGATTGGCCACGAGATCGGTCACGTCACTGCTGGGCATTCGGCTCTGCGTCAGGAACGTGGGACGGTTGCGGGTGTCGGTCTGCTGCTGGGCGCGATCGGGCTCTCGGTTCTGGGTGTCGATGGCGGTGCGGCGCAGGGATTGCTGCAGCTGGGCCAGGCCGCTGCGGGCGGTGTCCTGGCGAACTATTCGCGCTCGGACGAGTTGGACGCAGACAATCTGGGCATCCGCTATCTGGCGCGGGCGGGCTATGACCCCTATGCGCAGGCGGATTTTCTGGACAGTCTGGGGGCGGCTTCCAAGCTGGATGCGAAGATCGCGGGGCGGGGATATAACGCCAATTCGGTGGATTTCTTCGCCTCGCACCCGGCCAATGCGCCGCGGACCCGGCGGGCGATCCAGATCGCCCAACAGAACGGGTTGGCTGTGCAGGTAGGGGCCAACCGCAATGAGAAGCGGTTCCTGCAGATGGTGGACGGCATCGCCTATGGCGATAGCGAGGAGCAGGGCTTTGTCCGCGGGCGGACATTCAGCCACCCCAAGCTGCGTTTCACCTTTCAGGCGCCGCAGGGTTTTGCGATCACCAACTCGGCGAATGCGGTCACGGCGAACGGACCCCAGAATGCGCGGTTCATCCTGGATGGCGGCAAGGACGATGGCGGCAGCCTGACAAACTATATCCAGCGAACCTGGGTACCGGGGATCGCCAAGGAGACCCGCGTCGGTCGGCTGGGCGGTTTGCAGCGGACCCGGATCAACGGGCTGGAGGCCGCGCGCGCCGTGATGCCGGTCGAGGTGCAGGGGCGGACTTTCGATGCTTTGCTGGTGGCCGTGCGGCTGAATGGCACGATCTACCGCATGACAGGTCTCGCGCCGCGCGGCTCGCGCCTGCTTCCCAGTATGGAAGAAGCATCGAGGACCTTCCGCCGGCTGTCGGCAGCCGACGCGGGGCGCCTGAAGGGCAAGAGGATCGATGTGGTCACTGTGCAGCGCGGGCAGACCGTGGCGAGCCTGGCGCGGCGCATGAATGTCGATCAGTTCCCCGAGGAGCGGTTCCGGGTGCTGAACGGGCTCGCGCCGAACGACACCCTGAAGACCGGGCAGCGAGTGAAGATCATCCGCTGAGGCCCGCGCGCTCCCATGCGCCGCCGGTGCCTGATGAGAACGTCTTTTCTACCCACCCACCCGCGCGCGGGCCTCGCGGCCGTCGCGGCTATGGGCTGGTGCGGTCGGTCTTGCGTCGTTGGTACTGCCCCAAGCATCCCGCGGCTTTAGTGTCAGGCCATCCAATCGGGGGATGATGTCATGGCCCAGGCCTCAGCTTTGCAGCATGTCGATAATGAGCGGGTTAGGGTGACCGAGTGGCGTTTTGGCATCGGAGACAATACCGGGTGGCATCGACATGAGTTCGACTATGTCATCACCCCGGTCACGGGCGCTAGCGTGGAACTGATCGATGCGGAGGGGGCGCGCAGTCAGGCGGAAATGGTGCCCGGCCAATCCTATTTCCGCGCGGCCGGTGTCGAGCACGACGTGATCAATCTGGGTCCGGGGCCGCTGGTCTTCGTCGAGACCGAGTTGAAGGAACCGCCCAAATAAAAACCTCGCCAGTTCAGGCGAGGTTCGGTTCGCGTATCACAGTGCGTCTTTTATCAGAGCGCCTGGGTCAGTTCGTTCGCCGCGTTGCCGTGATTTGCCTCGAGCCGAATACGCATCTTGCGAAGGGCCTGTGCCTCCAATTGGCGGATCCGTTCTTTGGACAGACCGAATTTTGTGCCCAGGCTTTCCAGCGTGGCGGGCGTATCGGCCATCTTCCGCGCGTGGATGATGACCCGTTCGCGATCTGTCAGGGCCTCGAATGCGTCGCTCAGCCAAGTCTTTGCGGTGGTGAGGTCACTGTTGCGGCTGACGGTTTCCTCAGCCTGAGGCGCATCATCCTCGAGCGTTTCGACCCATTCACGGCCTTCTTCGCCCGCCTGCTGGGCGTTGAGCGAGAAATCCGACCCGGCGAGGCGACCCTCCATCATTTCGACATCGCGCAGAGGCACACCAAGTTCCTCGGCGATTTCTCGGCGCATTTCGCTGTCATTCGGCTCGATCCCGTCGCTCGCCATTTCCGCCTCGATCTTCGCGCGCACGCGGCGCATATTGAAGAACAGCGACTTCTGGCTGGAGGTGGATCCGGTGCGCACCAGCGACCAGTTGCGCATCACGTAGTCCTGAATCGACGCCTTGATCCACCAGACCGCGTAGGTGGAGAAGCGCACGCCCCGATCGGGGTCAAATTTCGAAGCGGCTTTCATCAGGCCAACGCCCGCTTCCTGGATGAGATCGTTCATCGGCGTGCCGTAGCGGCGATACTTCGCTGCCATCGAGATCGCCAGGCGCAGGTAGGCTGTGGTAAGCCGGTGTAGCGCCTGTTCATCACCCTGATCACGCCAGCGCCGGGCGAGATCGGTTTCCGTCTCTGCATCCAGCAGTTCGGCCTGCATGGCCTTGCGCGAGACATCGCTCGACTGGCGGGGGCTTGATGGGCGGGTGGTCGTGGCCATTGCGCTCTCCTGATCTCCGGTCGGACTTTGTTGTTTTGACGAGGTACGTGCGCATTGCCGGGCTGGATCACCGTGGATCGCCGCATTCGTCAAAATGTCACAAGGGTTTTGTCCTGTGGAAGCCGCTTCCGAAAATGAAGAGTTACTCAGGCAGGGTGCGGATAGGTCACGGAGGTCAGATAAAGCCCGTCCGGCGGGGCGACCGGACCGCAGGTGGCACGGTCGCGGGCGGCCAACGCCTCGGCGACCCGTGCGGCTGGCCAGCGACCCAGTCCAACTTGGGTCAGAGTGCCAACGAAACTGCGCACCTGGTTGTGTAGGAAGCTGCGCGCGCCGAGGCGGCAGCGGATCTCGCCCGCCTCAGCGACGACATCGAAGCTGTCGAGGGTTTTGACCGGGCTTTTTGCCTGGCAATGGGCAGACCGGAAGGTCGTGAAATCGTGCCGTCCGATCAGCAGGGCCGCGGCCTGCTGCATCGCGTTGAGATCGAGTGGCTCGGGAACCCGCCAAAGCAGGCCTTTCTCGACCGTCAATGGCGCGCGACGCGGCAGGATGCGGTAGAGATAGGTGCGGTGGATCGCATCGAACCGGGCGTGGAAATCGGGCGCGACCTGCGAGACCGACAAGATCGAGATTGGATGCGGCTTGAGGTGGAAATTCAGGGCTTCGCTCAGCCGGAAGGGCGTCCAATCGCGCGTCAGATCGCAATGTGCCACCTGGCCGATGGCATGGACGCCCGCATCTGTGCGACCCGCGCCCTGAATGCCGGATGCGTCGGCTTCCAGCTTGCGCAGGGCGTCCTCGACCACGCCCTGCACGGAGAGGCCGGTCTGCTGCCTCTGCCAGCCCACGAAGGGGCCGCCGTGATACTCCAAGGTGAGCTTGTAGCGTGGCATGGCCCCTAATGAGGACAAAGCTGCCAGGATGGCAAGTCGCTTTACCCCGACTCAGTCTGCGACGAGCGGGTGGTTGCGGATAACGAAATGCTTGGTCGTGGTCTCGATCACATCCCAATAGCCCCGGAAGCCGTTTGGGATCATGAAGCTATCGCCCGCGCGAAAGGTCTGGACGCTGCCATCCTCGCCGATCAGGCGCACATGGCCGGCCAGAATCACGCAGAATTCGTCGCGGTCGGTGAATGCGTGCCATTTGCCGGGCGTGCTGGTCCAGGTGCCAGCGATCAGGCCGCCATCCGGGCTTTCGAACCGCATCGAGGTTTCGTGATGCGGGTCTCCCTCGACCACGCGATCCGGCAGATCGGCCAGCCGACGTCCGGCGGTGGAGATCGGTGCGTCAGAGAAGTTGATGACGGAGGCGGTCATTTTGCAATTCCTTGCATATGGTGGCGGGCGCGGGCGCCCGTCACCGGAGTTTTCAGGCCAGTCAGGCGCCGGTTTGCGGGCGCATATCCGACTTGTCGATCCCGGCCACCGACACCGGTTTCTTCATTGCATCGCGGCGGAAGGGCTCGCCCAACTCCTGGTTCAAAACGACCTCGATGAAGGTGGTGACGTTGTCCTCCATCTGCTCTTTCACAGCGGTCGACAATGCGTCGGTCAGGGTGTCCATCGAGCGGACCTGGACACCTTTCAGGCCGCACCCATCCGCGATCTTGGCGTATTCGACACCCAGGTTCAGCTCCGTCCCCACAAAGTTATCTTCGAACCAGAGCGTGGTGTTGCGCTTTTCCGCGCCCCACTGGTAGTTGCGGAAGATAATCATCGTGATCGCGGGCCAGTCGCCCCGGCCGCAGGCGGTCATCTCGTTCATCGAGATGCCAAACGCCCCGTCACCTGCAAAGCCGATCACTGGCTGGTCGGGACGGCCGATCTTGGCCCCCAGGATTGCGGGCAGGCCATAGCCACAGGGGCCGAAGAGACCCGGCGCCAGATATTTCCGGCCTTCCTCGAAACTGGGATAGGCATTTCCGATCGCGCAGTTGTTGCCGATATCCGAGCTGATGATCGCATTCTTGGGCATGGCCGCCTGGATCGCACGCCATGCCATGCGTGGGCTCATCCGATCGGGCTCGCGGTTGCGGGCGCGCTCGTTCCAGGTGGTGCCCGGATCGTCATCCTCGTGATCCATCGAGCTGAGCTGCTGGGCCCAGCGCGACTTTGTCTCGGCGATCAGGTCCTTGCGCGCCTGACGGCCTTCGTCGCCCGCAGTGGGGTCGAGTTGCTCGAGGATCTGCTCGGCGACTTTCTTGGCATCGCCCTGGATCCCAACTGTGACCTTCTTGGTCAGGCCGATCCGGTCCGAGTTGATATCGACCTGGATGATCTTCGCATCCTTGGGCCAATAATCGATGCCATAGCCGGGCAGGGTCGAGAACGGGTTCAGGCGTGTACCCAGCGCCAGCACCACATCGGCCTTGGCGATCAGTTCCATCCCGGCTTTCGAGCCGTTGTAGCCGAGCGGCCCGCAATGCAGCGGATGCGAGCCGGGGAAGGCGTCATTGTGCTGGTAGCCGCAGCAAACCGGCGCGTCCAGACGCTCGGCCAGGGCCTGGCTGGCGGGGATCGCATTGCCGATCACGACGCCGGCGCCGTTCAGGATCACCGGGAACTTGGCTGCCGAGAGCATCTTGGCCGCTTCTGAGATCGCAGCCGCACCGCCGCGGGGCAGCTCTAGGCGCACGATCTGGGGAAGTTCGATGTCGATGACCTGGGTCCAGTAATCGCGCGGTACGTTGATCTGGGCGGGCGCGCAGCCGCGCCAGGCTTTCTCGATCACGCGGTTGAGGACCTCGGCCATCCGGCTGGGATCGCGCACTTCCTCCTGATAGCAGACCATGTCCTCGAACAGTTTCATCTGCTCGATTTCCTGGAAACCGCCTTGGCCGATGGTCTTGTTCGCCGCCTGCGGGGTCACCAGCAGCATCGGAGTATGGTTCCAATACGCGGTCTTGATCGGCGTCACGAAGTTGGTGATGCCGGGGCCGTTCTGGGCCACCGCCATGCACATCTTGCCCGAGGCACGGGTGAACCCATCCGCGATCATCCCGCCCGAGGTTTCGTGCGCGCAATCCCAGAACTTGATCCCCGCCGCTGGGAACAGGTCCGAGATCGGCATCATCGCCGATCCGATAATCCCGAATGCATGTTCGATCCCATGCATTTGGAGCACTTTCACAAAGGCTTCCTCGGTCGTCATCTTCATTGTCGTCACTCCTGGTTCGAGATTCCGGTGCTATCGGTCAGAGAAGCTCATCGTTGAGATAGTACCAGTGATACATGATCCGCTGCCCCAGCCGCCGGAAAGGGGTCAGAATTCCGTGGCTTGGAAGCTCGGAGGTGAAGATCGGCAGGTCAAGCCCCTTGGCCTTGCCCGCCACCATCTGAGCCATTCGCCGCCCGGCCTGGGCCGAGTACATCACCCCGTTGCCGCCGTAACCAAGCGCATAGAAGATCGCGACTTCGCGGTCCGGCTGGAAAATCCGGGGCATCATATCGTGGCTGACATCAACCCATCCCCACCAGGAATAATCCAGGTCGATCCCCTCCAGCGCCGGGAACTTGCGGTAGAGCCCCTTCTGCAGCAAGTCCAGGTGCTTCGGGTTCTCCGCGTCCCGCCCCGTGATCGCGCTGCGGCTGCCGATCTGCACCCGCCCGTCGGGCAGATACCGGTAGTAGTGCCGCAGCGTTCGCGTATCGGTGAGGGGCGAGCAGGTCTGAAAACCGCATTCCGCCTTTTCCTCATCGCTCAGGGGTCGCGTGACTATGGAGTTCGAGAGGATCGGCATCAGCCGATGCTTGGTGCGCTTGTCCAGCCCGGGGGGCGTATATCCCGCCGTCGCCAGCGCCACGCTGCGGGCCCGCACCACACCACCAGGCGTGGTGAGGTGATGGATGCCGTTTCTGATCTTCCAGCCCATGACCGGGCTGCCGGGATGGATCGTGGCCCCCAATTTGCGCGCCAGGCGCTGATAACCGAAGGCCAGCTTGGCGGCGTGGATGCAGGTGCCGTCAGGCTCGATCATCGCGCCGGCGGCTTCCCGGTCGCGGACATGGCTTTCGTGCAGTTCCTCGCGGCTCACGATGCGCGAACCATAGCCGAAAACCTCGTTCAGCAGCTGCGACTCCTTTTCCAGCTTTGCCATCACGCCGGGTTTGTGCGCGATGTAGTAGTGCCCGCCCGGCTGCGGCTCGCAATCGAACTCGCCGGAATAGATCAGGTCGTTGAAGAGCTCGAACGCCTCGGCAATCTCCGCGTGCATCTTCTTGGCGACATCGACGCCCCAGCGCTGGATCCACTGCGAGCGTTTGAGCCGCCCGGACGAAATCTGCGCCTGCCCGCCATTGCGCGTTGAGCATCCCCAGGCGACGGTGTTCGCCTCCAGCACCATGGCCTTGATGCCATGATCCCTGGCCAGATGGATCGCAGTCGAGAGGCCGGTGTAGCCCGAGCCGACAATAACCACATCCGTGTCCACATCCTCGCCGATCGGTCCGTCATCCTCGGGGGGCGCGCCTGCCGTGCCGATCCAATAGGTGGGAGCGTAGTCACGGTTGTGACCCGGCCCGGCATCGACGATCGGATCGTAATGCGGGTCGTAGCTTGCTTTAGGCCAGTGCTTGGGACGTTTTGCGTCTGGCATCTCGGGGTCCTCGGGAGGTGCGCGATCTTGATGGCGCGGTTGCGGGGGCTTGGCCTGATGTCAGGCTTTCAAAACGGGGCGTTGTTTGCGCAGCGCCTGCTTCACGACGATCTGACCGTCGCGCAGGGTGAAGAGATCGGCCCCTTCGGCTTCGACGCGGCTGCCATCGGCGGCGGTGCCGCTGAAGATCCACTCGGACACGGCCCGGTCGCCATGCACGAAATGCGAATGATGTTCCCAATGCGCATCGGGCATGGCGGCCCAGACACCGCTGAAGGCGTCGGCGATTGCGGCGGCACCTTCGACCTTTGCGCCGTAAACCTCCGGCCCTGCAACGGTGTAGAACACGCAGTCATCGGCGAAGCAGACCATCACACCGTCGATATCGTGGCGGTTGAAGGCATCGAATGTGGCGGACAGATCCGCAGCAGTCAGGGTCTTGGTCATGGAGCACTCCAAGGTACAATGAGGTTTGGGGGTCGGGGTTGCCGCCGCGATACGCCAATGCCCCTGCGTGCGATATAGCCAGATTTGACGCAGCGTGAGGCCAGATTTTCAGCGACCCCCGCGCGACGCGACGGTGGAACGCTCCAGCATCTAGCCGTAGACCAGCCCGGGCAGCCAGAGCGCCAGGCCAGGGAACGCCATCAGAAGCGCGATCATGGCGAACATGGTGATCACGAACGGCGCCGCGCCCACCATGACGTCCATCATTTGACCACGCTCACGAATGCCCTGCACGACATAGAGGTTGATGCCGATGGGTGGCGTGATCAGAGCGGTTTCCAGCAAAACCATCAGCAGGATCCCGAACCACACCGGATCATAGCCGAGCGCGATGACAATCGGAGTGATCAGGGGGGCCGTGGTCAGCAGCATCGAAAGCGTTTCCATGAAGCAGCCCAGCGCGATCAGGATCACCACAATCATCAGCAGTGTCTCGAACGGGCTCAGTCCCATCCCTGTCACGAAATCCGCCAGCGCCTGGGTCAGGCCGATCACGGAGAGGACGAAGTTCAGGAACACGGCGGCCAGGATGATCAGCATGATCATGGAGGTCGTACGCATCGTCCCCTCGACCGCTTGGCGCATCATGTCCAATGTCAGCTTGCGGTTTGCCGCCGCCAGGATCGTCGCCGCGACGACGCCCAGGGCCGCGGCCTCGGTCGGGGTTGCGAAAACGGCATAGATCGAGCCCACGACCACCAGAAAGATCCCGATAGGTGGGATCAGAGCGGGCAGCGCGCCAAACCGCTCAGACCAGGTGGCCCGCACCCGCTCGCCGCCCCAGCTGGGCCGCGCGAGGCAGAGAGCAATCACGGTCACCATGAAAAGAGCCGCCAGCAGGAAACCGGGCAGGAAGCCCGCGAGGTAGAGTTCTGGCACTGAAGTGTCGGTTAAGAGGCCATAAAGGATCAGATTGATCGAGGGCGGGATCAGAATACCCAACGTGCCCCCGGCGGCCAGCGTGCCCAGGAACAATGGCTCGTTGTACCCGCGCCGCGCGATCTGAGGCACCGCGATCGTGCCGATCGTTGCTGCTGTCGCCACCGACGAACCGGAGGTCGCGGCGAACAGGGCCGAGGATCCGATATTCGAATGCATCAACCCGCCCGGCAGCCAGCCCAGCCATTTGACGATGCCCTCGTACATCCGCTCGGTGATGCCGGCGCGCAGCAGGATCTCGCCCAGCAGCACGAACATCGGGATCGCCACCAGCAGGAAATCCGTGCCGGTCTGCCAAACCATGTCGCCCAGCGCCCGGTGCAGCGGCATCGGGCTCTCCAGCATTTGCAGGATCAGGCCCAGCCAGCCCAGCGACGCCGCGATCGGCACCGCCAGTGCGATCAGCGCAACCAGAATGAGCAGCGTCTTGGTCAGCATCAGACTTTCTCGTCCTCGATCTGCTCATCGATGGATTTCATGCCGATCAGACGGTCCGCCCCCTCCGCATCGCCGCGCGCCAAGCGCATCAGCGCGGTGGCCAGCAGCAGTGCCCCGGTGAAGGCAAAGAAGATCCAGCCCGCCAGCCAGGGGATCTGCGGGATCGCCAGGGGCGTGCGCATCGGGGTGATGGAGCGCGAGCCGTGCGTTAGCGTGTCCATCACCATCCCCCACGCCATGAACGAGACAATCGCGACAAACCCGATCAGCAGGGCCAGGCCCAGAACACTCGCCCCCAGCTTCAGCCAGCGCGGGAACAGGGTATAGGCCGCATCCACCCGGATATGCGCCCGTTCGAACAGCGCATGAGCAAAGCCAAGCGTGGTGGCAACCCCGAAGGCATAGCCTGAAAGCTCATCCGCCCCGCCGATGGAGACATTGAAGAGCTTGCGCAGAAACACCTCCACCGTGACCAGAAGGGCCGAGAAGACAATCAGCGTCCCACCGATCCAGACCAGAACGCGGCTGAGGCCTCTCGTGGCGTCGAGCAATCGGTTCATCGCAGGCTCCTGACTGTGATCCGCCGCGGATGCTGTCCCGGGCCTGACCCGGGACCTCTTCTTCGGGGGCTGCACCAGAGGTCCCGGATCAAGTCCGGGACAACAAAGCGCTTACTTCGCCGTTGCGGTCAGACCCAGGATCTTGCCCACGGTCTCGTTCCAGTCCGCTGCACATTCCGCGCCGCAGCGATCGGCCCAGCGCGCAAGCACCACTTCGGTCGCGATTTTGTCGCGGGCGACCAGATCGGCATCGGACGGGGTGACCAGCTTCATCGCGCCTGGTTCGCCGATGTCGCAGGCGCCCCCGGTGATGCAGGAGATCGCAACCTCGTCCTCGGTCGCCGTTTCTGCCCACATCCGGTCCGTCAGTGCCGCGATCTCGGTGGTCAGCAGCTCCTGCTGCGCGGGCGTCATGGAGTTCCACTTGTCCATGTTCATGGCGCCAAAGGCCAGGCCCCATCCGACGCGCAGAGTATAGGCGTGTGTCGCTACCTGCTGCCAGTTCGCCTTATAGGCGGACATCGTGCCGGTGATTCCGCAATCGACTACCCCTTTCTCCAGCGCCGGGATCACCTCGGCGAAGGGCACGGTGACGGATGTGCCGCCCGCACCTTCCACGAAATCGCCAAGGGTGGTGGCATAGACGCGGATCTTCTTGCCCTTCAGGTCGGCTAGGCCGTTCACCTCCGCATTGCACCAGAGGGTCTGGCTGGGGAAGGGGTAGAGCATCATCAGCTTGGCGTTGTAGATCTCGGCAAAGGCGCCTTCCAGGATCGGGAAATACGCCTCTGCCACCTTGCGCTGGGTCTCGATGTCCTGGGTAACGGAGGAGAGATCGCCCCCCTCGAATACCGCATTCTCGGCCGCAACATAACCAGGCAAGCCAAAGGCGAAATCGAAGACGCCGTTTTTGACCAGGCGCATGATCTCGAACCCTTTCAGGCCCAGTTCGGTCTGCGGCTTGATATCGCCGAGGATCTGCCCGCCGGAAGTCTCGGCAATCTGATCGTTCCAGAACGGGCCTTCATGCTTTTGATAATTGGTCAGGCTGCCCCAGGTGCCGACTGCCTTGATCGTGACGGGGCGGTCTTCGGCCAGCGCGGCCCCCGCAAGCATGGCGCAGGCCATGGCGGATGCGATGAGGGTTTTCATGTGGTCTCTCCTGTCAGGTGGTTTCTGCTTGGTGGGATTGGAAAACGGGGATGTCGGCGCGCTCATCCACATCGGTGACAAGCATATGGCCGGGCTTGTGAGTGATGCAGAACGGCAGGCGCGCGCGCAGCACGGCGGCTTGCGGGGTCACACCGCAGGCCCAGAAAACCGGCTCGGCGCCCGCAGGCACCGGTGTCGGATCGCCCCAATCCGGCTGATCCAGGGTATCAATGCCGATCTCGCCGGGTGCGCCCACATGCAAAGGTCCGCCATGCGCGTGCGGATAGCGTTCGGAGATTTCAGTGGCGCAAGCGACGTCCGAAGCTGCGATCGGGCGCATACTGACCACGGTCGAGCCGCCGAATGGGCCTGCAGGCCGGGTTTCGATATTGGTGCGATACATCGGTACCACGCGGTTCCGCGCGATGTGGTCCAGTGCAATTCCATCTTCGATCAGCGCGCGTTCGAAGGTGAAAGAGCAGCCGAGCGCGAACGCCACCAGATCATCGCGCCAAAGCTCGCGCAGATCACTTGCCGTGCCGGCCAGCGCCCCGTCGCGATAGACGTGATACGCGGGAACATCCGTGCGCAGGTCCAGATGCGCACCCAAGGAGGGCAGACTAGGATCGCCCGGTTCTGACATGCCGACCAGGGGGCAGGGCTTGGGGTTTAGCTGACAAAAGTGCAGGAAATCCACCGCATGATCTCGTGGCAGGATCGCCAGATTGGCCTGCAGCAGACCGGGCGCGAGGCCAGCGGTCTGACCGGTATAGGCGCCGCTGCGGATCGCGGCGCGTAGCTCGGCTATCGGCGCATCTCGCAAGTGGTGATAGTCGTTTCTTGGCGTGGCCATCCGTTTCCCTGAAGTGGCGTGCGGGTAATGCCCGCGGGTGATCAGGGTGCAAGGCACTAGCGATCACGTCAAATCGCGCTTTCTGCTCATCAGCGATCAGCTATCCTGATCGGCTGCGACCAGCGCCACCTGTCTGGCGGTCTGCGCAATCCGGTGCAGGAACGGGCTCTCAGGGTCCGCCAGATAGGAAGCTGTGAAACAGAGTGCATCGGGCCGCCAGCCGGGATTGAAGCAGATCACGCGCCCGGTCCGTAGCTCTGGCCCTGCAAGCGCGACGGGCAGGGCAGCTATGCCCAACCCCGCGGCCACCATCCTGAAACAGGCCGACAGCGAGGATGAGGTGAAGATCGTGACCCCCGGGCCATAGCGATTGTAAAGCGCGGTCTTCAGCTCGCGATAGGGGCGGGTGTTGCGGGCATAGGTAACGACCGGCTGGCGCAGAAACATCTCCGCCGGATCCTCGGGCAAGACCTGATCCGCTGCGCAATACCAGTCTAGCGGGAAGTCGGGCAGGTTGACGTTCTCGACCGAGTATTCCGAGATCGGCCCCATAAGTACAGCGAGATCCAGCGAGCGGTTCATCAACCCCTCGCGCAGCGCCAGCGATATATCCACGCTCAGTTCGATCTCGATGCGCGGGAAATCGCGGCGCAGGGCGGCAATCAGATCCGGCAGCCAGGATTGCACGATGGTTTCGGACACACCGATTCTGAGATGGCGCTCCACCCCCTCGGGATCGACGATGTCGTGTTCGATCAATTCGACCAGTTGGCGGTATTGCTCGGCATAGCGTTGCAGGGCCTGGCCGCGCTTGGTCAGGGTCATGCCCCGGCTGGAGCGGTCGAACAGCCGCGTCGCCAAAGCGCTCTCCAGCGCCTTGATGCGGGCGGTCACGGCGGGTTGCGAAAGATGCATCTTCTCCGCCGCGGCCCGAACCCCACCATATTGCGCGACCATCAGGAAGGCGCGGAGCTGTTCCAGATTGAGATGCAGCGACATAGAGCCCCCTGTCCCACCAAACGCCGCTATGCTGCGCTGATCGATCCAATCAAATCAAGCCGCAGGGCTTTTAACCCGGTGGCGCGCGGTCTACGTACACTCGCAGATTGAATATTTGTTCGGGAGATCGAGATGCGCCGCTTCAAATACCAAACCGCCGCTTGGATGACGGCTGCGTTGCTCGCGTTGCCAGGCGCTGCGATGGCGGAATGCGGCGGGCAGAACCTGCTGCCCGGGTTGCAACAAAGCGATCCGACGGCGCATCAGGGGATTTTCCAGCGCGCTCACGAAGTTCCCAACGCGGCGGGCAAATTCTGGCGGGTGGAGAAGCCTGGCGTTGCCCCCTCGCACCTCTTTGGAACTTATCACGACACTCAAGCGCATGAGCTGGTGGATCAATCGGTCTGGGATACGCTGGCGGCCGCCGATGGCGCCTGGTTCGAGTTGAGCCTGGAAGAGCAGGAGCGGATGCAGAATGACATGGCGGCGAACCCGCTGGAGCTGATCTTCGACATGGATGCGCCGCCGCTGTCCTCTCGCATCGATCCGAGTGCGGCGGAGTTGATCGAGGAGGCCCTTGCCGACCGCGGCGTGCCCTTCGAAGCCGCAGAGCAGATGCGCGAGTGGATGCTGGTCGCGATCCTGGGCTTCCCGGCCTGCCAGTTCTTCGCGATGCAGAGCGGCGGCGTCGCCCTTGACCAGAAACTGGCGAGCTTTGGGGTGGAAAAAGGCGTGCCGGACCATGGGCTCGAAACCTATGAACAGGCGCTGGGCGCGCTCGAATCCCTGCCGTTCGAGGATTTCTCGAGCATGGTCGTGGAGTTCGGCGCAAGTCGCGAGATCGAGGAGGATATGCGCCGCACGCGGCTGGCGCTTTATGACGCTGGCGAAATCATGGCGATCTCGGAACATGGGATCTGGTGGTCCGAAAGCCAGGGTATACCGCGCGTGCGCGAAGTTTCGGACAAGTTCCTGGAGGTTGCGCTGAACCGGCGCAACCGCGCCTGGATGGAGCATCTGGTCCCGGCGCTGGAGGCTGGCAATGCCTTCGTCGCGGTCGGCGCGCTGCATCTGCCGGGCGATGCCGGTCTGGTGGAACTGTTGCGGGCCGAGGGGTGGACGGTGACGCGCCTGGACGGCTGAGCGCGCCCCATAAAAAACGGCCCGGCAGCGATGCCGGGCCGTTTCCGTTTATCCGCAAGGATCGATCAGGCGAACCACCAACGCTCCATCCAGCGCTCGCCATCCAGCGGCCAGTTCGATGCCATTGGCCCGTGCTGAACCTTCTTGTCGATGGCTGAGACGTAGGAGGCAAACATCGGCGCGATCAGCCCGCCGGTGTCATGCAGGATCACCTGCATCTCGTAATACATCTCGCGTCGCAGATTTTCGTCTAGTTCGGCACGTGCCTGCAACAGCAACTCGTCGAAACGCTCGTTCGACCAGGCGGTGTCGTTCCACGGCACACCCGATTGATAAGCAGTGGAGAACATCAGATCCTCGATCGGACGGCCGCCCCAATAGCAGGCGCACCATCCCTTGTTGTTCCAGATGTTCGACCAATAGCCGTCATCCGCCGCGCGGATCACGTTGATCTTGATGCCCGCCTCGGATGCCGAAGCCGCATAGAGCGAGGCCGCATCGATCGCGCCCGGGAATGCCGCGTTAGCCGCGTGCAGATCCACCGAAAGCCCCTCGGCCCCGGCCTGCTTCAGGTGCCACTTGGCCTTCTCCGGATCGTACGCCCGTTGCGGAATGTCCGAGTTGAAGAAGCGCTGACTGCTGCTGAGCGGGATATCGTTGCCGAGAGCGCCATAACCCTGAAGGACCTTGTCCAGCATCTCCTGCCGTTTAACCGACAGTTTCAGCGCCATGCGGATGTTGTTGTCGTTGAACGGTTCCTGATTGACCCGCATCGGGAAGGTGAAATGCTGGGTGCCGGCGACGGACTCGATAATCAGGTTCGGGTTGCGCTTGAGCAGATTGACCGTCTTCACATCGACACGGTCGATTGCATCCACGGCACCGGTCATCAGCGCGTTCTGGCGTGCGACGGGGTCCACGATGGCCAACATTTCGACCTCGTCGAACCAGCCGCGATCCTTGCGCCAGTTATTTTCGTGGCGCACCAGATCCAGCCGGATGCCGGGCTCGAAGTTCTTACGGACATAGGTGCCCGAGCCGATGCCGGAGTTCCAGTCGACCTTGCCGCTGCCGTCGTCCTTGCCAATCACCAGGTGATAGTCGGTCAACACGAAGGGGAAGTCGGCATTGCCGCCATCCAAGGTGAACTTCACGGCATTGTCGCCAACAGCCTCGATATCCTTGATCGCCGAGACGATGGGCTTGGCCGCCGATTGCGATTCCTCGCCCCGGTGGTGGTTCATCGAGGCGATGACATCCGCCGCCGTGATCTTCGTGTCATCGTGAAACTTTGCATCGCGGATCTTGAAAGTCCATTGGGTTGCGTCGGCCGAAGCCTCCCAGCTTTCCGCGAGTTCCGGGATCAGGCTGCCATCCACATCCACCTCGGTCAAGCGGTTGTAGATCGCGAAGCCATAAGACAGGGTAAACCCGTTCTCCCACGTGCCGGGATCCGGGCTGTCCGAGGTCTGGCCATGGCCCTTGCCCATCCGCATCTTGCCGCCGCGCTTGGGTTCGGCCAATGCGGGCATTCCCATACCAAGCAACAGTGCGCCTGCGGCACCCGTCTGCATCAATCCACGTCGGGTGAAGCCCGAACCTGTTCCTGTCTGCGTTTTCGTGTCGGTCATCCAATCCTCCAGAACTGTCTCGTCAGCTTGTTTCTTTGGCCATTGACGGCACGCAAGCACAGCCAATGGGCGGCTGCAACCCCGAAGGCCCTTCTTTCCAGCAAAGCGGGATGATGTTTTCGCGATCAGCGCGAGTCCTGCGATGTCATACGTCCCAAACCGGGTTCGGCCCGATTCGGTTGCGTACGAAATCCATGAAGGCGCGCGCCTTGGCCGAGAGGTGCCGGGTTTGCGGATACACCGTGTAAATCGTGACATTCGGCCATTCGTATTCCGGCAGGACAACTTCCAGATCGCCGCGCGCCACGGCGCGGTAGGTGATGAAGCAGGGTTGCATCGCGACGCCCAGGCCGCGCGCTGCGGCGTCGCGCAGCACATTCCCATTATTGGCACGCATGCGGACATGCATCGGCTGCGCGCCTTTCGAGCCGTCCGGCGCGGTATACTCCCAGGCGTCGACGCGGTTGGAGCCGACATAGCAAAGCGCGGGCCACTCCGCCATGTCCGCCGGACTTTCGGGCCGGCCATGGCGCTTCAGAAACCCGGGTGAGGCGACGACCTTGAGGCTGACATCGGCGACCTTGCGTGCCATCAGCGAGCTATCCTCCAGCCGCCCGATCCGGATGGCGATGTCCAGCCCCTCGGCCACCAGATCGACATGGCGGTCACTCAGATCCAGTTCGACCAGCAGATCGGGATGCGTATCCATGAACTCCGCAACGATCGGGGTCATATGGGCGACGCCGAAGCTGAGTGGGCAGGCCACCCGCAGAGTTCCGTTCAACAGATGTGCGGCATCGGAGACCTCGGCTTCGGACTCCTCCAGATCGGCGAGCACGCGCTCGGCCCGGTTGGCAAAGATCTGGCCCGCCTCGGTCAGGGACATGCGCCGGGTGGTGCGGGTCATCAGCGTGGCGCCGAGGCGGCGTTCCAGCTCCTTCAGACGGCGCGACACGGCGGACGGCGCCAGTCCCATCACATCGGCGGCTCGGGTCACGCTCTGGTTCTCGACAACCTGCAGGAAGCAACGCATGTCCTCGAACCGGTCCATAGGTGTTCTCCTTGGCGCAAAGGTTAATAGTGTGCAGGTGGTTTTCATTTCTGCGGTTACAACACTGGATCCGTGCACTGGGATCAATTTCCGGTGCATATCCCGTACGTGATATAGTCCGCGCGTGTTGGCGAGAGGGCCGCGATGCTGAATTTCAACTGGTGGCGGGACAAGGACAACCGCGATGGCGCCAGCGCCATTGTCGGCCTATTGAAATTCATCGTGCCTGGCGCCGTGGCGGTGGGTGCGGCAGTGTTCGCCTGGATCGTGGGCACGGAGGATCCGGGGCCTGGTGATGCCAAAGGTGACACGATCTCGGTGACTGGCGGTGGCGCGGTGGCGACCGGCGGCGGTGACGCGATCAGCACAGGCGACAACAGCATGGTTACGATTTTCCAGGGCTATACGATTGAACAGCATGAGGCCGCTCTGGCCCGCCGTGAAGCGGAGCTGAGGGCCGATCTGGACCGTATCCATGCGGCGGAACAGGGGCTGTTGCGGGCGCAGTTGGAAGAGGTCGAGCGCCAGCGCGCGGATCTGCAAACCTCGTTCGCGAAGCGCGAGGCGGAGTTGGAGCAGCTGAGCCTGCAACTCTCCGACACCGGTTCAGGCATTGCCGAGGAACGGATAGCCGCCGCCCAACAAGCCCTGATGCGGGGCGATACCACCCAGGCAGATGCGATCTTCGCCGAAGTCGAGCAACTCGAACAGCAAAGCATCGACCGCGCCGCTAATGCGGCCTTTCGCCGAGGGCGTATCGCGGATGAGGAGATCCGCTGGCCCGAGGCGGCTGATCACTATGCCCGCGCCGCCAATCTTTCGGCGGAACCTCAACACCTCTACAGCGCCATCATCTCGCTGCGCCGGATGGAGCGTTTTGCGGAAGCGGAGCGTTTTGCTGCGATGCTGCTGCCGCGGGCCATCGACGATCAGGGGGAGGATTCGCTGGCCGTGGCGGACGTGCGGAACCAGCTTGGCTTATTGCTCAGCGCCCAGGGCCGCTTTGGAGAGGCTGAGGAGAACTATCGCGACGCGTTACGGATCCGGGCTGCCCATCTGGGGCCTGAACACCCAGAATTTGCCACGAGCCTCAACAATCTCAGCGAGGTGCTGCGTGCGCGCGGCGAATACGAGGAGGCCATCGGCATCGTCTCATCCGGGCTGCGCATATTGGAAAGCCGCGAGACGGTCGATCCGTTCGACTACTCCCTGCAACTCAACAATCTGGGTCTGCTCTATCAGGACATCGGCAACTTCGAAGAGGCTGTCCGATTGCAGCGCCGGGCAATCTCGGTGGCCGAGGAGACCGGCATCGACAGCGGCGTGAACTTCGCCAAGATGCTGAGCAACCACGCGACGTCTCTGGAACATCTGGGCCTGTATCCGGAAGCCGAGGCCGAGCTGCGCCGGGCGCAAGACATCATGGCCCGGATCCTGGGCACCTCGCACAGCTATTATGCCACCATTCTCAACAACCTCTCCTCGGTGGTCGAGCTTCAGGACCGGACGGAGGAGGCGATTGCGCTCCTGCGCAAGGCTGAAGAGATCGCTGCCGGAGGCGAGTTGCGCAACAGCCTTGTCCGCGCCGGCACATTATCCAATCTGTCGCGGCTGCTTATGAAGACCGATCGGCTCGAACAAGCGGACGAGCCCAGCGAAAAGGCCCTGTCACTGATGGCAAGCCTGGTGGGCACCGATCATCCGGATTATGCCGCCGTGCTGGCCAATCGCGCGAAGTACTTGGCGCATACAGGCAAGCGCGAAGCGTCCGGCATAGCGGTCGCCAAAGTGATCGAGATTTTCGAGACGAGGTTCGCCCCGGATCACCCCAGCGTCTTACGCGCCCACGAATTGCGCGCGGAACTCGCCGCCATCGATCCTGACGGGAACTAAGTCGTCAGCCCATCCGGTTGGTCGGGTTGCCGATGATGTCCATGAATTCCTTGCGGGTGCGCGGGTCCTCGCGGAATACGCCCAGCATGGTGGAGGTGACCATCGAAACACCGTGTTTGTGGACACCGCGGGTCGACATGCAATGATGTTCGCCCTCCACGACCACGGCGACGCCTGCTGGCTGCAGTTCCTCCATCAGCGTGTTGGCGATTTGGGCCGTCATTTTCTCCTGCACTTGCAGGCGCTTGGAATAGGCCTCGACCAGCCGTGCCAGCTTCGAGATGCCGACGACCCGGTTGGTCGGGACGTAACCGACATGGGCCTTGCCGATGATCGGGGCCATGTGGTGCTCGCAATAGCTCTCGAAGCGAATGTCGCGCAGGACGACCATCTCGTCATAGCCTTCGACCTCCTCGAACACCCGGGCGAGCAGGTCGTTCGGGTCGATCTCGTAACCCTTGAACCACTCACCGTAGGCCCGCACCACGCGACCAGGCGTGTCCTGCAGCCCTTCGCGGGTCGGGTCATCGCCGGCCCAACGCAGCAGGGTGCGCACGGCTGCCTCGGCCTCGGCCTGGGTCGGCTTGGCGGTCTCGTTCTGGATACTGGGGGCGGTCGGGTCGATCTTGTTCATCTTCTGCCTTTCGTGGCTATCCGCGTAACTTAGCACGCCCCCCTGCGGTGCCAAGGCGCCTCATGCGGCTTTCAACGCGGCGGAGAGGTCGGCCTTCAGATCGCGCGGATCCTCCAACCCGATGGACAGTCGCAGCAGGCCGGGCGAAATGCCCAATGCCGTGCGCTCCTCCTCGGTCAGGCGCTGATGCGTGGTGGTGGTGGGATGGGTGATCAGGCTTTTCGCATCGCCCAGATTGTTTGAGATCCTGATCAGCCGCAATGCATTCAAAAAGCGAAAAGCCGCCGGTTGTCCGCCCGGGATCTCGAATGCCAGCATCTGGCCAGGACGCTCCATCTGTGCGGCGGCCAGATTGTGCTGCGGATGGCTGGGCAGTCCGGGATATATCACGCGGTCGAGCCTGCCCGACAGCCATCCCGCCAGTTCCTCGGCGGTGTCCGTCTGCGCTGTACAACGCAGGCCCAGTGTCTCCAACCCCTTCAGCATCACCCAGGCGTTGAAGGGGCTCAATGCCGGGCCGGTATGTTTCACATAAGGTTCGAACTCATCGCGGATGAAGGTCTGCGAGCCCAGCACGACCCCGCCCAGGCAGCGCCCCTGTCCGTCGATATGTTTGGTGGCGGAATATACGACGATATCCGCCCCCAGTGCCATGGGCCGTTGGAAGACCGGTGTGGCAAAGACATTGTCCACCACCAGACGCGCGCCGACATCGTGCGCAATCGCGGCGACGGCGGCGATATCAATGATCTCGAGCGTGGGGTTCGAGGGGCTCTCCAGGAAGGCCAGCTTGGTCTCGGGCCGCATCGCGCTGCGCCAAGCATCCAAATCCAGGCCATCGACCAGCGTGACATCGACACCGAAGCGTGGACAGAGCGTCTCGACGATGTAGAGGCACGACCCGAACAGCGCCCGCGCGGCCACGACGTGATCGCCCGCGCGCAACTGGCACATCAGGGCGGCATGAACCGCCGCCATGCCTGACGCGGTGGCGAACGCGTCCTCCGCTCCCTCCAGCGCCGCGATCCGTTCCTCGAACATCCTGACGGTAGGGTTGCCATAACGGGCATAGACAAAGCCCGGATCGTCGCCTTTGAAGCGCGCCTCCGCCGCTTCGGCGTTCTCATATACGAAACCCTGGGTCAGGAAGATCGCCTCGGACGTCTCGCCATGGGCCGAGCGCGTGCCGCCCGCATGAACCAGTTTCGTCTTGGTATGCCAGTTATCGCTCATTCGTGTCTCCGCCGTTCCGGCGGTCCCTAGCTGGGTGCGTACACCCTTTCGAACAAGACCATGAGAGAGGAAACAGCCATCGGGCTTTCCGTTAACCTCTTTAGCGGGATATTTAACGTGGCCCGCAAGCCGGTCCGACAAAGCGCCACTCGCGGTGGCATACGCAGAAGCGGTGCTTGGGTCAATCACTTGGCGCGCAAGCGCCTCCGCCGGGCGCGCGAAAGTGATCGGCCTTGATGCGGCGGAAGCGCCCGTTCACGGCGATTCTATGGTGTCGCGGTTGTTGGCCGCGCGCGTCTGGCCTAGGCTGGGACACAATGAGGATGTCACCGACTTTGCGATATGCCGAGGCATGGACCCTGCGCCTGACCGCTCTGATGGTCGGGCTGGCCTTGTTTGCGCGCCTGTTTGGTGGGTTGGCCTTTGCGGAGCCGCCAGCGCCCGGCATGGTGCCGATCTGTGCTGGGGGTGAGATCGTCTGGATCGATCTGGATGAGCCGGAGGTTTCGGAGGGGCAGGAGCTGCCCAGCGATCCCTGCCCCTATCTGGGCCTGGCGATGTTGCCCGGCTGGCCCGCGCCGGGCTTGATACGCCCTGCCGACGCGTATCGGATGGTGATGCGGCTGGGGGCGGGGACGGTTCCATCGGCCCATGCGATCAACAGGCCCTATCGATCCCGCGCACCCCCTGCGGTGGGCTGAGCGCCCGCAGCCTCCGTGCCCCAGTCGGGCGCCAATCCTGATATCTGCGACGCTGCGGTTTCTATGCCGCGGCAAATCCGTTTCTCACCGCTTCGGCGGTCACTCAGTGGAGAGATCCATGAAACCTATCTTCCCCCTCGGCTTCGCGCTGGCCGCCCTGGTTGCATTGCCAATCGGCCTCTCGCCGGTCACATCCGGCCCGGCCGCAGCCCATGAGGCAAAGGCCGGTGCGCTTACCATCATCCATCCTATGGCGCGCGCGACGCTGCCGAACCGTCCCATGGCGCTCTATATGGCGATCTCGAACGACGGTTCGGCGCCGGACCGGCTGCTCAGTGCCAACTCCCCCCAGTTTGACGCGATCGAGATCCATGAGTCGAAAGAGCAGAACGGCGTGATGACGATGGTCCAGCTTGAAGCCATCGAAGCCCCCGCCGAAGACACAGCACTGCTGGAACCAGGCGGACTGCACCTGATGCTGTTCGGCGCCAAGAAGCACTTCAAGGAGGGTGACGAATTTCCGGTCACGCTGATGTTCGAAAACGCGGGTGCGGTCGATGTCACCGTGAAGGTCGAAAAGGCCGGGCATGGCGATCATTCGCACCATTCCGGCCATGGCGAGGCCACCAATTGAGGCGTGAGACCGACCGGCCCGCCAAGCCGCCGCCCCTGCTGCCGGGTGACGAGGCGAGTAAGGCGGCGTGGCGCGATTACCTGGTCGCCTGTGCCAAAGCCGACGAGCAATTGTTGCGCAAGGCGCCGCAGCAGAATGCGCTGGCCGAACGCATGAACTGAACAGCCGGCCCCCGGACACGACCATGGCGCGATCCGGGGGCAGTTCTCTCTTGACATCCGCATCGTGCCGTCAGATATTTCTGTGATGACAGAAATTACAAATAAATCTGGCGAGCTGCCAGCGGCCATCCAACGCTTCGTCCTCCATTGGGGAGATATGGGGGGTCAGTGGGGCGTCAATCGCTCCGTTGCGCAGATCCATGCGCTGCTGCTGCTCAGCGACCGGCCCCGCCATGCCGAGGAAATTTCCGAGACCTTGGGCATTGCCCGCTCGAATGTCTCGACTTCGATCAAGGAGTTGATCGCCTGGGACCTGATCTACCGTGTCCCCATTCAGGGTGACCGCCGCGATCACTTCGCGGCCGAGGGCGATGTGTGGGAGATGGTGAAACGCATCGCCGAAGGCCGCAAGAAGCGCGAGTTTGACCCCGCTGCCGCCGTTCTGCGCGATTGCCTGGCCGAGGCAGAGGGCGACCCGGCAATCTCCACAACCGCCCACGCGCGACTGGAGGAGATGCAAGACTTCGTCGACACGTTGGGCCAATGGCACGAACAGATGATGCGCGTGCCGAAATCGCGCCTGGTGCCGCTGATCAAGCTCGGCAGCCGCGCTGTCGACCTGCTTGGCCCACTGATCCGCACCAAGAAGTAAGGAGGGACGCTATGAGCCATACGGCAACAACGCATACGCATAAATTTCTGAATAGTCAGAAATTACCGGTATTAACATATCTTCTGCCGATTGATGGTGCGTCCGAAAAAGCCCCGCACCGTGACACGCGCTTTAGCCGCCTGATGGCGCGCCGCGACTGGATGCGCCTGCCAGCAGCGGTGCGCGCCCGGTTCTCGAAACATCGCGAGGCGGGGCAGAGTGTTGTTTATCGCGGGCAGATCACCGAGATCCGCTTTAGCCGTCTCGGCTGGGTCCTGGCCCAGGCCCTGCGCCTGATCGGTGCGCCGCTGCCGCTGGACCGCGAGGCCGAGGGTCGGGCCGCCGTCGTCGCCGTCACCGAGGGGCCTGGGGGAAGCGGTCAGATCTGGACCCGCCTGATCGCCCGCGAAGGCCGCTTTCCGCAGATGATCCACTCCGCCAAACGGTTTTCGGGACCAACGGGGCTGGAAGAGCGGGTCGGCCATGGCATCGGCATGACCCTGAGAATTGCCGAGGAGAACGGCTCGCTGGTTTTTCGCTCCGCCGGGTATTTCATCGAGGTTCTGGGCCGCCGCCTGTCCCTTCCACGCTGGATGACGCCTGGAGATCTGGTCGTCGGCCATCATGATCTGCGCAGAGGGCGTTTCGCCTTCACGCTGGATCTCACGCATCCGATCTTTGGCCCGCTGATCCACCAGACCGCCATCTACGCCGATATGTCGGAGAAACAGCTATGACAGACCCAATTCTCTGGTCCCTGATCGCCCTGCAGATCGCGATGGGTGCGTTCGATACACTCTACCATCACGAACTGACTGAACGGCTGGCCTGGCGCCCCTCTCAAGCGCGGGAACTGCGCCTGCATGCGGTGCGAAATGTATTCTATGCGATGATCTTCCTGACCCTGGGCTGGGCCGAGCCCCACGGTGTTTTCGCCTGGGCCCTGATCGCGCTGCTCGCGACGGAGCTGGGAATTACCCTTTGGGATTTTGTCGAGGAGGACATGACCCGTGCGCTGTCGGCAACGGAGCGGGTGACCCATACCCTTCTGGCACTGAACTATGGCGCGATCCTGATCCTCGCCATGCCGGTTCTGATCGATTGGGCAGCGCGGCCGACCGCGTTGATCCCGGCTCAATACGGCGGGTGGAGTTGGCTGTGCCTGGTATCTGCAGCCGTTGTCCTGATATTTGGCCTGCGCGATTGGATGGCGGCCCGCCGGGCGCCCCGGTTGGAGGAGCCGGATGCAGCACTCCTGGCCGCTGGTTTGCCACGCAGCCATGTGCTGATCACCGGCGCGACGGGTTTTATCGGGCAGCGGCTGGTGGCGGCACTGGTGGGGGCCGGGCACCAGGTGAGCGCGCTGACTCGCGACCCCCAAAAGGCGGCTTCGCTGCCTATGCCCATCACCGTTCTGACCGATCTCGACCAGATCCCGTCCGAGACCCGGATCGACGCCATCGTCAATCTGGCGGGGGAGGGGATCGCCGACAGCCCGTGGACCGCGCAAAGGCGCGATCGGATCATCGGCTCGCGCGTGGCCGTGGCGGCGGCAGTGGACGGTTTGCTGGCCCGGCTGCGCCACCGCCCTCGGACCCTGATCACAGCCTCAGCCATCGGCTGGTACGGACTGCAGGGAGACAAGCCCCTGAACGAGACCGCGCGGCCAAGCCCCTGCTTCAGCCACGAGGTTTGTGCAGCGACCGAGGCCGCGACCGAAACCGCCAGGCAGATCGGCCTGCGCGTCGTCTGCCTGCGGATCGGGCTGGTGCTGGGCATTCAGGGCGGCGTCCTCGCGCGCCTGCTGACACCGTTTGAATTCGGCCTGGGCGGGCGAATCGGCGATGGCACCCAGATGATGAGCTGGATCCATCGCGACGACCTGGTGCGGGCGATTGTTCATTGTCTGGCAGAGCCCGCGCTGCATGGGCCGGTGAATGCAACAGCGCCGCTACCGGTCAGCAATACGCAGTTTGCCGAAGCTCTGGGTCGGGCGTTGCATCGGCCCGCGCTGCTGCCGCTGCCCGCCTGGCCCCTGTGCCTCGCTTTAGGCGATATGGCGCGCGAGTTGCTGTTGGGTGGGCAAGCTGTGCTGCCGACGAAGTTACGGGCCAGCGGCTTCCACTTCGTCCATTCCGACATGGGATCTGCGCTGGAAGCTTTGCTCGGTCGAAATAGTCGACAGGCCGATCAGCGTTGCCTGCCTGGCAAGGCAGCGCGCGCTGTCACCTTCGATTCATAAGAATGCAATGAAAATGCCGGATACTTCGTTCACACACCGCAACAAGAAGGTGGCAAACCACCCTGCAATGTTGAGGTTTAGATGGCTGTTTTTCGTGTCAGTGCGACACGCGACGGGGCGCTTTTCAGCCCCGAAGGCCCCGACTGGTTAGCGCAGCTTCGCGCCACGGTCCGGGCGCTGCCGCCCGGCGCGCCGATCTGCGTTCTGATCCATGGTTATCGCTTCTCGTGCCGGGGGCCCCGAGGCGAGGCCGATCCCTACCGCCTGCTCTATGCGGGGCCGGAGGGGTGGGCAGCGCGTTTGGGCTTCCGGCGCGGTGGGGTGGAGGATGGTCTATGCTTGGCCTTCGGGTGGGAGGCGCGCACTTTCCGATCCGGCGGTCAGACCCGCGGTTTTTCGCGGATCTATCGCGACGCGGCAGTGGCGGCGCGTGCCCTAGGTTGGCTGATGCGGGATATCGGGCGCAACCGCCCGGATCTGCGTATCGATCTAATGGCTCACTCGCTGGGTGCGCGTGTGGCCTTGCAGGCTGCCGCAGCGCTGCCCGGACTGCCTGTTGGGCGCTTGATTCTGCTGGGCGCGGCGGAATTTCGAGATGTGGCGGCAGGGCGGCTGGCGCATGTTGGTGGCGCCCAAGTGTACCATGTGATGAGCCGCGCCAATGATCTGTTCGATCACCTTTTCGCTGCAGGCGCGCGTAGCCGGGCCCAGGCCAGTAATCGGTCGCTCGGCTCCGGCGGTATCGCGCAGCGTGGGTGGTCCGGCAACTGGTTGGACCTGCAACTCGATCTGCCGGAGCTGGGCGCATGGATGGCAGCGCGCGGTCATAGGCTGAGGCCGATCCCGCGCGTTTGTCACTGGCATTTCTATACCGATCCCGGTGCGATGAGCTTCTACCGCGCCATCCTGCGCCAGCGCGCAGCTCATGGCATCGGCGCGCTGCTGGCCGATGGTCTGCCCGACCGGATCGAGCCTCGCTGGACGCGATTGCTACCGCACCTGCGCGGATTCGACCGCGACGGCGGTCTGGGCGACGGGCTGGACACCGGTGGAGCCTTGCCAAATCGCAGTTGAGCGCGCACATCTGGAGACATGTGCCGAGGCAAGGGAGCCTTATGACAGTGCAGTTGATCGGCGAAAACCCGCGCAGAGTCGGCCAGTTGCCTGGATGATTTCCTTACCGTGCAAGTTCCGAAGTCGCATTCGCGGCACACTTGCGCATATGGTGGTGCTGTTGCTGTTCGCTGCGGCCCCGGCGGCGGCTGAAACGGCTCAGGAGTGTGCAGGCGACGGCGATGCCTGGTCGCGGCTGAGCGCCTGCACCGATGTGATCGAGGGAGGCGACTGGCCCGGCGCCCGCGCCGCCTGGGCCTACTCCAACCGGGCGATGGCCCATGCGGAGCTTGGCAATCATCTGGACGCGTTCGACGACCACGACACGGCACTTAAGCTGGATCCCGGTAACCCACGTGCTTGGAACAACCGGGCGACCAGCCATGCGCGGTTTCGCGAGTATGACCGGGCGTTTCGGGACTATCGCCGCGCGCTGGAACTGGATCCGGGCTATATCAACGCGCTGATCAATCGCGCCAGTCTGTATGCCGAGACTGGACAGCCCGCAGAAGCCTGGGCCGACTATGGCACAGCGATCGCGTTGGAGGATGCCGCCGGGCGCGATACCGCGGGTCTGGCGTTCCTGCAAGCGGATGCGGCCTGTCAGTTGGGCGAAGCCGAGGATGCCCTTGCCGGTCGTCAGCCAGCCTTTGAGAACGGGCTTTTCAGCCGCGAGGAGATGGCGGCAACCTTGATCAACACCGGCTACCTGGTTCGCGGCGTCGAGGTGGAAACCGAAAGCGGGCGCGCGGCCTTCGACGCCGCGCTGGAGCGTTGGACCCTGGCCGGCTGTGTCTGGGACTAGGCGAAAAAAAGTGGCGCCGGGGAGAGAACCGGCGCCAAGTCAGAGAGGTATCACAGGAAACACATGTGATCGCCGTTTCGGGAAAGACCGGCCCTGCGTGTGGTTCAGAGCAGATCCCCCGAGGGACGCCCTCTTTCTAGCCGAGTCGCATGTTTATCTTCTGTGAGAATTGTTACCGGATGCCCCGCAGGTTCTTATGTGCCGGATAAGGGGTGCGGAAAGAGTACGGGCGTCAGGGTCGAAACCCTGACGCCCGAGCTGTTCGGTGCAGCCGATGATGTGTGGAGAGTGGCTACTCCTTACAAGCGAGACTACCCTAGCCGCGAGGCAGCGCTGCGGCTGTGAGGATGTTTACAGCGCCGTAAGCTAATTCAACTTGTCCGGCTGCAAAGGCGCCAAACAAACGTCTCAGAGCGTCGACGCCGCACCGCGCTGGACAGGGCTGAGCGTATTGGCCGCCACGGGCTCTGGCTCACCCATTACGGCGCCTGTGATCAGGATACTGTCGCCCGCGCGCTGGAACGTGAACCTATCGCGCACATCGCCATCTTCCGAGTTCAGGATCACGGCATAGCCCTGGCCGTCGCGAAGCCGGATGTTGCTGCGGAGCGTCTCACCCTCCACACAACAGCGCAAAACAGCCACGATCTGATAGACACCACCCGCCTGATCGCCTGTCGTCTGCAAGGTCACCACTGCTTCCGAGGTGCCTACCGAGATAGTCTCGGTCTGGCCAGCTTGATCCAACACCTTGATATGCGGGGCGAAATCGTCAGCCGCCGCAAAGTGTGGGACGAGGCCGACAATGAAGCCGGCAAGGATGAGGAGAATACGCATTCGGACCTCCAGAAAACTACTCTCACACTGCGCCCCGAACCGGACGCTAGGTCATAAGCCACATATAGACTGTAAAAATTATCACAAGGTTAGCAAAAACGCCATTCTTGGGTCGCTTTAGCCAAATTTGACGATTTTTTTCACACCCTATGGAAATACCAGTCGGAAGAAGGTCGAGGCCAACCACCCCGCCGCGAGCGCAAGCGCGATCGACAGCAGGCCGTAGATCGCGGCGTTTTCCTTGGCCATGGTGTAGATCCAGCGCTCCAACCCCACTTTGCGCACATCTATGCCCTGCTCCAGCGTATCCACGACCGTGCGGTCGCGTAGAAGGAACACGCGCACGCGATAGTCGCCCTCGACAAGCTGCGCGGGCAGGCGGATCCGGGTCTGGAACAGGGTTTCCTGATTGATTGTCACGCCCTGGGGCTGCTCGAAATAAAGACCTCGGGCTTCGTTCAGCCGGATCGCCGCCCGCAGATAGTCTTCCGGGTAGGCCGCATCGTTGGTGTTGCCGATGAGTTTGACCGAGTGGTTGAGGCCGACCTTATAGAGCTGATCCTGCGTGAAGGAGATCACCTCGCGAAATGGGCGATTGGTCGAGACGGCGTACAAGCTGGGCGCGGCGTCAACCTGCACGCCTGCATCATTGATCCAGATTCCGAAACGTCGTTCCTTTTTGCGCACGATCACCGGTTTGGAGGGGCCGATCACGACAACGATGACGTCCAGCGGCCCTTCGGGTGCTGGGGCGGTCCGCTTGACCGCGCCATAAACAAACAACTCGGACCCGTCGAAATCGGTGGTGATCGAGATCTGGTTCTGGTTGAGACCTGCGACGATCTCCTCGGCCTGCGCTGTCGTGACAAGAAGCGCTAGCACCATTGTAAGTGTCGTGAGGAAATACCGCATCAGTGAGACCCACCGCCGAGAGTGTAGAGCTCCTCCGGCGTGCGCACCAGATCCCAACCCAGTTTCGCACAGACCACGAGCACCAGGATGGCCAAGAGGATGCGCAATTGTTCGGCCTTGAGTTTTGGGCCGATGCGCACGCCGATTTGCGCACCGATGACCCCGCCCAACAGCAGCAGGACAGCCAGGATCGCATCGACCGTGTTGTTATAGATCGCGTGCATCAACGTGGTCGCGCCGGTGACGAACATGATCTGGAAAAGCGAGGTTCCGACAACCACCGTGGTTGCCATGCCCAGCAGATAGATCATCGCCGGAACCATTATGAAACCGCCGCCGACCCCCATGATCGCGGCAAGAACACCCACGGCCATCCCCACCAGAAGCGGCGGGATCGCGGAAATATAGAGCTTGGAGGCCCTGAAGCGCATCCGAAAGGGCAGGCCCTGCACCCAGCTATGATGCTGGCGTCTGCGCCGGGGAGGCGATCCGGCGCGGCTGCGCATCAAGGCGGTGAGGCTTTCCATGAACATCAGCCCACCGACCACGCCCAGGAAAACGACGTAGCAGAGCGAGACGAGCAACTCGACCTGACCCAGCTCTCGCAGCAGTGCGAAGATCTGCACACCAATGCCCGAGCCGACGAGACCGCCAGCCAGCAGCACCAGCCCCATCTTGAAGTCCACGCTCCGCCTGCGCCAATGGGCCAGCACGCCTGAGAAGCTGGAGGCGACGATCTGGTTCGCTTCGGTCGCCACGGCGACGGCCGGCGGAATACCGATCAGAATGAGAAGCGGTGTCATCAGAAATCCGCCGCCCACACCAAAAAGTCCAGACAGGAAGCCGACGCAGCCGCCCAGGCCGAGCAGCAGGAAGGCATTCACAGATACCTCGGCGATGGGCAGGTAGATGTTCATGTGGGCTCACCCGGCAACATGGATTTCCTTACCGTCGCAGCGGTCGGAATGCCAGAGCCACCCGGGTCGCACCTGTGGTACCAATTCATGAACGGCTGCGGCGCGGATGCGCCAGGCGCTAGCCGACGTTTTCGCTCTCGGGGTTCAAGAGTTCGATCATCCGCTCCAGATGCCCGCGCGAGAGCGGTTTGTTGAAGAACTCGCGCACAACGGCATGGCGGCTGGCGCGACGGCGGTCTTCGGGGTCCAGCGAGGTGGTCAGCATTACCACCACGAGCTTGACGAAATCTGCCCCCAGACGCTCGGTCGCCGCGTCGAGGAACTCGAACCCGGTCATCCGCGGCATGTTGATGTCCAGCGCGATGCAGTCCACCTCCGGCCGCGGATCGCTGGAGAGATAGTCCAGCGCTTCCTCGGCATAGTAGAAACTGATCACCTCACCCACCAGGCCCGTGCGTTCGACGATGAGGCGATAGAGCTTTTGCTCGATCTTGCTGTCGTCGATGATAAGGAGCCGGGTGATCGGCGGTGTTTCGGTCATTCATTCCCCCCCGGCAGCCAAATCGTAAACTCCGTTCCGTCGCCCAATGCGGAACGCAGTTCGATCCGGCCGCCATGATTAGCGACAATACGTTGGCAGATCGCAAGACCCAGGCCCGATCCCGAATAGTCGATATCGGCATGCAACCGCGTGAACATCTCAAAAATCTTCTGGTGCTGCGAGGGATCGATGCCGATCCCCTGGTCGCATACCCGAATTGGCACCAGTCCATCCGCGCCAGCCTTGCCCGCCAAAACATCGACCACCGGCGGCGTGTCCGGCGCGCTGAATTTCAGCGCATTTGCAATCAGGTTCTGGAACAGAATGCGGACCTGCGTTGGATCACCCATGACCGCCGGAAGCGCGCCGATTCTGACGGTCGCGGCCGAGCGGTCGATATCCGCCGTCAGATCGCTGCGAATGTCGGCGATTATGGGATCCAGCTGCACGCTTTCGCGGCGCGGCGCATCGCCGATCAGGCGGGTATAGTCCAATACGTCCTCGATCAGTGTGCGCATGCGGTCTACGCAGCTCATGCTCATCTCAAGCATGTCCTTGGCGCCAGGCGACATGTCGCTATCCAGTTGGTTCGGCATCTCCTCCAACAGCATCTTCAGCGTATTGGCGGGCGATTTGAGGTCGTGCGAGATGGCGTACGCGAACTCGCGCAGTTCGCGATTGACCGCGGCGGTTGCATCGGCCTCGCCCTTCAACGCCTCCGCCGTGCGCATCTGCTGGGTCAGGTCGTTATGCGCGCCCAGCATACGGATGGGGCGCCCGGTTTCGTCGCGGATCGCGAGGCCCCGGCATCTGACCCAAACTGTCGAGCCATCGGCATGGCGATAGCGAACCACCTGGTCATAAGGATGGTTCGGATTAGCGCAGTGAAGTTTGAAGTTCTTCAGAGCTTCGGCGAGGTCATCCTGGTTGATCAGATCCTGCCATTCCGCGGCCTTGTGCGTCTTGGTCCAAGGATCGACCCCGAACAGGCGCCAGAACTCCGGGCTCATCCACTCATTTTCGCTGTTTTCCAGGTCCCAGTACCAGACCCCGTCCAGCGAGCCCTGACGGATGAATGCGAAAATAGCGGGGTCGGAGGTGATGAGTTCCTCCAGCTCTTTCTCCAGATAGTTCTTTGGCGGGGGCGGTGCGTTCATCGTGGCTCATCTCCAAAGCGACTATGTCATCCGCGCTGCTTCAGCCGCTCTAATTCGCGCAACCGCAGCAGTATACCCCAAGCCGGCAACTCAGGGTGGTTGGTTGGGCGCCGTATACTATCCTAGGTAAATATATCTGGTTAATTGGTCAAATCCAGCGCCGACGAACAGGGGCGAGGCCAGGTCCCGATGACGTGTATGTGGTCGTAGATGCACCATCTACGCGGGCAGGGGTCAGCGGTCGTCTGCAGGGCCGCCGGTGCCTGTTGCAAGCAATTCCGCGGCCGAGTCGTCGCCGATACGGCGCGCGGCAGCACCGATGGCTTTCACCTCGGCATCGGTCGGCGGGCGGTCGGTGGGAAGGTCCGGGATACGCACGGTGACCTCGCGGTGGGCGAATTTGACCCCCTCGCGGTCGAACAGGTCGCGGATTTCCTGATAGACCCGCTTGCGCACAACCCACTGATCGCCGGGTTTGGTCATGAACTTCACGCGGATGATCATCGCGCTGTCATCCATGTGGATCACGCCCTGGCTCTTTAGCGGTTGGATGAAGTTGTCGCCGATCACAGGGTCGTCCAGAAGCGCGATACCCAGCTTCTTGATCAGTTTGCGCACCCGTTCGACATCCGTGTCATAGGTGACCCGCAGCGGCAGTTTCATCATCACCCAGTCGCGGGAGAAGTTGGTGAGGAACTGTATTTCGCCAAACGGGATCGTATGAAGCATGCCCAGATGATGGCGCAGTTGGAACGAGCGCAGCGAGATCTTTTCGACCGTGCCCTTCACATCGCCTACATCGATATATTCGCCCTTGCGGAACGCATCATCCAGCAGGAAGAACGCGCCTGACAGAATATCGCGCACCAGCGCCTGGCTGCCGAAGCCGATGGCCAGGCCGACGATGCCGGCACCGGCGAAAAGCGGCGCGACATTCACACCCATCTCGCTGGCGGTCACCAGGCCGAGGGCGATCAGGATCACGGCCAGCACAAAGTTGCGGATCAGCGGCAGCAATGTCGCCAGCCGGGTCGCCCCGGTGCCGCCGCCTTCGCCGTCCAGCGGGCCGGAGGCGATGTCGTCCCCGCCTTCTTCCTCGATCTTCTGGTCGATCCAGATGCGAACGGCGTGATAGGCGATATAGCCGATGAAGAGGATATCGATCAGATCCTCCGCGATCCCGAACAGCGCATTTTCGGCGAAAAGCTCGATGCCGCCCCAGTAGTAGAGCAACGCCCAGGCGCCAGCCCCGATCGCGAACAGCGACGCGACGCGCCGAGCCAGATCCTCGAATGTTCGCATCGAGTAGCCGCGCACATAGGTTTGGCGCGTCTCCTCCAGCACCGGCATACCGCCTTCTTCGTCGCCATCGCCGTCGATATCGGCGGCCGCGCCGAACTGTTCCTCGGACTGGAGTTCGGTCTGCGCCAGATCATCGGCCTCGGCCCGTTCGGTGGCCGCCCGCGCATTCATTGCGTCGATCCGCCGGGCGCGGGTAAAAATACGTTCGATCAGATACGAGGTGACGGCATAAGCGACCAGACCTATCAGCAAAACGAGATAGGGCACGACCAGCTCGGCCCCGCCACTTTCGATCCCCATAATTAGGTCGAAGGTCAGCTTGCCCCACGCTGCGATCAGATAGAGCGCGCTGAGCGGTGCCCAAAGACGCATGGCAGCCAGTGTGACCCAGCTCACCCGGTCACGGCTGCGGCCCGACAGGATCAACTCGCAAATTTCCCGGTAGTTCAGCCGGACCATCACCAGAAGCGCGATGACGATTGCTAGATTGGCGCCGATATCCAGCAGGATATGAACCTCGCGAACCAGCCCCAGCGCCTCCATCCAGGCGTTGAAGGCCAAGCAGATGATCCCGAAGCCGCTGACGAAAACCAGCCAGCGATACAGGTTGCGCGCCGAGCGATCATCCAGCACCGCCAGGCGATAGCGCGGCAGAAATGGGGACAGCGCCATCCGCCAGATCGTATCAACCAGCATCACCGCGCCATAGGTGGCAAAAATCGTAATGACGGTGAAGAGTGTGGGCTCATGCTCTTGATAGAAGTAGAGCCCGATGGCGCTCGCGACGCCGATGGTCAGCGCGATACCCAGAACGGTCAGCAGGATGCGATAGGCCAGAACCGGCAGTTTTTCGAGATAGCCTTGCGGATTCGGGCGTTGCATCGCGACAAAGAGCGGGCGCGCGACATAGGCCGCGTAAAGCCGCGTGACCCCTCGCCCAACTGCTAGTAAAAGCATGGAAAACAGCGCGATACCAATGAAGTAGGTCGGTTGGCCTCGCGGGCTGGCGGCCACCTGCAGCGTAGTTGACACCTCGCTGGCGATATTGGGGATCTGCGACAGGGCAGCGATCAGACGTGTGCGAAACACCTGAACGGCGTTTTTGGCCGCCCCCAGCATTGGATCCGAGTCGACAGTAAGTGCCCCGTAGTCGCTGGCTGACGGGATCTGCAATGTCTGGCCCGAAGTGTCGGGCAGTGGCCCCAGCGGCCGGCTCTGCTGCGGTTCGGGCTCGGGTTCGCTCGAAAACAAGGTGCCGAAATTGATCCCCTGCGCTTCGGCGACACCCGCGAAAGCAGCCGAAATCAGCAGGAAAAGGCAAAGAAAACGGATGGCCAAGCTCATGTGGATCACTTTTAGCACAGAGGTTCCTGTGAAGGAGACACTTTTGCAGGAGAACTACTTCACCGGCAATAACAAGCTCGTTGCCTCGTTTGAGGGGCAAATCAGGCACAAGGCCTGGTGCAAGTCGCCGGATTGCGGGAGCCACTTCGATATCGGGTGCGGGACTGGGCCTTTCAACCGGGGCATCACAATTTCGGACTGGATAATTCAGGACTTGCTCGCAGGTGCAAGATCGGGCACGTCTGTTCGTTAACCCGCTGACGCCTGAGGGGGATGCATAAATGAGCGCCGCGAGCCCTCTCTGGGGGGGCCAGACCACCGGCCGCGAAACGCGGGTGCTGCTCTACAGCCACGATACATATGGGCTGGGCCACCTTCGCCGTTCGCGCACTATCGCGACGGCGCTGACAAGTGCGGATCGCGATTGTTCTGCGCTGATCGTCACCGGCTCACCAATCGCAGGGCGTTTCGATTTCCCCGAGAGGGTCGACTATGTGCGGCTCCCCGGAGTCGTTAAACATGCGGATGGCTCCTACACCTCCTCTAACCTGCGGATGGATATCGATCAGATGGTTGGCCTGCGCGGCTCGATCATCGAGGCGACGGCAACGGGCTTCTCGCCCGATATGATCATCGTCGACAAGGAACCCTGGGGTTTCCGCCACGAACTGGCCGAGACATTACAGGCGATGCGTGCCAAGGGCGCCCGGATCATCCTCGGCATTCGCGACGTGCTGGACGATGAAGACGCGCTGGCCCGCGAATGGGAGCGCAAGAAATCGGTCCAGGCGATCGAAAGTTACTATGACGAGATCTGGATCTATGGCCTGCCCCAGATGTGCGAGCCGCTGGAGGGTCTGGGCCTGTCCGAACGGATGCTGGATCGGGTGCGCTACACCGGATATCTGAAGCGCGAAGCGTCTGACTGGCCCGCCGAACAGGCTGGGGATTTGCCCGATCCACCTTATCTGCTTGTCACCCCCGGCGGCGGCGGCGACGGCGCCCCGCTGATCGATTGGGTTCTGCGCGCCTACGAGTCCGATCCCACGCTCGAACCCCAGGCAATGGTCGTCTATGGTCCCTTCATGGCGGCGGCTGACCGTGCGGCCTTTGATGCCCGCGTCGCAGCATTGGGTGGGCGTGTGACAGCGACGAGCTTCCATCCAAGGCTCGAACGTCTGCTCGCGGATGCGCAGGGTGTCGTTGCCATGGGCGGTTACAACACGTTCTGCGAAATCCTCTCGATGGATAAACCCGCGATCATCTGTCCGCGGACCGAGCCACGTCAGGAACAATTGATACGCGCCACTGCTGCCGAGCGCCTGGGCCTGGTCCGGATGCTTCATCCTTCGCGGGATGGCGAAACGGCGGAAGTCATGGCCGACGCGATCCGCGCGCTCGATAACGGGCCGCGACCCAGTCGTGCCAATATCCCGGATCTGATGGATGGCCTAACCGCAATTGCCGAGCGTGCAATGCGCCCGCCCCTGGCCGCTGCTGGCGAGTGAGCATGACGAAACGCGGGTCGACCGCGCCGCTGGCCGTGGTTCTCAAGGGGTATCCCCGCCTGTCAGAGACGTTCATAGCGCAGGAGCTTCTGGCCCTGCAAGAACGCGGTCAGCGCTTCGAAATATGGTCATTGCGCGCGCCCTACGATCCCAAAACCCACCCGATCCACCACAAGATCGATGCGCCCGTCCATTATCTGCCAGAGTATCTGCACAATGCCCCCCTTCGGGTCCTGCGCGGTCTACTGGCATCGACCATACGGCGCGGATTTTGGGGTGCCTTTGGAACATGGCTCAAAGATCTCGCACGCGACCCCAGCCGCAATCGCATCCGCCGCTTCGGCCAGGCCTGCGTTCTGGCGCGCGAGTTGCCGACGGGCTGCCGCCTACTCTACGCTCATTTCCTGCATACACCGGCTTCGGCCACGCGTTACGCGGCAGGTATTCGCGGTCTGCGCTGGGGGTTTTCCGCCCATGCCAAGGATATCTGGACGATCCCCGATTGGGAAAAAGCCGAGAAAATCGCCAGTGCCGTTTTTGGCGTCACCTGCACGGCCAATGGTGCGAAGCATCTGAATCGCTTCGTGCCCGGCCGTGTTGACCTGGTTTATCATGGGCTCGACCTCAACCGGTTTCCGATGCCGCCGGAGCCGCGCGAGACCGATGGGCCGCTCAAGCTCCTCTCGGTCGGGCGGCTGGTGGAGAAGAAGGGCTATGATGACCTGCTTCACGCACTGGCCGATCTGCCGGGTGAGGTCGATTGGCGTCTCGTCCATATCGGCGGAGGCAAGCTGGACGTTGAAATGCGCCGGATGGCCGAGCGTTTGGGCGTGGCTGACCGGATCCTCTGGCTTGGCAAACGCGACCAGACCGAAGTGATCGAGGAGATGCGCAGTGCGGATCTGTTCGTCCTCCCCTCGAAAATCGCCGATGATGGCGACCGCGATGGGTTGCCAAACGTGCTGATGGAGGCCGCGTCGCAACGCCTTGCGATCCTGTCGACTGAAGTGTCTGCCATACCGGAGTTCATCACCGATGGCGTTCATGGGCGCCTTGTACCGCCCGGGCATCCGCAGGCGCTGGCAGAGGCGATCCTGACCCTCTCGACCGCACCGCAAACCCGCCAGCGCATGGCAGACGCAGCGCTGGAGCGGTTGAGGGAAGCTTTCGGGATGGATGCCGGGATCGATCTGTTGCACGCCCGATTGCAAGCGGCCCTGCGCAACTGATGCGGATTGCATTCTATGCGCCGATGAAACCGCCGGATCACCCGATCCCTTCGGGCGACCGCGAGATTGCGCGCCTGCTGCTGCGCGCGCTTGATCTCGCGGGGCACCAAGCGCATCTCGCCTCGACCCTGCGCAGCTTCGAACCCGATGGCGATGCGGGAACTCAAGCGGATTTGATGGCACGTGCTGGACTAGAGGCAGAACGTCTGGTGGAAAACCTCGATCAGACGGATGCGTGGTTGACCTATCATTGCTATTACAAGGCCCCGGACCTGATTGGTCCTGTCGTCGCGAGTGCGCTCAACATGCCTTATCTGATTGTCGAGCCGTCAATTTCCCCCCGTCGCCGGGAGGGCCCCTGGGCCGGCTTCGCCGCCGCCTCGGACGCCGCCATCGCCCATGCGGATCGCCTGCTATGGACCACCGACCGCGACCGTCCCGCGCTAGAGGCAGCGGGCCATAGCGCGAGTATGACCCAACTGCCCGCCTTTCTGGACCCCGGCCCGCCGGTCGCCCCCCGCGATGCAGGCTCGCCGCTGCGGCTTCTGACCGTCGCGATGATGCGCCCTGGCGACAAGATGGAGAGTTTTCGCCGTCTCGCTGCCGCCCTCGACCATCTGGGGCAGGACTGGGATCTGACGGTGATCGGCGGCGGCAGTGGTGAAGCTGCGGTGGCAGCTTTGTTGGCCGCGCATCGCCAACGCGTCAGTTTCCTCGGCACGCTCGACGATCCCGCGATTATCCGCACCCACTGCCAGCAGGCCGATCTGATGGTCTGGCCTGGCGTGGGCGAAGGGGTCGGCATGGTATGGCTGGAGGCCCAGGCCGCAGGCCTGCCGGTGGTGGCGGAGGATGGCCCAGCCGCCCGTACGATCGTCGCTGGCGGTGTACTGGCGCCACCGGACAATCCGCAAGCCCTTGCCCAGGCGATTGTCCATGCGGCTGCGCGACGCCGCACTCTCTCAACGCAGGCCCGCGACCATGTCGAGCAAGAGCACAGCCTGGCCTGTGCCGCCCGCGTTCTGGGTGCTGCGATCGAGGGGACGCTGCGATGACTCGCGTCGCGCTTCTGCGTCACTACCCGACGGACTGGAACGGCGAACACCGCCTTCAGGGCCAGGTCGACCGCCCGCTGACCAGCGCGGCGGAGGATGCGTTGCGCGCCCTGCGCCTGCCGGATGACTTGGCGGCAGTGCGGGTCATTTCCTCGACCCTCCACCGCGCGATCCAGACGGCGCGCCTGCTCGGCCGTGAGCCCTCCACCGACCCCCGCCTGATGGAGGTGGCCTGGGGCGATTGGGAAGGTTGCCGTGCCGAGGATTTGCAGGCAGACCCATCCTCCGGCTTCATGCCGACCGGAGAGATGCCCTGGGATATGCGACCGCCCGGGGGCGAGAGCCGTAAGGATGCCTGGGCACGCACCCGCCCGGCATTGGCCGAGATTGCCGATGATCCGGCCCCCGCGCTGATCGTGACTCACAAGGCGCTAATGCGGGTGATCCTGCAGATCGCCCATGACCACCAGTCGGCGCCAGAGATCAAGCGCGGCCGTCTCTACCCGCTCACACTGCGCGAGGACGGGCGCCCGGTCGCCCCGGGACCCGTGATGCGCCTGGTCGCCCGTGAGAGGGAAGCGCAGAAATGAAGCTCGCCTTTCTCACTACTCATCTGACCGGTACCGGGCATCTGGTGCGCATCCTCGCCCTGGCCGCGGCAGGGCGCGACGCTGGTCATCAGGTTCTGGTGCTGAGCGGCGGGCGCCCGCTCCCGCATATCGATACCGGCGGAGTGGAGGTGGTCCAGCTTCCCCCATTGGGCGTGCGTGATCTGGACTACAAGACCTTGCGTAAGGAATGCGGCGCGCCAGCAGATGCCGACTATATGGCCGAGCGTTCTGCGCGCATTGCCGAGGAACTTCGCCGCTTTGCGCCGGATTTTCTTATCACCGAGACGTTCCCGCTGGGCCGGCGCGCTCTGGCGGCAGAATTCGAAGCTGCAATCGATACCACCGATGCGCGTGCTGTCGCCTCGGTCCGCGACATTCCCGAGCCGAAACCCCGGCGCCTGGCCGAGGCCGAGACCCGGCTGAAGCGCCATTACACTGCCCTGCTGGTCCACGGCGATGCGGATTTTCTGCCGCTATCGGCAAGCTGGCCGCTGCGGGGCATGGAACACCTGATCCACCACACCGGATATGTTGCCAGGGCAGAACCTGTGACACCAATCCCCGGCGATGTGGTGGTTTCGGTCGGTGGCGGGGATCTGGGTGGGCAGTTGCTCTCGATTGCGGCTGAATCGGCCCTGACATCCGATCGTGACTGGCACCTGCTGGCGGGGTCGCCCCCCGCTGATCTGCCCAGTGCGCCCAATCTCCGGGTGGAACCCCCGCGCTCGGACTATCGCGGGCTTCTGGCTGGTGCTCAGATCTCCGTCAGCCTCTGTGGATACAACACCGCAGTGGATCTGGCGCAGGCAGACACACCAGCGATCCTCGTGCCGATGACTGAAGGGCGCGAGTTGGAGCAGCTCTTTCGCGCCCGTGCGCTCGCCCGCTTCGAAGGGTTCAAACATCTGCGCGGTACCGACCTGACCGCCGACCGCCTCAACACCTGTATCGAGGCGTTGGCTGGCAAACGCCGCAAGCCGCTGTCGCTCGTCATGGATGGCGCGCGGACAAGCATCGAGATCCTGGGGCGTTTATGAGCGACAAGCGCCGGATCCACGATGTTGAGGGCTTGAACGCGCATCTGAAGGACATCACGCGCCGTGCAAAGGTGGATCTGCGCTACCTCCACCTGAACCGCACGCGCGAGCATATCGTAGAGGCTACGCGGGATGCGGGGCGGATCCTCGATGTCGGCGCCTCTATGCGCGACCATATCGGGGCGCTCAGCGGTCGGGTCGAGACTTTGGACCTGAACGATTTCGGCGATTATCCGGATATTCTGGGCGATGTCTGCTCGCCGTTTCCAGCCGAGATGCACGGAGTCTATGATGCTGTCATCGCCCTGGCGATACTCGAGCATGTCTACGATCCACCCGCGGCCGTCGCCAACTTTCAGGCGGCGCTGAAACCAGGTGGCCGGCTCTTCCTCTATGTCCCCTGGATGTGGCGCTATCATGCACCCAAGCAATTGATCTTTCAAGATTATCAGAGGCTCAGCCGTGACGGTATGGCCTATCTCCTGCGGGACTTCGAGGACGTGACACTCTACCCCCTGCGCGGCAAGTACTCTGCTATTCTCAACATGATGAAATTCTGGAAGAAAGGCGTCGAGCAGCGCTTCGGTGAGCGGATCAATCGCTTGGTCGACGCTCGTGCCTCGGACTGGCGCAACACGATCCAGGCAAGCGGTTTCTTTGCCGAAGCCCGCAAACCCGGTTGATCGCCACGCATCACGGTGCTGCCGGGTGCCAGCGCCTCGATCCAGCGGAGCGACGGATCGAGGGTAAGGACTTGGTCCCGCCGTCAGGCGGGACGCCGCTTAGCTCGCTGCCGCTTCTTGCGTTGGCAGACCCAGAACCAGACCAGGCTGCGTGTGCGCTTCGTCATAAGCCTTGCGGGAAAAGACCGCGCGCACGTCCCCCGCGAAACTCTCCAGCGCGTCCATCGGATAATCCGGGTCGAAGCTCGACTGGTCCCAACGTTCGCAGAAATCCACGCAGGATCGATAGTAAGGGCTGTCCTTGTACGTCTGCCGCAGCTCACGGTCCCAGCCGTAGTGGTGCGCGTAGTAATACATCTGGAAGATGCCGTGATGCTCGACCACCCAGACCACTTCCTCGCGCAGGAAGGGGCGCATGATCTCGGCAGCGAACTTGTCGTGATTCTGAGGTGCCAGCCCGTCGCCGATATCGTGCAGCAGGGTGGCAACCACCCAGTCGATATCCGCGCCCTCGCGCCGCGCCCGTGTCGCGGCCTGCAACCCGTGTTCCAGCCGGGTGATCTTGTAGCCTGACAGCGTCTCGTCCGCCTGGCTGGCCAGTTCGCGCAGCAACCGGTCTGCGGTTCCGGCCAGATAGCTTTGTTCCTGCTGGTGCAGAAATTCGTAATCCGCCTTGGTCCCGTGTTTCATCTCGGTGAAGGAGACGGTTTGGCGTTGGCCGGTCATGGCGTGCTCCTCGGCTTGGCCTCAGGCCGGTTCATATTGGCTGACGGCTTCCTGCGCACCATCTGTGAGTGTCAGAGCTTGCGCTGCCATGACTTCCTCGTAAAGAGCCAAGGCTTCGGCCGAAAAGTCGCCTGCGGGCGGGACCACATTGATCCGGCTCTGACTGCGGTCGCAGCCGCGCATCAGCATGGCATAGTCGCAGCCCTTTCCAGTGACCGGCGTATCGGGCCGGATGAAGCGCATGACGCATCCGATCCGCCGGTCATCGGTGGTGTTCGGCCCGGAGGCGTGGAAGAGGCGTCCATGGTGCAGCGACATCTCGCCGGGGCGGAGCGCCGCCGCCACCGCATCGGCCTCGTTGACATCGACTGCGATTTCTTGACCCCGACTGAGCAGGTTGTCCTCGGCAAAAGTGTCCTTGTGCGCGACCACGCTGGAGCGGTGGCTGCCGGGCACGAATTTCATGCAGCCGGCCGCCTCGGACGCTTCGCTGAGCGCGAGCCAGGCGGTGACCTCGTGATCGGTTTCGCCCATACCCCAATAGGTGATATCCTGATGCCAACTCACGATCTTGGGCGAATGCGCCTCCTTGGTGAAAAACTCGATGCCCCAGAGCAACAGATCTTGGCCGAGGATACTTTCGACCGCATCGAGAACGCGCGGATCGGCGGCAATGCGGCGTGGACCCTCCACCACCAGATGGCTGTTGGCGCGGCAATACTGATCCATCGGACGGGGAAGGTTGGGAAACTTGGTCGGCAATGCCTCGTAAGCATCGCGGTGTTGACGTGCCTCTGCCGCGCCGAGCACGGGGATCGGGCAAAGGAAGCCATTACGGCGATAAGTGTCGATCTGGTCTTGGCTGAGCGATCCGGGCATTGCGGTCTCCACCATACGATTGCTTCGATGCTGGGTTGAGACTGAGTGGAATCTCTGCGGAGGAAAAGTTTTGAATGTTGTATCCGAGGATAAGTTTGACTTAGCCTTAATTGTAACATGGGCTGCGCGCTCCCCGTCGCCCTCGGCGCGGTCTCAGAGGGAAGGCGCGCCCACCCACCCGCGCGCAGCCCTGCACCCGCCGCGCCTTTGAGGAGAGCCATGCCGCGCCCCCGCATCCCTTCGCTGAACTGGTTGCGTGTGTTTGAAGCCGCGGCCCGTGCGGAGAGCTTCGCGCGCGCGGCTCAGGCGTTGAACATGTCGCCACCGGCCGTCAGTCAGCAGATCAAAGCCCTAGAGGCCTATCTGGGGCGGGACCTTTTCACGCGTGGCGCACGGCAGGTCACGTTGACCGAAGCCGGATTGGCATTCCTTCCCGCCGTTGCGCAATCGCTGCATACGGTAGAGCTGGCGGCTGAGAACTTGTTCGACACCCCGCGGCGCGAGCCATTGGTTGTCCAGGCTTCGCAAATGTTTGGCTGCAGTTGGTTGGCACCGCGCCTGGCGGGTTTCCGCGCCCTGGAGCCTGACGTGCAACTGACCCTGACCAGCGGCATCGCCAGCGAGGACTTCCTCCGCCCAGGTCCAGATCTGCGCATCACTTTCGGCCAGCCCCAGGCGCTCAGCGAGGATGGCGATGCGTTGTTCGGTGAGATACTCTATCCGGTATCGACGCCCGAGATTGCCACGGAGATCCGCTCTGCCCACGATCTGGCGCGTTGGCCCTTGATCGAGATCGCGATCCATCGCGCGAATTGGCTTACCCTGCTTCCGCCGGATGGACCGGACCCGCAGTTCCTCTACACGGACACCAGCGTGAACGCGTTCGCGCTGGCGGCGTCGGGCCAGGGCATCGCATTGGCCCGCGCACCGGCGAGCGACACATTGCAGGCCGTGTACGATTTGGTGCCCTGTCTGACGGGGCTGAGCGTCGGTGGTGTGCAGAGCTATGCATTGGTTTATCCGGCGCGCAGTGCTCTCTCGCGCGCGGCGCTGGCCTTTCGTACCTGGCTGCTGGCCGAGGCCGATGGAATGAGAGGTGACGGTCGGATAAGCAAACCATCGACCGCCACCGAATGAGGCAAGCAAAACACGCGGCTGGACAAACCTGGCCCCACAAACACTTACGCAATATTGATATAAAGCCCGTTCTATTTGACTGAAATATCGTCAGAATTGGGAAATACTGCGGCAACTTATTAAGTGAGTATTAACGGCGGCCCCAGTTGCGGACAGGCGACGCCCTGGCATCCGCCCGCTTGACAGTCTGGTCTGCAATGATCACACCTGCGCTCCAATTCGACGGAGCGTGCTTATGACCCCCGATATCGTGGCCCTGGTGGCGGCAGCCATCCCGTTTCCGGAGTTCGATCCGGCGCTTTTCCGGGTCAATGTGTTCGGCTTCGAACTGGCGCTGCGCTGGTACGCACTGGCCTATATCGGGGGGCTGATGCTGGGCTGGTGGATGATCGTCCGTTTGATGAAACGACCAGCACTATGGCCCGGAAACAACGCGCCAATGACCCCGGCTCAGCCCGAAGAGATGCTGACCTGGATGGTTGTGGGCGTGGTTTTGGGCGGACGGCTGGGCTTTGTTCTGTTCTACAACCCCATTTACTACTTCGCGCATCCGCTGGAGATCCTGCAGGTCTGGCAAGGAGGTATGTCGTTTCATGGTGGGTTCATCGGCGTGATCCTGGCCACGCTCCTCTATACCCGTAACCAGGGAATACCGTTGCTGCAGGCCGGCGATGCGGTTGCGCTGGCAGCGCCTGCCGGATTGCTTCTGGGTCGGATCGCGAATTTCGTGAACGGCGAGCTTTGGGGCAGGCCGACCGATGTCTCATGGGGTATGGTGTTCCCGTCGGTCGAGTTCGCCGCCCGCGAGGCGCCGCAACTGCTGGTGAATGGCGAGAATGTACCGCGCCATCCCAGCCAGCTTTATGAGGCAGCCCTTGAAGGGGCGCTGCTGCTTGTCGTCATGTGGATCCTGGCACTGAAATTCCAGGGCCTGAAGCGGCCGGGCATGATGATTGGCATCTTCTTCCTCGGCTACGGCGCGGCGCGGAGCTTCGTGGAGAACTTCCGTCAGGGCAATTCCGAATTCATCACTGCCGAAAACCCCATGGGTCACTATTGGCAGTTTGGCGATGGGTGGGGTCTGACGATGGGCCAGATACTCTCGCTGCCGATGATTGCGATCGGGCTCGTCTTTCTGATCAACGCTTATCGGCGGCCAGCTTGACACCGCTGGCGCGGATTATCGCGGAGCAGATTGCAGCGACCGGCCCGATCAGTGTGGCGGAGTATATGCGACTCTGCCTCGGTCATCCGCAGCACGGTTACTATACTACGCGCGACCCCCTCGGCGAGGCGGGCGATTTCACGACTGCCCCTGAAATCAGCCAGATGTTCGGCGAGATGATCGGCCTCTGGATAGCGAGCCAGTGGCATGAAGGCACCCGGCTGGTCGAGCTTGGGCCGGGGCGTGGCACGCTGATGGCAGATGCGTTGCGGGTCCTGCGAGGTGCTGACATGGCGCCGGAGGTTTGGTTCGTCGAGACCTCGCCTGTGTTGCGCGAGGCGCAGGCCGGTCGCGTAGGCGACGCCCGCTGGGCGACGATGCTGGATCAAGTGCCCGATGGCCCACTGATCGCGATCGCAAACGAGTTCTTCGACGCTCTGCCGGTGCGCGAATATCTCGAAACGCCGCAAGGGTGGCGCGAGCGGCAGGTGGGCCTGATCGAGGATAAGCTGGGCTTTGGCCTCTCATCCCCGCTACCGCTTCGCCCAGAGGCGCCTGGCTGGTGGGCGCAATCGGTGGAGGCCGATGCGATCCTCGCCGAAATCGCCAATCGGCTGCGGGCGGATGGGGGCGCTGCGCTGATCATCGACTATGGCTACGCCAGCGCGGATCGGCCCGCGGGCCCCACCCTGCAAGCGTTGCGCAGCCATGCGCCGCAGGATCCGCTGGAGGCGCCGGGTGAGACGGACCTTACCTGGCTGCAGGACTTCGACCATATGCGAAAGTTGCTCTGTGGCCTTCACACTCGTGTTTCTGGCCAGGGCGCGTTTCTCGCTGCAATGGGGATCGGGCAGCGCGCGGCAAAACTGGCTGCCGCAACGCCCGGGGCTGCCGACACGCTCGCCGATGCGCTGGAACGCTTGACGGCGCCGGAGCAGATGGGGACTCTGTTTAAAGTTCTGGCGGTGAGCGCCACCGACAGGCCGATGCCAGGCTTCTGAGGGCCGGCTTTGCAGTGGGAGCAGACGACATCATGGACCTGAACCCGCTCACCTCCGATCTCCTCGATGGAACGGCCCATGGTTTCTTCACGCGGCGGGGCGGTGTCTCGACCGGCATGTATGCGGGATTGAATACCGGCGAAGGCTCCGCCGACCGGGCGGAGGATGTGGTGGAGAACCGCCGCAGGGTGGCCGAGCGCTTGGGCGCGGCGCATCTGATCTCGGTCCATCAGATCCATTCGGATGTTGCGGTGCGGGTTGAACGGCCGTGGGTCGAGAAGCCGGAAGCCGATGCCATGGTGACCACGACGCCCGGCCTCGCGCTGGGCGTGCTCAGCGCCGATTGTGCGCCGGTACTGTTGGCCGACCGCGAGGCCGGGGTCATCGGTGCCGCCCATGCCGGCTGGAAGGGCGCCATCGGCGGTGTGTTGGAGGCCGTGGTGGCAGCCATGCAGGCGATGGGCGCCAACCGGCTCCGCGCGGCCATCGGCCCCTGCATCAGTCAGCGCGCTTATGAAGTCGGCCCAGAGTTTGCAGAGCGTTTCATTGATGAAGACCATGAATACGCCCGCTTCTTCGCCCAAGGCGAGGGCGACCGCATGCAGTTCGATTTGCCCGGCTTTGCGCTGATGCGGTTGCGCGCCGCCGGAGTAGAGGCTGAATGGACCGGGCATTGCACCTTCTCGGACGAGGTTCGCTTCTTCTCCTATCGTCGGACCTGTCATCGCGGCGAGCCAGATTATGGCCGCCTTGTCTCTGCCATAACACTCTGAGGGCCCTATGCTGCACTTCACCCAAGCCGAGTTCGATGGCCGTATGGCCGCTACCCGTGCGGCGATGGCTGACCGGGGGCTGGATGTGCTGCTGCTCTTCGCGCCTGAAAGCCAGTATTGGCTGACAGGGTATGACACGTTCGGGTTCTGCTTCTTCCAGTGCTTGATCGTCAGCGACGGCGCGCCTGTTCTACTGACCCGTTCGGCGGATTTGCGTCAGGCGCAACTGACTTCGACCATCCAGGATATCCGCATCTGGCGCGACAGGGCGGGGGCGGACCCGACCGACGACCTGGTGGCGGTGCTGAAGGATCTGGGACTGGAAGGCAAACACATCGGGTGGGAAACGCGGACCCAAGGCCTTGTTCATCAGCATGGCGCGGCCCTGGCGGCGCGGCAACCCGGTCTGGTCGATGCGTCCGACCTAATGGGCAAACTGCGCCTGGTGAAGTCCGAGGCCGAGATCGCTTATACCCGCCGCGCGGCGGAACTGGGCGACCTGGCCTGGGACGCCGCTGTTGCGACTGCTGGCGCGGGCGTCAGCGAAAGCGATGTGCTGGCCAACATGCACCAGGCGATCTTTGCCGCTGGCGGCGACTATCCGGCGAACGAGTTCATCATCGGGTCAGGCAATCACGCGCTTATGTGTCGGTATCAGTCCGGACGCCGGGTGATGGAGGCGGAAGATCAGCTCAATCTGGAATGGGCGGGAACCTATCGCCATTATCACTCGGCCCTCTTCAAGACCATCGTGATCGGCAAGCCGCAGGCGCAGCATGTCACCATGCAAGCCGCCGCCCAGGATGCGCTTATGGCGTGTGAGGAGGCTCTGCGCCCAGGTGATCCGATGGGGCAGGTCTTCGACGCCCATGCCCGTGTGCTGGACGCGGCTGGCCTCGGCGCCCATCGCCTGCATGCCTGCGGGTATTCGCTGGGGCCGCGCTTCTCGCCCTCGTGGATGGAGGATCAGATGTTCTATGACGGGGCGCCAACGATCATGGCGCCGGGAATGGTCTTCTTTCTGCACATGATCCTGATGGACAGCGGCACCGAGACGGCGATGTGTCTGGGCCGCACCTCCCTCGTCACCGATACCGGGGCGGAGCCCTTGTCTCGACTGCCGCTCGAGATGGTCGTGCTCTGACCCGCGAATCCCCCTCATCCAGCGTAGCGCGTGCAGCGATATCTGCGCCCTGGTACAGCCGCCGATTGAATTTCGGTGTCCGGAGCGACCAGTTTGCCCTCTATCTTTGCGCGAGTCCTAAAATATACTTAAAAGATAGATCAGATTTGTCCCACTTTGAGTAACGCGATAAATATCATCCTATACGAAAATGGCGCCCTTAGAATTTTTATTTAATATATCGAAAAGGAAATAGCTAATTTGAAATTAAGAAATTCAATCTGTGGGTGAGCGTCGTCCTTCATTAGCGAAAACTCGATATTCGAACCGCCATTCGGCCCCCCTGCCGCCCCAATTTGCCCACACTTCTCCGGCTAATTCCACCCCGGGTGGATGAAGCTGTGCTGGTGTTCTCGGTGCGGCAGATCCAAGTAGCGTGACATGTTTTGTGGTGCGTCGAGGCCGGTTTCGCCGAGACGCTTAATAGGGTCTTTGGGTTCCTGGGGGATCCGCTTGGTCCGAGCGCGCTTGCACATGCTCGACCTGCGGCCAGGGACCTTCCGGAGAAGAGGGAAAGTCTTATGACTGTGGGTACAACGACGACGATCGAAGCCGAGGACATGACCGCCTCGGGCGGGTATCAGGAAAAGAGTTTTGATGGCGCATCCGGCGGGGGATACGTCCAGACGTGGAGCGAGGGGACGCTCACCAGCACCTTTAATGGCGACGCGGGGACCTACTCGCTGGACCTGACCGTGTTTGACGAGAACGATGGTCAGTCGACCGTCGAAGTCTGGGTCAACGGACAGCTCGTTCAGTCGCTGGTTCTGGATCACGATGCCGGTGGCAACTATATCTATGGCACCTCCTCGGTGATGTCGGTCGACGGCATTCAGCTCGAGCCCGGCGACACCATCGAACTGCGCGGTTTCGCCGATGGCGGAGAGCCGGCGCGCATCGACAAACTGGATCTGACCATGACCGGCGAGGCCGGCGGTGCGACCCAGGTTCTGATGCTTGAGCAGTTCGAGAGCGGTTGGGATCTGACCGCTTCGGAAAATGTCGTCAGCTCGGATTTCGTGGGCGATCAGGGCACTGCGGCGTCGAACGCGACCTATGACGGCAACCTGTTGTTCCGCGAAGTCGATATGTCGGGCCTGCAGAGCGGCCTGATCATGCTGGATCTCGAAACCGATGCGCATTGCGCGTATTTCGAGGACTCGAGCTCGGCCTATTACGACTATCTGCGTGTCGAGGTCAGCTATGACGGCGGTGAGTTCATCGTGCTCGATGACTTCGAAGTCGACTATGCCAGCCAGATCTTCTACGGCGAGCAGACTGGCCAGAGCTTTGGCCCCAATGGCAGCACGCTGTCCTATGCAGTGCCGGAGGGGACGTCTTCCGTTCAACTGCGCATCGTCAGCCATCTGAGCGCGAACAACGAAGTTTTCCGCGTCGATGATGTGAAAATCACCGCGCAGGAGCCTGCTGATCCCGTCGAGGTGCCGACCATCGATGCGGTGGACGATACGATCACCCTGGGCGAGACCCAGGACATCACCGCCGACGGCACTGCGACCGAGGTGGAAGATGCACCGAAATCGCTGAACATCCTGGCGAATGACGACACCTCCGACGGCGATGCCAGCATCGTTTCGGTCGTGGCTGCGGACAGCGATCTTGCGGATGGCGGCCAGCCGACCGAAGCGCCCGGCGCCAATGTTGGCAGCGCGTTCGAAGTGACCACCGAGGGTGGGCGCACTGGTACGGTGACCGTTCAGGCCGATGGTACGCTGCTGTTCGACGGTGGTGACAACTTCGTCGATCTGACGGACGACCAGACCGATCAGTTCCAGCTCGACTACACCATCCAGCTTCCAGTCGAGGATATGCCTTCGCATAACCTCCTCTTCGTGCTGGACATTTCTAACTCGACCGTCAACGGCACCGGCAGTGCTCAGGATGTCTTCGACGGCGAGAACGTGGCCGACATGAACGGAGACGGTCTCGACAACACGGTGCTGGATGCCGAAATCGCGGCTGTTATGGCTGCCATCGACAACCTGCTGGCGCAGGGCGTCGATCCGGCCAAGATTGATGTGGGCATCGTGACCTTCAGCGGCGTGGCCGACGGTTTCGCCACCATCGACGCGGAAACGCTGGGCACCTGGGCGCTGTCCGATGGCGGTATCGCGGCGGCGCTCGCCGATATCCAGAGCGGCGGCTGGACCAACTACGAAGCCGGTCTGCAGGAAGCCGAGGATTGGTTTGCCGGTCAGTCGGGCGATGGGGCGATCAACAAGCTCTACTTCCTGTCGGATGGCCGCCCGACCATCGATTTCCAGAACGGTGAATACGTCAACCAGGACATCACCGATTATGGGGATGAGGTGGCCCGTATCGCGACCGACAACAATGCCGAGATCCATGCAATCGGCCTCGGCGCCAATTCGGATCTGGACTACCTGAACGACCTCGACAACACCGATGGGGCCGTGCAGGTGCTGGATGCCAGTTCACTGACCGCGACACTGACCGAGGCGACCAACACGCTGTTGCAGGATACCGCAACGGTCACGGTCGTAATCAACGGTGAAGGGATCGCTATCCCGACCATCGATGCGGTTGACGACACGATCACCTTGGGTGAAGTTCAGGATATCACCGCCGATGGCACCGCGACCGAAGTGGGCGAGGCGCCGAAATCGTTGAATATCCTGGCCAATGACGATCTGTCGGATGGCACCCTGGGCGTCGATACGGCGATCACCGGTGTGGGTCCGGCCGATACCGACCCGGCCGATGGCGGCGCTCCGACCGAGGCGCCTGCCGCCAATGTCGGCGCTTCCTTCGAGGTGACAACCGAGGGCGGCCGCACCGGTACCGTGACGGTTCAGGCCGATGGCACGCTGCTGTTCGATGGCGGTGACAGCTTCGAGGAACTGTTCGACGGCGAGAACGACAGCTTCCAGCTGGAATACACTGTCACGCGGACTTTCGCGGGTGCCGACGATGTGCGTGTCATCGACTTTGATACGGCCTCGAACGGCGATGCGTTGGCTTCGGGCGATATCGTCGAGCTGCAATACGATGGTGTGAGCATCCGGGCCGAGCGTTCCGGCAATCCGGGCGAAGCTAACCGCGCCATGGTGTTCGATACCGAGAATGTCACCGGTGGCGACACCGACCTGGCGAGTTCGAACCTCGGCAATGTGCTGATCATTTCGGAAGATCTGGACAGCTCGGACGCCGACGACAACGCGGGTGGCGGCACGTTCGTCTTCACCTTCGACGAGCCGAGCGACGTGGATACGGTGACCTTCCTCGACACCGAGGAACCGACCCCGGTCATCCAGCTCTTCGATGCCGATGGGAACCAGATCGGGTCGGACATCGCCGGTCCTGTGACCACCGATGGCGGCCAGGGGATCGCTGCGATCAATGTCGACAATGTCTCGACCATGAAGATCATCCTTCAGGGCTCGGGCGCAGTCGACAATATCGGCTTCAGCGTCCCGACTGAGGAGAGCGTAAGCGACACCGCGGTTGTGACTGTCGTGATCGAAGGCGAAGGCGTGTTCATCCCGCCAGATGCGGACGAGCCGCCGGTCGCCGTCGATGATCTGATCGTGACCACGCAGGATGAAGACGTCAGCGGCGTCAACATCATCACTGCGGAAAACACTGGCGGGGCCACGGCCACGCTGGGCGAGGATAGCGATCCCGATGCGCCGACCAGCGAGTTGCGCGTGACCTTCGTGGGCGGTGAAGTCGTCGCCCCGGGCGCAACGGTCAGCTTCGATGTCGACAACGGGCTCGGCCAGAGCGGCACCGTCACGGTGGACGATCTGGGCAATCTGACCTTCTCGAATGCCCAGGGCTTCGACACGGCGGCGGATGACAGCGCGGAGTTCACCTTCGACTATGTCATCGTCGACGCGGATGGCCTTCCGGCAAGCGCGCAGGTAACGATCCAGGTCACCGACAACCCGGAACCGCCGACCGCGACCGACGATGTGATCCGCACGGACGACCAGACCGAAGTCAACGGCGTCAACATCATCACGACTGCCGACACCAGTGGTCTGACCAACACCCTTGGCGAGGACACCGATCTGGATGCTCCGCAGTCCGAGTTGGCGGTGACCGAGGCGAACGGGCAGGCCCTTGCGGGTGGCTCGATCAGCTTCCAGGTCTCGAACGGCCTGGGGCAGTCGGCGACCGTGACGGTCAATTCCGATGGCTCGACCAGCGTGACGGACCTGACCGGCTTCGACACGGCGGCGGATGACAGTGCGGAGTTCACCTTCGACTACGTCATCACCGATGCGGACGGTCTGACCGACACCGCGACCGTGACCATCGAAGTCGCCGACACGCCCGAGCCGCTGCCGCCGACTGCCAATGACGATGTGATCAACACCGATGACCAGACCGAGGTCGCCGGCGTGAACATCATCAGCGGCGTCGACACCAGCGGTCTGGCGAACGTCCTAGGTGCGGACAGCGATGCCGATGCTCCAGTGAGCGAGCTGAGCGTGACCGCGGTCAACGGCAATGCGCTGGTGGCGGGCTCGACCAGCTTCCAGGTGGCGAACGGAACCGGACAGTCGGCGACCATCACGGTCAATGCCGACGGTTCGACCACCGTGACCGATCTGGCGGGCTTCGACAGCGCGGCAGACGACAGCGCCAGTTTCTCGTTCAACTACGAGATCACCGATGCGGATGGCCTCTCCGACACCGCGACCGTGACGGTCAACGTGACTGATACGCCGGATGCGCGGAACGTCTCGGTGAGCGGGTCGGTGCAGTCGACGGCAACGGTGGCCAGTCAGGCGATCGCGATCCTGATCGACATGTCGGCTGGTACCGATCTGATCAACGGCTCGGGCTTTGACCTGAACAACGATGGTTCCGTCACCGCGATGGACACCTTCATTGCCGGGATCGTCGATCTGGCCGAAAGCCTTGTGGCCGATGGGCGGGGCGATCAGGAACTGACCCTGATCCCGACCACGGGTGTTGGCACTGGTGCGCCGATCGTCACCACCGCGGCCGAGTTCGCTAGCACCGACTTCTCGGCTGCTGCGGCGGATCCGGGCAGCGTCCTGAACTCGTTGCCGCTGGTCCAGGCGGTGTTCGATCTGCAGGCCGATGCGCTCGACCCCTCGATCGACTTCGAGCAGGGGCTGCTGGCTGCCAAGGACGTGCTGACCGATGCCAATGGCGATACGGTTGCCAGCTCGAACGAAGTGATCGTGCTGACCGCAACCGATGGCCGAACATTGGAGTTCGCCGACATCGATGCGGATGGCAACTTCGTGGCTCCGGAAGGTCAAGTGACTGGCGAGCAGATCCCGGTGAGCGATCCGGACTTGTTCGAGGACGACCTTCTCACCTCGGATCCGACGGCAGCTGCGGCCGAGCTGGATGCGCTGGGCGTGGATATCGACGTGGTCTTCATCGACCCCGATGACTTCCTGCTCACCAGCCTGCTCGACCTGGTCGAAGGGCCGAACGGCGATGGTGCAATCGAGCCTTCGGGCCCGATGGGTCTGGATACGTTGATCGAAACCCCGACATCCGGCGACGTCGATGCGGTCGAGGCCTTCACGGTCGCGATCAACGGCGACGCAGTCGACGGTCTCGATGCC
>JBCCDU010000022.1:0-53407 GCA_039030715.1 Pseudomonadota bacterium
ATGAAGACTTAATTCGCACTATCGGTCAGGGCAATCACCAAAGCTGTCTGCTGCTCACCAGCCGCGAAAAGCACGCTTCCGGTCAAACTCGGCCCGTTGCCCGGTGCCATAGCGTTGCAAGGCCCCCGCCGCACCGACGGCGTTGGGCCGCTGAAACACCCAGTTCTGCCAGGCGGTCAGCCGGGCAAAGATCTTCGTCTCCATGGTCTCCGGCCCCGGAAACCGCAGATTGGCCTCCATCGCCGTCAGCGCATCGGGCGAGAAGCTCGCGCGCTCCTCCAGGAAGATCCGCACTTCATCCTCCCAGTCGATATCGTCATAGGCGAAAGTGACCAGACCCAGATCCTCCGCTTGCTCCGCCGAAAGGCTCTCGCCAGTTTGGGCCTTCGCTGCTTCCAATGCTCCGTCATCGCCCAGAAACCGTGTCTGCAACCGGGTCAATCCGTTCGACATGCCCATCGGCCCAAAATTCGTACCGGTCAGCATCAGCGCCGCTTCGGGTCGGCTGTCACCCTCGAACGTGCCCTCGGCCATGTAGCTGCGATCGCAAGCGAGTGCGATCTCCGCCAGCACCCCGGCGAAACACGAGCCCGGCTCGATCAGCGCAACCAGCGAGCGCGAAGTGAGGTCGATCCGCTTCAAAACCCGCTTCCACAACAGCAGGATCTCGCGCGCCAGCCAATGTTCGGCATTCTCCAGCAGCATCGCCTCATGGGCCATCACCGCGCCCAGGTCACCCTGGCTGGCAAAGCACAGCAAGCCAATCTCTGGCTCGTTCAGCCGCATATGCAAGATCGCATCGTCAAGCTCTCTCGCCGCCCGCAGGATCCAACTCTCCGCCGTCAATGCGTCCATCGCGGCCGGCGCTCCCTCCGGCCCGATGATCGCCAGCACCGCGCGCCCGGCGTCGCGGTCGATCGTGACCTCCAGGGTGGCGTAGGTGATCCGGCCCTCCTCGACTTCGCGCTCGATTGGGGTCAGCGCGACACCCGTCCCCTGCCCCTTCCGCAGTGATTCATCGACGAATACGCGCGCGCGTGCCGCGACCGCGTCGTCGAACTTTGAATTCGCGACCACCTCATCGACCAGGCGCCAATCCAGCGCTTTCTTGCCACGCAGCCCCTCTTCCATCGCGCAGAATACATCCGCCCGGTCGCGGCGCACGTAGCGTTTGTCGGTGACCCGGGTCAGCCCGCCAGTTCCTGGCAACACCGCGAGCAGCGGCGCCTCCGGCAGGGACACACTGGAATTGCCGTCATCGGCCAGGATGATCCAATCGCAGGCCAGGGCCAATTCGTACCCGCCGCCCGCGCAGGAGCCGCGGATGGCACAGATGTAAAGCTGCCCGGCCTCGGCGCCCGACGCCTCCATCAGATTGCGCGTCTCGTTGGTGAACTTGCAGAAATTGACCTTGTGGCCGTGATCCGTCGCCGCCAGCATGCGAATATTGGCGCCTGCGCAGAACACCCGCTCCTGCCCCGATTGCAGAACGACGGCCCTGACACCCGGATGCTCGAAGCGCAGCCGCGTCACCGCATCCGCAAGCTCGATATCCACACCGAGATCGTAGGAGTTCAGCTTCAGCTCATAGCCATCGAACAGCCCGCCCGCCGGATCGACATCCATTGTCAGCCAGGCAATTGCGCCATCTACCTCCAGCCGCCAATGGCGGTATCTGGATGGCTCGGTCCGTACATCGATCATGTTGACGGCCTCGGCTGACATGACACCAGCGTAAAGGCATTATAAAGCCGATCTCAACCTGTCGGGCTGCTGTCAGGCGGAAATCTATTCACTATATGCCCGATATTTAGCATTATAATGCCCAATTCAACCTGCTCAGCGCAGGCACCATCGCAAGATGCCCTTCTGTGCATGCAGCCGGTTCTCCGCCTCATCGAACACCACCGATTGCGGGCCGTCGAACACCTCCGAGGTCACTTCCTCCTCGCGATGGGCGGGCAGGCAGTGCAGGAACAACGCATCCTCCGCGGCCCCCGCCATCAGATCTGCGTTCACCTGATAAGGCTTAAGCTGGTTGTGGCGCCGGTCGCGCGCGGTCACATCGTCATGCATCGACAGCCAGGTATCGGTGACGACCGCATGGGCACCTTCGACCGCGCGCTCCGGGTCGCGGGCGATCTCGATCCGTGCGCCGGCAGCGCGCGCGGCAGCTACGATATCCGGGTCAGGGTCCAGTGTTTCCGGTCCAGCAAATACCAGATCATAACCAAACGCCGCTGCCCCCTGGATCCAGCTCGCACAAACATTGTTACCATCGCCGCACCAGACGATCTTCTTGCCCGCGATGGGGCCGGAATGCTCCTCCATGGTCAGGACATCAGCCATGATCTGGCAGGGATGGGTACGGTTGGTCAGCCCGTTGATCACCGGCACCGTCGCGTTCTCGGCCAATTCCATCAGAGTCGCATGCTGGAAGGTGCGGATCATGATCGCATCGACATAGCGGCTGAGCACACGGGCCGTATCAGCCACCGTCTCGCCATGGCCGAGCTGAAGCTCCGAGCCCGAGAGCACCATGGTCTGCCCACCCATCTGGCGGATGCCCACATCGAAGCTGATCCGCGTCCGGGTCGAGGGTTTCTCGAAGATCAATGCGACGATGCGGTCGGCCAGCGGCTGCTCTGTATCGGGCGTCAGTTTCGGCAGGCCCTCGCGGGCCTGCTTCACGGTTGCGGAATCGGCAAGGATGGCGCGCAGCTGATCGGCTGGCACCCGGTCTAGGTCCAGGAAATGCGTCATGACCCGGCCATCGCCTCGCAGGCCCGATCCAGGCGGCGCACGCCCTCGGCCATGTCCTCCTCGGAAATGTTGAGCGCGGGCAGGACGCGCACCACGTTCTCCGCCGCCGGCACCGTCAGGACACCGGCATCGCGACCGGCATTGACAAGATCGGTATTGGCCGAGCCGTCCGCGACCCGAAGGCCCAGCATCAGCCCCTCGCCACGCACTTCCTCGATAAGGTCGTGGGTATCCGCAAGCTCTGCCAGACGCTGGCGCAAGAAGCCCGCCTTGGCCTTCACGCCATCGAGGAATTCAGGCTTGGCGACCTCCTCCAGCACCGCATCGCCGACCGCGCAGGCCAGCGGATTGCCGCCATAGGTCGATCCGTGGGTGCCGGCGATCATGCCCTTCGCGGCCTCTTCGGTCGCAAGGAAGGCTCCCAGCGGAAAGCCCCCGCCAATCCCCTTGGCAATCGCCATCAGATCGGGGGTGATCCCCGCGCGCTGATGCGCAAAGAGGTGTCCGGTCCGGCCCATGCCGCACTGGATCTCGTCCAGAATAAGCAGCGCACCGGTCTCGTCGCAGCGCGCGCGCAGATCCCTCAGACGTTCCACCGGCAGCGGCTTGATACCGCCCTCGCCAAGGACAGGCTCGACCATGATGGCCGCCGTCCTGTCGCTGACAGCGGCGCGCAACGCGTCGCGGTCGTCGAAGGGAAGATGGGTGAAGCCGGGCACCATCGGGCCGAACCCCTCGACCATCTTCTCCGAACCCGCGGCTGAGATGCCCCCCAAGGTCCGCCCGTGGAACGAGCCTGCGAAGGTTATGATCTCGACCCGATCCTCGCCCCGCGTGCTCCAGTATTTGCGCGCGGTCTTGATACAACCCTCGACCGCTTCGGTCCCCGAATTGGTAAAGAAGACCGTGTCGGCGAAAGTCTCGGCCACCAGCCGTTCAGCCAGCCGCTTCTGCTCGGGGATGTCATAGAGGTTCGAGACATGCCAAAGACGTCGCGCCTGCGCTTCCAAAGCATCAACCAGCTTCGGATGGGCATGGCCAAGGGCGGTCACCGCGATGCCGGCAGCAAAATCCACATAGGACTTGCCATCGGTGGTGGTGAGCCAAGATCCCTCGCCCCGCTCGAACTCGAGCGGTGCCCTTGCATAGGTGGGCATTACGGGCGCGATCACGTCAGTCTCTCCTTAAATCGGCCTCAGAAACGAAAATCGCCCCCGTGAGGCCTTAACCCGGGGGCGCGAACTTGTTCATGCCCGCGATGACGAAGAAAGTCAATCCAGCGGCACGTTTAGGCGCGGCTCACGACTTCAGGCGATATCCGCTCGCCAGCCATCGCCAGGCCGTGAAAACCAGGACCAGATTGATCGCGAACGTGACCGCAAGACCGATCCACGGGTCGGCGTCGCTCACACCGATCGCGCCATAGCGCGCGCCATCGATCAGATAGAAAAACGGGTTGAACCGGCTGAGCGTCTGGAATGTCTCCGGCAGGACCGAGATGGAGTAGAACGTACCCGAAAGAAAGCTGAGCGGCGAGATCACGAAATTGGTAATGGCGGCGGTCTGGTCGAATTTCTCCGCATAAATTGCGGCCAAAAGCCCGGCCAGGGCCAACATCAGACTGCCTGCAAAGACGAAATAGATCAGCCAGAGCGGATGCAGAATGCCCACCCCGACCACCGGCAGAACCAAGAGCGCGATGGCGGCCGCGCAGACCACGCCCCGCGTCGCACCGCCCAGCACATATCCGGCAAGCAACTCTCCAGGGCTGAGCGGCGGCATCAGCGTATCCACAATGTTGCCCTGCACCTTGGCGATCATCACGCTGGAGGAGGTGTTGGCAAACGCGTTCTGAATGACAGCCATCATCATCACGCCGGGGGCCAGAAAGACCTCGAAAGGCACCTCGCCCGCAGGGCCGCGCCGGGCGGCGAAAGCGAGCGTGAAGACCACCATGAACAGGATCGACGTGGCCACGGGCGCCAACACCGTCTGCGTCCACACATTCAGAAACCGCTTCACCTCGCGCAGATAGAGCGTGCGAGTGCCAAGCCAATTGACCCGCCCAAACCGCCGCGTGCCCATGGAATGTGTGGGGGTCATCGGGATCTCCTGGGGTTTGCTGTGACTGGATGCCTTGTAACGCGCGGGACATGTCTTACAATAGGGTCTCGATTAGCGAACCTGCCCGATATGCCGCGCATACCCGATCGCGGATGCCATCTGCCCGAGGAGAACCGGATGTCCTGGACCGACGAACGTGTCGAAAAACTCAAGGAATTGTGGGCCGAGGGCATGAGCGCCAGCCAGATTGCTAAATCGCTGGGCGGCGTGACCCGCAACGCGGTGATCGGCAAGGTGCATCGCCTGGGACTGTCGAACCGCGGCAGTGGCACGCCGGGCACGCCTTCGGAAGAACCCAAAGCTGCCGAGAAAGCACCGACGAAGGCGACGAAAGCCGCAGCAACCCCGTCGCCCACGCCCGAGCCCGCCAAACCTGCGGCACCGCCGGCACGTATCCCTCCAGTGATCCGCGATGCCAGCCAGCCCCGCGCACCGGGTCTGCCGACGCCGGAGGAGGAAGCCGCCCGCGCCACCCTCGCCGAGATCGAGAAAATGGCGAAGAAGCTGAGTTTGCTGGAATTGACCGAGCGTACATGCAAATGGCCGATCGGCGATCCGGCGGAGCAGAACTTCTTCTTCTGTGGCCTTCCCGCGGTGCCGGGCAAGCCTTATTGCGAACACCATGTGGCGATCGCGTTTCAGCCGATGTCGACCCGCCGCGATCGGGCTCGTGCCTCGCGCTGATCCCAACATCGACCTAAACGGAGCGCGCCAAGGCGCGCACGCCTTTTTTGCGATCAGAGGAAATGCCGCTGAAGAAGCAGCATTTCAACTGATCGCTGGCCCGGCGGATACCGTTGGCGTTCTGTCCCGCCAAACCGCTGTTTCTTCAACGGCGTTTTCTTAGGGACAGCATAGTCGTGTGCGCGGTAGCGCACTCCGATTGGCGCGAAGCCGCGATCAGATGGCGTAGGTTTCGTCCAAGGCGTAGCCTGCCGCACGGACCGTGCGGATCGGATCGCGTTCGCCCCTGCGGTTGAGCGCCTTGCGCAGGCGGCCGACATGGACATCGACAGTGCGTGCTTCGACATATACGTCCTGGCCCCAGACCAGGTCCAGCAACTGCTCACGCGAGAAGACCCGGCCAGGGCGGCGAAGCAATGTCTCAAGCAACCGGAACTCGGTAGGCCCAAGATGCACCTCGCGGTCGGCGCGGCGCACGCGCCGGGTTTCACGGTCCAGCGTCAGATCGCCGAAGCTCGACACATCCGCCGACAGGGTGGGGCGCGAGCGGCGCAGCAGCGCGCGCACCCGGGCAATCAGTTCGGGGATCGAGAATGGCTTGGTCAGATAGTCATCCGCCCCGGTGTCCAGACCTCGGATCCGGTCCTCCTCCTCGCCGCGCGCCGTTAGCATGATCACTGGCGTATCGCGTGTCGCCGCCCGGGCGCGGATCTGGCGGCAGATCTCGATCCCCGAGAGACCCGGCAGCATCCAGTCGAGCAACACCAGGTCCGGTCCGCCTTCCGCCAAGGTCAGCAGCGCTTCCTCGCCATCGCGCGCGACGCTGAGATCGAAACCCTCCTTCGCCAGGTTGTATTCCAGGAGGGCGGCCAGCGCCTCCTCGTCCTCCACAACCAGTATCTTGGCCGACATCCGGAACATCCCGCCGTTCAGTTCGCGTCCGTCTCTGGCAATTCGCTCAGCGGTTCGCCTTTCGGTCGATCGTCGCCTAGATGCTCGCCTTCGACGACGTAGTAAGTCATCTCTGCAATGAAGGTCGCGTGATCGCCGATCCGTTCCAGGTTTTTGGCCACGAACAAAAGCTGCGAGCAGAGCCCGATGGTCCGGCTGTCCTCCATCATATAGGTGATCAGCTCGCGGAAGATCGAGTTATACATTTCATCGATCTCGATATCGCGCTTCCACACACTGACCGCGAGGGCGGTATCTCGCGCGGTATAGGCATCCAGCACCTCGGCCACCAGGGTCTGGGTCTGACGGCCCATCCGCACGATCGGGGACGAGATGCGCAGAGGTTTGCTCTCGTTCAGGTAGAGCGCCCGCTTGGCGATGTTCTTGCCCAGATCGCCGATCCGCTCCAGCGTCGAGGCGATCTTCAGGGCCGACACCACCTCGCGCAGGTCCTGCGCCATCGGCTGACGCAGCGCCAGAAGCTGGATCGTCATCTCCTCGAGCGTAACCTCCATCGCGTCGATGCGGCGGTCGTTGGCGATCACCTCGTTGGCGATGTCGTTGTCGCGATTGGCCACCGCTTCCAGGGCGCGGCTGAGCTGTTCTTCGGCCATGCCGCCCATTTCCGAGATGCGGGCCGAGATTTCCTTCAGTTCATCATCGAAGGACGAAACGATATGTCTGGTCATGGGGTCGCTCCTCGCCTCAATCAACCAAAGCGCCCGGTGATATATTGCTGGGTCTTCTCGTGGTCGGGGTTTGTGAAGATCTTCGAGGTCTCGCCATATTCCAGCACCTCGCCCAGATGGAAGAACGCGGTTTTCTGGCTCACCCGGGCGGCCTGCTGCATCGAGTGTGTGACGATCACCACCGAGTAGCTGGCGCGCAGTTCGTCGATCAGTTCTTCGACCTGTGCGGTCGCGATCGGGTCGAGGGCCGAGCACGGTTCGTCCATCAGCAACACCTCGGGCGCCGTCGCAATCGCCCGCGCGATGCAGAGGCGCTGCTGCTGACCGCCAGAGAGCCCGGTGCCAGGCGCATCCAGCCGGTCCTGCACCTCGGCCCAGATCGCCGCACGGCGCAGGGATTGTTCCACGATATCGTCCAGTTCGGCCTGGTTCGCGGCCAGCCCGTGAATACGCGGGCCATAGGCGACATTGTCATAGATCGATTTCGGGAACGGATTGGGTTTCTGAAACACCATGCCCACGCGCGCGCGCAACTGCACCGGATCGACATCGCGCGAGTAGATGTTGTTGCCATCCAGATGGATCTCACCGGTGACGCGGCAGATATCGATCGTGTCGTTCATCCTGTTCAGGCAGCGCAAAAAGGTCGACTTGCCACAACCCGACGGGCCGATGAACGCGGTGACCGACCGGTCCTCGATATCGATATCGACATCCTTGATCGCGTGGGTGTCGGCATAGTGCACATTCACGTTGCGGGCGGTGAACTTGATGCCTGTCATCGATCCGGTATCCCTCATCCTACCACCGCCTCTCGAAGCGTTTGCGAAGTAGAACCGCCAGCGCATTCATTGCAATCAGGAAAATCAGCAACACCAGGATCGCCATGGCGGTCTTGCCGTCGAAAAGGCGTTCGGAGTTGTTGTTCCAGAGATAGATCAGCGAGGGCAGAACATTGCCCTTCTCGGTCGGGTCGGTAGGCGCCTCCTGAATGAAGGAGTTCATGCCGATGATGATCAGCGGCGCTGTTTCGCCCAGCGCCTGCGCCATCGCGATGATCGAGCCTGTCAGGATACCGGGCATGGCGAGTGGCAGCACATGGTGGGTCGAGGTTTGCAGCTTTGATGCCCCGATCCCCAACGCCGCATCGCGGATCGAAGGGGGTACAGCGCGGATCGACGCGCGCGCCGCGATGATGATCGTCGGCAGGCTCATCAGCGCCAGCACGAAACCACCGGCCAGCGGGGTCGAGCGCGGGTCCTCGACCAGTGCCCGCAAAAGCCCATCGAACAGGTCCACCCCGAAAAGCTGCACTCCGCTGATCAGCACGGTAATGCCGAACAGGCCAAAGACGATGGAGGGGACGGCGGCGAGGTTATTGATGTTCACCTCGATAAAGTCGGTGATCCGGTTCTTTGGCGCGAATTCCTCCAGATAGATCGACGCCATGACGCCCAGCGGGAACGCCAGCGCGAAGGTCACCAGCATGGTCCAGAACGAGCCCACCATAGCGCCCCAGATCCCCGCGAGTTCGGCGTTCGAGCTGTCGGAACTGGCCAGCAGGCGGGTGTTGAACTCTTTGACGATCCGGCCCGAGCGGTTGAAGGTCTCCACCCAGGCGATCTGGCGGTCAGACAGGTTGCGCGCGGCTTCGGGGCGCTCGAGAAACTCGGCCGACCAGTCACCCTCGGTGAAACTGCCCAGCGTCTCGGGCGGCTCCAGCACTGTCGCCGCAGCACCGGTCTTGCCAAGTTCGGTCACTTTCAACCAGCCACCGGAGAGACGGACAAGGACGCTCGGATCGTCGGGGGTCAGCGTGATCCGGCTGTCGGGGTTCTGGGCGATCGCGTCCAGCGTCTCCGCCCTGGCCAGCGCTGCGTCGCGCTGCGCGGTGAAACCCTCCAACGCATTTTGCAGGACGGCTTTCTGGGACGCATCCGCACCGGCGATGTCGCGCTCGGTCACGCGGATCGCGTTCGACTGACGGTCAGCCTCGGCTCGGGCCTGACGGGCCTGTGCCGCGCGCTGCTCGCGCAGCACCTCGTGCGCCTCGATCATCGAGCCGGCTTCGAAGGTCAGATCGATTGCCTCGCCATCCGCGCCCTCGGCAACCCGCAGGGACCCGGCGCTGCCCGCATCTTGCAGGCGGCCAAGGCCGCCTTTCAGGTACATCTGAACCTCGTCATCCAGCAGCGCGGGATAGAGGTAGTCGTGGCCAATAAGGTCGGGGGTGGCTTTGACCTGATCGCCCAGTTCCAGCCCGGCATCGCTCGAAAGCAGCCGCAGCAACTCGCGCCGTTCGCGCCGGGGCAGCTTGCGGTCGACCGTTGCCTTCATCGCGTCATTGACCACACCATTCAGCGACAGGCGCAGGTGAGGGTTCGGGTCCGTCAGGATCGCACGCTCCTGGTCGTCCAGCTCGATCTGGGTCTCCAGCGAAACATAATACTCGAAGACCACGGTCGCCGCCTTGGTGATCACCGTCGAAATCAGGATCCCCAGCGCCAGTGCGGCCAGCGCAATCGCTAGAATGCCATAGGCTTTCAGCCGCCACTCCGACCGCTTGCGCGCTTTCGCCCGGCGATCCGCGGCCTCGGACCCATGCACGGCCGAGAGCGATGTCATGTCGATCGATGCCATTGCCTGCCCCTCAGTCGTACATTTCGCGGTAACGCCGAACGATCCGCAGCGCGATGATGTTCAAGATCAGCGTGATGAAAAACAAAACAAATCCCAGCGTGTAGGCCGGACCAGCCGCAGTCGATGCATCGGTATCGCCAAGGATCAGCATGACGATCTGGACCGTCACGGTGGTAACCTCCTCTAGCGGATTCCAGGTCAGGTTCGCGCCCTGCCCGGCCGCCATGACCACGATCATCGTCTCGCCCACCGCGCGGCTGATGCCCAGCAGCACGGCCGAGGCGATGCCGGGCAGCGCCGCGGGCAGGATCACGTTGCGCATCGTCTCGGCCTTGGTCGCGCCGAGGCCATAGGAGCCGTCGCGAAGCGACTGGGGCACCGCATTGATCACATCGTCCGACAGGGAGGAGATGAAGGGAATAATCATGATCCCCATTACAATCCCCGCCGCCAGCGCGGATTGCGCCGACACGTCCAGGCCGACCCCCTGTCCGACGTCGCGGATAAACGGCGCAACCGTGATGGCCGCGAAGAACCCGTACACGACCGTCGGCACCCCAGCCAGGATCTCGATCAGCGGTTTGGCCCAACTGCGCACATTGGGCGAGGCGAAGTCAGAGAGGTAGACCGCAGCCATCAGGCCAATCGGCACCGCGACCAGCATGGCGATCACGGTGATCATCAGCGTCCCGGCGAAAAGCGGGATCGAGCCTACCTTGGTGTGGTCCATCTCGCCCGTATGCACACCCGAGAGCGGGCTCCAGGTCGTGCCGAAGAAGAAGCTCTGCCAATGCCCGTCGATCTGCACCAGGAAGAAGTTCAGAGTCTCACCCATCAGCGAGAGCACAATGCCGAACGTGGTCAGGATCGCGATGGCTGCCGAACACCAGAGCACACCGCGCAAGATCCGCTCCGCCCGATTACGCGCGCGAAAAGCAATGTTGATCTGGCGGAACGTCAGCACCAGCGCCGCGCTGGCCGCGGCAATCGCGCCGATCGCGACCACCCATTGGCGAAGGCTGCTCTTGCTTGCGTAGATTTCGGAGACCTGCAGCCGGATCTCGTCGGTGGTGGAGACGATCCCGCCATCCACGATCTTGCGTGCGTCCGAGAAGATCAGCTCGCGCTCGATCTGGCTCATCCCCGGGGTTAAGCTCTCAATCGCATCGAAGACCGAGGATTGCAGATGCCCGGTCATCGCGATGTCCAGCACGATAAAGGCGCCGATGCCGGCGATCAGTACCCAGAGCAGACAATATGTCCCGTGATAGCTGGGCCGCGAATGCAGGCTACGGCCATTGTCAGGAGTGATTGCAACGGCGCGGCGGCGCGCTGCCACAAATGAGATCAGCGCAAGCAGGATGATCAAGAGGAGCGACAGGGACAGCATCGTCATTCTCCACCGATCAGCGACACATACATGCGATTCAGATACCGGCTCGGCAAAAAGGGTCGGGCAGGGCGCAGGCCCCGCCCGGATAGAGACTAGTGCAGATCTTCCTCGCCGGTCATGACTGTTAGCGACGTCACCCGACCGGCATTGTCAGCATGGGCATCTTCCTCTAGCGGGATCAGACCCTTGTCAGTGAGATAGCCGTCCTCGCCCGACGCATTCTCTCCGACGAATTCAGCCGCGTATTCGGCAATGCCCGGAACCACGCCCACATGGGCTTTCTTCACGTAGAAATAGAGCGAGCGCGACACCGGATAGTCGCCCGCAGCGATGTTCTCGAAGGTCGGCTCCACACCCCCGACCGTCGCGCCTTTGATCTTATCGGCGTTCTGGTCGAGGAACGAAAACCCGAAGACGCCAACTGCATTCGGGTTCGCGGTCAGTTTCGAGACAATCAGATTGTCGTTTTCGCCCGCATCGACATAGGCGCCATCGTCGCGCATCTCGGCGTTCTTGCAGGTAGCCTTCTCCAGGCCCGCTTTCTGGCAGCCCTTCTGGATTGCCAGTTCCTCGAACGCGTCGCGGGTGCCCGAGGACGGCGGCGGGCCCAGCACTTCGATCTTCACCGCCGGCAGAGAGGGGTCGATATCCGACCACATCTGCGGCTCGCCCTGGCCTTTCACCAGTGCCTTGAACAGGATCTCGCGGGTCAGGCCAGTGAAGTCCGGGCCCGACTTCGCATTGGCGACCACGATGCCGTCGAAACCGATGATCGACTCCACAATATCGATCACGCCGTTCTCGTTGCAGAGCTTCCACTCCTTGGCCTTCATGCGACGCGAGGCGTTCGTGATGTCCGGATGCTCTGTGCCGACCCCGGCGCAGAACAGCTTCAGGCCGCCGCCTGAACCGGTCGACTCGACCACCGGTGTTCTGAAAGCCGTGGTCTTGCCGAAGGTTTCGGCAACCGCCGCTGAGAACGGGAAAACAGTCGAGGACCCCACGATCTTGATCTGATCGCGTGCAGCCGCATCACCCGCCATCGTCAAGCTTGCGATGACAGCGAAGGCGGTGACAGCGAAGGCGGAGCCGAAGAGAGAGGATTTCATGTTTGTCTCCACTTGGAGTGAACAAAACGACGGGTTTGACGCATTCTGACTACAAGCCTTTTGCATCAGTTTCGTGACACTCGCGCCGCTGTATCGCGAAATCTTTATTTCGCTTTCTGATCAGACAGTTCCGCGGTTCTGGACGACGCCCGACGCACAAAGCAGGACACGATGCGAAACCTGACCTTCAGGCCCCTTTCGGAGCGAGATCACCTATGACCCAGGCTCAGGCTGCGTCTGCCTGATTCGTACGTGTTTTGGTGCCGGCCTTTGCGCCGGTCACCGCCTCGGCCTCGAAAATCGGCAGCCAGACGGTGAAGGTCGATCCCTCGCCTTCGGCGGACTCGATCTCCAACTCGCCCCGGTGACGGTTGAGAATATGCTTCACGATGGCGAGGCCCAGGCCAGTGCCGCCCTTCTCGCGCGAGCGGCTGACCGAGACGCGATAGAACCGCTCGGTCAGTCGCGGCAGATGCTCGCGCGCAATGCCGTGGCCATGGTCGCGAACCGAAACACCGATCATGCCCGGATGCTCCTCGCCGTCGCGGCGGGTCGTAATCGCGACCTCGGTGCCCGTGAGGCCATACTTGATGGCGTTTTCCACCAGGTTGCGGAAGACCTGCGCCAGTTCCTCGCGATCGCCGCGCACCTGCGACAGCATCACCTTCGGGTCGGTCGGTGGCACCATGGTCAGGTTCATGCCCTGGTCCTCTGCCGCTTGTTGCAGGGCGTCGGCGACCTCGGCAACGATGGTCATCACCGATTGCGGATCGCGCGGCGCGATGCGCTCGTTCAGCTCGATCCTGTTGAGCGAGAGCAGGTCCTCGACCAGACGGCGCATCCGGTCTGTCTGGCTGGCCATCATGCCCAGAAACCGCTCGGTCGCCTGCGGGTCATCGCGGGCATGGCCCAGCACGGTCTGAATGATCCCCGTGATCGAGCTCAGCGGCGTCTTCAACTCGTGGCTCGCATTGGCAATGAAGTCGCGGTGCAGCGCCAGCGTGCGATGCAGCGCCGTCACATCCTCGACCACGACCAGAACGGCCGCATCCCGCTCATCCGGCAGGTCCGGGTCATCCGGCTCCAGTACCAGCACGTGGGCGCGCATATGGATGTCCAGCACCCGGGGCCGGGCAAACTCAACTGTGCTGGACGGCGCGCCGTAAAGACAGCCCTCGATCGCATCGACTAGCTTGGGCGAGCGCAGGATCGAGAACGGATGCTCCAGCAGCCCGGCTCCGCCGAAGATTTCGCCCGCATGATGATTGGCGAAGATGATCGTGCCCCGGCGGTCGATCAGCATGACCCCCATTGGCAAATGCTCCAGCAGCGCACGGCCCTGCCCGGGTGCCAGGCCGCCAGGATGCGGGGCATCGCTGGGCGCTGGCGGTTCGGCGATTGACAGGCTCGGGGACGTGCCAGAGGGCGCGCGGATCGCGAGGAAAGCAGTTGCGATGGCGCCGATGGACGCGGCGCCGATGACCAGCACCGGATCTTCCGTTGCCACATGCGCCAGTCCCCCGGCGAGCGCAGCGCCAAACCCGGTTGTCAGCCTTGCATCGAAGAGTCGAAAACCCATATCCGCTACCCGTTTGCGCGATATATCACAACTTATCACAGCCAATCGACGAACCAGAACTGGAAATACGTTCATCCAACCGTCATATATCACCCTGACACTGATGCCGGGGAAGGGACCGAGGTGGCGGCATGATCCTCTACAGGCTTGCATGCGAGCAGGGACATGAATTCGAGAGCTGGTTTCCAGGCTCCGATGCGTTCGAGAGCCAGCGCGATCGGGGCCTTGTCGCATGCGCCTTCTGCGGATCAGCCAAGGTCGACCGCGCCCTGATGGCGCCCGCCCTTGCCAGCGACAAACCCAAAGACGACGCCCCGCTATCCACCCCTGGATCCGAGGCTGAGGTCGCGCTGGCGAACCTTCGCCGCAAGGTAGAGGCCGAATCGGATTACGTCGGCGCCGAGTTCGCCGATGAAGCGCGCCGCATCCATCTTGGCGAGGCCGAAGCGCGCGGCATCTGGGGCGAGGCGAACCCCGCCGACGCCAAAGCCCTGCACGAGGAGGGGATTCCCGTCGCCCCCCTGCCTTTCATGCGTCGCCTGGACGGCTGAGGGCGCATATTCCCTCGCACTTGCTCATCCTATGAGTGTAGGCTGTCGCCATGCCCACAACGACACGGGAGGCGTGCGATGCAGATCTATCCCACCATCGAATTGCAGGCCGGTCGGCCGGTCAGCCTGATCCGGGGTCAGATGTCGGAGCCCGAGATCTGGCATGTCGACCCGGTCGAGAAAGCGCGCGAGTTTTCCGCCGCCGGTGCAGAATGGATCCATGTTACCGATCTGGACGCGGTGGCGGGCACAGGCTCGAACGAGGACCTGGTCCGTGAAATCATTCGCAAAGCCCAGGTGCCGGTTCAGGTCGCGGGCGGCATTCGGACGCTGGAGCGCGTGCATCACTGGTGCGATGCGGGCGCCGGGCGCGTGGTCATGGGCACGGCTTCGATCCGCGCCCCCGCGATGGTCAAGGCCGCCGCCAAGGCGTTTCCCGACCAGATTGTTCTGGCAATCGATTGCTGGCAGGGCAAGGTCATGGCCGAGGGCTGGACCGAGACGACCGCCTTCGACCCGGTCGGCTTCGTGGGTGCCTTCGACGAAACCCCGCTGGCCGCGATCATCTTCACCGATATCGACCGGGATCTGGACGAGCCGGGCTCATCAATCGCGCTGACCTCAGCCCTCGCCGAGGCGACCGCGACGCCGGTGATCTCCTCGGGCCTGGTGAAGCGGATGGATGACATCTCGGCTTTGAAATACGTCTACAACATCGCGGGCGCGATCGTGGGCCGGGCGCTTTTCAATCACGATATCGACCTGGCCGAGGCCATCCAGCTTGCGCGGCCCGAGCCAGAGCGGATCGCGGCCTTCACCTGAGCCGCGTTCAACTCCCCCCAACCATCCCCGCGCAACCCTTGCGGTTGCTGAGAGCGGAGGATATAGGGGCGCGTCCCGGTCGCGCCCGCGCGATACCGCCATCCTCGGAGCATCTTGAATGCCGCAGTCGCCGCAGCCCCCGTCCCAGCACGCACCCCGGCTGGTGATGAAGTTCGGTGGAACCTCGGTCGCCGACTTGGATCGCATCCGCAATGTGGCAGGCCGCGTAAAACGCGAGGTCGAACGCGGCTATGACGTGGCGGTGATCGTCTCGGCCATGTCGGGCAAGACAAACGAGCTGGTCGGCTGGGTTCGTGAGGCCGCAAGCCATCCGGGCAGCAACGGTCCCGGCCTCTATGACGCCCGCGAGTACGACGCGGTGGTCTCGTCGGGCGAGCAGGTGACATCGGGTCTCCTCGCGCTTTGCCTGCAGGAGATTGGCGTGCCCGCGCGCAGTTGGCAGGGCTGGCAGGTGCCGGTGCGCACCTCCGCCGCGCATAGCGCCGCCCGGATCGAGGATATCGAGACCGAAAATCTGGAAAAGAAGTTCGGCGAGGGCCTGCACGCGGTGATCGCGGGCTTTCAGGGCATCGGCCCGGATGGCCGGGTTACCACGCTGGGCCGGGGCGGGTCCGACACCACCGCCGTAGCTTTCGCCGCCGCCCTGGGTGCGGAACGCTGCGATATCTACACGGATGTCGACGGCGTCTACACCACCGACCCACGGATCGAGCGCCGCGCTCGCAAGCTCGACAAGATCTCGTTCGAGGAGATGCTGGAGCTTGCGAGCCTCGGCGCCAAGGTGCTGCAGACCCGCTCGGTCGAGCTTGCCATGAACCACAAGGTCCGCCTGCAGGTTCTGTCCTCGTTCGAGGACAAGCCAGGAACCCTTGTCTGCGACGAGGAGGAAATCGTGGAAAAGAACGTTGTCAGCGGGGTCGCCTATTCCCGCAACGAAGCCAAGGTGACACTGGTCAAGGTGCCAGACCGTCCAGGTGTGGCGGCGGCGATCTTCGGCCCGCTGTCCGATGCCGGGGTCAATGTCGATATGATCGTACAGAATATTGGCGAGGACGGCGCGACCGACATGACCTTCTCGGTCTCGACCGACGAGGTCGAGAAGGCCCGCGACGCCCTGGCCCGCGCACAGGACGATATCCGCTATGCCGGGCTGATCGTGGATGACGAGGTCGCCAAGGTCTCGATCGTCGGCGTCGGCATGCGCAGCCATGCGGGTGTCGCGCAGACGATGTTTTCCGCCCTCGCCGAAGAAGGTGTGAACATCAAGGTCATCACGACCTCGGAGATCAAGGTGAGCGTCCTGATCGACCGCAAATACATGGAACTGGCGGTTCAGGGGCTGCACAAGGCCTTTGGACTGGAAGACGCCTGAGCCACTAACCGGAAGGAGGGCAGACCATGCCCGCCGACAAAGGGGGATCGCGGGCCTTGCTGCGAACGCTCCGTGCCGTTCTGGCAGGGGCGGGCGATGGCCAGCAGCGTCTTGACCAGGTGGTCCGCCTTGTGGCCGCCAACATGGTGGCGGAGGTCTGCTCGATCTATCTGAAACGCGACGAGCGGACCCTGGAACTATGCGCGACCGAGGGGCTGAACCCGGATTCCGTCCACTCCGCCAGATTGCGCGTGGGCCAGGGTCTGGTGGGCCGGATCGCCGAGCGGGCCGAGCCGATCACCACAGACGACGCGCAGAACACCCCCGGCTTCCGCTATCTGCCCGAGACGGGCGAGGAGATCTATCAATCCTTCCTCGGCGTGCCGATCCAGCGGCTGGGCGAAGTGATCGGCGTCATCGTCGTGCAGAACAAGACCCAGCGCCAGTATATCGAGGAGGAGGTCGAGGCGCTAGAGATCGTCGCCATGGTCATCGCCGAGATGACCGAGGCCGGTGCCTTCCGCGGCACCGATGGCACGTTGTCCGGAACCGGGCGTCGTGTCGGCCCGGTGATGATCCAGGGCATCACCGTCTCCGAAGGCCTGGCGGACGGGACCGCCCATCTGCACGAGCCGCGCCTGGTGGTCTTCGATCCGATTGCCGAGGATGTGGCGACGGAACGCCAACGTCTCTCGGACGCGATGGAAGCGTTGCGCGACGACATCGACACGCTGATCGACGGCGAAATGCTGGGCGGCGATGGCGAGCATCGCGATATCCTGCAGGCCTATCGCATGTTCGCCCATGACAAGGGCTGGAACCAGCGCCTGACCGAGGCCATCGACAGCGGCCTCGCCGCCGAGGTCGCGGTGGAAAAGGTGCAATCCGCCGCCCGCGCGCGGATGGAACGGGTGGCGGACGCCTATCTGCGCGAGCGTCTTCAGGATCTGGATGACCTGGCCAACCGGCTGCTGCGCTATCTTGCAGGGCCGGGCGACGACCCGCCGATGCCCCAGGGCGCGGTTCTGGTCGCACGCAGCATCGGGCCGGGCGAGTTGATGGAGTTGCGCCCCCGGATCTCCGCCCTGGTGCTGGAGGAAGGCTCGCTGTCCTCTCACGCCTCCATCGTTGCGCGGGCGATGGCGCTGCCGATGGTCATCCAGGCCGAACGCATCACCCGCGACGTCAATCCGGGCGACAGCATCGTTGTGGATGCGACCGAAGGCCGGGTGCATCTACGTCCCGAAACCTCGGTCAGGAACGCGTTTTCCGAGAAAGTGGCGCTGGAAGCGCAGGCGCAGGAGGTCTATCGCTCGCTGGTCGGCAAACCGGCGGTGACGAAGGACGGCACCCGGGTTGGGCTGAAGATGAACGGCGGCGTACTGGCCGATCTGCCGTCGCTGCAAGCATCGGGGGCCGAGGGTGTGGGTCTTTTCCGCACCGAATTGCAGTTCATGATCCGCCAAAGCCTGCCGGGGCGCGAGACGCAGGCCGCGCTCTACGCCCGCGTGCTCGACTCCGCGGCAGAAAAGGAAGTCGTCTTCCGCACACTCGATATCGGTTCGGACAAGCTCTTGCCCTTCATGCGGCGGTCGGAGGAGGCGAATCCAGCGCTCGGCTGGCGCGCGATCCGTGTGGGGCTCGACCGTCCGCTCCTGTTTCGGATGCAGATGCAATCGCTGATCAAGGGGGCCAATGGGCGCGCATTGTCGATCATGTTCCCGATGGTGACGGATGAGAGCGAGTATTTCCGCGCCCGCGAGATGGTGGAGGCCGAGGTCGCCCGCCTCTCGCGGCTTGGCCATGCGGCGCCTGCGGGGCTGAAGATTGGCTGCATGCTCGAAACCCCGTCCCTGGGCTTTGCCAGCGACCGGTTCTTTGCCGAGGCGGATTTCATCTCGATCGGCGGCAACGATCTGATGCAGTTCTTCTACGCTGCGGATCGCGAGAACGAGCGGGTGCGCCAACGCTATGACACCCTAGGCCACGCCTATCTGGGCTTCCTGCGCCATGTGGTGGAACGTTGCGCGGCCCATGACACACGGCTCTCGTATTGTGGCGAGCAGGCCGGGCGCCCACTCGAGGCGTTGGCCCTCGCCGCCCTGGGCTTTCGCGAATTGTCGATGCGCCCGGCCTCGATCGGACCAGTCAAGCGCGCGCTGCGCCTCGCGCATCTGCCGGAGATCGCCGAACTTCTAGAGCAAGACAGGCTGTCGGGCGAGGTTTCGGCCCGTCGTGCCCTGATTGCCTGGGCAATGCACGCCGGTCTACCTGCCTGAACGCTGCGCAAAGTCATTCCCCTGCGGCGCAATTGCACGGCCTCATCCGTTGAAAGAATGCTACGATTGCTGTATTGGTAAAAAAAACATACCAATCTGCGCAAAGCCGTCATGGGAGACTCAGCCATGCAGATGCCCGAACCGAACTCAACGGTGATCAAGAAGCGTGAAGCCCTGGTCGACAGGCTGGGCGATCTGCTGGGCCCCGATGGGGTCATCCACCGGATCGAGGAATTGCGGGCCTATGAATGCGATGCGCTCACCGCCTATCGCTGTCCGCCCCTAGCTGTAATCCTGCCCCGCACGACCGAGGAAGTGGCCGAGGCGATGAAGATCTGCGCCGCGATGGGGGTGCCGATCGTGCCGCGCGGCGCCGGCACCTCGCTGGCTGGTGGCTCGTTGCCAACGGCGGACAGCGTGATCCTGGGGGTCGCGCGCATGAACCAGGTGATCGATGTCGACTATCCGAACCGGACGGTACGAGTGCAGACCGGGATCACCAATCTCGCCGTCACCGGCGCCGTGCAGGGCGAAGGGTTTTTCTATGCCCCCGACCCGTCCAGCCAGCTCGCCTGCGCCATCGCGGGCAATATCGCGATGAATTCCGGCGGGGCGCATTGCCTAAAATACGGTGTCACCACCAACAATCTGATGGGCGTGAAGCTGGTCACGATCGAAGGCGAGATCGTCGAGATCGGCGGCGCGCATCTGGACGCTGCAGGGTATGACCTGCTGGGCCTGATCTGCGGGTCGGAGGGGCAGCTCGGCATCGTGACCGAGGCAACCTTGCGCATTCTTGCCAGCCCAGAAGGCGCGCGTCCGGTCCTGATGGGCTTCGACAGCTCGGAGACCGCGGGCCAATGCGTGGCGGATATCATCAAATCCGGCATTATCCCGGTGGCAATCGAGTTCATGGACAAGCTCTGCATCCACGCCAGCGAGAACCATGCGGGCGCGGGCTATCCCCTGGATGTCGAAGCGCTTTTGATCGTGGAAGTCGAAGGCTCGGATATCGAGATCGAAGAGCAACTCGCTCAGATCAAGAAAATCGCTCAGGGCCACAACCCGGTGGTGCTGCGCGAAAGCACGTCGGAGGCGGAATCGAAAGCCATCTGGCTTGGCCGCAAATCGGCCTTTGGCGCGATGGGCCAGTTGGGCGACTATATCTGCCTCGATGGCACGGTTCCTGTCTCGAAACTGCCGGACGTGCTGCGCCGAACCGCCGAGCTCGCCGATCAATACGGCCTGAAGGTAGGCAATGTCTTCCACGCCGGCGATGGCAACATGCATCCCCTGATCATCCACAACGCCAACAAGCCCGGCGACCTAGAAAAGGCTGAGCGACTGGGCGAGGACATCCTGCGCGCCTGTGTGGAAGCTGGCGGCTGCCTAAGTGGTGAGCATGGCGTCGGGGTCGAGAAACGCGATCTGATGACCGACCAGTTCAGCGCCGAGGATCTGGAGGCGCAGATGAATGTCAAAGACGTGTTCGACCCCGCCTGGCTGTTGAACCCGGCCAAAGTCTTTCCGCTTCACGTTTCGGAAAGCCGCCGGGGATGAGCATCCTGTCGCCGGATACCGAGGCCGCGCTGGCCGAGGCAGTGGCCGAAGCCGCCGCCACGAAGACCCCGCTGGAGATCGAGGGAGGCGCCACCCGCATGGGCCTCGGCCGTCCGGTGCAGGCGGAGCGCACACTTTCGACCAAGGCGCTTAGCGGGATTTCGCTCTACGAACCCGGGGCGCTCACCCTGGTGGTGCAGGCCGGCACCCCGATGGCCGAGATCGAGGCGGCGCTGGAGGCCGAGGGCCAGATCCTGCCCTTCGAACCGGTGGATCACCGTGCGCTCCTGGGAACCGAAGGCACGCCGACCATAGGAGGTGCGGTTGCGGTCGCGGCCTCCGGCCCCCGGCGGTTGCAGGCAGGGGCGTGCCGCGACGCGATGCTGGGCGTGCGCTTTGTCGATGGCGCGGGCACCGCGATCAAGAATGGCGGCCGGGTTATGAAGAACGTGACCGGCTATGATCTCGTCAAGCTGATGGCCGGATCCTATGGCACGCTTGGGGTGCTGACGGAGATCGGGTTCAAGCTGCTGCCAAAGCCTGAAAGCGCGCTCAGCCTGGTGATCAACGGGCTGGATGATGCCCGGGCCATGGCCGCGATGGCCGAGGCGATGGCCGCCCCCTTCGATGTCTCGGGCGCCGCGCATCTGCAAGGCAAAACCGTGTTGCGGGTGCAGGGCATGGCCGAACAGGCCTCCTATCGCGCCGACGGGCTGGCCAGCCATCTCGCCGCCTTTGGCACGGTCGAGCGGATCAAGGGGGAAGCCCACGAGACCCTTTGGCGCCAGATCCGCGATTGTGAGGCCTTCGCCGGTACCGACGGCGCGGTCTGGCGTCTCTCGGTCAAACCCTCCGACGCGCCGGGCATCGTCGCGGCGCTCAAGGCGTCGCGTGGGGCGGAGGCGATCTATGACTGGGCCGGCGGGTTGATCTGGCTGAAAGTGCCCGAGGATGGCGATGCCGGCGCCACGGCCATCCGGGCGGAGACCACGGCCAAGGGCGGCCACGCCACCCTGATCCGCGCCAGCGCAGCAACCCGCGCCGCCGTGGACGTGTTCGAGCCCGAGCCCGCGCCGCTGGCCCGCATCTCGGACGGGTTGCGCGCGAAATTCGATCCTGCGGGCATTCTGAACCCCGGGCGCATGAGGGCCTGATGCAAACCAACTTCACCGAAAAGCAACTGGAAGATCCTGGTATTGCGCGGGCCAACGACATCCTGCGCTCGTGCGTCCATTGCGGGTTCTGCACAGCCACCTGCCCGTCCTATCAGGTACTGGGGGACGAGTTGGACAGCCCGCGCGGCCGGATCTATCAGATCAAGGACATGCTCGAGAACGACCGACCTGCGGACAAGCACACGGTCAAACATATCGACCGTTGCCTGAGCTGCCTGGCCTGCATGACCACCTGCCCCTCCGGCGTCCACTACATGCATCTGGTGGATCACGCACGCGAGCATATCGAGAAGACCTATACCCGCCCCTGGCACGACCGGGGACTGCGCTGGATCCTCAGCCTGATCCTGCCCTATCCGCAACGTTTCCGCGTTGCCATGCTGGGCGCGAAATTGGCGAGCCCGCTGGCAAGCGTCATCCCGGGGCGCGTCGGCGCGATGCTGGCCCTGGCGCCCAAACGGGTAGAGCCCCCGGCGCTGCACGACGAACCGCAGGTGCATCCCGCGACAGGCAAACGCAAGGGCCGCGTCGCGCTGATGACCGGCTGCGCGCAGATGGCCCTGGATGCCGAAATCAACGCCTCCACCATCCGCCTGCTCACCCGCCACGGTTATGACGTGGTGATTTCGCAGGGCATCGGCTGTTGCGGTGCGCTGACCCACCATATGGGCAAGACCGAGGCTTCTCACGCCTCGGCCGAGGCCAATATCCGCGCCTGGGCGGCGGAGATCGATGGCGAGGGGCTGGATGCGGTGATCATCAACACCTCCGGCTGCGGGACGACCGTAAAGGATTACGGTTACATGCTGCGCCTGACGCCGATGGCGGAGGATGCGGCCCGCGTCTCGGCCATCACCCGCGATATCAGCGAGTTCATGGAGGAAACGGGGTTGGGCGACACCGACATCCCCTTCCTGCGGGTCGCCTATCACGCCGCCTGCTCGCTGCAGCATGGCCAGAAGGTGACCGAGGCGCCCAAGAAACTGCTGCGCAAGGCGGGCTTCAAGGTCGTCGAACCGGCTGAGGGGCATCTCTGCTGCGGCTCGGCAGGCACCTATAACATCCTGCAGCCGGCCATCGCGGGCGAGCTGAAAACCCGCAAGGTCGCGAATATCGAGGCGACATCGCCCCAGGTGATCGCGGCGGGCAATATCGGCTGCATGATGCAAATCGGCTCGGGCACAGCGCTGCCCATCGTTCACACGGCGCAGTTGCTGGACTGGGCGACGGGCGGACCCTGCCCCGAGACGCTGGAGCATCTGCAAGAACCTGTCCTCGCTGCGGAGTAACTTCACGGGATCTTTCCTCGCCAAGCCGGATGCCGCGCGCTATCGTGCGGTGGATGTTGCGAGCACTTCTGACCTCACTGGCCGTGGCTGTTATGGCCACCGTCCCGGCCTCGGCGCTGGAATTCGACCGGCTGCGTATGCTGACGGCGGAAGAGCATGTGCCCTGGCGCGCCGTCGGGCGCGTGAATATCGCCAATTTCGGCGAACGGGGCATGTGTACCGGCACGCTGATTTCCGAAGATTTGGTCCTGACAGCAGCGCATTGCGTGATTTCGGATCGCACGGGCGCGCCCCACGCGCCAGGCAATATCCACTTCGTCGCGGGCTGGCGGCAAGGCCAACGGGTGGGGCATTCGGTGGCCTCCGAACTCATCATCCATTCTGAGTATCTGTCGGCGAAGGGCGACGAGTTGCAGCAGATCGGCGCCGACCTTGCCGTGATTCGTCTGAGGGATCCGATTCCCGCCAAATCCGCGCCGTTCTTTTCGGTGGCGCCGTCGCCCGGTAATGACGCCCCGTTGACGCTGATCAGCTATCGCCGCGACCGGGCGCACGCGCTGACCCGGCAGCAGGGCTGCAAGATCCTGGGCGAAGAAGGCCCGGTCATGGCGCTGGGATGCGATGTGACATTCGGTGCCTCGGGCTCGCCGATCTTTGCCGAAGTCGATGGCGAGCGTCGGCTGATCGGCGTCATCTCGGCGATGAGCCGTCCCAACGGCAGACCCATTGCCTGGGCGGTCCGGTTGGACGCCGCCATTGGCGACGTCCTCTATCGTCTGAACTGACCGCCGCGCGGGCTTCAGGCCATTGCCGCCTTGCGCGGGCGCCGGCGTCTGCGATTTTGTCCCCCACCCGGCGCACCCGACTTGGCCGGTCGCTTCGGTTTAGCCCCGGCTGGCTGGCCGACAGTGCTATCTGCTGCGGATTTTGGCTTGCGCGGTTTGCCGCGACGAGGCGCCCCAGCCTGATTACGCGCAGGTCTCGCCCCGCCTGCGTTGCGCCCCCCACCGGCGCGACCGCCGTTTCGACCCCCACGCCCGCGGCGTTGCGAGGGATCCTCCGCCGGGCGCATGCCGCTCGCCACCGGAACCTCGCGGCCCATCAGCTTCTCGATCGCGCGCAGCAGATGCACGTCGCCCGCATCGCTGAAAGCGATTGCTTCGCCATCCGCACCGGCGCGCGCCGTGCGCCCGATCCGGTGGATATAGCTTTCAGCGACCTCCGGCAGGTCGAAGTTATAGACGTGGGTAACGCCAGGAATATCGATCCCCCGCGCCGCGACATCGGTGGCGACCAGCACGCGGACTTCGCCGTTGCGGAATGCCTTGAGCGCGCGCTCGCGCTGACCCTGGCTTTTGTTGCCGTGGATCGAGGCGGCCTGGAAACCCGCCGCCACCAGCGATTTCATCACCTTCTCGGCCCCGTGCTTGGTGCGCGCAAAGACCAGCGACAGGGCGTTCGGGCGGTCGGCCAGACACTGTTTCAGAAGATCCAGCTTGTTCTGATCGCCGTGGAAATGGACCGACTGGCGCACCTTGTCGGCGGCCTTGCCGGGAGGGGCCACCTCTACCCGCACCGGGCTTTCCAGATAGGCGCGGCTGAGTTCCTCGATCTGCTTTGGCATGGTGGCCGAAAACAACAACGTCTGGCGCGGCTGACCGACCAGGCCCGCAATCTTGCGCAGGGCATGGATAAAGCCCAGGTCCAGCATCTGGTCCGCCTCGTCCAGAATCAGGAATTTCGCCGTATCTATGGTGACCGAGCGCCGGTCGAGCAGGTCCAGCAGCCGCCCCGGTGTCGCCACCAGCACATCGGTTCCGCGTTGCAGGTTCTGGCGTTGCACATTGATCGAGGCACCGCCGACAACCGTGACCACGCGCAGCTTGGTGCCCTGCACATAGGCGCGCAGGTTTTCCGCGATCTGGTTCACCAGCTCTCGCGTCGGCGCCAGGATCAGCGCGCGCACGGCTTTGGGCGCCGGACGCTCGTGGGTATCGAGCAACTGCTGCACCAGGGGCAGGCCGAACGCAGCGGTCTTGCCGGTGCCGGTCTGGGCCAGACCCATCAGGTCGCGCCCGCGCATGACATGCGGGATCGCCTCTCGCTGGATAGGTGTCGGAGCGTCGAAGCCGAGCTTCTCGATGGTCTTCAAAATCGCTGGGGAGAGCCCCAGGTCGTTAAACTGAGTCAAATGACTGCCTCTACATTTGCGCCCGGCAGGCTCTCGGCCCATGGGCGGCACATATCGTGGGCCACGCGCCCATGGGGCGGCGGCATCGCGTTTGCGGTTGCGATCCGGCTCTCGCGCCGACCGGGGCCCGGTCGGACGGCTGGATCGAAAGCACCCCGCGTGAATTGGGAACCGGTTAGGTGCGCCCCGATGGCCGAACCCCAGGGCTGTGTCCTGGATCTGCCCGGCGCGGGCGGCTGGGTTTTGTGCACGGGAAATATGGATTTGCGTGCAGGCTGCTCACGCGTCAGCCGAAAACCGTGGAGCGGATATCCGCTTTCAGCCGCCGAATGTCAACCGGCTTGCGCGGAATGCCGCAGCGGGACGCCTTGTAAACAATCGAAAATTTGCGTGCCACTACCCCTCTTGAAACGCCGCGAGTTTCTTCCCATCTCGGGGAAGTCCGGGCGCCAGATATGGGCCAAGACGACTGCAACCGGCCCGCCCATCTGGGGGGCCACATGATCTATCGCTTCTAATGGAGGGTATATCCCATGCGAACACTCGATCTTTCCCCGCTCTATCGCTCCACCGTCGGCTTCGACCGTCTGGCCAATATGCTGGATCAGGTCATGACCCATGACGTTAGCGCGCCGAGCTATCCGCCCTACAACATCGAAAAGACCGGCGACGATGCGTATCGCATCACCCTCGCGGTGGCCGGTTTTGCCGAGAATGACCTCGCCATCGAAGTGAAAGAGGGCCAGCTGACCGTCACCGCCAACAAGCGGCCGGTTGAAGACAGCGTCGAGAAGACTTTCCTGCATCGCGGCATTGCCGAGCGCGGTTTTGAACGCCGCTTCCAGCTTGCCGAACATGTGCAGGTCTCGGGCGCCAATCTGGAGCATGGCCTGCTGCATATCGACTTGATTCGGGAGGTGCCGGAGGCGCTGAAAGCCCGGACAATCAAGATCGCGAACGGCAAGGGCCGCAAGGCGATCAAAGCCTGAAACCTCTGGGTCTGAACAATCCGCAAGCCCGCGCCGCCCGGCGCGGGCTTTTTATGTCCCGCCAACACCCTCCAGACTCACAATTAAATTAACGATTGTTCATTTTCGGGGCTTGACCTCCTTCACCCGCTCGGCTTCTATCGCTGGGGCGGCGCAAGATCCGCCAATCTGACAGGTGTGACACCGCGACCGGCCGCAAGAGCTGGCGCATAACGGGAGGATCGACCTTGGGTGCTGTCGCATCTGGAGCCGCAGATACGTTTCCAAAACTGCTGATCGAGAATGCACGCCTGCGTGGCGCCCGCCCCGCGAGCCGCGAGAAGGCTTTCGGGATCTGGCAGAGCTGGACCTGGGGCGAGGTGGCCGAAGAGACCCGCGCCCTCGCCCTTGGCCTGCGCAAACTAGGCCTCGAGCCGGGCGAGCGCATGGCGATCATCGGCACCAACCGGCCCCGGCTTTACTGGTCGATGGTGGCAGCCCAGATGGCCGGTGCAATCCCGGTACCGATCTATCACGACGGCGTGGCCGAAGAGATGCAGTATGTCCTCGACCATGCGGAGGTGACCTTCGTGGTCGTCGAGGATCAGGAACAGGTGGACAAGATCCTCTCGATCCAGGACCGCCTGCCCAATCTGCGTCAAGTGATCTATGACGACCCCCGGGGCCTGCGGAAATACGATCACACGACACTGCATCCCTATGCCGAAATTCAGGAGATGGGCCGCGCAGCGGAGTCCGAACTGGGCGCCGGGCTGGATCAGACGATTTCAGGCACGACAGGCGACGATACGTGCGTGATGCTCTACACCTCCGGCACCACCGGGCGGCCCAAGGGCGTGGTGCTGAGCCACAACAACATCCTGATGATGGCCCGGGCGGCGGCGGAGTTCGACGGCCTGGTCGAAACCGATTCCGCACTCGCCTATCTGCCGATGGCATGGGTCGGCGATTTCATCTTCTCGATGGGTCAGGCCTATACCACCGGTATGTGCATCGCCTGCCCGGAAAGTCAGGATACGCTGATGCACGACATCCGCGAGATCGGCCCGACTTACTTCTTCGCGCCGCCCCGGATGTTCGAGGGGCTGCTGACCAGCGTCACCATCCGGATGGAGGATGCAGGGCGCCTGAAGCAATGGCTCTACCGCGTCTTCATCGGCCATGCCAAGGCAATGTCGGCCAAACGCTCGGCCGGCGAGGCGCTGGGCGCGGGCGACAAGTTCAAGCTGTGGCTGGGCGAATTGCTGGTCTATGGCCCACTCAAGAACACGTTGGGCATGAACCGGGTCCGCGTGGGGTATACGGCGGGCGAGGCGGTCGGCGCGGATCTGTTCGAGTTTTACCGCTCGATCGGGATCAACCTGAAACAGCTCTACGGCCAGACGGAGTCGAGCGTCTTTATCACCCAGCACCCTCATGACGCGGTCGAACTGGAAACCGTGGGCGTGCCGACCCCGGGCGTCGAGATCCGGATCGGCGACAATGGCGAGGTTTTCTACCGCTCGCCTGGCGTGTTCCAAGAATACTACAAGAACCCCGAAGCGACCGCCGAGACCAAGGACGCGGAAGGCTGGGTCGCGACCGGCGATGCGGGCTTCATGGATGAACGCAGCGGGCAATTGCGTATTCTCGACCGGGCGAAAGACGTAGGCAAACTGGCCTCCGGCGCGCTGTTCGCGCCCAAATACATCGAGAACAAGCTGAAATTCTTTCCGAACATCTACGAGGCCGTGGTCTTCGGAGATGGCCGCGACAGTTGCATGGCGATGCTGAATATCGACCTCAACGCTGTCGGCAATTGGGCCGAGCGCAACAATATCGCCTACGCCTCCTATCAGGAACTGGCCTCGCACCCGCAGGTCATGCAGATGATGCAGGATCATGTGGAGGAGACCAATCGCGGCCTCGCGGACGACCCGATGCTTTCGCATTGCCAGATCACCCGCTTTCTGGTCCTGCACAAGCAGTTGGACGCCGATGACGGCGAGTTGACCCGCACCCAGAAAGTCCGACGCAAGACGATATCCGAGAAATATGCCGACCTGATCGATGCGCTCTATAGCGGCGAGAAGAGCGTCTATACCGAGACGGAGGTGACCTACGAGGACGGGCGCAAGGGATCGATCTCGGCCCGGCTCGACATTCGCGACACGGCGACAGCGCCCACCGCCGCCAAAGCGGCCTGAGGAGACACCGATGAGCCATCCGGTTGCCGAAGCCGCCAAGGACGATACCGACTACGCCCATCAGGAGATCGATCACGGGATCGAGCCGCGCGCCATCGGCGATGCGGTGATGGAGATGAAGAACATCACCCTGCGGTTTGGCGGCGTGACGGCGCTCAAGGACATCTCGTTCGATATTCTGGAAGGCGAGATCCGCGCCATCATCGGACCCAATGGCGCGGGCAAATCTTCGATGCTGAACGTGATCAACGGCTTCTACCACCCGCAGGAGGGCGAGGTCTGGTTCCACGGAGCCAAGCGCGGGCCGATGAAGCCGCATCAGATCGCCAAGCAGGGGATCGCCCGGACCTTCCAGAACATCGCGCTCTTCCACGGCATGACCACGCTCGACAACATCATGTCCGGTCGGCTGACCAAGATGAAGCGTAACCTCTTCTGGCAAGCGATCTGGTCCGGCCCCGCGGAGCGCGAAGAGGTGGAACATCGGCGCAAATGCGAGGAGATCATCGACTTCCTGGAAATCCAGGCGATCCGCAAGACGCCTGTGGGCCGCCTGCCCTATGGCCTACAAAAGCGGGTGGAACTGGGCCGCGCGCTGGCCGCCGAACCCTCGCTCCTGCTGCTTGACGAGCCGATGGCCGGCATGAATGTCGAGGAGAAGGAGGATATGTGCCGCTTCATCCTGGACGTGAACGACGAATTCGGCACGACGATTGCGCTCATCGAACACGATATGGGCGTGGTCATGGACATCGCCGACCGCGTCGTGGTGCTGGATTACGGCCGCAAGATCGGCGACGGCTCGCCCGACGAGGTACGCGCGAACCAGGAGGTCATCGATGCCTATCTGGGGGTCAGCCATGACTGATGCCTGCCCTGACCTCAAGCAGCTGGTCAAAGCGCAGGTTAGGATCAGCCTGGGTTTGGGTGCTTCCGCCCTGATCCTGTTTGTCTTGGCTCTGTGGTCCCCAGAGAAGTCGGCAAACGCCAGTCTGGCTGATAAAACCTATTTCGACCTGTTCGGGATCACCCTCATGGGCGCTTTGGGCGCTGTGATCACTTTGCTGGGTAAAACCTGCGAGACCTGGAAGTCATTGAAGCACCTTGCGGAGAGTGCCCCATGTTCCTAACCGATCCGTTCTTCTGGGAAGTGGTAATCTCGGGCCTGCTCGCCGGAGTGATGTATGCGCTGGTCGCACTTGGCTTTGTGCTGATCTTCAAGGCGTCGGGGATTTTCAATTTTGCTCAAGGGGTTATGGCCCTGCTGGCGGCCTTGACCCTGGTCGGGCTCCTGACGGGCCAGGTGCCGTTCGCGCATCTGATCGACTGGATCTTCGGGGGCGGCGCGCATCACCTCTATGACCCGCCAGTGACCGAGGAGGGCAAGCCACCGATCTGGTTCGTCGCGCTCTGCATCGCGCTGACCCTGGGCTTCATGGCGCTGATGGCCAAGCTGATCGTGCGCGTCGTGCTGCGCCCGCTGGTCGGGCAGGAGGGTATCATCCTCTTCATGGCGACCATCGGCCTGGCCTTCGTGATGGAGGGATCCGGCGACCTGATGTGGGGCTCGAACGTAAAGGTGCTGGATGTGGGCCTGCCCTCCGGCCCCTCCGACACGATCATCGATGCGACGGGCATGTTCGTGGAGAAGCTGGAGATCTCCGCCGCGGTGGTCGCCGTACTGCTGGTGGTCAGCCTGACGCTCTTCAGCCAGTATACCAAAATGGGCCGCGCACTGCGCGCCGTGGCGGATGACCACCAGGCGGCGCTCAGCGTCGGCATCTCGCTGGAAACCATCTGGTGGGTGGTCTGGTCCGTCGCCGGCCTCGTCGCCCTGGTCGCGGGCATCATGTGGGGGGCGAAATCGGGCGTTCAGTTCTCGCTGAGCCTCATCGCGCTCAAGGCCCTACCTGTGCTGATGCTGGGTGGCTTCACCTCGATCCCCGGTGCGATCATCGGCGGGCTGATCATCGGCGTCGGAGAGAAGCTGTTCGAGTTCTATGTCGGCCCGATGATCGGGGGGGCAACCGAGAACTGGTTCGCCTACATGCTCGCCCTTCTCTTCCTGCTGTTCCGACCCCAGGGCCTGTTCGGCGAAAAGATCATCGAGAGGGTGTGACGGTGAATTACGACCGCGGCGACTGGCATATCGACAGCCTGGAGGACGGCGCGCCCGAGCATTACGCATGGGTGCATATTGGGCTTTTCCTCCGCTGGGCGGTTGTTAGAGGCCTCGAGTTCGGACGCTTCCAGGCGGTCGATGAGAACGGACGGGACGTGACAGAGCAAGCTCACGCTGCAACGCTGGAGGCTGCGGAGCAGGTCAGAACCGGTTCGATGACGGGAAGCGTTTTCCTGGAGGAGCATTTCGACACGAAGTTCTTCTCGGGTGTTCTGGTTGGTTCAGCGGATGACTTCGCGCGGGTCTACTACCTGCAGACCGGGAAATATCTCGAGGACTATTCGACGGCGGTGCCGGAGGATCAGACATACAAGGTCGACGAGACTGATGAGATTTTCACAGCACTCAAGCCGATCATCGACCATCGATATGAAGCCTTCGAAGCCGCCGGAGGAAAAGCCCCGGGCGGCTTTATGGAAAAGCTAAGGCTCGCCTTTGGCGGTTCGCCTAGATGGACATTTGGATAGGAGTCCTCTGATGTTCTACCGCGAAGCTGGGCAGTTCAAGACCTCCTATGCCGCCGATCAGGCGACATTTCCGATTGCGATTGATCGCTGGGCGTTTTGGGCGACGATCCTGTTCGCGGTCGCGGTCATCCCCTTCATTATCACGCCGTATTGGGAGAAGGCCATTCTGCTGCCCTTCCTGATCTATGCGCTGGCGGCCATCGGGTTGAACATCCTGATGGGCTATTGCGGGCAGGTCAGCCTGGGCACGGGCGGGTTCATGGCGGTGGGGGCCTATGCCTCCTACAAGCTGATGACCGGCATGCCGTGGATGGATATGACGCTGGTGGTGCTGCTCTCGGGCCTGATCGCGGCCGGGGTCGGCGTGCTGTTCGGTTTGCCGAGCCTGCGCATCAAGGGGTTCTATCTGGCGGTCGCCACGCTGGCGGCGCAGTTCTTCCTGGTCTGGCTGTTCAATAAATGGGAATGGGCCTACAACTACTCGCCCACGGGGCAGATCACGGCGCCCCCGCGTACGGCGTTCGGGATCGAGGTAACGGGGCCGAACACGGCGCCCTGGGCGACATATCTCTTCTGTCTCTTCATCCTGTTCATCTTCGGCTGGGCCGCGCGGAACCTGGTGCGCGGGCGGTTCGGACGATCCTGGATGGCGATCCGCGATATGGACATCGCGGCCGAGATCATTGGTGTAAACCCGCTGATGGCCAAGCTGAGCGCGTTTGCTATCTCGAGCTTCTATATCGGCCTCGCCGGCGCGCTCTACTTCGCGGTCTGGAGCGGCGCGGCCGAACCTACCGAGAGCTTCGCCATCGACAAGAGCTTCGACGTGATGTTCATGATTATAATTGGGGGCCTCGGCTCGATCTTCGGCAGCCTGGTGGGCGCGGCCTTCATCGTGCTCCTGCCGGTCTTCTTCAAGAACGTGCTGGTCGGCATTCTGGGCTGGCCCACGGATATCGCCGAGCATTTCCAGATCATCGTGGTTGGCGCGCTGATCGTATTTTTCCTGATCAAGGAAAGCCATGGTCTGACGGCGTATTGGCGCACGGTGAAGGAGAAGCTGAGGCTCTGGCCCTTCCCGCATTAGGGCGGGCCCCATAAGATCCCGGGACACGGGGTTACACTCGACAGGTCTGACAACTCAGGGAGGACAAGACCCATGAAGACAACACTCAAACTGGCCCTTGCCGCGGCGGCGCTTGCCGTCGCGACACCGGCGAGCGCGGATCTGGTGTTCCCGTCGCTCAGCTATCGCACCGGGCCTTATGCGCCGAACGGGATCCCCTTCGCCGACGGCTATGCCGATTACTTCACCCTGATCAACGAGCGCGATGGCGGCATCGGCGGCGTGCCGATCCGCATGGTCGAATGCGAGACCGGCTATAACACCGAGAAGGGCGTCGAATGCTACGAGTCGACCAAGGGCGAAGGCGCGCTGATCTATCAGCCGCTGTCGACCGGCATCACCTATCAGCTGATCCCCAAGGCATCCGCCGACAAGATCCCGATCCACTCGATGGGCTATGGCCGGACCTCCGCCGCGAATGGCAAGGTCTTTGAATGGGTGTTCAACTATCCCGGCACCTACTGGGATGCGGCCTCGATCATGATCAAGTACGTGAAGGATCAGGAAGGCGGCAGCCTGGAAGGCAAGAAGATCGCGCTGGTCTATCACAACTCGGCCTATGGCAAGGAGCCGATCCGTACCCTCGAAGTGCTGGCCGAGAAGCATGGCTATAACCTCGTGCTGCTACCAGTGGATCATCCGGGGCAGGAGCAGAAGGGTACCTGGCTGCAGGTCCGCAAGGAGCGTCCGGACTATGTCTTCATGTGGGGCTGGGGCGTGATGAACCAGGTCGCGATCAAGGAGGCCGGATCGATCCGCTTCCCGATGGACAAGTTCATCGGCGTCTGGTGGTCGGCGTCCGAAAACGACACCTTGCCCGCGGGCGATGCCGCCAATGGCTACAAGGCGATCACCGTGCACGGCACCGGGTCGGACTTCCCGATCTATGCCGATCTGCAAAAATACGTGGTCGATGCGGGCAAAGCGGCGGGTGCGGGCGATCAGCTCGGCACCGTACTCTACAATCGCGGCATGCAAGCCGCGATGCTGGCGGTCGAAGCCGCTCGCACTGCGCAAGAGATCCACAGCGTGACCGAGATCACCCCAGCCCAGATGCGCGACGGGATGGAGGCGCTGGAGATCACCGAGGCGAAGCTGGAAGGCCTGGGCCTCGGCGGCTTCATGCAGCCCTTCAAGGTGACCTGCGAGAACCATGGCCCTCCGGGTCTGGGGGCGATCCAGCAATGGGATGCGAGCACCGGCACCTGGTCGATCGTGTCGGATTACATCGCGGCTGACCGCGAAGTGGTCGACGCCCTGATCGCCGAGGATGCTGCAGCCTATGCCGCCGAAAGCGGCACGGCGGAGCGCGCCTGCAACTGACGGTACCGGGCGGCCCCGGTTTCGGGGCCGCCTCACTCCATTCGTTTTGACCTTTATCCCCGACCCGAACGAGGCACAGATGCTGGACGCGGCCGAGACCGACACATTGCTGGAAGTGAACAATGTCGAGGTGATCTACAACCACGTCATTCTGGTGCTGAAGGGGGTTTCCCTGAAAGTGCCCAAGGGCGGCATCACCGCCCTTCTGGGCGGCAATGGCGCGGGCAAGACCACGACGCTGAAAGCGGTCTCGAACCTGCTGCACTCGGAACGCGGCGAGGTGACCAAGGGCCATATCTCCTATCGCGGCGAGCGGACCATGGCGCTCAACCCCGCCGATCTGGTCAAACGCGGCGTCATCCAGGTGATGGAGGGACGCCACTGCTTCGAGCACCTGACGGTGGAGGAAAACCTGCTGACCGGTTCCTACACCCGCACGGATGGGCGCGGCGCGATCAATGCGGATCTGGAGAAGGTCTACAGCTACTTCCCCCGTCTCAAGGAGCGGCGCAAGAGTCAGGCGGGTTATACCTCCGGCGGCGAACAGCAGATGTGCGCCATCGGTCGTGCTCTAATGTCCAAGCCCGAGACGATCCTACTGGACGAACCCTCGATGGGCCTCGCACCGCAACTTGTGGAGGAGATCTTCGAGATCGTCAAAAGCCTGAACGAGCAGGAGGGGGTGAGCTTCCTGCTGGCCGAGCAGAACACCAATGTGGCGCTGCGCTATGCCCATTGCGGCTATATCCTGGAATCGGGCCGCGTGGTGATGGACGGGCCCGCAGCGGAGCTGCGCGAGAACCCGGATGTGAAGGAATTCTACCTTGGCATGTCCGACCAGGGCCGTAAAAGCTTCCGGGACGTGCGCAGCTACCGCCGCCGCAAACGCTGGCTCAACTGACCCATCTCCCTGCCCGGACGCTCGGGCAGCAGAGGGCGCGTGCGGCTGGTGCTGTCACGTCCCGGACTTGATCCGGGACCTCTTCTTCGGGCGGTGCACCAGAGGTCCCGGGTCAAGCCCGGGACAGCATAGGTTGCGGGCGGATATCGGGATGCTATGCTTCACAATTTCTGTGACCGGTATTCACGCCGCGCGATAGGCTGGTATTCAGGCTGCCACGAATGTTTCGCACCACACCTGATGAGAGGTGAGAGCCCTCATGGCCGAGCCGCGCGTCGATTGCCGCACGCCCAATCCCGACAGGTCGGGGATCACGCGGATCCCGGAATGGAAGTTCGACGCGGTGCGCGCGACGATCCTCGCGGTGCTGGCCGAGGGACCGCTCGCATTCTCAAAGTTGAAGGATGCAGTGGGCGGCCGGTTGAGTTCGGAAGACCTTGAGAAACTCGGCTCGCTCGGCTGGCATGTCACCACTGTAAAGCTGGAACTGGAGGTGCGGGGTGAGATCGTCCGGCTCGAAGATACGCCGCAGCGGATCGCCTTGCCGTGACATCTCGGTCTAATCACAGCAATCGGGCGTAGTTCAACCTTTACAATTCCCGCGACGCAGGTCACCCTTTTGTCAGACAAATGGAGGCGCTCTCGAGGGCGCCCTGACCACAAGGGAGACCACCATGGCCGCGCCCCGCAAACCCGCCACTCGCAAGACCACGACGCGCAAGCCTGCGGCACGAAGAACCGCCGCAAACAAAAGCACGGCAAGCAAAACCGCCGCCAGCAAAACCGCCGCGACCAAGACCACCGCGGCAACACGCAAGGCCCCCGCCCGCGCCGCCAAGAAGGTAGAGGCGCCCTGCTGCGGTCCCGGCTACGCCTCGCCACAGGAGGCGATGCAGGCGGATCGCGAGAAGCTGCTCTACACCATCGGGATCTATACCGGCACCGGGATCGAGGCGCCTGATTACCTGGCGACGATCGACTGCAATCCGCGCTCGCGCAACTACTCGAAAGTCATCCACCGGCTGGAGATGCCGGGGATCGGCGACGAGCTGCACCATATGGGCTGGAACGCTTGTTCTTCCTGCCACGGCGACAGTTCGATGTCGCGGCAATATCTGATCCTGCCGGGGGTGCGGACCACCAATCTGCACATCATCGACACCGCGACGAATCCCAAGGCGCCCAGGCTGCACATGACCGTGCCGGGCGACGAGATCAAGAAAAAGACCAATCTCTCCGCCCCGCATACGGTGCATTGCTTGGGGAGCGAGATCATCATCTCGATGCTCGGCGATTCCAAGGGAAAAGGCCCGGGCGGGTTCCTGCATCTCGACAAGGATTTCAACATCATCGGGCGGTGGGAAAACGACCTCGGCGATATGAAGTACAACTATGACTTCTGGTATCAGCCACGCCACAACACGATGGTCAGCTCGGAATGGGCGGCGCCCAACACCTTCATGCCTGGGTTCGACCTCAACGATGTTGCTAAGGGCAAATACGGCCAGCAGATCCATTTCTGGAACTTCAAGAAGAAGAAGGTGAAGGAAACGGTGGATCTGGGCGCCGAGGGGATGATCCCCCTGGAAGTGCGCTATCTGCACGATCCGGACTCGACCCATGGCTTCGTGGGCGCGACGCTCAGCTCGAACATGTTCCACTACTACAAGAAGGGCAAAAAGAACGTGGTGGAGAAGGTGATCGATATCCCGCCCGTGGATGTCCTGGGCTGGCCGATCCAGGTGCCCTCCTTGATCACCGATTACCTGATCTCGATGGACGACCAGTGGCTCTATCTCTGCAACTGGCTGCATGGGGATGTGAGGCAGTACAACATTTCGGACCCCTCGGCGCCGAAATTCACTGGCCAGGTCTGGATGGGCGGTCTGCTGGGCCGCGCCCCGGAGGTGAATGGCCACCGGATCGAGGGCGGGCCGCAGATGATCCAGTGTTCGCTGGATGGCAAACGGATCTATGTGACGACTTCGCTGTTTTCGACCTGGGACAATCAGTTCTATCCCAACATGAAGGATGTGGGCGGCTGCATGGTGATGCTGAATGCCAACACCGATGAAGGCGGGCTGGAGATCGACAAACGCTTCTTCGTCGACTTCAAGGGCGAGCCGAACGGCCCGGCGCGGGCGCATGAGACGCGCTATCCCGGCGGGGATTGCACGTCAGACATCTGGATCTGAGTGCTTTGACGTCCCGGACTTGATCCGGGACCTCTGCTTCAGCCGTCGTATCAGAGGTCCCGGATCAAGTCCGGGACGCCTTTGCGCCTAGAGGATCTGCCAGGCATCCAGCTTATAGTCGAAAACCCGGTCCACCCGCGCGCCGTCCCAATGGTATTTCAGGTGTCGCTCCTGACTGATCGGGAGTGTCACGGCGCGTGGGGAATAGAGGCAGGCGCACTGCCCGCCCGCATGGCGTACGCTCGGGAACTGCATCCCGGTCTCGCCCGCCGCACGCACCTGCGCACCAAAGCGCTGGCTTGCCACGTAGCTGTCGGGATCGAGTAGCGGGGCAGCATCTTCACCCAGATCACCCACCCGGATCAGGCGCGCGTTCAGAGGTGTGGTCAGTACCCGCATATCCTCGGCCCGGCCCGGCGGGTCGGCGCTGTCCCGCGCAAACCGGCCCCAGTGATAGACCGTCTCGCGGAGCGCGGTTTCCAGCGCCCGCGCCACATACCAGGCGCCAAAGCTGCCATCGGTGAAGCGCGATCCCTTGGGGTTGGTATAGAGGAACGGCGCCATCGCGAACCCGGCGCCCGGCCCGGTGATCGCCTGACCGGGTGCGAGCGGCGGTTTGGTTCTCTGCTCCAGCGCGAACAGGGCAGCCGCCGCGTCGCCATCCATGCCCGTGCGCTCGAACACATCGATCGGCGGATAGCGGCTGGCGATGATGCGGTAGGAGGTCTTCCAGCGAACCAGCCTGGCCGGTGGCAGCCTCACCCCCAGGGCCCGCGCGCGGCGTCGAGATAGGCCCGCACCCGCGCCAGCCCGATCATGGTATCCCCAGTCATCAGATCCAGCGGCTGGTGCCCGTCCAGCCCCGCATTGGGCTGGCGCAACCAGCGATCCGCCAGCGCCGGATCGGAATAGAGGATCTGCAATGCCTTGAAGATCCCGGCGACATAGCCGATGCGCATCAATGTGTCATGCGGCACGCCTTTGACCCGTCCGCCCTTCCAGTTGAAGAACGTCGCCCGCGCCGGATGGCCCAGGATCGCCATCACCTCGCGCGTGTTCAGACCCCAGGTATCGGTAATCGCAAAGACACCGCGCATCGCGGCGGCCGCGTCCACAGTATCGGCCTGCGGTTCGAGATCCGGCTGAAGATAGGCGAGTTGGGACATGGCGGCCTCCTTTTTGTCTATATATATACCTATATAACATTAATGTCCAAGTGCAGACTATAGATCTCTCCTAGGCATGTGACCCCCAGCCACGTTTGTCCCATAGGCAGAGCTTCACGTTTTCAGATATGCTGTGACCAGTTCTGAGAGGATGAGCAGCAGATGACCGAACCCTTTGCCCTAACCCCACCGTCGGATATCCGGATCGACCGGTGCCGCCACGGGCTTTTCGCCTCAATCCAGGGCGACAGCCATATCGGCGCTTCGCTGGCGCATTATGGCGAGTGGAGCGAGGGCGAAATCGAACTGCTCAGCCAGATCCTGCGCCCCGGCGACGTGGTGGTGGATGCAGGCGCGAATATCGGCGCCCATGCGGTGCCTTTCGCCCGCAAGGTCGGGCCGCAGGGCCGGGTCTTCGCGTTCGAGCCGCAGCCCAAGGTCTTTCAGGTTCTGAACGCCAACGCCTTCATCAACGGGCTTGGCCAGATCGTGCCGCTGAATGCGGGGCTGGGGGCGAAGCACGACTTCGCCAGCTTCCCCGACGCCGCCCCGGTCGCGGGACGTAATTTCGGCGGCGTACAGCTCGCACCCTTCATCGAAGGCAGCAGCGAAGCGCCGCGCCAGGTGCGCGTCCCGGTCGGGCCGCTGGACGAGATGCTGACCCTGGACCGTCTGCGCCTCATCAAGGCGGATGTGGAGCATATGGAACTGGACCTGATCGAGGGCGCCGCCGAAACCATCCGCAAGCATCAGCCGGTGATCTTCCTCGAAAACGGCAACCCGGATGAAACAGATGCGCTGACCGGGGCGATGGCCCCCTTCAACTATCGCGGCTACTGGCAGGCAGGCCTGATCTTCCGCAAGGAGAACTTCCGGGGCAACGCCGAGAACCATTTCGGCACCCAAGGCTGCGCCAATATCCTGTTCGTGCCCGAACACTTCAAAGTCGATCGGATGACCCCGGTGGATGGACCGGACAGCCACCCCTTCGCTGCCGCCCACAAGGCCCGCAAAGAAGCCCAAAAAGGATGAGCGCTCCATGACCGAAATCTCGCTGGAACACCGCGATCCGGCGGCTCGCGAAGCGTCGCTGTTCGAATGTCTGCGCGCGCAACTGCAGGACGCCGTCGCGCGCGCTCCGGGCCTCGCGCGGCATCTGCAGGGGGTCACGCCCACGGATGTCACTGACCGCGCGGCCCTGGCCCAACTGCCGGTTCTGCGCAAGACCGACCTGACGCAGATGCAGGCGGCGCGCCCGCCGTTCGGCGGCCTGACCACACGGGCCGCGAACGAGTTCACCTGGATGTTCCAGTCCCCCGGTCCGATCTATGAACCCGGGCTCGACACCCCTGATTGGTGGCGCTTCGGCCGCGCGATCCGCGCCGCCGGCGTGGCCGAGGGCGATGTAGTCCATAACAGCTTCGCCTATCACCTGACCCCCGCCGGGCACATGCTGGAGAACGGCGCCCGGGCCATCGGGGCCGTGGTGATCCCCGGCGGCGTCGGCAATACCGAAGCACAAGTGAAGGCCGCCGCCGATCTGGGCGCTACGGCTTATGTCGGCACGCCCGACTTCCTGGCGACCATGCTCGACAAGGCGGCTGAACTGGGCCTGACGCTAGCCTTTGACAAGGCAGTGGTCTCTGGCGGGCCGCTGTTCCCCGCGATGCGCAAGGACTATGCCAAGGCCGGGATCGCCTGCCTGCAATGTTATGGCACCGCCGATCTGGGTCTGATCGCGTACGAGACCGGCGGGGTGGAAGGCCCGAACCCCGGCATGATCGTCGATGAAGGCGTGATCCTGGAGATCGTGCGCCCCGGCACCGGCGATCCGCTGGAGCCGGGCGAAGTGGGCGAAGCGGTCGTCACCGTCCTCAATCCCGATTACCCTCTGACCCGGTTCGCGACCGGCGACCTCTCCGCCATACTGCCGGGGGAGAGCCCCTGCGGACGCACCAATATGCGGATCAAGGGCTGGATGGGCCGCGCCGATCAGACGACCAAGGTCAAGGGCATGTTCGTACGCCCCGAACAGGTGGGAGAATTGGTCCGCCGCATGGGCCTGACCAAGGCCCGCCTGACGGTCGACCGCGAAGGCGACAGCGACCGGATGCATCTGAGCTTCGAAGGCGAAGCCAAACCCGCCGCTGTCGCAGATGCCATGCGCGACATCCTGAAACTGCGCGGCACAGCGGAACAAGTCGGCATCGGCGCCCTGCCCAATGACGGCAAGGTCATCAACGACGTGCGAAAGTTCGATTGAGCAACCTACCGCACGCTTTGCGGACAAACCTGCCATACGTTGAATGGCAGGTTTACGTGAGTACTTTAGTCGTGCGAAAATCTGAATCCGTTCGAAAGAATACGTGAAAGATGATGTGTTGTGGTTCAACGGCCTGAATTTCGGACTGACCGTCTTAGTCTGCGTCCGTTTCGATCAGAAGACCTCCCCTATCTTCTGGAGTATACGTTGAAAGACTATTTTTGGGAGTTTCTCCCGCTCGAGCCGCAAACGCCCGACAGCGTGAAATCGTTCTTGGACCAGAGACTGCACGATGATTGGGGCAAGGGGAGCTATCATTGCATCATTGAACTCATCGACAAGAAGCACGTGATCGGAACGGTGCGCATCTCCATAAAGGACACCACACATCTCAGCGGCGATATCGGATACGCACTCAATGCGGACTATTCAGGCAGGGGCTACATGACTGAAGCTGTGAGTAGAATCTTGCAAATCGGTACTGACGAACTGGGCTTGCACCGAATATGGGCTACGGCCGATGTAAAAAACGACGCATCTTGGCGCCTGATGGAACGGGTCGGTATGGAGCGGGAAGGCCTGTTACGTCACCATCACCGAATACGCGGCTCATGGCGCGACAGTTATCTCTATTCGATCTTGAGCAAAAAGGGTTGATGGTGATTGCATAGATTTCTTTGGATGCACGAACTTCGACTCTCCGAAAAGCAGACCTCCACCGGGCCCACGCAAATCGGCAATTTGGGCTCTGAGCAGACATGCAGGTTTGCGCATCACCAGGACACATTTTCGAGTTTGTCCAATATCGATGCGCAAGCATGGTAGTGTTGATCAGCGTCCCAGATACGACGATGCAGCATCAGGCGAAGGCGGAGTAGGCTTCGCGCAGATCATTTCCGGTGTCTGGCGGGGGTCTCGGTCTGGAGGGGCGCTTGAGGCTGTCCCTCGGTGCCTTGGGTTTCGGTACAAGGACGGCTGGCCAGCCGTTGGTCCCGCCCCCTCAAGGTCGCTATCCGTCGAGGGGAGATCGTGTCGAACGCGTTCGGGAGAGATATCTAAAATGCGAGGATTAACAAATCCTCACCGCGCGCTGCCTGGGCGGCTCGCGGACTGCCGATCAGCCCTGGCGGGCCTTGAAGCGGCGCTGGGTCTTGTTGATCACGTACACGCGGCCTTTGCGGCGCACGATACGGCAGTCGCGGTGGCGGCCCTTGAGCGAGCGCAGCGAGTTTCTGACTTTCATCGTCTTGCCTTCCCGTATTCGCGCCTCGATCAACTGATCGGGTCGCGTCTGTTCGTGCTATCGAATCCCTCCGCCGCAGGCCCACCCGCAGCGGAAGCGGTTCTATAGCGGCGAGATCCGCCCATGGCAAGGCCCGTTGCGCAAGGCATCCCCCTCAGCGCGGCAGATAAACCGCCACATTGGCGACGTCGCCGGGGGTGAGGCCCAGGGCACGCGCTGCCTCGGCCGAAAGCAGCGCCTGGCTGCCCGGCGCCGCCTCGCGCCAGATGAAGGTTACGCGGGTGGTCGAGCCGGTCGCCGTATCGGTAATCCAACCCTTGCGCTGCTTGCGGTCGAAAGGCCCCGCGATCCAGAGGCCCGGGCGACCGCCCTCCTGACTGGACACCGCCGGGGTAAAGCCGATCCACTGCGCATTGGCCAGGGTCGGGCCGCCACTGTCGGGATCGGCGGCGGCGATGCGGGTTTCGACCGCCACGGGCTCATCCGGATCTGCGGCGGGCTCGGGCTCCGGTACTGCGATACTGGCCTCCGGCGCGGGTTCAGGTGCTGCGCTATCCGGTTCCGGCGCGACAATGACGGGGCGCGAGGGCTGTACCACCGATGTTTCGGGCTCGCCAATCGTCGGATCTGGCCGTGCGACCGGGGCCGCCGGGTTCACCAGAGCCAGTATAGCCTCCGTCCCGCGCGAGGTTTCTTCAGGCACCGGATCCGCCTCGGGTTCGGGTTCGACAGGCTGGGCGGCAACCGCCACCGGCTCCGGCGCGTCGGGGGCGGTCAGCGAGGCGGTCAGATCGCCGGCCTCTGCCGCCGTTTCGGGCGTCGCAGCACTGGGCGCATCGCCGCTCGCCACGTCAGCCGGCGCCAGCGCAGATGGCGCAGTCGCGATCCGGTTGGGATCGGGCTCCGGCTCATCCGCGATAACGGGACGGGCCACCGGGCGATCCGGGGTGGCTAGAGCGAGCTCCGGAGTATCCAGTTCAGGCTGGACCACCGCGACACTGTCGGCGGGGGCAAGGACCACCGCGCCCTCGTCGGGCTCGACCGCTTCAGGCGCGCGCGGCGCCGCTGCGGGGGTTACTTCGGCCAGATCAACCTCCGGCTCCGGTTCCGGCTCATCGATGCGCGGCGCGGCAGCGGGCAACGGAGGAAGGTCACCTGCATCGGGTTGGGCGGCAGGGGCCGGGGCATCCAGCCGAGGGGTCGCGGGCTGTTCGATGACTGTCGCCTGATCGGCGTCGGGTACCGGCGCTTCTGGCTGCGCGAGCGCAAGGGTTTCCACCTCGGGTTCATCCAGATCCGGCTCGACCACGTCCTGTACGGGGTCCAGAAGCGGTTTGGGCTGAGGTTGCGGGGCCGGATCTGGGCTAACCGCCGCGATCTCCACGTTCTGTTCCGGCTCAGCTTCGCCCTCGTCGCCCGAGAAGACCGAGGCGATGGAGGAGAAAAATCCGCCTTCCTCCTCTTCGGCGGCCACGGGCGCTGCTTGGGGTTCAGCTTCGGTTTCCGGTTCAGGGGCACGGGTCGCGGGGACTGGCGCGGACGGGGCCTCGACCACAGGTTCGGGCTCTACAGCGGGTTCCGGTTCAACGGCGGCGATTTCGATTTCTGGTTCGGCCTCAGCCTCCTCGCCTGGATCTTCGCCAGTGAATGCATCTGCTATGCCAGAGAAGAAACCACCCTCTTCCTCGACCTCCTGAGCTTCGGCGATCACAGGCTCAGGTTCCGGTTCCGGGATCACCTGGACGACAGACTCTTCTGGCTCGGGCGCTATCGGTTCCGGCGCGACAGGCTCTGGCTGCAGCTCTGGTGCTGCGGCAAGCGCTGTAGGGGCCGAACGGTCGATATTCTTCGCCAGGCTGCAGGACGCGTCGATGCAGTCGAGACCGCTGACCCATTCGCGCACCACCCGCGCCACCGTGTCGGCATAGCGCCCCTGGGCGGATCCCCGGCCAATTCCCAGCAGGCCGCTGGTCGTCCCGCGCGAGAAGCTCAGCCCGGTCTGCCTGGCCAGTACCTCCCCCGTCGCCGCGTCCCGGATCTCGAGATCGATTTCTCCCTCCATCCGGCCACCGCCCAACAGGGTCTCGCCGGTCGAGAGCCCTTCGAAACGGCGCACGGTCGCCATGATATCGGTCGGGCGGCTGCCGACGAAGACACCGCTGGTCGCGCGGCGCATGCCGGTGCGTATGACACCGCTGACACGGGCCTCCAGCGCCTCGTCATTCGAGCCCGCGGGGTTGTGGAGAGAGAGCGGCGCGCCAGGCTGAACCTGGACTTTCACGCCCTGCAATGCCCACGAGAATGCCGGTTGACCCTGGGCCAGCGCCGGGCTGACATGTCCGCCAAAGGCAACCCCTGCCAACAGTCCCGCACCCAATGCACCCCGCGCCACGCCTTGGCGCAGGCGGCGCAATGCGCTGAAATTCGACCGAAAGGCTGTCACGGTTTTCCTCCTGCCCTGGCAGCGATCAAACACACCCTGCTGCCCTGTTCTGTACCACCGCAGGCCGTGAGCATGGCACGTACCCTGCGCGCGGCAGGGCTGAGTTTATGCCGCTTTATTCATGGGACTGCAATGATTTGAGGCGTTAGGCACGGCTGGCACAACGCTCTGCCAAAAAGCGTTGCGCCCCGGCTGCAATCAGGCAACCGGGGCGCAATGTTTCGGCATAATCGACGCTATCAGGCCAGTGCAGCCTTGGCCTTGTCGACGATCGCGTTAAACGCCTGCGGCTCGTGTACCGCCAGATCAGCGAGAACCTTGCGGTCCACCTCGATACCCGACTTGGTCAAGCCGTCGATAAAACGCGAGTAGCTGAGGCTTTCGTCATGGGCGCGCACGGCGGCGTTGATCCGCTGGATCCACAGCGCGCGAAACTGCCGCTTGCGCACCTTGCGGTCGCGCGTCGCGTATTGCATCGCCTTGTCGACCGCCTGGGTCGCGGTGCGGAAATTGCGGCTGCGGGCGCCGTAGTAGCCCTTGGCCTTCTTCAGAACCTTCTTGTGACGTGCGGCCGAAGCGGGTCCGCCAGTAACTCGAGACATGGCTGATCCTCCTCAGGCGTTCGGCAGGAACTGCTTGACGATCTTCTCGTCAGGCTTCGAGAGCACCATGGTGCCCCGCGCGTTCCGGATAAATTTGCGGGACCGTTTGATCATGCCGTGGCGTTTGCCGGCCTGACCAACCTTGATCCGGCCCGTGGCCGTGACCTTGAAGCGCTTCTTCGCGCCCGATTTGGTCTTCATCTTGGGCATTTCCATCTCCTTCAAGTCAGAGCGTTCGGGGACAAAGCGGCAGCCCATACTGGCCGGATGTCCCGTGCGAAGCGCGCCTTATAGGCGGGCGGTCAGGTGTTGGCAAGGGGATTGAAGGGCCGCAAAACAGGCACAAGGGTCGCAGCGTTATTCCTTGCTGGCGGTGCTGGAGAGGATCGGGTCCGCCATCAGATCCAGCAGCGATGCGCCGCCCCCCATCAGCCGGGAACCGAAACCGCCACCCACTGCATAATCCAGCAAGGGGCCATCCAACACTGCGGGGTCTTCTTCCGCTGGATCTTTTGATTTTTTCACGTCGGACATTCACCATGCCTGCTCAAATCGTGAACAATGAGCATGCCCTGACGGGCATTTGTAAGCTGTGAGAAATCTCACATTTTACAATGTGAACTTGGTTAATCGCGCCCGCCTTCGAAGATCTTGCGCTCATCCACCGGGGCCACGCGCAGGATGTTGGTCGATCCGGGCTGATTGAAGGGCACGCCCGCAGTGATGATGATGTTGTCCGATTCGTCGGCAAACCCGTCCTCGCGGGCCGCGCGCACGGCGCGCACCACTGCGAGTTTGAAGCGCTCGACCTCCTCCGTCACCACGCAGTGCAGGCCCCAGGCCAGCGAGAGGCGCCGCGCGGTTTCGCGCACCGGCGTCAGCGCCAGGATCGGCATGGCCGGGCGTTCGCGCGCCATCAGAAGCGCCGTGGTGCCGGAATGGGTAAAGCAGCAGATCGCCTTGATATCCGTGCTTTCCGCCACCGCCCGCGCGGCGGAGGTGATCGCATCCGCCACCGTATTGCGCGAGATCTTCGGCCCCGCATCCAGCGCCTTGCGATAGAGCACGCCGCCTTCCAGATTGCGCGCGACCGAGTCCATCATCGCGACCGCCTCGACAGGGTATTGGCCCGCCGCACTCTCGGCGCTGAGCATCACCGCATCCGCGCCGTCATAGATCGCCGTCGCGACGTCCGACACCTCGGCCCGGGTCGGCATGGGCGAGGTGATCATGCTCTCCAGCATCTGGGTCGCCACGATCACCGGCTTGGCCGCGCGGCGGCACTTGCGGATCAGTTCCTTCTGGATCGGCGGCAACTCGTGGATCGGCATTTCGACACCCAGATCGCCGCGGGCGACCATGATGCCGTCGGCAACCTCCAGGATCTCGTCGAAGCGGGCCACGCAGGCGGGTTTCTCCACCTTGACCATGACCGCGGCCTTCCCATCGGCGAGTTCCTTGGCCTCCAGCACATCCTCGGGTCGCTGCACGAAGCTGAGCGCCAGCCAGTCGATGCCCAGCTCCAGAACGAAATTCAGGTCGCGGCGATCTTTTTCGGTGAGGGCGGCCAGCGGCAGCACCACATCCGGCACATTGACACCCTTGTTGTTCGAAATCTCGCCACCCACGATGACCTCGCAGACCGCATGTTTATCATCGCATTCCAGCGTCTTCAGCCGGATCTTGCCATCATTGACAAGCAGGCTGGCGCCGGGCTCGAGAGCGGCGAAGATCTCGGGATGCGGCAGTGTAACGCGGGTGGCGTCACCGGGCTTGTCCTGCAGATCGAAACGGAAAGTCTCGCCCTCTTTCAGCATGACCGGGCCGTCTTGAAACAGGCCGACGCGCAGCTTGGGACCCTGCAGGTCGCCCAGAATGCCGATCGGGCGGCCCATCTCCATCTCGATCTCACGCAGGATGGCATGACGTTCGGCAATATCCTCATGCGTGCCGTGGGACATGTTCAACCGGAAGACATCGACGCCGGTCTCGAACAGCTTGCGCAGCATCTCGCGGGAAGAACAGGCGGGGCCAACAGTGGCGACCACCTTCACGTTGCGGTTGCGGCGCATGGTATTCCCCCAGGATCAGGCATGGTTCTATCAGTGAGGATCAAGTTCTAGCGCCAATTATGAGTGAAACATAGAGACGGAATCTTGCGAAGTTGCGCGGTCTTCGGCAGGAAAGATGCGAACCCTCCCGTCCTACCCCCTTGCGAGGCGCGACTTGTGACTTTCAATCCCGTGGAACGTTTTCCGGGCCGGGCGGATGGCCTGGCCGGGTTGCTGCTGGTCTGCGACCATGCGTCGAATGCCGTGCCGCCGGGGATCGAGTTGGGCCTGGGAGCCCAAGACATGGGCCGCCATATCGCCTGGGATGTGGGTGCGCGCGGCGTTACCCTGGCGCTGGCCGAGGCGCTGGGGGCGCCGGCGGTGCTGAGCACGTTCTCTCGCCTTGTCATCGATCCGAACCGCGGGGCGGATGATCCGACACTGGTGATGAAGCTCTATGACGGGTCGATCATTCCGGGCAACCGGCATGTGGATGCTGCGGAAGTGGAGCGGCGACGGGCGGTGCTGCATCAGCCCTATCACGACACGATCCGCAGGGAGCTGAACCGGATCGTGGCGGAGGGCGAGGCACCGATGCTGGTCTCGATCCATTCCTTCACTCCGCAATTCAAGGGCAGGCCACAACGGCCCTGGCATGTGGGCTTGCTGTGGGACCGGGACGAACGGCTGATCGCCCCGCTGCGCGAAGAACTGGCGCGCGAGGCGGATATCTGCCTGGGCGACAACGAGCCCTATACGGGCGCGTTGCAGGGCGATTGCATGTGGCAGCACGGGACCAGCCGGAACATTCCCCATGCGCTGATCGAGATCCGCAACGATCTGATCGAAGATGCGGCGAGGCAGAAGGCCTGGGCGGCGCGATTGGCGCCAATGATCCTGCGGGCGGTTGCGGCAGCGCGGACCCAGACCCTATCTTAAGGAGGGAACGAGCCCGCCCTGGACCGCGCAGCCGCCGCCCGCCCCCACCCACCCCCCGGCGCGCAGCGGCTGCGCGGTTCGGGGCGGGCATAACTGAAGCAGGAGACACAAGATGACCGACGAAACATTGAGCCCCGAGGAAGTCGCGCGCCAGGCCGCCGTCTATCGCCGCCTGCGCGACCATCTGATGAGCCGGACCGATGTGCAGAATATCGAACTCATGAACCAGACCGGGTTCTGCCGCAACTGCCTTAGCCGCTGGTACCAGGAAGCGGCCACCGAGCAGGGCGTCGAGATCGACAAAATGGAGGCGCGCGAGATCGTCTATGGCATGCCGTTCGACGACTGGAAGGCCAAGTATCAGACCGAGGCGACAGCCGAGCAGCAAGCGGCCTTTAACACGGCATCCAAAGATCACTGAGGGATGCATGACGTCTTCGCCCCCGGCAGGACAGCATTGGCAGAGGCATGGATGCGCCCCTTGAGGACTGGCGCATGGCGGCGGAGGTGAACTTTTGGGGCGTCGTTCACGGTGTGCGCGCGTTTCTGCCAACCATGGCGGGCGGGGTCATCGTCAACAGCGGCTCGAAGCAGGGGATCACCAACCCGCCGGGGCATCCGATCTATAACGCGATGAAGGCCGCGCTGAAGAGCTATACCGAAAGCCTGCAGCACGATCTGCGCGCCACTGGCGCCGTGAGTGCGCATCTGCTGATCCCTGGTTGGACGATGGGGGATGGGCCGGCGAAGAAACCGGGGGCCTGGACCTCCGATCAGGTGGCCGAGGCCATGATCGACGGAGTGAGCCGGGGCGACTTCTACATCCTTTGTCCAGACAACGATGTGACGACCGCGATGGATCACCGGCGCATCCTGTGGGCGGCAGGCGATATGGTGGAGAACTGCCCGCCACTGTCGCGTTGGGAGGAGGCGCACAAGAAGGCCGCCGCTAAGGCCTGTTCCTGATTGCAGGGACCTGCGCGCCAGCCTATACGGATCCTCCGATCCCAGTTGCCGCCCCCAAGGAGACCCCGATGTCCGATGCCAGCTTCTCGACCACGCAGGTGGCCGCCGATCAACTCCGCTCCATCGTCGAGCGGATCGAACGGCTGGAGGAGGAGAAGAAGGAGGTCGCGGACCAGGTGAAGGAGGTCTATGCCGAGGCCAAGGCCAACGGCTATGATGCAAAGACGCTGCGCCGCATCGTCAGCCTGCGCAAGAAACCAGCGGAGGAGCGCGACGAGGAGGAGGCGCTGCTCGACCTCTATATGTCCGCGCTTGGCATGCTGCCCTCGCCCGATTGAGGCCGGATGCACCTTCGGCTTGCCACCTATAACGTCGCGTGGTTTGCGCGGCTTTTCGCACCGGACGGGACCTTGCTGGAGGATGGTGGCTGGTCCTCGCTCTATAATGTCACCCGCGCGCGACAGCTCATCTCGATCGCCGAGGTGATCGCCCGGGTCGATCCCGACATACTGAGCGTGATCGAGGCGCCGAACCAAGGGCGGCACGCCTCGACCGTGCGTGCGCTGGAGGCGTTTGCCGCCCGTTTCGGCCTGCGCCAGCGCAAGGCCATCCTCGGCTTTGCCTCCGAAACCGAGCAGGAAATTGCACTGCTGTTCGACCCGGACCGCATCCGCGCCGTTCACCGCCCGATGGGAGGTGGCGATCTGGCGCCACGGTTCGACGGAGAATTTCCGCTGGATCTGGATGGCGATGGCGAGGTCGATCTGCACATCTTCTCGAAACCGCCGTTGGAGGCCCTGATCGAGGATCTTGCCACCGGGCGCAGTTTCCGCGTGATCGCCGTACATGCCAAATCCAAGGCCGCGCATGGCGCGAAGGGTGCCGAGGAGATCGCGATCAAATCGCTGCTGAACCGGCGCAAGCAACTTGCCCAATGCGCCTGGATCCGTGCGCGGGTCGACGAGCATCTGGCGGCGGGCGATGCGATTGTCGCGATGGGGGACTTCAACGACGGGCCCGGCCTCGACAAATACGAGCGGGTCTTCGGGCGCTCCGGTGTCGAAGTGGTGATGGGCGACCCGGGCGTGCCCGAGCGGCTTTTGCGCAATCCCTATACCCGGCAACCTGGGTTCGGCGGGCGGCCCGCGACGGCCCGCTTCTATCAACCGGCAACGAAGGGGTTTCTGAACGCGCTGATCGACTTCGTGATGCTGAGCCCGGATCTCTCGCTGGACCAGGCCCCCTCGTGGCGGATCTGGCACCCGTTCGACGACGCGGAATGCTTTAACGACGGTCATATGCGCCAGGCGTTGCTCGATGCCTCGGACCATTTCCCGGTTTCAGTGGATCTGATGGCCTAGATAGTGATGTGCCGCCAGCCAACCGCGGTTCGCGAGCGGCCAGAGGCATGCACCCGGGTCGAACCCGGCCTAGCTCGCGTCCTTCTCGATCCTCAACTCGTCGATCTTGCGATAGAGCGTGGACCGTCCGATCCCGAGCCGCCGTGCCGTTTCGGACATCCGCCCGCGATAGAGGGTCAGCGCGCGTCCGATCGCATCCGCCTCGATATCCAGCAGGCGGCGGATATGGCCGTCTTCTCCCAGGAAGGGGTCGAGCGGCGCCAGCTTGCGGATCGACTCTCGCGACCCGTCGGCCGAGGCCGCAATCGCCTCGTCGAACTGAGCACTGTCGTCATAGTCGATGCCATGCAGATCGTCCGGCTGGATCTGTGATGTGTCGCACATCACGACGGCGCGGTGGATGGTGTTCTCCAACTGCCGCACATTGCCAGGCCAGGGCGCGTGCATCATCGCCTCCATCGCTGCCTGGCTGAAGCCTTTGGCCGCGGCGCTTTCGGAGGTCGAGAACCGGTTGAGGAACATCCGCGCCAGGCCGGGCAGATCCTCGCGCCGGTCGCGCAGCGGCGGCAGGGTCATCGGGAAGACGCTGATACGATAGTAGAGATCCTCGCGGAAAGTGCCTTTGGCAACCATGCGGCGCAGGTCGCGATTGGTGGCCGAGATCAGGCGGAAATCCACCTTGGTCGGTCGGTCGCCGCCGACCATGTCGACCTCGCCGGTCTGCACGGCGCGCAGCAGCTTGACCTGCGCATCCAGTGGCAGTTCGCCCACTTCGTCGAGGAAGAGGGTCCCGCCCTCCGCCTCCTGGAACTTGCCCGCGCGTTTCGCTGTGGCGCCGGTAAAGGCCCCCTTCTCGTGGCCGAACAGAATGCTCTCCACCAGATGCTCCGGCAGCGCGCCGCAATTGACCGCGACAAAGGGCGCCCCGGCCCGGTCGCTCGACCCATGGATGGCTCGGGCGAAGACTTCCTTACCCGAACCCGATTCGCCCTCGATCATCACCGGGATGTCCGATCCAGCGGCACGGCGGGCAAGGCGGATTGCTTTTCGGGTCGATGGACTTATGGCGATAAGTTCATCGAAGGAGAGGCGGTTCTCACCCGTCTTGGCCAGGCGGCGCACCTCGGTCGACAATTCCGAGATTGCCAGCGTGTTGCGGATCGAGACCCCCAGCCGCTCCGGCCCGACGGGCTTCACCAGGAAGTCGCTGGCGCCTGCCTGCATAGCCTCGACCGCACGGTTGATCGTGCCATCGGCGGTCAGCACCAGGACGGGGGTCGCATTCTCGGCCCCGCGCAGGCGTTTCAGGACCGAAAGCCCGTCCACGTCGGGCATATTGAGATCCAGCAGCAGGAGCGAGATAGCCTCGCCATCCCGGCCCAGCAGAAACTCCACCGCCGCCGTTCCACCTGCCGCCTGCTCGACCTTGTAGCCGCTGGCCTCCAGCACGGTGGCCAGATAGCGACGCTGGCTCGAGTCGTCATCCGCAATCAGAATTGTCCGGTCCATCACATGCTCGCGTTTCTTTCGCCATCATTCGATCAGCCCACGCAGTGCGCGGGATCGCTCAGTCAGGGCACCGGTCCGGTCTGCGCACGTCTCCAGTTCGCGCGCATTGCCTTTTGGATCTGTTAACGCCACCCCACAGGTCCCCCTCACCCGGCTTGATGGCCGAAAAATGAGGCAAAACTTGGCAAACCCGCAAAGATCTGCGCATCGCAGACCCGTCCCACACCCCTCAATCAAGCCAAACTGGGTTGATTTTTTGTCACCACGGTGCCGGTTTTGAGGAATTCGCCGCCCAATTTGATCACAGACTGTTGTTAATCGGTTACTGCGGCAATAAAGTGCGACGTTATTGACGCTTCTTCGTTTCGGCGCATTGAGGTTTCTCCTCAATCGTGCAAGAGGGTGGAAGCGTCGGCTCGCAAGGCCGATTAACTAAACTAGGGGCGTACCGGCATAAGGTTCGCTCGCATACCGAACGGAGAGAGGGATGAAGATTGTTGTTCGTCTGATGCTGGGGGCGTCGGCGCTGGCCGTTGCAGGATGCACGCAGCTTCCGGGTTCGTCGCTGGGCGCAACCTTCGGGGCCGAGCGTTACCTGAAGGCTGACCACGGCGGTGCCGGGTTCAGCGGCGCACTGGCAAAAGAATATACCGAACTCGGCCGTCGCGCGGCTTTCGAAGACGTGCGCTGGCGTAACTCGACTGCCTACATCAACAAAGCGAAAGCCGCCGAAGCCGGCGTTGCTCCGCCGCCCTGGGCGCCGGATCAGCTTGGCATCATCGGCGACGTGAATGCCGAGTATGACTCGGTCGTTGCAGCCATCAATGCCAACAAAGATGCGCGTCCGGCCGAATGTGCCCGTGCACAGGCCATGTGGGATCAGTACCTCGAAGCCATCCGTGGCGGCGACAGCTACTGCATCACGCCGGCTGACGCCCGCGCGCTGTTCGACGAAGCTCTGGCGGCCTGCACCGGCCAAACCTTCGGCGACAACTTCGTGGTGTTCTTCGGCTTCAACCGCACCAATCTGACCGACCAGGCCCGCGCCACCCTCGACGAGGTTGTCGCAGCCGTGAACGCCATGGGCACCACTGCCCTGTCGGTCATCGGCCACGCAGACACGGTTGGTTCGCAGAGCTACAACCAGGGCCTGTCCGAGCGTCGTGCGCGCCGGGTTGCAAACGCCCTGGTCGACCGTGGTGTGCCCTCCGGCGGCATGACACTGGCTGGCCGCTCGGAGAACGACTTGGCTGTTCAGACTGGCGACAACGTTCGCGAGCCGAAGAACCGCCGCGTCGAGATTACGCTGAGCAAGTAAGCCCCGGCTTACTCCGCCAAACGAACTTGCGGTCGCCCCGCGCTGGGAACAGCGCGGGGCGATTGCGTTTCGGGGACCCGATCCTATCTCTAAGGCATCTGACCGATCAGGAGACGCAAGATGAAACGCAGCCATGCCGCACGTATAGGACTGGTTTGCCTGCTGCCGCTGCTGGCGGCCTCTCCCGCACTTGCGCAAGACGAGGGCACGCCGGATCTGAAGCAGCAACTCGGCGATATGCTGCGCGACTTCACCGACCGGGTAAAACCCACACTGGATGAGATGGCAGAGGGCCTGCAGATCTTCGAGGAAATCGACAGTTTCGAACATTATGCACGGCCCGAGGTGCTGCGGAACGGCGACATCATCATCCGCCGACATCCCGACGCCCCGGCTTATGTCCCGCCAGAGCAGAACGAACCCGAAGCGGAGCCCGTGGAGCCGGGAATCAAGACCTGACCTGATTGTCACTTGCTCCGCCGCGAAATCTGTCTATCTGGGATAGAACCTCAGTAGGAGACAGACATGCAGATGCCCCCATTCCAGTCCAACCTGCCGCGCGACAAGATGGCCGAGGCGGGCGGAGACGATCTTGGCCCCCTGCCGGAATGGGACCTGACCGACCTTTACCCCGCGATGGACAGCACCGAACTGACCGGCGACCTCGACCGTGTGACGCAGATGATTGCGGATTTTGCGCGCGACTATGAGGGCAAACTGGCCGATCTGGACGGTGACGGGCTGGCGGGCGCGATCGGTGCATCCGAAGCGATCGACCTGATCCTGGGGCGGATCATGTCCTATGCGGGCCTCCTCTACCAGCAGAACACCACCGATATGGCGCGGGCGAAGTTCATGGGCGATATGCAGGCGCAGATCACCCAGGCGACGCAGCCTATGGGCCCGAACTCGACATCAAATGCATTGTCTCATTTCGTCGTCATCACAAGATTCCAGGGAGGGAACGCATGGGTCTAAATGGCAG
>JBCCDU010000023.1:0-51134 GCA_039030715.1 Pseudomonadota bacterium
ATCTTCAACGAGTTCCAGGGCGGCAGCTTCAAGCCCGAGGAGGTCGAGGGGTCGGGCGATGTGAAGTACCATCTGGGTGCGTCTTCGGACCGGGAGTTCGACGGCAACAGCGTCCATCTCTCACTGACCGCGAACCCGAGCCACCTGGAGGCCGTGAACCCTGTCGTGATCGGCAAGGCGCGGGCCAAGCAGGACCAGATCGGGGAGGGGCGGCATACGGTGATACCAGTACTCCTCCATGGCGACGCGGCCTTTGCAGGCCAAGGCGTGGTGGCGGAGTGCTTCGGGCTTTCGGGCCTTAAGGGGCATAAGACCGGTGGGACGATCCATATCATCGTGAACAACCAGATCGGGTTCACCACAGCACCCCATCACAGCCGGTCGAGCCCCTATCCGACCGATATCGCGAAGATGGTCGATTGTCCGATCTTCCACGTGAACGGGGATGATCCGGAGGCGGTGGTCCATGCCGCGAAGGTGGCGACCGAGTTCCGCCAGAAGTTCGCCCGCGACGTGGTGATCGACATCTTCTGCTATCGCCGCTTCGGCCATAACGAGGGCGATGAGCCCATGTTCACCCAGCCGAAGATGTACAACGTCATCAAGAAGCAGAAGACGACGCTTCAGGTCTATACCGAGCGGCTGGTGGCCGATGGCCTGATGGCCGAGGGCGAAGTCGAGGAGATGAAGGCGGGCTTCCAGGCCTTCCTCAATGACGAGTTCGAGTCCGGCAAGGACTTCAAGCCGAACAAGGCCGACTGGCTCGACGGGCGCTGGCAGGGCTTCGGCCCGGGCGAGGGGGCCTATCAGCGCGGGCAGACGGCGGTGCAGGAGCCAATCCTGAGGAAGGTGGGCGAGGCGCTGACCCGGTTGCCCGAGGGCTTCAAGCCGCATCGGACGATCTCCCGCATCCTCGATGCAAAGAAGCAGATGATCGAGACGGGCGAGGGCATCGATTGGGCCACGGGCGAGGCGCTCGCCTTCGGCACGCTTCTGACCGAGGGTTATAAGGTGCGGATGGCCGGGCAGGACAGCGTCCGCGGCACCTTCAGCCAACGCCATTGCGGCATCACCGACCAAGAGACCGAGGAGCGATACTTCCCGCTCAACGATATCGAGCCGGGCCAGGCCTCGCTCGAAGTCATCGACTCGATGCTCTCGGAGTACGCGGTGCTGGGTTTCGAATACGGCTACTCGGTCTCCGAGCCCAAGGCGCTGGTCCTCTGGGAGGCGCAATTCGGCGATTTCGCCAATGGTGCGCAGATCATGATCGATCAGTTCATCAGCTCGGGTGAGCGGAAATGGCTGCGCATGTCGGGCCTCGTGCTGCTGCTGCCCCATGGCTATGAGGGGCAGGGGCCGGAGCACTCCTCGGCGCGGCTTGAGCGGTTCCTGCAGCTCTCGGCCGAGGACAACTGGATCGTCGCGAACTGCACGACGCCGGCGAACTACTTCCACATCCTGCGCCGGCAGCTTCACCGCTCGTTCCGTAAGCCTCTGGTCCTGATGACGCCGAAGAGTCTCTTGCGGCACAAGCGCTGCGTCTCGAAGCTTTCGGATTTTGCGGAAGGTTCGTCCTTCCACCGCGTGCTGTGGGACGATGCGGAGATGGAGGCTTCGCCGCTGAAGCTCCGCCCGGATGCCGAGATCGAGCGCGTCGTGCTCTGCTCTGGCAAGGTCTATTTCGATCTCTTGGAGAAGCGCGACGAGGAGGGGCTCGACGGTGTCTACATCATGCGTCTCGAGCAGTTCTATCCGTTCCCGGCGCTCAGCCTCACGCGGGAGCTTGCGCGGTTTGCGAATGCCGATGTGATCTGGTGCCAGGAGGAGCCGAAGAACCAGGGGGGTTGGTCCTTCGTGGAGCCCAATATCGAATGGGTGCTCGGCCGGATCGAAACGAAGGCGCAGCGTCCGCTCTATGCGGGACGCGCGGCCTCGGCTTCGCCGGCCACGGGCCTCGCCAGCCAGCACAAGGCGGAACAACAAGCACTGGTCGCGGTCGCCCTCGGCCTCGACGTGGATTGAGCCACCAGCCGGGCGATCGGATCGGCGGGTAGCGAATGACTGGGAGCGGATGATGACGACTGAGGTGCGGGTGCCGACGCTCGGCGAAAGCGTGACCGAGGCGACGGTGGCAAGCTGGTTTAAGAAGCCCGGCGAGGTGGTCACGGCGGACGAGGTGCTGTGCGAGCTCGAGACCGATAAGGTTTCGGTCGAGGTCCCGTCGCCCGCTGGCGGCACGCTTGGCGAAGTGGTGGCGCATGAAGGGGCGACCGTCGGCGTCGATGCGCTTCTTGCCACGATCGAAGAAGGTGCTGGCGTCGGAGCCCCAGCGGCCGCTCCCGCAGCAGTTCCGGCGAGCGCCAATGGCAGTGCGTCGGCGTCCTCGGGCGCGGCTGCGAGCGTCGATGTCGTGGTGCCAACCCTTGGGGAGAGCGTGACGGAGGCGACCGTCAGTACCTGGTTCAAGAAGCCGGGTGATGTGGTCGCCGTCGATGAGACGCTCTGCGAGCTAGAGACTGACAAGGTGGCCGTCGAAGTACCCGCGCCCTCGGCCGGTACGCTTTCTGAGATCGTTGCGGGCGAGGGCACGACCGTGTCGCCGGGGGCCGTGATCGCAAAGCTCGCCGCCGGTGCCGGTGCCCCTGCGGCCGCTGCTGCGGCGGCGTCGACCCCTGCCGCCGCCGCACCGTCGGGTGGAGCCGATGTTGAGCATGCGCCTTCGGCGAAGAAGGCAATGGCGGAGGCGGGGCTGTCGCCCGATCAGGTGGAAGGATCGGGCCGCGATGGGCGGATCATGAAGGAAGACGTCGCCCGCGCAGCAGCGCAGCCCCGGCCTGTGCCCGCACCGGCCCCAGCACCCCGGGCGCCTGTCGCATCCGACGACCCGTCGCGCGAGAAGCGGGTGAAGATGACGCGGCTCCGCCAGACCATCGCACGCCGCCTCAAGGAAGCGCAGAACACCGCCGCGATGCTCACCACCTATAACGAGGTGGACATGTCGGGCGTCATGGCGATCCGCAAGGAATTCAAGGACCTCTTCGAGAAGAAGCACGGCGTGAAGCTCGGCTTCATGTCCTTTTTCGTGAAGGCCTGCACCCATGCGCTTCTGGAGCTGCCGGCGGTCAATGCGGAGATCGATGGCGACGAGATCGTCTACAAGAACTATGCCCATATCGGCGTCGCCGTCGGCACGCCGCAGGGCCTTGTCGTGCCCGTGGTCCGCGACGCCCACGCCATGAGCTTCGCCACCATCGAGAAGATCATCGCCGAGTACGGGGTGAAGGCCCGGGACGGCAAGCTTTCGATGGCGGAGATGCAGGGCGGCACCTTCACGATCTCGAACGGCGGGGTCTATGGCTCGCTGATGTCGAGCCCGATCCTCAACCCGCCGCAATCCGCGATCCTCGGCATGCACAAGATCCAGGAGCGGCCGATGGTGGTGGGCGGTGAGATCAAAGTGCGTCCCATGATGTATCTGGCGCTCAGCTACGACCACCGCATCATCGACGGCAAGGAGGCGGTGACGTTCCTCGTGCGCGTGAAGGAGAGCCTTGAGGATCCCAGGCGCCTTCTGATGGATCTTTGAGGCGCGAAGAATGGGCATCGATTTCCTGCTGACGGCGCTCGTCGTCGTCATCGCGCCGGGCACGGGCGTTATCTACACGGTCGCGACCGGTATCGCGCAGGGGCGCAAGGCCAGCATCGCAGCCGCTGCGGGCTGCACCATGGGCATCGTGCCGGGGGCGGTCGCCGCGATCCTGGGGCTCGCGGCGCTGGTCCATGCGAGCGCGCTCCTGTTCCAGGCCGTGAAGATCGCGGGCGTCGCCTACCTCCTCTACCTCGCTTGGATGACGCTCAGCGACAAAGGCCCGCTTTCGTTCGAGGACAAGGCGCCGAGTGCGAGGGGGCTCCGGCAGATAGCGAAGGCCGGGTGCCTCATCAATGTGCTGAACCCCAAGCTCTCGGTCTTCTTCATGGCCTTCCTGCCGCAATTCGTGGATCCGGCCGCGGGTGCTGTGACGCTGCAGATGGCGAGCCTCACGCTCGTCTTCATGGCGCTCACGTTCCTCGTCTTCGTGCTCTACGGTGCCTTCGCCGCGAAGGTGCGGGACGGGCTGATGCGCCGGCCTCTGATCATGACCTGGCTCCGGCGCACGGTGGCAGCAGCCTTTGCGGGCTTCGGCCTTCGCCTCGCCCTGGCCGAGCGCTGAGCACCAGAGGTTGAGCGGGGCTGTGGAGGCCCGGTGGATGAGCGCGATGGCATGGCTCGATCAGCACTGGGTCTGGGGCGCCGCGGGCGGCGCGCCGGTGCTCTTGATCGCGATCCTTGTCTTCCTGGGTGAGCTCGTGCCCGCGCAGATCGCAGCCGCCCTCTGCCTGCCGGTCTACATGGCGCATCAGGTCGAAGAGCATCTTGGCGGTCGGTTCAAGCACTTCGTGAACGAGGCCTTCGGTGACGGCAACGCGCTTCTGACCGACCGGGCGATCCTGGTGATCAATGTCCCGCTTGTCTGGGGGCTGACCTTGGGCGGGTTTTTGCTCTCGCTCTTCGTTGCGCCCTACTGGGGTCTCCTCGGGATCTATGCGCTTGTCGTTAACGCGCCGGCGCATATCGGGCAGGCCGTTCTGCTGCGGCGATACAATCCGGGGCTCGCGACGGCGGTGGCGTTGTTCCTGCCCGTCGGGATCTGGGGTCTTGTGCAGAATGCCGATGCGCCTGTCGCTGCGCATCTCGCCTGCCTTGCGATCTCGATCGGTCTGCATGCGCTGATCGTCGCGCATCTCTTCGTTCGCCGCAGCGCCTTTCGGACGATCGTGTGATGGGCATCGAGCTTCAGATCCTCGGCCTCGCCGTGGTTTGGGCAGTGGTGCAGCTTGGTCTGTTCGCCGTGCCGGCCAATCTCGAGATCGGATCTCGTTGGCTGGCCGGGCCGCGGGACGAGCCGCCGGAGGAGTGGATGTCGAAGGGCACGGCGCGGCTGCAGCGTGCCTTTCTCAACCATATCGAGGGGCTGGTGCTGCACACAGCAGCGACGGTCGTCGTGGTGATGGGCGGTGCGACCGGCCCGCTCACGGCCTGGGGGGCGGGGATCTATCTCGCTGCGCGCATCGCCTATGTGCCCTGCTACTGGACGGGTGTGCGCTACCTCCGCTCCGCCGTCTGGGCGGTCGGGCTCCTCGGCACCCTGATCATGCTGGGTGCTGGGCTTGTCACAGCCTGGATCGGCGGGTGGCCAAGCGCCGCGGCAGGAGGCTGATCGTGCCTGCTCGGTTGATTTCGCCCGACACAGTTGATGCATTGACCCTGCTCGGATCGCGCAGGCGCGCCGCCCGCCGGGACCGGGTCGCAAATCGGAAGGAACGGCACGATGGCCCAGTATGACATGGTGGTGATCGGAGGGGGGCCGGGCGGCTATGTCTGCGCGATCCGCGCGGCGCAGCACGGGCTGAAAGTGGCCTGTGTCGAGGGGCGCGGCGCCCTTGGCGGGACCTGCCTCAATGTCGGCTGCATCCCGTCCAAGGCGCTCTTGCACGCTTCGGAGCTGGTGCATGAGGCCGAGGGCAATTTCGCCACCATGGGCATCAAGGCGAAGTCGATCGAGGTCGATATGCCTCAGATGCTGAAATACAAGCAGCAGGCGATCGACTCGAACACGCAAGGGATCGAGTTTCTGTTCAAGAAGAACAAGGTCGATTACGTGCGCGGCTGGGGCGAGATCGTCTCGCCAACGCAAGTCAAGGTCGGCGAAGAGGTGTTGGAGACGAAGAATATCGTCGTCGCCACGGGCTCGGAGCCTGCCTCGCTGAAGGGTGTCGAGGTCGATGAGAAGCGCATCGTCACCTCCACCGGTGCGCTGGAGCTGGAGAGCATCCCGAAGCGTTTGGTGGTGATCGGCGGCGGGGTGATCGGGCTCGAACTCGGCTCGGTCTGGCGCAGGCTCGGCTCGGAAGTGACAGTGGTCGAATTCCTCGACCACATCATCCCCGGCAACGACGCGGAAGTGCAGCGTCAGTTCCAGAAGATCCTGACGAAGCAGGGGATCAACTTCATCCTGGGCGCCGCGGTCGAAGGCGTGGACAAGGGCAATGCGCTGACCGTCCACTACAAGGCACGGAACGACGACAGCGCGCATGAGATCGAGGCGGATATCGTGCTGCTCGCGACGGGCCGGCGGCCCTATACGGCGGGGCTCGGCCTCGACCGGATAGGTGTGGATGTGACGGAGCGTGGGCAGGTGCGCACCGATCATCACTGGAAGACCAATGTGCCTGGCATCTGGGCCATCGGCGATGTGATTGCGGGGCCGATGCTGGCGCATAAGGCCGAGGACGAGGGCGTGGCCGTCGCCGATGAGATCGCCGGCAAGCATGGCCATGTGAATTACGGCGTGATCCCGGGCGTCATCTACACCGCGCCCGAGGTCGCGAGCGTCGGCAAGACCGAGGAGGAGCTGAAGAAGGAGGGCCGGAAGTACAAGGCCGGCAAGTTCCCCTTCCTCGCCAACGGCCGCGCTAAGGCCAATCTCGTGGCCGACGGTTTCGTCAAGATCCTGGCGGACGCCGATACGGACCGGATCCTTGGCGCCCATATCATCGGGCCGGGGGCGGGTGACCTTATTCACGAGGTCTGCATGGCGATGGAATTCGGCGCCGCAGCCGAGGATCTGGCCATGACCTGCCATGCGCACCCGACCTATTCCGAGGCCGTGCGCGAAGCGGCGCTCGCCTGCGGCATGGGGCCGATCCACGCATAGGGGCCGGCGGGGCTGCGCCCGAGCCCGATCCGGTCGGCCGCGCGTCCAAGCTCCAAGCCCCAATGGTTGCCGATCAGAACACCTGCGGGGGCTGATCGGCGGCGCGGGCCCGCTATGCTCAGGGGTTCACGCGCGCGAAGAAAGGTTCCCATGAAAAGGCTGCTAGGCATTTCCGGCTCTCTCCGGCGGGAGAGCTTCAATACCAAGCTCGTGCATGAGGCGTTCCGGCAATACGGCGCCTGCGAGGCGAACGTCGCTGATCTCAACTTGCCGCTCTATAACCAGGACGTGGAGGACGAGGGCATGCCGGCGTCTGTCACGGCGCTGAAGGAGCAGGTCGAGGCCGCGGATGCGCTGATCATCGCGACGCCTGAGTACAACAAGAACCCGCCCGGGGTGCTGAAGAACGCGCTCGATTGGCTGAGCCGGTTTCGGCCGATGCCGACGGCGGGCAAGCCGACGGTGATCCTCTCGGCCACGGCCGGGGGCGCGGGCGGCCAGCGGGCGCAGTCGGCGCTTTACCTGATGCTGGTGCCCTTCGACGTCGATGTCCTGGCCAATCCGGAAGTGTTCGTGGGCGCCGCCCACACGAAGTTCGGCGAGGACGGCACGATGAGCGATCAGGCGACGGCGGATTTTCTCGCGAAGAAGATGGCGCTCCTGCGGGCCCGCTTGGAGGGCTGAGGCGGCGCGTCGGCTCAGCGAGCGCGGGGATGGGCGGCGGCGAGCGTTGCGGCCAGTGAGGCATCGTCGACGGCGGTGTAGACCTGCGTCGTGCTGAGCGTGCGGTGGCCAAGGAGCTTCTGGATCGTCCTGAGATCGCCGCCTGCCGCCAAAAGCTGGGTGGCAAAGGCGTGGCGGAGGGCGTGGGGAGTGGCACTCGCTGGCAGGCCAAGCGCGTGCCGCGCCTCGGCCATGGCAGCCTCGACCCGCTCCCGCCGCAATGCGCCACCGCGCGTGGCGAGGAAGAGCGGACCATCGGCGCGGGCGGCATAGGGGCAGAGGGCGCGATAGGCCTCGACCGCTTCGGCCGCGACCGGTAGCACGGGCACCGTCCTCTCTCGGCCACCCTTGCCCGTGATCGTGACACTGTCGCGGAGGGGCGCGTCGCGCCAGCGGAGGCCGAGCGCTTCGGAGATCCGCAGACCCGCCGCCCAGAGGAGGGTGAGGACCGCCGTGTCCCGCGTCCTTTCCCAAGCGGCCCGTGGGCCCGTTGCGACGAAGTCGAGCATCGCGCGCCCTTCGTCGACTGAGACGGGGCGTGGGACGGCGCGCGGATGCTTAGGTGTCGCCACGGTTAGGATCGCTGCGTTCTGGATGCCTTGCGTATCCTCGAGCCAGGCGAAGAAGCCGCGCACCGCCGCCAAATCCCGCGCCAGGGCCCGGGGCGAGAGGCCGCGCCGGCGCTCCGCCGCCATCCAGGCCCGAAAATCGGTGATCGTAAGGGTGGCGAGCGCGGCGGGCGTCGGCGCCCCGCCGACATGGCCCGCCGTGAACATCAGGAACCGACGGAGCGCACCGGCATAGGCGTCGAGCGTAAGATCCGCCCGCCCGCGCGTTGCGCCGAGATGCGTGAGCCATCGCCCGAGAAGCGCTGCCACCGCCTCGGGCAGAAGTTCGGCACCCGGCTCGATCCGGCTGATCACGGCACTGCGGCACCGTTGGCCGTATCGAAGGCTGCGAGATGCTGCGTTGCGATCCGGGCCACGACACGGGCGAGGAAGGCCAAAAGCTCTGTGCCCTGATCGGCCGAGAAGCGTTCGGGGTCGGCCGAGGCGAGGGCCAGAAGCCCGGTCTCGGCGCCAATCGCAAGCGGCAGAAGCGCTTCGGAGGCGACATGCTCGCGGGGGAAAAGCGCCTCGGCCTCCATCGGTGCCTCACGCAGGACGATCCCCTCCGCCGAAGGGACGCCTTCGATCGAGAGATAGTGTTCGACCGTGCCGCGCGGCAGGAAGAGGAGCGCGCGCCCGGCGGCCCCGAGCCCGTTCGCCTGCGTCACCCCATCCACATCGCCCTCGATGCAAAGCCTTGCCGCCTCGATCCCCACGCGCGCGGGCAGCGCATCGGTCAGCGCCGCGGCGAAGCCCGCGAGATCCGGCGCATCGACGAGATCGCCGATGGCGGCATGGAGCGCACCGGTGGAAGCGACGTTCTCATAGGCTGCGGCTATCACCGAGCGGTTGGTGTGGACAAGGCGGCTCAATCGATCCTCGAGCCGCTCGACCAGTTTGTCGCGCAGATCCACGACCTTGCGCATGGGCTTGGGCGCCCCGCCCGGCAATGTCGCGCCGATGAGCGCCCGCATCACCCGGTCGTCGCTCAGCACAAGCTCGGGCTCGGCCATCACGAGGCTGCGGACAAGATCGCGTTCTTCCTCGCTCAGCGTGCCTTCGGTGGCCGTCTCGGGCCCGATCTCCCCATCCTTCATGGCGTCCCCCTCAGCTTAGGATCGTCTGGCCGGTCTTGGCCCAGTCCGAGAGGAAAGCCTCGAGCCCCTTGTCCGTCAGCGGATGATCGGCCAGCTTCTTCAAGACGCCGGGCGGCAAGGTGGCGACATCGGCGCCGATCCGGGCTGCGGCCGTGACATGGTTCACGCTGCGGATCGAGGCGGCCAGGATCTCGGTCGTTAAATGGGGATAGTTGTCGTAGATCTCGCGGATCTCGGCGATGAGCGCCATGCCGTCGAGGCCGATATCGTCGAGCCGCCCGATGAAGGGCGAGATGAAACTGGCGCCGGCCTTGGCGGCCAAGAGGGCCTGGTTCGCGGTGAAGCAGAGCGTGACATTGACCATGCGCCCCTCGTCCGAGAGCACCTTGCAGGCGCGCAGCCCGTCCCAGGTGAGCGGGACCTTGACCGCGATGTTGGGCGCGATGGCCGCGAGATGTCGGCCCTCGGCGACCATGGCGTCCGCTTCGGTCGCGGTGACCTCGGCCGAGACGGGGCCCGGTACGATGGCGCAGATCTCTTTCGTGACCTCGATGAAGTCGCGGCCCGATTTCGCGATGAGCGAGGGGTTGGTGGTGACGCCATCCACCATGCCGGTGGCGGCAAGCTCGCGGATCTCGGCGATATCGGCCGTGTCGACGAAGAACTTCATGGCGCGCGCTGCTCCCGCCGCTGATTTGGTTTGGCATCATGGTATCGCGTCCGGGCGGCGGGGGCCAATGGGTGGTGCGGTTTGCCGGGGCATCGTGGGGTTGGCGGTGTGAGCGGCGTTGCCGAAGGGACTCAGGGCGCGCTCTTCGGGGCCGGTGATCAGGGCGGCGATGCCGGATCGCTCGATACCGACCGTGTCGGCGTTCTGGTTCCGATGCCCTTCGACACGCCGCTCGATTACGCCGTGCCCGATGGGTTGGAGCTCCGCCCCGGCGATTTCGTACGGGTGAGCGTGGCCGGGCGGTCGGGGCCGGGTGTCGTCTGGGGGCCGGGTGAGGGACGGCTGCCGATCGAGAAGCTGAAACCCGTCGCTGAGCGGCTGGACGTCGCGCCGATGCGCGCACCCCTTCGCGCCTTTCTTGAGCGGGCGGCGGACTACACATTGACGCCCCTCGGTATGATGCTGCGCCTGGCGACCCGGGTGCCTGAGCTTGGTGCCGCGCCCCGGTTGCGGCGGTTTCTGCTGCGGGGCGAGGGCGCACCGCCTCGCATGACGCCGGCGCGCCAGCGCGTGCTCGATGCGATCGAGGCGGCGGAGGCCGGACTGACCGCTGCCGATCTCGCCCGGGAGGCCGGGGTGTCGGCGGCGGTCGTCTCGGGGCTCGTGGCCGCAGGGGCGTTGGCTGAGCGGCGAGCGATGGCGGAGGCGCCGTTCCCGCCGCTCTTCGGTCAGGCCCCCGGCAACCACCTCTCGCCCGAACAGTCCGACGCGGCGGCAGTCCTTCGCGAGGAGCTGCGGGCGGAGCGCTTTTCGGCAACGCTCCTTTACGGGGTCACCGGGTCGGGGAAGACGGAGGTCTATCTCGAGGCCGTCGCCGAATGTCTGGCCGCCGGTCGGCAGGCCCTGGTGCTCGTGCCCGAAATCGCGCTCACGCCACAGTTCCTGGCCCGGGTCGAGGCGCGCTTTGGCGCGCGCCCGGCAGAGTGGCATCACGGCGTGCCCCCGCCCGAGCGGAGGCGCGTTTGGCGGGGTGTGGCCGAGGGGCGCGCGAGCCTCGTCGTCGGCGCACGTTCGTCCCTCTTTCTGCCTTTCGCGGATCTCGGCCTTGTGGTCGTGGACGAGGAGCACGAGGCCTCGTTCAAGCAGGAGGATCTCGTCCACTACAACGCCCGCGACATGGCGGTCCTGCGCGCCTCGCTCGAAGGGGCGACGGTCCTGCTCGCTTCCGCCACACCCTCGCTCGAGACCTGGGCCAATGCGGATGCGGGGAAGTATCGCAGGCTGGATCTTCCGAAGCGGTTCGGGGCGGCCATCATGCCCCGCCTCGATTTCGTCGATCTGCGTGAGCACAACCCAGGGCGTGAGCGTTGGCTTTCCGAGCCGCTGGTGGAGGCGGCGCGGGAACGGCTCCAGCGGGGCGAGCAGGCGATGTTCTTCATCAATCGCCGGGGCTACGCGCCGCTCATGCTGTGCCGACAATGCGGGGCGTATTTCGGCTGTCCGCATTGCGATGCTTGGCTCGTGACACACCGCTTTCGCGACATGCTGATGTGCCACCAATGCGGGTACGAGGAACGGGTGCCCAGCGCCTGCCCCAGTTGCGGCCGGGCCGAGGGACTGGCGGCCTGTGGGCCGGGGGTCGAGCGGCTGGGCGAGGAAGCCGCGAGCCTTTTCCCCGAGGCGCGGATCGAGGTTCTGAGTTCGGACCTGACCGCGGGGCCTGCGGATCTCAAGGCCCGGCTGGCCGCCATTGCGCGGGGCGAGGCGGATATCGTGATCGGCACCCAGATGGTGGCCAAGGGGCACAACTTCCCGCTCCTGACGCTCGTCGGTGTCGTCGATGCGGATATGGGGCTGAACGGCGGCGATCTGCGCGCGGCGGAGCGGACCTATCAGCTCCTCAGCCAAGTCGCGGGTCGCGCTGGGCGAGCGGAGCGGCCGGGCACTGCCATGATCCAGACCGCGAACCCCGATCACCCGGTCTTTCGCGCCATGGCTTCGGGCGATGCGGAGGGGTTCTGGCGGGGTCTCGCCGAGGAACGTTACCGCTCCGGCATGCCGCCCTATGGCCGGCTCGCGGGCATCGTGGTCTCGGCCGAGGATGAGGCGAAAGCGTCCGAGATCGCTCGGGCCCTCGGCCGGGCCGGCGGGATCCTGGCGCGGTCGGGGGTCGAGCTCTTCGGGCCCGCACCAGCGCCTTTCGCGCGGCTTCGCGGGCGGGCGCGCTTCCGCCTCTTGGCCAAGGCGCCGAAAGGGGCGGCTCTGCAATCTGCCATTCGCCACTGGCTCGCGGCGGTGAAGGTGCCGTCTTCGGTGCGCGTGACCGTCGATATCGACCCGCAGAGTTTTCTTTGAGGTATGTTTCGATTTCGTAGAGTGCCTTGCCATCCGTCATTTGCGCGCCGGCCCCGGTAGTCCACGGCCCAGCCTGTCTCCAACCAGGCGATACTGCAGGCTTCAGGTCGAGCGTGCCGATGAATGAGGGGAGCGAGACGCCCCTGATCCCCACGACCAGCCCGACCTAAAGGCTGCGCGGCTGTGGCGCGGATGAGCGCATCGTGTGCGGCAGGGGCGCCCTTCTGCCCCGGGGAAAGATAAGGTCCATGGCCGCGCAAATCCTCGGTCGTGCGGATGTTCGCTTCGTGCATGCCCACTCGGCCAGGAACGGCTGTTTTCAGTGCCAGATCGATGCTGCCGCCTAAGCGCGCTTTTGGCTGCCGGAAACGCCCTTCGCTGCGCCGCGAAGGGCGGTTGCAAGCCCCGTAAGCCCATGCTAGCTGACCCGCACATTCCGCAGCGGGGTTTCCCTCCACACGCAACGTCGCCCGCCCGTGCCCTGATCGGGGCAGTCGCGGGAGGCTGAAAAGGAGAGGCTGGGCGTGGCCACAAGCACCCTTACCACCGGCATCGCCGATCGCTACGCCACCGCCCTATTCGACCTCGCGCTTGAGGAAGACGCGCTCGACGCCGTGAACGGCGATGTGTCGACGCTGGCGACGGCCTTTGGTGAGAGCGAGGATCTGCGCACCCTGGCCGAGAGCCCGCTCTACACGCGTGAGGAGCAGGGCCAGGCGATGGCCGGCATCGCCTCTGCGCTGGGGCTCGGCCCGACGGTCTCGAACCTGATCGCGCTCATGGCGTCGAAGCGGCGGCTTTTCGTGCTGGAGGCGGTGCTCAAGACCTTCCGCGAGCGGCTGGCCGATCATCGCGGCGAGATCACGGCCGAAGTGACGGCAGCGCGCGCGCTTTCGGATGCGCAGCGCGAGAACTTGGCGGCGACGCTCAAGACGGCCACGGGCCGCGACGTCGCCCTCGACATTCGCGTCGATGAGAGCCTCATCGGCGGACTTATCGTGAAGGTGGGCTCCCGGATGATCGACACGTCGATCCGCTCGCAGCTCACCACTCTCCACACCACTATGAAAGAGGCCGGCTGATGGGCATCCAGGCATCTGAAATCTCCTCGATCCTCAAGGAGCAGATCAAGAATTTCGGCCAGGAGGCCCAGGTCTCAGAGGTCGGCCGTGTGCTCTCGGTTGGTGACGGCATCGCCCGCATTTATGGCCTCGACCAAGTGCAGGCCGGCGAGATGGTGGAGTTTCCGGGCGGCATCATGGGGATGGCGCTAAACCTCGAGGAAGACAATGTCGGCGTCGTGATCTTCGGGTCGGACCGCGACATCAAGGGCGCGCGTTATATGCTGGAACCCAATATCAAGGAGGGCAAAGGCGGCCTGCGTGATCTGCAAACCCTGCATTGGGTGTCGAAATATATCTACCATTCCGGCACCGCATGGGACCTGGTCGATATGGGTGTCTACCAGCGCGACGAGGTGCAGACCTTCGCCGACGCCGCGAAGTTCATCTGGGCGGTGCGCTGCCATCTGCACGATCTGAGCGGACGGGCGCAGGAGACCCTGAGCTTTGACCGGCAGGTCGAAATTGCCGAGAGAATGGGCTTCGAGGATGGCGACGGGCGGCGCGGGGTCGAGCGGTTCATGCAGACCTATTTTCGCCATGCCAAGAATGTGGGCGATCTGACGCGCATCTTCACCGCGGCGTTGGAGGCACAGCACACCAAGCGCCCGCCGGGTCTTTCCTCGCTGCTTCAAGCCTTCAGCTTCCGCTCCGCCACCAGCAGCGACGAGCCCTTCATCGTGCGCGACGGGCGTCTGACCATTCGCGACGAAGAGATTTTCACCGAGGACCCGCTGCGCCTGCTGCGTCTGTTCCACGAAGCCGCCCGGATGGACGCGATGATCCACCCGTCAGCCTTGCGCCTGGTCACCCAAAGTCTGGATCTGATCGACGACAGGATGCGCAAGAATCCGGAGGCGAACGCCCTGTTCCTGGACATGCTGACCGACAAGACCAATGGGGCATGGCTGTTGCGGCGAATGAACGAGACGGATGTCCTGGGCCGCTTCGTACCCGAATTCTATCGCGTGGTCGCGATGATGCAGTTCAACATGTATCACCACTACACGGTGGACGAACACACGATCCAAACCATCCACATGCTCAACCAGATCGAGCGACTGGAGGCGACCGAGGATCTGCCTGTTGCGTCGGAAATCATCAAGGGCGGGTTCGATCGGCGGGTGCTCTACTCCGCCCTGTTCCTGCACGATCTGGGCAAGGGGCAGGGCGGCGATCATTCCGAGGTCGGGGCCAAGATCGCCGCGAAGGTCTGCCCCCGGCTGGGCCTGGATGAGGGCGAGACCGAAATGGTTGTCTGGCTGGTGCGCAATCACCTGCTGATGAGCGATGTGGCGCAGAAGCGCGATATCTCGGACCCTGCCACGGTGCGCGATTTTGCCAACCAGGTGCAGATCCCCGAGCGTCTGCGCCTGCTGCTCGTGCTGACCGTCTGCGACATTCGCGGGGTTGGCCCGGGGGTCTGGAACAACTGGAAGGCCCAGCTTCTGCGCAACCTCTACTGGGACACGCGGGACATGCTGACCGGCGGAGCGGAACAGAGCCGGACCCACCGTATCGACCGGGCCCGTGGCGAACTGGTCGAGACGTTGAAGAACTGGTCCGATGCCGACCTGGCGGTAGAGATGGCCAGGCACTACCCCCATTACTGGCTGGGCCTGGACACCAAGACACAGGCGAAGTTCGCCGAGATGGCGCGCCGCCCGGCGGAAGGCGTGACCAGCCGGTTTCTGGATGACCCGGACCGGGATGCCACCGTTGCGTTGCTCTATATGCAGGACCACCCGGGCATCTTCTCGCGCATGGCGGGCGCCTTTGCATTGGCGGGGGCCAGCGTCGTGGATGCCCGCACCTATACGACCACGGATGGCATGGCCTGCTCAAGCTTCTCGATCCAGGATGCGGAGGGGCGACCGTTCGATGAAAGCCGGCTGCCGCGCCTGAAACGTACGATCTCGCGCACGCTGAAGGGCGAGGTGATCGTGCGCGACAGCCTGGAGGAAAAGGCCAGCAAGCGGCGCAGGAAGCCCTTTACGGTGCCGACGCGGATCAAGTTCGATAACGAGGTTTCGGACCTCTACACGGTGATCGAAGTCGATGCCCGCGACCGCCTGGGCCTGCTGCACATCCTGACGCGCACTCTGACCGCGATGAATATCAACATCTTCACCGCGATCATCGCGACCTATGGCGAGCAGGCGGTCGATGTCTTCTATGTCCGCGATCTCTTCGGCATGAAAATCACGGCCTCGGCCAAGCAGCGCCAGATCGAAAAGCGGCTGATCGACGCGATCGACGGAGAGCGCGCGACAAAGACGAAAGCCAAGGCATGAGCGCGCAGCCGATCCGCCTGCTGCGCGGGTTTGCAACCGTCGGCGGCTGGACCATGGCCAGCCGCATCTTGGGCTTTGTACGCGACGTTTTGATCGCGGCCTTTCTGGGCGCGGGTCCGGTGGCCGAGGCATTTTTCGTCGCCTTCCGCCTGCCCAACATGTTCCGACGCTTCTTTGCGGAGGGCGCCTTCAACATGGCCTTCGTTCCCCTTTTCGCCAAACGGCTGGAAGGGGAGGGGCGCGAAGACGCCACCCGTTTCGCGGAGGAGGCGATGGCATTGCTCGCCACCGCCCTGATTGCGCTGACCCTGTTGGCCCAACTTGCCATGCCCTGGTTTGTCTGGGCGCTGGCCAGCGGGTTCGAGCCGGGCGAAAGCCGGACCTGGCTGGCCGAGGAATTCTCGCGCATCACCTTCCCCTATATCCTGTTCATCTCGCTGGCCGCGCTCTTCTCCGGCATGCTGAACGCGTTTGGCCGGTTCGCAGCGGCGGCAGCGGCGCCCGTCCTGCTGAACGTCGTACTGATTGGCGCAATGCTTCTGGGTTCGCGGCTGGGATGGGAGATGGGGTCGACTCTCGCCTGGGCGGTGTTTCTGGGCGGGATCTGCCAGCTTCTGCTGGTGGAGCAAGCTGCAAGGCGCCTCGGCATCCGGTTACGCCCATGCCTACCGAAGCTCAGCCCCGACATGCGCCGCCTGATCGCGCTGGGCATTCCTGCCGCGCTTGCGGGTGGGGTGATGCAGATCAACCTGCTGGTCGGCACCCAGATCGCTAGCTGGTATGACGGCGCCATCGGATGGCTCTGGTATGCCGACAGGGTCTATCAACTGCCTTTGGGGATCGTGGGCGTCGCTATCGGCGTGGTCCTGCTGCCGGATCTCAGCCGCAAGCTGCGCGCGGACGATGCGGCGGGGGCCGCGACTTCGATGAACCGTGCGGCCGAGTTCGCCTTGGCACTGACACTGCCGGCAACTGTCGCACTGGTCGTTATGCCCGGCTTGATCGTGACCGTTCTGTTCGAGCGTGGCGCGTTCGAAGCCGCCGACACCGCGGCAACCGCCACTGCCCTCTGGATTTATGCGCTGGGCCTGCCCGCCTTTGTCCTGCAGAAGGTTCTGCAACCGGCCTTCTTTGCGCGCGAGGATACGAAAACGCCCCTTCGCTATGCCATTTGGTCGATGCTGATCAATGTGGCTGCTGCTCTGGCGCTCATGCCGCTGGTCGGCTGGCTGGGGGCCGCGATCGGCACCACCCTGGCGGGCTGGGCGATGCTGGCCATGCTTTGGTTCGGGGCGCGGCGTCTTTCAGAAACGGTGCGGATCGCCCCCGGGCTTGCCACCCGGGTCCTGCGAATGCTGCTCGCCGCCGGGCTCATGGGCCTCACAGTACTCGCGGTTGCCCATCTGGGTTCGGGTCTGTCTGGCGCCATGCTGCTGACCCTGGCTGTGCTGGCCGGCTTGACCAGCTATGGCGCCGCGGCGATCATGCTGGGGGCTGTGCGCATCTCCGACCTGCGCGCAGCCCTCTCGCGGGGTTAGGAACGTGGAAATGACGGGCGCCAGATCAGTGCGAGGGATCCTGCAAGGCGCGGCCCTGCTCGTCCTCATGAGCCTCGCCGCCTGCACAGGCGTGCGCAGCTTGCCCGCGCCCGGTCCCGACCAATCCCTGCTGGCCACCCCGGTCGGCTACCAGCATGTGCGCTTTAACACATTGGAGGCGAATGAGCGGATCGAGGACGCGGTTCTGGATATCCGCGATCAGGTTGCAGCCCGCATCGCAAGGGACGGCGAGGTTCCAAACGGCGGGCGCTTCGACGTGTTGGTGCTTTCGGGCGGTGGGCCCGACGGAGCCTTCGGGGCGGGCCTGCTGAACGGCTGGAGCCGACGGGGCGGGCGTCCGGAGTTCGGGCTGGTGACCGGTATCTCGACCGGTGCGCTGATCGCACCGTTTGCGTTTCTGGGATCGGAATTCGACCCTGCTTTGAAGCGCTTCTACACGCAGACCCGCACGACCGACCTGGTCAGCTTTGCAGTCCTGGGCGGGTTGCTCGGCGCTGCCGGGTTGACCGATACGACCCCGATCCGCGGCATCCTGAAACGTGAGATCACCCCGGACTTCGTTCGCCGACTGGCCGAGGAACACCGCAATGGCCGTCGCCTTTGGGTCGGGACGACCAACCTCGATGCCCAGCGCGCCGTGATCTGGGATGTCGGTGCCATCGCTGCGACGGGGCGCGAGGATGCACCGCAACTGATCCGCGATGTGTTGCTCGCCTCCGCCTCGATCCCCGGTGCATTCCCACCGGTAATCTTTCAGGTCGAGGCCGAGGGCGAACGCTTCACCGAAATGCATGTCGATGGGGGCGTCACGCGGCAGCTTTTCCTGTTCCCGTTCGACGCGCCCGCTGGCCGCGACAGGGACAACCCCAATGCGCTTGTACGCCCCGGCACCGTCTATGCCATTCGCAATTCGAAGCTCGGCCCCGAATATGCCGAGACACCGCCCGGGATATTCGAGATCGCCCAACGCTCGGTCTCGACCTTGATCAAGTCGGGCGGCATCAACGATATCACTGTCCTGCGCCAGCAGGCCAATCAAGGCGGATTCGAGGTGAAAGTCGTTTCTGTCCCCGACAGCTTCGATGTGCCTTCGGAGGAGTTGTTCGACATCACTTATATGCGCGCGCTCTACGATGTGGGCGAGGATCTGATGCTGGAAGGCGAACTTTGGCGCTGAATGTTCACGCCCCGCGCTGCGGGAACGCCACGCCCAGCAGCCAGCCCGCGACGAAGCCACCCAAATGCGCCTCCCACGCCAGTTGCGCGCCGCCCAATCCCGCGAAGCCCACCGCCAGGATGGCGTTCATAGCCGTCAGCCCCATAAGCAACCTCCAGATCGGCGCGCGCGATAGACCATGGCGCCGCAGCATCTGCGCGCGCCAGGTCACGACCATGCCAAGCTGCCCGAAAACGCCGCCAGACGCACCGATCAGAACCCCCGCATGGGTTGAAATTAGGCCATGAAAGGCGGCACCGGCGACCACCGCCGCGAAAAACACGATCAGCAGGACACGGATCCCCCCGGCACGCACAATGCCGTGGCCAATTGCCAGGAAGATCGCCGTGTTCATCCCCAGATGCAGCCAACTGCCATGCACGAAACCATGACTTATGAACGACCACCAGAACTGCGCGGGCACGGCCGCACCCTGCAAAGCGGCATCGAAGTATTCGGTGAAGAAGCCAAACCGGTCATAGATCGAAAACGGCAGGAAGGCCCGCCCCAACCACCCCTCCACTGCCGCCACCTGCGCCAGATGCACCGCCAGCATCAGGCCGCTCAGGACCCACAGGATCGGGTGGACCGGCTGGCGCGGAGGCGCGGTCTCGCTGTCTGCTATGGAGGGCTGGGGATCAAGCTGGCTCATGCGCCTGACTTACCGCACCATCCAGCCCGCCACCACCCCGGCGAGATCACTTGACGCAGCCCCGGCCAGCGACCATAGAAGGCGCCGCCCGCAGGGGCAGAGGTTCGAGGAACATCCCATGGCGCATCAGACACGCGTATTCTCCGGCATCCAGCCGACCGGCAGCCTAACGCTCGGCAACTATCTCGGCGCGATCAAACGCTTTGTCGAGTTGCAGGATGGGGGGATGGAGTCGCTCTATTGCATGGTTGATCTCCACGCCATCACCACCTGGCAGGACCCGGCAGACCTGCGCGCCGCCACCCGGCGTCTGGCGGCGGGGTATCTGGCAGCCGGGCTGGATCCGCAGAAATCGATCCTCTTCAACCAAAGCCAGGTGGCCGCCCATGCACAACTCGGCTGGGTCTTCAATTGCGTGGTGCGTCTGGGCTGGCTGAACCGGATGACCCAGTTCAAGGACAAGGCCGGCAAGAACCGCGAGAACGCGTCGGCCGGGCTTTATACATACCCAGCGCTGATGGCCGCCGACATTCTGGTCTATCGCGCGACCCATGTGCCGGTGGGCGAGGATCAGAAGCAGCATCTGGAACTGTCCCGCGACATCGCGACGAAGTTCAACAATGACTTCGGCGCGGAGGATTTCTTTCCCCTGCCCGAGCCCCTGATCGGCGGTCCGGCCCCCCGGGTGATGAGCCTGCGTGACGGAACCAAGAAGATGTCGAAATCTGACCCCTCGGATATGAGCCGGATCAACCTGACAGACGACGCCGATGCGATTGCCAACAAGATCCGCAAAGCCAGGACCGACCCTGAACCCCTGCCCGAAACCGTGGAGGGGCTGGAGGAACGGCCAGAGGCACGCAATCTGGTCAGTATCTATGCCGCGCTTTCAGGGCAGAGCGCCGAGGACGTCGTCACTGAGTTCGCAGGTAAGGGCTTCGGCACGTTCAAACCGGCCCTTGCCGATCTGGCTGTGGAGCAACTTGGGCCCATTACGGCCGAGATGAACCGCTTGCTGCAGGACCCGGGCGAGATCGACCGCCTGCTCGGCCAGGGCGCCGACCGCGCCGCGGCGATCGCCGATCCGATCCTCGCCGAGACCTTCGAGGCCGTGGGTTTCCTGCGCAGCGCCTAATGTGGCACGGCATCTGATCGTGGGTACTACGGCAGCACCCGGGAGCCGGGCGGTCATGTCCGGGCCTGCCCGGACCAGCGGCCCAGGCCGCTGAAGCGCGCCAGCGCGTATGTCCGCCTGGCGCCCGGGTGCGGGCCATCGCACCGCCCGCTCGGATGCTTGCGCCACCCGGAAACTGCTGCCATGCTTGCACGCTATGCGGTCATCAAACGGGGTCACCGATGCGCAAGTTCATGGTGGTGGTCGACGAAACGCCGGAATGCGCCCAGGCAACCCGCTTCGCCGCACGCCGAGCGCAATCGACTGGTGGTGGAGTCGTAATGCTCTATGTCATCCAGCCCGACGACTTCCAGCATTGGGTCGGCGTCGCCGAGGTGATGCGCGCCGAAGCCCGCGAGGCGGCAGAGGCACGGCTGGACGAAATGGCCCATGAAATCAACGCTTATGCCGGTCTCACGCCCGAAATGGTCATCCGCGAGGGCAAGACACGCGAGGAGATCATCACCCTTGTCCGCGAGGACAACGAGATCGGCGTTCTGGTCCTCGGCGCCAGCGTGGACGGCGATGGTCCGGGGCCACTGGTCACAGACATGGTCACCAAAATGGCGGGCCGCCTTCCCCTACCGCTGACCGTCGTGCCCGGCAACCTGACCCTTGAACAGATCGACGCCGTCTGCTGACCGGCGGCGCCCTTTTCGACAACCCACCCCTTTCATGCTAGCGTTAACCTTTTCGGGGGCGAGTGCGTTGCGTGGGTGAAGTGGGAGATTTAAGATGGCTAATCTGACCACGACTTTGCAGCTTAACCTAGTCAATGACAGCACGCTGGTGCAACTCGATGGCGAAGGCCAGATCATCAGGAACGAAGACACTCTGATCGAAATCCGCTTCGGCGCGGTTACAGCCTTGGCGACAGGAGACTTCACGCAAGGCCTCTCGAGCACCATGAACTCGTTACGCCTGTCGCGCAGCGGCACACAGTTTCTTCTGCTCGACGATTTCGACCTGCTGTTCAGCGATTTTGTAGATGCGCTGGAAAACGACGACATCGATGCGGCCTATCGCCTGATCTATGCGGAGGCCGACAGCCTAAGCGGTTCGAACTTCGCCGACACGCTTAGCGGGTTCGAAGGCGATGACCGGCTGAATGGCCGCAATGGCAACGACACCCTGGATGGCGGATCCGGCAATGATGTGCTGATTGGCGCCAGTGGCAATGACAATCTCATCGGCGGGATCGGCAACGACCTTATGATCGGTGGTACAGGCGCGGACGCTCTGAATGGCGGGGCGGGAACGGACACCGCCAGCTATCAGAGCTCGACCCAACGCAATCAGGCCGACCTGCAGGGCATCAATGCCGGACTGGGTGATGCTGCGGGCGACACTTTCAGCAGTATCGAAAACCTGATCGGCGGCAACAGCATCGACATCCTGTTCGGCGACGCGGGCGAGAATACAATCACCGGCGGGTCTGGATCGGACCGTGTCGCGGGCCGCGCAGGCGACGACGTGCTGAACGGCGGCGGCGGGTTCGACAAGCTCTACGGCAATGCCGGGCAGGACATCATGACCGGCGGCACTGGCAATGACAGGTTCATCTATTTCAACCTCAGCGACAGCCGCGTCGGCGCCACGCGGCGCGACGTCATCACCGATTTCGAGTCCGGCAAGGACCGGATCGAGGTCCAGCGCCTGGATGCCGACACGACGACCGGTGGAAATCAGACTTTCCAATTCATCGGCACAGCCGGCTTTTCCGGCACGGCGGGCGAGCTGCGCTTCTTCCAATCGGCACCAAATGGTTTCACGATCATCCAGGCCGACGTAGATGGCGACAGCGCGCAGGATTTTCAGATCGAGCTTACCGGATTGATCGACCTCAGTGCCGGGGATTTTGCCTTGTAACGCAGTCATGCCCGACCAGGCGGCCGCGGCGCGTGACCCCGTCCGGCTCAATTGAATGCGTTCTGACGAAAACCCGTCACTCATTCGCGATAAATTAACTCGATCGCTCTAGCTCTCAGCATCGGGTGAGACGCAACTCTGCGCGAGTAATGTGGAAGCAAGACCATGGCGATTTCACACTCGGCGCCGACGGTTTCGTGGCATCGATCCGGGCGTCGCTGGACGGCGCGCAGTTTTTGACGCGGCATGGGCTGAGTGCTCTCTTCGGCGACTTCGCCGGTGCGTTCGACATCGAAATGCGAGAGGCCATCCATCGCACGATCTTTATAGGGGCCGACAGCCTGTCAGGGTCGGATTTCGCCGACACCCTAGGCGGGTCCGAGGACGACGATCGGCTGGACGAGCGCGACTGCGATGACACCCTGCTGCGCGATCTGGGCAACGGCTCTCTAATCGGGGGTGCCAGCGCGGATTTCCACGATGGCGGTGAAGGGATCGACACCGCCAGTTATCAGGGCTCGATCCAGAGCAACCAGGCCGACCCGCAAAGCACCGATGCCGGCCAAGACGATGTTTTCACCGGTATCGAAAACCTGATCGGCAGCAACAGGGTCGATATCTTCGGTAACTCCGGTGAGAATGCGATCTAGGGGGGCAACGACTCGGACCATCTTGCCGGTCGCGCGGGAGATTTCGCACTCTAGCGAGGTCTTTTTAGAATGATTCTTGATTTCTCCCGCCAATGGGTCCATGTGTGGAGTCCGATTTTTGGAGGCTTGTCGATGTTCATCCAGACCGAAGCGACCCCGAACCCCGCGACGCTGAAATTCCTGCCCGGCCAAACCGTCATGCAAGCAGGCAGCGCCGACTTCCCGGCCCCGACAACGCCGGACATCTCGCCCCTCGCGGCGCGCATATTCGGTGTCGAGGGTGTGACCGGGGTCTTCCTCGGCTCGGACTTCGTGACCGTCACCAAGGCGGATGAGATCGACTGGGCCCATATCAAACCCGCGATCCTGGGCGCGATTATGGAGCATTTTCAGTCCGGCGCGCCGGTCATGGCCACAGATGCGGAGGCCGCGGGCGGTCATGCCGAACATGATGGCCCGGATGCGGAGATCGTGGTCCAGATCAAGGAACTCCTCGACACCCGCGTGCGCCCCGCCGTGGCGCAGGATGGTGGGGACATCACCTTCCACGGTTTCGACAAGGGTGTCGTCTATCTAACCATGCAAGGCGCCTGCGCGGGTTGCCCATCCTCGACCATGACCCTGAAGCATGGGATCGAGAATCTACTGCGCCATTACATTCCCGAAGTGACCGAAGTGCGACCGGTCGGCGGACTCGCCTGAGCTCATGCTGACCGGCCGGTGCTATTGCGGCGCCACCCATATCCAATCGGCAGCCGGGCCGCTGACCGTGGCCTACTGTCATTGCGCCGATTGCCGACGCTGGACAGGTGCGCCAGTGGCCGCATTTGCCGCGGTACCTGCTGAGGACTTCACGCTGGACCCCGATCCGGGAGCGCACTCCGCGACACCCGGTGTCGATCGCTGGAACTGCGCGAAATGCGGCTCGCCCCTCGCCGCGCGGTTCGACTACTTGCCAGAGCAGATTTACATCCCCATCGGCGTCATCGACCAAGCAGCGGATTTGCCGCCCGCACTGCATAGCCATGCCGACAACTGCCTGCCTTGGCTGAACCTTCAGGACAACCTGCCACGGCACAGCGCGACCGCGCGGCCAGCTTTGCTGTCGGGCGAATGATCCTCGCTATCGATACCTCTGCCGGGCAATGCGCCGTCGCGTTGGTGGGGCAGACGACGGAATCGCGGGTCGAAGCGATGGACCGCGGCCATGCGGAAGCTCTGATGCCGATGATCGACGAGGTGACAGGTGGCAACTACCGCCAAATCACGCGAATCGCGGTTTGCACCGGTCCAGGCTCTTTCACCGGGCTGCGCATCGGGATCGCGGCGGCGAGAGGTTTGGCGCTGGGTCTGGAGATACCTTGCATCGGCATCACCCGGTTCGAGGCCTTGGCGTATGGTAGCCCACAGAGCGCTATTGCATTGCCCGGCCGCAACGGAGCCTACTTCGTCCAATCCTTCGACTCAGGCGTTCAGATTGCGCCACCTCGCGTGGTCGATACATCGCCGCCGGATGCCTTGGTTTTTGCTGAGGGCGAGGGTCTGCCCGATCCCGTCATCATCGCACAGCTGGCCGCTGGGCGCGCCCCGGGACTGCCGCCTGCCCCGCTTTACCTGCGCGAGGCGAATGCGGCACCTGCGCGCGACGCACCGCCGGTGATGCTGGACTGACCGGAATGGCGAGGCTGCTCCAGCCCGACCCGGCGACAGCCGCGCGCCTCGCCGATCTGGGCGCCCGGGCCTTCGGTTTCTCGCAAACGCCCTGGACAGCCGCAGACTTCGAGAGGCTGGGCGAGCCGCCGCAGGGTGCGATCCTCACGGACGACATGCTGCAGGCGGGGCTGATTGTCCTGCAACTCGCGGCGGATGAGGCCGAGATCCTGAATTTGGGCGTCATCCCCTCCTGTCGCCGTGCGGGACTGGCCGCAGAACTTCTGAGGGCTGCGGAGGAACTGGCGAAAGCCTGCGGTGCCAAACGGATGTTTCTAGAGGTTTCGGTGGAGAATTCCGCGGCGCGCGCGCTCTACGAGAAATCAGGTTACACTCAGGTTGGCGAGCGCCCGGGATATTACTTGTTCGAGGATGGCAGCCGGACCGATGCCGTGGTCCTGACCAAAACTCTTTAGCGGCACAAGACGAGCGATCTAGAACCACTGCCCCGGTTCGATCATACCCATGTCGAGCAGCTGGGCGGAATGCCAGCCGAACGGCGTCGATCCTTCCCAAATCAGCTTGCCCGCCACATCGTCGAATCCGGGGGCCGCCATCAGGTGGCTGGTCCGGCGCAAGCTCATGATCGCCCCGGTCGGGCTGTTGTGCCAGGGGGCCGAAACCGAGCGATAGGCATCGGCTTCAAACATCATATCCCGCCCGATTCGCACGTCCTTATCCGCGAGAAACAATGCGGCACGGCCGATCTGTTGCATCCAGGCGGGAAAGAACTCCTCGAACCGCCAGCCGAGACCGCCGAAGACAGTGAGGCGCCGATCCTCCTGCGGGAAAGCGTGATAGGCCTTGGCATCGAAGTGCAACCCAGCCCCTTCGAGTTGGCCCGCACCCGGCAGCTTGGCCGCGTAGAGATCGAGCGCATAGGTGTAAAGGCTGCGCCTGCGTTCATCCTTCAGAAAGCTCGCGAGATCGTTGATCGTCCGGGTCTCGCACCATGGAAAGAACAGAAACTCCGCATTGTTCAGCCAATGCATCCAGCGCCCTTGGAGGCCTGCGATCAGCTGGTTCATCGCCTCGACCCGTGCGGTGCGATTGGCGAGGTCGGCTGTCACGATGCTCAGCCCCGCATCGCTGGCGAGAGCGCCGGTGCGCCCGATCGCGAGGATATGCGCCGGACGCTGAGCCTGCACATGGGCGATGGTCTCGGGGATAAGCCAGTCTTCCTCGCAGAACACAACGCTCAGCACGCCTGGCTTCAGCCGCTTGCATGCAGCCGAGTCGAGGAAATCCGGGACGGAACGAAAGGTCATGCGATGAATGGCCTGCGCTTTTCCTGCCTTTCGGCTGTCTACGGTTTCCGCAGTTTCTTGTCGACCGGCAGATTGCACGCGGCATTTGCGGATGCGTTGACCCCAGGCGGCGGCGCGATTAGGTTCCGCGCTGATGAAAACGGTCCCGACATTGATGCGCGATCTGGCCGACCATGCCCGGCTACCCTGGCGGTTCCATGCGCGCTGGCTGGCGGCAGCGGCGTGATGGGCGTGTTGCCCGCCCTGCTGCCCGATAACCGATTTGGAGAATGACGATGACCGGCCCGAAAACACTCTATGACAAGATCTGGGATGCCCATGTGGCAAACGAAGCGGAGGATGGCACCTGCCTCCTCTATATCGACCGCCATCTGGTTCACGAGGTGACCAGTCCGCAGGCCTTCGAAGGGTTGCGCATGACCGGACGCAAGGTGCGCCATCCGGAAAAGACGCTGGCCACCCCGGACCACAACGTACCCACCAGCCTGGACCGCGAGAAGGGGATCGACGACGAGCAGAGCCGCATCCAGGTGGAAGCGCTGCGCAAGAACGCCGCCGATTTCGGGGTCGAGATCTATGATGTGGGCGATGTGCGCCAGGGGATCGTGCATATCATCGGGCCGGAGCAGGGGCTGACCCAACCCGGTATGACAATCGTCTGCGGTGACAGCCACACTGCGACCCATGGTGCATTCGGTGCGCTGGCGCACGGGATCGGGACGTCGGAAGTCGAGCATGTGCTGGCGACCCAGACGCTGATCCAGAAGAAATCCAAGAACATGAAGGTCGAAATCACCGGTCAGTTGCCGGTGGGCGTCACCGCCAAGGACATCACGCTGAGCGTCATCGGCCATACCGGCACGGCAGGTGGCACCGGCCATGTGATCGAGTATTGCGGCGAAGCGATCCGCGAGCTCAGCATGGAAGGGCGGATGACTGTCTGCAATATGGCGATCGAGGGCGGCGCACGCGCCGGCCTGATCGCGCCCGACGAGAAGACCTTCGCCTATCTCAAAGGCCGTCCCAAGGCGCCGAAGGGTGCGCGATGGGAAATGGCGGTGGAGTATTGGAGGACCCTCTTCACAGATCAGGGCGCGCATTTCGATCAGGTAATCACGCTCAAGGCCGAAGACATCGCGCCAGTGGTTACCTGGGGCACAAGTCCGGAGGATGTGCTGCCGATCACCAGTACCGTGCCCGCGCCGGACGACTTCGATGGCGGGAAGCAGGAGGCTGCGGCCCGCTCGCTCGACTATATGGGCCTGACGCCAGGAACGCGGCTGCAGGATGTGGAGATCGACACAGTCTTCATCGGCTCCTGCACCAATGGCCGGATCGAGGATCTGCGCGAAGTGGCACGGGTGATGGAGGGGCGCCGCGTCAAGGACGGGATCCGGGCGATGATCGTCCCAGGCTCGGGCCTGGTGCGCGCGCAGGCCGAGGAAGAGGGCATCGCCCAGAAGCTGCAGGATGCAGGCTTTGACTGGCGTATGGCTGGCTGTTCTATGTGCCTGGGCATGAACCCGGATCAGTTGGCGCCGGGCGAGCGCTGTGCCTCGACCTCGAACCGGAATTTCGAGGGACGCCAGGGCAAGGGCGGGCGTACCCACCTGATGAGCCCGGCAATGGCGGCTGCAGCAGCAGTAACCGGCCGGCTAACGGATATCCGCGAGCTTTAAGCCTCGAATCGAAATGTGAGGCGGCGAGCCGCCTCGCGCCTATTCTCCCCTCTTGCGGCCTCCGGCCTTCAGGGGGCCCTTGCGGGTTGCGACCCTGACGCACCGCCCTGGAGTTCGATCCGGACGCGACGGGAAACACCGAGATAGGAGGCCGACATCGCAAGGCACCACAGGGCGAGCCAGAGACACTGCTGCGGAAAACTCCACCCCCAATCGATCGCCCAACCGGTGACGAATGGACCAAGCGCCGAGCCGAAAACCATGGCCGAAGTGGCGAGCGCCTTGATGGCTCCAAGATGCAGGGTTCCGTAATGTTCGGCCCAGAACGCGCCCCACATGGCGTTGGCAATCCCGGTCGAGAAGCCCACCAGGGCAAGGATCACGAACCAGGTCGAAACCTCGACCGCAGGGCCCAGCAGCCAGACGCCGATCCCCATTGGCAGCAAGTAGACGGGCAGGAGGCGGGCGGAGCCGAACCGATCCACCGCGGACCCCGCGATCAGCGAAGCCAGCACGGTGGCCAGGGCGTAGAGCGTATAGGCCAGCGCCATCGTTCCCAGGTCCCAGCCTTTCACGCCAGAGACATGCACCTGATGAAAGAAGACCACCGTGCCAATAAAGCTGGGCGTGACCACACCCGGCAGGATCGCCCAGAAGAGCCAGTGGCGGAGCGCATCCCGCCTGTTCCATTGCGTGGCGTGGAGACCGGTATGGGCAACATCCTCGACCGAGCCACGGGGGATGCGCTCCCGCCGCAGCAACCAGAACACCGTCGGCATGACAACCAGCGCCAATACCAGAGCGACCGCGAGCCAGGTCTCGCGCCAGCCAAGCCAGGCCATCACCGGGATCGCCAGCGGGGGCAGAACCGCCTCGCCCAGCGCATATCCCAGACCGGCGACCGCGACCGCCCGTCCGCGATGACCGTGGAACCAGCGTCCCATGGCGGTCATCGCGATATGGCCCATCATACCCTGACCGCAGAACCGCAGACCGAAGATCAGGAGGACGAGGATCCAGGCAGATGAATTGAAGCTCATCGCCAGGGCTATGGCGACGTAAAGCGCAAGCACTATGAGGGCGAGACGGCCCAGCGCCATCCGGTCGGCCAACCGCCCGGCCTGGATCAGCACGGCAGCCGAAGTGAGCGTCCCGATCAGGTAAATCGTCGACCATTCACCATGGCTGAGCGCAAAGGCGGCCATGATCTGACCGGCAAAGAGGGAGATGAAAAAGGTCTGTCCGAAACTGGACGCGAAGGTGAGGGTTATACCGGCCCCCAGCCAACGGAGGTTCTCGATATAAAACCGGGCCAGCATGGGCCCGGTCTAAGCTGTTTTTCAGTGCAGCGCCATGGCGGCGCGCTGGATTATTTGACGACAACCACGCCGGGGAAGAACCCGTGGCCGAAGAAAACTTTCTTCTTGCCGTGACCGCCGAAGAACTTTTTCTTGCCGAATTTCTTGCCACCGCGGAATTTGCCGAACTTCTTGAACCCGCCGCGATGTCCAAACTTCTTGAAGCCGACATGGGTGACTGAGGCTTCGATCTGGGTAGCTGGCGCGTAGGTGGCGACATCGGCCGGGGCGGCGGTGGCAGTGGTGGTGGCAGCGCCAGCGGCAACAACCAGGGCGGCGGCGGTGAGGGTCAGTTTGCGGATCATCTCGTATCTCCCTTCGGGCTTTCACTCGGTCCTGTTCGTGTCATGACCGTTAGATGAGGAGCCCGATTGGCAGATGCAATCAAACGCATGTAACGTTAGCGTCAGGTGGCTGAAATGCGGGCCCGCATCGACTCTTGTATTCCTGGCGCGAGGTCGGCTAGGTCAGGAGCAGTTTTCGAAAGGAGCCATGCAATGGAGAAGTTCACGAAGCTGACCGGGGTCGCCGCCCCGATGCCGCTGATCAATATCGACACCGATATGATCATCCCAAAACGCTTCCTGAAAACCATCCAGCGCTCGGGCCTCGGCGTCAGCCTGTTCGACGAGCAACGCTATCTGGATGACGGATCCGAGAATCCGGACTTCGTGCTGAACAAACCCGCCTATCGCGATGCAAAGATCCTGGTGGCGGGCGACAATTTCGGCTGCGGGTCGTCGCGCGAGCATGCGCCCTGGGCGATTGCGGATTTTGGCATCCGCTGCATCGTTTCGACCAGCTTTGCCGACATCTTCTACAACAACTGCTTCAAGAACGGGATCCTGCCGATCGTGCTGCCGCAGGAAGATGTGGACAAGCTGATGGCCGACGCCGAACGCGGCGCTAATGCGGTTGTCTCGGTCGATCTCGAGAACCAGACGATTCAGGGCCCCGATGGCGGCGAAATCAGCTTCGAGGTCGATCCCTTCCGCAAGCATTGCCTGCTGAACGGGCTCGACGATATCGGCCTGACAATGGAGAAGGAGGGCGATATCTCGGCATTCGAGGCACGCCATCAGGCATCGCAACCCTGGCTCTGATAAAATTTAACCGGTCTTTGCGATAGTCCGCTCCTGCGGCGTTTGCCCGGTCAGATGCTGCAATTTCTGCTCGACCAGGCGTGCTTCGCGTCTGCGACCCAACCGGCGCAGGATGCGCGCCTGCCCCCGCAAGGCAGGCGGATAGTTCGGATCCGCCAACAGGGCACGGCGCAGATCGGCGAGGGCCGCTTCAAGATCGTCGTGCCGGGCCAGGAAATCTGCCCGGGACAGCCAGGTTTCCGGATCAAGCGGTGCTTCATCGACCGTGGCTGTCAGCAGATCCTCGGCCAGATCCCGCCGACCCGTGGTCGCGAGCAAAGCCGCCATGTTCCGGCGCAGCATCATGTGGTCGGGCGACACCTCGAGCGCGGCCAGTCCATGGGCGACGGCCTCGCTATGCGCCCCGCGATCCCGGGCAAGACAGGCGCGCAACAGCAGGGCCATGGCACCATCGCATGCGGTCAGATCCGGTTCCGGCTCGCCAGCCAAATATCCTTGCCATGCCCCCGACAGGCCCGAAGGCATAGACGCGATTTCCGCCTCGTCCGGCATCTCCAGGTTGAAACCCATCCGCGCCCCTGTCAGTCTGAGTTAGAAATTTGCCTGATCGAGTGCGCGATTGACAAGCTTGAAAATCCGAACCGTTTCGAAAAGGGTCACCGCTCGCTTCGGAATACTGCCATACCTGGTCGCGGCACTCGCAGCGGTGTTTGGGAGCGTGATGATGGCGAAGGCGCAGGAGAACACCGATCTAACGGCGCCTGAAGACAGTTTCCGCGTCGCCAGTTTCAATACCGCTCTGGCCCGGAAGGGCGCTGGCAAGCTGATCCTGGATATCGAGCGGGGCAAGGACCCCCAGGTTCGCAATGTGGCCGAGGTGATCCTGCGCACACGGCCCGATATTCTGGTGATAAACGAGCTGGACCACGACCCGAACGGGCGCGCACTGGAGGGCTTTCGCGCATTGCTGCGCGATGGGCTGAGACGGCTGAAAGGCATCGACTACGCCCACAGCTATCACGGGCCGGTGAATACCGGCGTACTGTCAGGCCACGACCTCGATGGTGACGGCAAGGTGGCGGGACCGAAGGACGCCTACGGATTTGGCCGCTTTCCCGGACAGTACGGGATGGCCGTGCTCAGCCGCTATCCGATCACCGATATCCACACCTATCGGCTGTTCCGCTGGGCCGATCTGCCTGATGCGCTGCGCCCCTTGGATGCGGATGGCGGACCCTATCACAGCGACACGATCTGGCGCGATCTCAGGCTCAGCTCCAAGAGCCATTGGGATGTCGCAATCGTCCTGCCGGATCGGCGAAACATCCGGCTTCTGATCGCCCACCCGACACCGCCGGTCTTCGATGGGCCAGAGGATCTGAACGGGCGGCGTAATGCGGATGAAATCCGGCTGCTAAAAGCCATGCTCGATGGCGCGGATTGGCTTACGGATGACACTGGACGCCGGGTGGAGCCGCCCGAGCACGCCATCGTAGCGGGTGATCTCAATGCCGATCCCCTGGGTGGTGAAAGCCGGGCCGACGGGATCCACGCCCTGCTCGCCCATCCCCGGTTACAAGACCCGGAACCTCGCAGCGCGGGTGGGGCCGAGGGCGGACGCCGTCCCGGCACGCAGGGCAACCCGGCGCTCAACACCGCCGCCTGGCCGCAGGCAGACGGGCCGGGCAATCTGCGCGTCGATTACGTTCTGCCGGACACGACACTGCAGATCCTTGGATCGGGCGTCTTCTGGCCCGCAAGCGGTACCAAACACGCTCGCCTCGTTCGCCCAGGGTTCCCTCCGGCAAGTTCGGATCACCGCCTCGTCTGGGTCGATATCGCCCTTGCTGACTGAGCGCGACCGGTGCAGCGCGCGCTCCCTCCCCTCAAGGGGAGGGCCGGGGAGGGGGCCGGCGCAGGAATGCGCGCCTCGGGCGCGCGCCGTTCAGGTCGATCCGCTACAGGCCGGGCAGCCCTCCGCCTTCGCCAGCCGGATCGTCCGCGTCTCGGCTCCCAGAGCGTCGTAGAGGAGCATCCGCCCATCCAGCACAGCACCTGCGTCGGTAATCAGTTTCACGGCCTCCACAGCCTGCATCGCCCCGATCACACCAGCCAAGGCACCCAGCACCCCCGCTTCCGCACAGGTGGGCACCAGGCCAGGCGCCGGGCGTTCCGGGAACACGCATTCATAGCAAGGTCCGCCCAGCCAGGGGCGAAAGACGCTGATCTGCCCCTCCCACCGGCCAATGGCGGCAGCAACCAGGGCCGTGCGGGTCTCCGCCGACGCCCGGTTGACAAGGTAGCGCGTGTCGAAATTGTCCGACCCGTCTAGGACAATATCGTAGCGCCCAATCAGATCCGCAGCAGTCTTCGACCCAAGCCGCGCGCAATGGGCGTCGAAACCCACATGCGGATTTATTCGCCCGACAGCGCCGGCAGCACTTTCCACTTTGGCGATTCCCACATCCTCGGTGCGGTGCAGAACCTGGCGCTGCAGGTTCGACAGCGAGACATCGTCGTCATCCACAACCCCGATCGTGCCCACCCCGGCCGCCGCGAGATAAAGGATAGCCGGCGAGCCAAGGCCGCCCGCCCCAACAACCAGAACGCGCGCCGCCTTCAGCTTCTGCTGCCCCGGGCCGCCGATCTCGTGCAATACGATCTGGCGGGCATAGCGGTTGAGTTCCTCCGGCGAGAACATCAATCGCGATCCTTGTCCCGGCCCGCATTCCTGCGCGCGATGCCGATCAGCCGGGCGTAGCCCAGAACCACCGAGATCACCGCCGCGGCGATCAATCCGTTCGCCGCCAGGTCGCGCCAGTTCTCCGCCAGACCCGCCAAGTCGATACCGCTGAGAATGACGCCCAGGATCACGATTCCCGCGCCGATCACGAGATATCCGGGCCCGCGATTGCGCCCGCCATCGGAGAGTTGGAAGTAAACCATCCGCAGAATCACGAACACCACGGCATAGGCCAGAAATTCGAGAACGCTGACCAAGGCCGATCAGAGACCGTCGAACAGCGGCGTGGAAAGATAGCGTTCGGCGAAGCTCGGCAGGATCGCAACGATGCGCTTGCCCGCCATCTCAGGGCGTTCCGCCAATTCGATCGAGGCCGCGATGGCGGCACCCGAGGAGATCCCGCCGGGAATCCCCTCCAATCTAGCCAGCATCCGGGCCGTCTCGAAGGCCGTCTCGTTCGCCACCGTCAGCACCTCGTCGATGATCGAGGTGTTCAGGATGCCCGGCACGAACCCGGCGCCGATCCCCTGTATCTTGTGCGGGCCGGGGGTGCCACCGGACAGAACCGGGCTGTCTTCGGGCTCCAGCGCTACGATGCGGATATCCGGATTGCGTGCCTTCAAGACAGCACCACAGCCGGTGATCGTGCCACCGGTCCCGACACCCGAGACAAATGCGTCCACGCGCCCATCGGTGTCGGCCCAGACCTCCTCGGCCGTGGTCTCGATATGCACCTGCGGATTGGCCGGGTTCTCGAATTGCTGAGGGATGATCGCGCCGTCGATCTCGCCCGCCAGTTCCTCGGCCCGGGCGATGGCGCCCTTCATGCCCTTGGCGGCCTCGGTCAGTTCCAGCTCCGCCCCCAGCAGGGCCAGCATCTTGCGCCGCTCCACCGACATCGACTCTGGCATGCAGAGGATCAGTCGATACCCCTTGGCCGCGCAGGCAAAGGCCAGGGCGATCCCCGTGTTACCGGATGTCGGTTCGATCAGTACCGAGCCTTCCCCGACCTTGCCCGCGGCCTCCAGCGCCTCGACCATGCTCACACCGATCCGATCCTTGACGCTGGCAATCGGGTTAAAGAACTCCAGTTTGGCGCAGATCTCGGTCTTAAGGCCCATCTCGGCTTCGATCTTGTGCAAACGGACCAGCGGCGTCGACCCGATGGTCTGGGTGATGTTGTCGTAGAGTCGTCCGCGTGGATTGGCTTCGAACATGGGGAGGTCCTCAGATGGTAAAGTCAGAGTCCTGCTTTACACCATGGGCAATCCCCAGGGAACGGGCTTCCCGGCAGAGGTCTTCCATCGTGATCTGGTCCAGTTCGACCAGCATTGCCTCCTGCGCCTTGGCCCAGAGGGGGTTGATCACCCGCTCGCCCAGTTCGGCCTTACTGACCGGGTCCTTGTCGGCTTCCTCGTCCAGTTGATCGACCACGCGAACCACATCGCCGACAGTGATCTTGCGCCGCTCGCGCGCCAGGGTATAGCCCCCACGAGGGCCCCGCACGCCTTTCAGGATGCCGCGATGGACAAGCTGTTGCATCACCTGCTCCAGATATCGCTGCGGGATACCCTGACGCCGGGTGATATCCTTCGACTGTACCGGATCGGGCCGCGCGTTGTAGGCGACATCCAGCACCGCCTCCATCGCCAGCATGGTCTTGCGCGAGAGTCTCAGCATCACGCCACTCCTGTAGAGCCGAAGCCGCCGGTGCCGCGTGCGGTAACATCCAACGCAGCGACAGCCCGGGGGGCTGCGCGGTCGATACGGGCAAGGACCATCTGCGCAATCCGCTCGCCATGCTGCACGCGATAGGTTTCCGGCCCCAGATTGATCAACAGCACGCCGATCTCGCCACGGTAGTCGCTGTCGATCGTACCCGGCGCATTCAGCAGCGTGATCCCGTGTCGCGCGGCCAGGCCAGAGCGCGGGCGGATCTGAATTTCGTATCCTTCAGGCACCGCCATCGCAAAGCCGGTTGGAACAAGCACGCGGTTTAGGCTGGGCAGGGCAATTCCCTGTCCCCGATCCACTGGCATCAGCGAGGCGCGCAGGTCCATGCCCACCGCACCCTCGGTCTCGTAGCTCGGCAGCGGCAGTTCCGGATCGAAGTGATCCAGGGTTTGGATGGGCAGTTCGATCACGTGACCCCCTCGCGCGCCAGGGTTTCGGCGATGCGCTGGGCGAGGCCTGCGGCGACGGCGTCTTTTGGCATCCGTGGCCACTCCTCGGCGCCTTTCGCGGTGATCAGGGTCACCGCGTTGTCCGTGCCGCCCATCACCCCGCTTCCCGCGCTGACATCATTGGCCACGATCCAGTCGCAGCCCTTGCGCTCGCGCTTCTTGGTGGCATTGGCGATGACATCGTTGGTCTCGGCGGCAAAGCCGACCACCAGGGCTGGGCGCTTGCCGATATCCATCTGGGCGACGCTGCGCAGGATGTCCGGGTTCTCGGCCAAAGCCAGCGGCGGGATATCGCCGGAGCCGTCCTTCTTGATCTTAAGCTTTGCCTCGTTCGCCGCGCGCCAATCAGCGACGGCGGCACAGAAAACCGCTGCTTCCACGGGCATCGCGGCCTGGACCGCATCCATCATCTCGGCCGCGGTCTCGACCTGGTGCAGGTCCACACCCTCCGGCAGGGTCGCGCTGCCGGGGCCGGAAACCAGAACAACCTCCGCCCCCAGATCGCGCAGGGCGGTCGCGATCGCCGCCCCCTGCGCGCCGGAGGAGCGGTTGGCAATATAGCGTACCGGGTCGATCGGCTCGTGCGTCGGGCCAGAGGTGACCAGCACCCGCCGACCTTTCAACGGCGTGGCCTTGGCCCGACCGGAAAACTGCGTGCGGATCGCGGCCATGATCTCGTCGGGCTCGGCCATGCGGCCAAACCCGAACTCGCCGCAGGCCATGTCGCCCTCATTCGGGCCGACAACGCGGATACCATCGCCGCGCAGTGTGGCGAGGTTGCGCTTGGTCGCCGCATGTTCCCACATCCGCACATTCATCGCGGGCGCGATCAGGACCGGCGTGTCGGTCGCCATCAGCAGGGTCGAGGCCAGATCGTCGGCGAGACCGCCGGCCATCTTGGCCATCAGATCCGCCGTCGCGGGCGCCACCACCACCAGATCGGCGACACGGCTGAGTTGGATATGGCCCATCTCCGCCTCGTCATTGAGATCGAAGAGGTCAGTATAGACCTTCTTTTCGGCCAAGGCGGAGACACTTAGCGGGGTCACGAATTCCGCCGCGCCCCGGGTCAGAACCGGCGTCACATGCCAGCCGGATTTGCGGATCTGGCGGATCAACTCGAGGCATTTATAGGCAGCAATGCCACCCCCGATCACCAATAGGATATGTCGGCCCTGCACTGGAAATCCCCCGAACAACCCTCACGCGGATGGGGTTTGGATCAAACTCCGCCCCGATTATGTAGTATCTTCCGATGGCGCTTGGCAATGGCCCCGCCGGGCAAAGACCGCAGCCGCACGCCCCGCATGGCGACCCGTCGCAAAACACCCTGTCAGCAGATATCCACCGGTCGGGGCCTCCCAATCCAGCATCTCGCCCGCGCAGAAAACGCCCGGCAGGGCGCGGAGCATCAGGTCCGCGTCCAACGCTCGCCATGGGATGCCACCGGCCGAGGAGATCGCTTCCTCCAGCGGTCGCGGCGCCAGGATCGGCAAGGGCAAATGCTTCACCGCCGCCGCGATGTCTTCGGGCGTCGAAAGCCGGTCCGGCGCACATTCGCGCAGCAGCCCGGCGCGGACACCGGTGAGCCCGATGGTCTTGCGCAGGTGGTTGGCCAGCGATTGACCCTTGCGCGGACGCGCCAGCCGCGCCGCCAGCGCTGCGCGATCGAGCCGGGGCGCAAGATCAAGATGCAGCATCACCGGCCCATCCGTCAGCGCATCGCGCAGAACGGCGGAGAGAGCATAGATTGCGCTCCCCTCCACCCCGTTGCGGCTGATCGTGAATTCGCCCTCCAGACGGCGAGCGCCAAATGACAGCGCACAGGGTTTCACCGGCGCGCCGGCGAAGCGCTCGCAAAAATGGCCGGACCAGGCGACGTCGAACCCCATATTGGCCGGGCGCAGCGGGGTGAGGGGAACATCGCGCGCTTCAAGCAACGGCATCCAGGCCGCATCCGATCCAAGGCGCGGCCATGATCCGCCACCAAGCGCCAAGACAACGGCACGGGCCCTGACATGGTGTGTGCCGCCCGGCCCGTCGAAGCTCAGCGCACCCTTGCTCCAACCCGTCCAGCGCGTGCGGGTGCGCAGTTCCACTCCCTGCGACCGTCCCAGCCAGCGGCGAAGCAGCGGCGACGCCTTCATCGCCTTGGGAAAGACGCGACCGGAGGATCCTGTGAAGACCGGCTCGCCCAAGCCTTCGGCCCAGGCTCGAACGTCCGCAGGTCCATAGGCATCGACCAAAGACCGCATCGGACTGGGAAAGTGCTTTCGGAACGCCCCCGATGGTTCATCCATCGTGAGGTTCAGACCAGACTTGCCAGCCATCAGGAACTTGCGCGCCGCCGTGGGTTTGGCTTCGAAGAGGACCGGCGCACGACCCGCCTCCAGCGCCACCTCGGCAGCCGCAAGTCCCGCGGGACCAGCGCCAATGACCGCGATGTCGATCTGTTCCGCGCCCGTCACAGCAGGCTCAGCACCGCCCACATCAGGGCGCCGCCCAACACCACGCCGCCGACGATGTAGGGCCAGCGCGCGGGCGGTGGCGGCGGCGGCGGCGGGGGCTTGGCGCGGCGGATGCGCGTCTCCTCCGCCATCATCACCAGCTCATTCGCCAAACCGGGCAGACGGGGACCAAGGCGCGAGAGGATCTGCGCCGTCTCAAGCAAATCGCGGCCCAGTTGTGCAGGCCCAAGATTGTCCTTGATCCAGCCTTCGACCACCGGACGCGCGGCCTCGAACAGGTTCGAGTGGGGGTCGAGCGAACGCGCCACCCCCTCGACCACCACCATGGTCCGCTGCAGAAGGATCAACTCTGTCCGCGTCTCCATCCCGAAGCGTTCGGTCGTCTCGAACAGATAGGCCAGCAGATTGGCCATCGAGATCCGGCTGACATCCTGGCCGAAGATCGGCTCGCCAATCGCCCGCAGCGCCTGGGCGAATTTGTCGACATCGCGGTCGGGCGGAACATATCCCGCCTCGAAATGCACCTCCGCTACCCGGCGGTAGTTCCGCGTGAGGAAGCCATATAGAATCTCGGCATAATGGCGCCTGGTGATCGGGTCGAGCCGGCCCATAATCCCGAAATCGAAGACAATCAGCCTGCCCCCGGGCCCGATCCGCAGATTGCCCTGGTGCATATCGGCGTGGAAAAATCCATCATGCAGCGCGTGGCGCAGGAAGGTCGCGATAATCCGGTTGCCGATGGCTGTCAGGTCGTGGCCTTCCTCGGCCAGACGGGCGCTGTCCAGCGCGGCGCCCTCGACCCATTCCATGGTCATCACCCGGCGCGAGCTTCCCTCCCAGAAAACGCTGGGGGCCGAAACCATCGGGTCGTCCGCTGCGTTGGCCAGAAACTCGTTTGCCGCAGCCGCCTCCAGTCGCAGGTCCAGCTCGGTATTCACCACGCCTTCGAAATGCGTCACGACATCGGTGGGGCGCAGTCGCTTCGCACCGGGCACGAACGCGGAAACGAACCGCGCGATGAAATAGAACGTGCCGATATCGCGGCGGAACAGGCGCTGGATGTTGGGCCTGAGAACCTTGATCGCCACTTTCTCGCCAGTCGCGGCCCAGACCGCCGGGTGGACCTGAGCGATTGACGCCGCCGCAATCGGCTCGCCCAGATCCTCGATTTGCTCCCAGATCTGCGCACCGAAATCCGCCTCGATCACCGCCTTGGCATCGTCACGGGGGAACGGGGGCAGCTTGTCCTGCAGATAGCGAAGCTGGGCGACCACCTCCTCGCCCACCACATCTGGGCGGGTCGAGAGGATCTGACCGAATTTCACGTAGGCCGGGCCCATGGCCTGCAAGGCGCGGGCGATCGGCGGCAGCGAAGCATCGCCACGGCGTCCGAACAGGCCGACCGGCACCGAAAGGGCCCGCAACGCAACGCGGGGCCAGCCGGTGATCTTGAACGCATCCAGAAGCTCGGACAGGGCGCCCGTCCGCTCGAACGTCGCCCCGGTGCGGAGCAGCCGCCAGATCTGCGCGGGCGCTGTGAACATCAGAGGCGCCAGCCTGAATGCAGCGCCGCGACACCCATGGAGAGATTGCGATAGCGGACCTGGCCAAGGCCTGCCTCGCGGATCATCATTGCGAATGTCTCCTGATCCGGGAACTTGCGGATCGACTCGACCAGATACTGATAGCTGTCGCGATCCCCGGTGACAGCCTGACCCATTGCTGGGATCACATTGAAGGAATAGCGGTCATAGGCCCATTGCATTGCGGGCACCGGAAGCTGGCTGAACTCTAGGCACAGGAACCGCCCACCTGGCTTCAGCACACGATAGGCCTCGGCCAGCGCGTCCTCCAGCCGCGTCACGTTGCGGATGCCAAAGGCGATGGTGAAGGCGTCGAAGCTGCGATCCTCGAACGGAAGCTCCATCGCATTCCCGCAGATCCAGTCGATGTCCCAGATGCCCTGCGCCTCGGCTCGCTTGGCGCCCTCGTCCAGCATCGCCTGGGTCATGTCGCAGACCGTGGCATGGCCGCCACGCGCCCGGCGCAGGAAACGGAAGGCAATGTCGCCCGTGCCGCCCGCCACGTCCAGCAGGCGCATGTCAGGACGCGGCGCCAGCCAATCCATCATCGCGTCTTTCCACAAGCGGTGGATTCCGCCCGACATCAGATCGTTCATGAGGTCATAGCGCGAGGCCACCGAGGAGAAGACACCATGCACGCGGTCGGCCTTCTGATCCTCCGGAATCGTCTCGAACCCGAAATGTGTGGTGGTCTTGTCGTCTGTCATGCGCGGGAGCATAGCGCGTAAGGCGAAAAGAGAAACTCCTCCGGCTGCGTCAAAGCGGCCGGAGGAGCAGGGCAAGCGTTCTTTCAATGCTTCAGGCGATCAGGCCGTGCGCATGCGCCACTCGATGACCCACGCGGCGACCACGGCGAAGACGATATGGCCCCAGAGCGCGACCCAGGTGATCGACCCCCAGCCCAGGAATGGCGGGTTGCCTGCAACCAGATGCGCCATGAAGTAGAGCGCGAAAACGAAGAGCATGACACCATAGATCACGGCGGGCACGATCCAGGGCAGGTTGGGCAGCATTGCGCGATAGAACGGACGCGCGATCAGCAGCCAACCTGCCGGATAAGCGATCAGCCCGGTCAGGATGTGCATGCCGTAGGGGATGCCCAGCGCTTTCAGTTCCTTGCCGGGAATGCCGGTGACTTTGGCCAGAACCGCCTGTGCCAACGGCACTGGCGCCAGTTTTGCGCCCAGATAAGGCGCAGCGACGGATTTTAGCAGCGGGCTGATGAACTGACCGAACAGGTCGAAAGCGACCGTGGCGGCGGCACCGGCCAAAAGCACGGTCACCAGCGTGGCGAGGTTGATGGCAGGCAGGTCGAGGGTCGTGCGTTTCACTGCGGCGGCGGACATTGTCGGGCTCCTTGACGTTAAGGTCATTTCCTGGGGCAAGAGGTTGGGGTTGGCGGGTCTCAGACAAGCCCCTTGAAACATTTCTAACACGCGTGTCAGGTGGCGTCAGAATTCTGATCGGGATTTGAAACATGCCAGAACTGCCAGAGGTCGAAACCGTTCGTCGCGGGCTGGAGCCCGTGCTGATCGGCCGTGTGCTGGCGACAGTGATACAGCGCCGCCCAGATCTGCGCTGGCCTCTGCCGGCGCAGTTTGCCGAGCGGTTGCAGGGCCAGCGGGTGACAAGGCTGGGCCGTCGCTCGAAATACATCCTGACGGAACTGGAGGGCGGTGAGACCTGGCTGATCCATCTGGGCATGTCCGGCAAACTGTTGATCGACGGGGTCGAGGGCGTCGACCTGCACCACCAGCGCGCCGCGCCGGACAAGCATGACCATGTGATCCTGCGAACCGACGCGGGGGTGCAGGTCACCTATAACGATGCGCGCCGTTTCGGCGCGATGGACCTGTTCGCGACGGCCGAGATCGACGCCCATCCCCTGATCGCGAAGCTCGGCCCGGAACCGATGGGTAATGCGTTCAACGCGGATGTGCTGGCCAAGGCCCTTGCGGGCAAGCAGACACCGGTCAAGGCGGCCCTGCTGGATCAGAGGGTCGTCGCCGGGCTCGGCAATATCTATGTCTGCGAGGCGCTGCATCGCAGCGGCATCCATCCGCGGCGGATCGCGGGTTCGATCGGACGTGCCCGCGTGGATCTGCTGGCGGCCCAGATCGTCGCCACACTGGGCGATGCGATTGCGGCCGGCGGCTCCAGCCTGCGCGACTATCGCCAGGCGGATGGAGAGCTTGGCTACTTCCAGCATTCCTTCCGCGTTTATGACCGCGAGGGGCAACCTTGCGCCAAGCCTGAATGCGGCGGGGATATCCGCCGGATCGTGCAATCCGGCCGCTCGAGCTTTTACTGCGCGAAATGCCAGAGATGACTCGACGCCTCCGGAGCAGGCGCTACAGTCTCGCCCGATTACAAGCTGGCGGAGAGACCCATGGCCTATGACAACATCATCGTCGAGACCCGCGACCATGTGGGGCTGATCACCTTGAACCGGCCCAAGGCGATGAATGCGCTGAACACCGACCTGATGGTGGAACTGGGCCAAGCGCTGATGAAGTTCGATGCAGATGCGGATGTGGGCGCCATCGTCATCACCGGGTCCGAGAAGGCCTTCGCCGCCGGCGCCGATATCAAGGAGATGCAGCCCAAGAGCTTCGTCGATGTCTATCGCGACGACTTCATCACCTCGGAATGGGAAACCGTGACCCGCGTGCGCAAACCGGTGATCGCGGCGGTCGCGGGCTATGCCCTGGGCGGGGGATGCGAATTGGCGATGATGTGCGATTTCATCCTGGCCGCCGACACGGCGAAGTTCGGCCAGCCCGAAATCAATCTGGGCGTCATGCCCGGCGCGGGGGGCAGCCAGCGCCTGACGCGCTTTGTCGGTAAGTCGAAATCGATGGAGATGAACCTGACCGGCCGCTTCATGGATGCGGAGGAGGCCGAACGCTCCGGCCTGGTCAGCCGCATCATTCCGGCAGATGAGCTGGTGGACGAGGCCATAGCCACGGGGGCCAAGATCGCCGATAAGGGCCCGCTGGCCGTGATGGCGACCAAGGAGGCAGTGAACCGTTCGTACGAGACTACGCTGTCCGAAGGGGTACGGTTCGAACGGCGCATGTTCCACGCCCTGTTTTCGACCGAGGATCAGAAGGAAGGCATGGACGCCTTCAACGAAAAACGCACCCCGAAATTCAAGGGGCAGTAGGCGCTTTAAAAGTGTCTGCACCACGCCTCGGCGGAGAGCCCGCCAAGGCTTTGCAATGCTTCGCCTATGGCGAAGTGCGGCCCCTTGACCGGCAGGGGGGATTCGAGTATCTCCGCCGCTCACCAGTCAACGGACAGGAACGGAATCATTATGGCAAACTCGCCAGCCGCAAAGAAACGCGTCCGCCAGATCGCGCGCCGGACCGAGGTCAACAAGGCCCGCCGCTCGCGCGTGCGGACCTATATCCGTAAAGTCGAGGAAGCGATCGCTTCGGGCGACAAGGGTGCCGCCCTCGACGCTTTGAAGGCTGCTCAGCCGGAAATTATGCGCGGTGCAAGCAAGGGCGTACTGCACTCCAACACGGCCAGCCGCAAGGTTTCCAGATTACATCATCGCATCAATGCGATGGGTGCCTGAGCACACAAAACGCCTTAGCAACGCAGCTTTGAACGGGCCCTGCATATGTGGGGCCTTCGTCATTTTTGAGACATAAATCTGCGAAAATTCCGTGATTTTAACCTTGTCCGGCAAACCCGATTTTGGGTACTCTGACGTAACTAAGAATCGCGATCAGCAGATTGCAATCCAAGACTGTAATAGTATGTGTGACTGATCAGTATTATTATGCTGATTAGTACTTTTTACTTTTAAATAGATCGTCTCAATTTTTGGGGCCTCCCCACACACTCAGAAATTCTTACCGAATATTATGAAAACTTCTTGCTTCGAATCTCCGCCGCTGCCTAACACAGAACCGTGAGAACGGGAGATGCGGGAACAGCGCTGATGGACGGATCGAAGATCACAATTGACCAGATCGATCCGGCAGGCGCCTTTGAGGCGCTCCAGCAAGATCCCGACAGCGTACTCATCGACGTCAGAACCGTAACCGAATGGCAAACGATCGGCCTGCCCGATCTGTCGTCTATCGGGCGCGAGACGATCTGCGTCGAATGGGTGCAACTTCCCGATCGAATGATGAACCCCGCGTTTCTTGATGAGGTGCGGGCTGGACTGGGTGACGAAAAGCCCAGCCGGATGTTCTTCATTTGCCGTTCCGGCGTTAGATCGCTGGCGGCAGCGCAGGCCGTGGCAAACGTGTTCGGGACGGAGGGGGGCCCTGTCCACTGCACGAATGTCACGGAGGGATTCGAAGGCGATCAGAATTATCTGGCCGGCACGGATTCCGGGAAGGGCTGGAAAGCACGGGGACTTCCTTGGCGGAGCGGCTGAGATCAGGCAGCCGCTCGAAACCACCAAGGCGTTCGAAAATCAACGACTAAAACAAGTTGGGCAAAGCATGGCGAATGGGGAGGACGGGTCCGGGACCCATACACCGGATCAGCTAAATGATATTTGGCAAAGGGCACTGGTAGAAATTGAAAAAGAGCTGGGCAAGAACTGTGTGGATCAGTGGATCCGCCCGGCGAAATTGGACGCGCTGGTGGGCAGCGTCGCGATTGTCGCGGCAACCACCAACTTCATGGCTGACTGGATCGAGCGCAATTTTGCGCGCGAACTGTTGAGGCACATCAAGAAGCAGGCCGCGGATGTGAAACGGCTTCAAGTGACGGTCGTACCGGATGCTGCGGCAACCGGCGACGCCCTGGATCTGTCCAAAGACGCCATGCAGGCGGCCACAGCTGTCGGCGGCCATGCGGGGGAAATCGCGGGCATGCGCTCCTCTCCCCTCGACAGCCGGTTCACATTCGACAGCTTCGTGGTCGGCAAGCCGAACGAGCTGGCCCACGCCGCCGCCCGCCGCGTGGCGGAGACGGCGGATGCCAGCTTTAACCCGGTCTTCCTCTATGGCGGGGTCGGGCGCGGCAAGACCCATCTGATGCACGCCATCGGCTGGCAGATCGCCGAGACATTTCCGGGGCGCAAGGTGCTCTATCTCTCGGCCGAGCAGTTCATGTATCGCTTCGTCGCGGCCCTGCGCTCGCGCGATACTTATACTTTCAAGCAGGAATTCCGCGCAGTCGACGTGCTGATGATCGACGATGTGCAGTTCATCGCGGGCAAGGACTCGACCCAGGAGGAGTTTTTCCACACGTTCAACGCCCTCGTCGATCAGCGCAAACAGATCGTGCTGAGCGCCGACAAAAGCCCCGAGCAGATCGACGGGTTGGAATATCGCATCAAGTCGCGCCTGCAACAGGGCCTGGTCTGCGATATCCACCCGGCGGATTACGAGCTTCGTCTGGGCATCCTGCACCAGAAGGTCGAGGAGATGCGCAGCTCGTACCCGGAAGTCGAGATCGAACCCAAGGTGCTGGAGTTTCTGGCGCACCGCATCTCGACCAATGTGCGGGTGCTGGAGGGGGCTTTGATCCGGCTCTTCGCCTTCGCCTCGCTGATCAAGCGGCGTATCGATCTGGAGATCACCCAGGAATGTCTGGCCGATCTGCTGCGCACCGCCGAACGCAAGGTGACGATTGAGGAGATCAAGCGCGTCGTCTCGGGCTACTTCAATCTGCGCATGTCGGACCTCACCTCGGCCCGGCGCGCGCGCACGGTGGCGCGGCCCCGGCAGATGGCAATGTATCTCTGCAAGATGCTGACGCCGAAGAGCCTGCCCGAGATCGGCCGTGGCTTTGGCAACCGCGACCACACCACGGTGATCCACGCGGTCAAGACCATCGAGAAGCTGAAGGAAACCGATGGGCAACTGGCCGAGGATCTGGAACATCTGCGCCGGTCGCTGGAGGGGCGCTGAGCGGCTTTTGCCCAGCGGACGCCAATTTTCGCCCTTGCGGGGGCGATTTTGGCGTTTTCCAGCACAGGGGGCATTGATCGGCTGACCGGATCAGCTAGGATTCCGACCCCTCCTCCGAGGCAAATGACAAGAATCCGGCTGGGAAGATCGCGCCATGAAAGTCAGCATTGAACGAGCGCTCTTGCTCAAGGCGATGAGCCGCGCACAGGGTGTGGTCGAGCGGAAGAACACTATCCCGATCCTCGCCAATGTCCTGATTGAAGCGGAGGGGGACGAGGTCAGCCTGCGCGCCACCGATCTGGATATAGAAGTGATCGAGAAGCTGCCGGCCAAGGTCGAGCAGGCGGGCGCAACCACAGTTGCCGCCCATCTTCTGCACGAGATCGTGCGCAAGCTGCCCGATGGGGCGGAGCTTTCGCTAAGCGCGGATACGTCGTCGGGCCGGTTGGACGTGATCGCGGGACGCTCGCGCTTCTCGCTGGCAACGCTGGCTCGCGAGGATTTTCCGGTGATGGCCTCCAGCGAATATGCATGCTCGTATTCCGAAAAGGCCCCCGTGCTGCGGCGCCTTTTTGACAAGTCGAAATTCGCCGTCTCGACCGAGGAGACGCGGTACTATCTCAATGGCGTGTATCTGCATGTCAGCGAGAGCGATGGTGCCAAGGTTCTGCGCGCGGTTGCGACCGACGGACATCGCCTGGCGCGCATCGATACCGAACTGCCCTCCGGCGCCGAAAGCGCCCCCGGCGTGATCGTGCCCCGCAAGACCGTGGGCGAGCTGCGCAAGCTGCTGGATGACGACGAGGCAGAGATCGCAATCTCGGTGTCGGAAACCAAGATCCGCTTTTCCACTGAAGGGCTGGTCCTGACGTCGAAGGTCATCGACGGCGCCTTCCCCGACTATACCCGCGTGATCCCGACCGGGAACACCAAGCGGATGGAAGTCGATGCCGCCGAGTTTGCCGCTGCCGTCGACCGGGTGGCAACCGTCAGCCAGGAACGCTCGCGCGCAGTGAAGCTAGCGATGGAAACAGACAAGCTGACCCTCAGCGTGAACTCGCCCGATGCGGGCAGCGCGGCGGAGGAATTGGGCGTCGCCTATCCCGACGAGGGAATGGAGATCGGCTTCAATGCCAAGTATCTGCTCGAGATCGCCAGCCAGGTGGACCGTGAAAATGCCGTCTTCATGTTCGCCGATCCAGGCGCGCCGACCCTGGTGCGCGAGGGCGACGACACCTCGGCCGTCTATGTGGTGATGCCGATGCGGGTCTGACGGCGTCGACCCCCTCGCTAAATGTGATTTGCAATCCTGCCCAAAAAGCCCGAGCCACATTGTGGAATTCATCGGGGACAGAAGGGCATCAAGATGAAAATGAAACGGGCGCTTCTGCTTTTGGGTGTGGCGAGCCTTCTCCAGGGCTGTGCTTTGGCCGCGGGCGCAGGCTATCTGGTCTATGAGAACGAAACTGCGCGGCTGGAGGCTTTGCGCACCTGGGAAGAAGGGTTGAAACCCCTGGATTGCGCCGGTCTGGATAACGCGCAAGCCGAGTTGGAGAGCGAGAAGGAAGAGCTCTTCGACTTTGACCAGTGCGAAAGCGCCCTGAAAACCGAGCGGGCGGAGAAGGGCTGCACCTAACCAGGCACCGATGTTACTGGGGTCCTGAAACAGCCACATCTATGTGAGCTTCCAGCAGCCCTGCTTGACCGCAGCGACCCAGGGGCGCAGGCTTTGGGGATGATACCGGGGTACCGTGTTTCGGCGCTGGCCGCATTCATGCTCGCCAGCCATTCGCCATCTGCTGGGGTGCTGGAAATTCCCCGCTGCGAGGGTGCGATCGCCTGCGAGGTGATCGACGAGCCGCCCAACCCGGTCACGCCCGACCCGAATAACGGCAAGCTGTTGGTCTGGAACGAGGCGCAGAATATCATCCTGCCCGAAGACCTCGCCATCGACCGGGTGGCGGACCCAACCTCACCGATCCTGAAGAAACTGCCAAACGGCGGCTATGCGATCCGGGCCGGAACGATCGTGTCGAGCCATTATCTGCAATGGGATCCGTCCGTCGACAGCGCATATCTTGTCTCGGCCACCATCAAATTGGACGCGCCGATCTTCGGTTTCATCATCGACGATCGCAAGCTGTTTGACAGCGATGAGGCTGTGGGGCTGCCGGGCCTCGACTATGCCGATTTCTGGCTGCGAGGTTTGGAATACGAAGACTGGACCTCGATGAAAGACGATGAGGTTCGGATCTCTTGGGCTGCCAGCAGTCCGGGCGACTGGACCCGCCTGATCACTGCGGGGACACTGGTCAGCCAGGCCCCCGCGGACTAGGGTGGACTAGGGCCTATTCGGCCGCGAAGTTCGACGGGAACATCGAGCGGGCGGTTTCCTCGTCGAAGTCTTTCTTGAAATCGATGTCAGTGCCGATGTTACGCGCGCGCTCGACCGCTGGGCGAGCGTTGATGCCCTCGAACCAGGCTTTCACGTTCGGGTATTTGTCTAGCTCACCCTCGCCCAGCACGCGGACATGGCGGTCCACCCAGCCCCAGGCGGCGATATCGGCGATGGTCAGCTCGTCGCTGACAAAGAACGCGCGCCCTGCCAGATGGGCATCCATCACCTCATAGTGGCGATGTGCCTCGAAGCGATAGCGGTTCTTGGCATAGTCGCCGCCCTGCTCCGCTCCTGCGGTCTGGAAGTGGACCCATTGCCCGGAATAAGGCCCGAGGCCCGTGGCCACGAACATCAGCCAAGACAGCATCTCGCCCTTGTCCTCGGGCTTGCCCAGAAATTTCCCTGACTTTTCGGCCAGATAAAGCAAGATGGCATTCGAGTCGAACACCCGCTTGCCGTCATCCTCGATTGCCGGGGTCTTGCCATTCGGGTTGATTTTTCGGAAATCAGGGTGGTGTTGCTCGCCCTTGAACGTGTCCACACCCTTGATGGTGTAGTCCATGCCACTTTCCTCGAGGAACAGCGCGACTTTCATGGGATTGGGAGTGTGGTGGTAGTAGAACGTGATCACAGGGGAGCTCCTTTGTCCGGTTTCAGGCTTTTCAGGCCGATCCGCGCGGGCGCGCGTGCTGCACAGTTAGTGTTTGCGTCAAGCCGGCATTACCCGACGGCTTGTGCAAGGTATGTTGCGCCCAGCGCAAAAATCACCCGGTTCCAGATCCTTTGACCGTGGCGGTGAGCACGTTGCGACTGGGGCAGTTCCGCTCCTACACCGGTGGGGTGTTAGAGCCTGGCGCAGCCTCCGTCGCGCTCTACGGTTCCAACGGCGCGGGCAAGACCAACGTGCTGGAGGCACTGTCCCTGCTAACCCCCGGACGCGGACTGCGCCGCGCGGCAACCGAGGACCTGGCACGCCGCCCGGACCGGCTGGGATGGCGCATCCGGGCCGAGGCGCAGACCCCGGACGGCCTGATCGAGATCGTCACCGGGATCACGGGCGAAACACCCTCTCGCACGGTCGAAATCGACGGCAAGGCAACGACGCAGACAGCTTTGGGGCACCATCTGCGCATGGTCTGGCTGACGCCTGCCATGGATCGGTTGTGGATGGAGGGCGCGTCCGAGCGACGGCGATTTCTAGACCGGATCACGCTGGGCTTCACCCCGAGCCATGCCGAAGCGTCGGTCGCCTATGAAAAGGCGATGCGCGACCGCAACCGCCTGTTGAAGGAGGGGCGTTTCGACCCCGCCTGGTTGGGCGGGCTGGAGGCGCAGATGGCTCGTCAGGGCACGCGCATCGCCTGCGCCCGGGCCGAAGCACTCACCCGCCTGCAAGCCGCTGAAAACCGGTCGAATTCATTGTTTCCGAAGGCCGATCTGGCTATTCTCGGGGCCATGGAAACGCGCTTCTGGGAAGTGATTCGTTCCGCTCCGAACGCGGACGCTGATCTGGACGAAATCGAAAGTGAGGAGGCCGCCGGGCTCGCCCAGGCGCTGGCCGATGGCCGTGCGCGCGATGCCGCCGCCGGACGCACGCTGGAGGGGCCGCATCGCAGCGACCTCGAAGCGATCTACGCCGCCAAGGACATGCCCGCGCGCGCCTGCTCCACCGGCGAGCAGAAGGCGCTGTTGATCTCGCTGATCCTGGCGAATGCGCAGGCGCTGGCTGCGGACGGTACACCGCCCGTCCTGCTGCTCGACGAGGTGGCGGCGCACCTGGATCAGGACCGCCGCGCAGCGCTCTATGCCGAGATCGAGGCGCTGGGCTGCCAGGCCTGGATGACGGGCACTGGACCGGAGCTTTTCGATACACTCGGCGCGGATGCCCTGCGCGTCGAAGTGACCGAGTGCGACGGCGCCTCGCAGATGGTGCCCGCCTGATGACGGTGGAACTGCATCAACTGGCGCTCTACGCAGTGGCCTACTTTATCATGGTCGCGTCGCCCGGGCCATTCGTCGCCGCGATTGTCGCGCGCTCCGCCGCCTTCGGGTTTCGCACAGGCGCCTCGCTGGCGCTTGGGGCCTTTCTGGCGGAGAAGCTGTGGATGTTGGCCGCGATGTTCGGCCTGGCGGTGCTGGCCGCGACCTATTCCGATGTGCTGGTCGTGCTGAAATGGGCGGGCGCGGCCTGGCTGGTCTGGCTGGGCCTAGGCCTGATCTTCGGCAAGACCGGCATGATCTCGCCCAATGCCGATGTGAAGCCCGAACCCTTCTGGCGCGGTATTCTGACCGGTGCCTTCATCAATCTCGGCAATCCGAAAGACGCGCTGTTTTTCATGGTTCTGTTCCCGGGCTTTTTCGATGTCAGCGCATTCACCTGGATGGATGCGCTGGTGATCATCGGCATCTCGGCCCCAATCGGGCTCGGCTGCGACTTTTCCTATGCCTATCTCGCTTCGAAGGCGCGCAGCCTTCTGACCGGCAATCGCCTGGCGCGCCGGATCGACCAGACAACCGGCGGCCTGCTCTGCGGCGCCGGTGCCGCCATCGCGGCGACGTGAGGACAGACCATGACCGACGAGAACGAAACTCCCGAAAACCAGCCGGAATACACTGCCGACAGTATCAAGGTGCTCAAGGGCTTGGAGGCGGTGCGCAAGCGTCCCGGAATGTATATCGGCGACACCGATGATGGCTCGGGCCTGCACCACATGGTCTATGAGGTCGTGGACAACGCGATTGACGAGGCGCTGGCGGGGCATGCCGATCTGGTGCGCGTCGTGCTGCACGCAGACGGTTCGGTCAGTGTGAGCGACAACGGGCGCGGCATCCCCACGGGCATCCATGAGGAGGAGGGGATCTCCGCTGCCGAGGTGATCATGACCCAGCTTCATGCCGGGGGCAAATTCGACCAGAACTCCTACAAGGTTTCGGGGGGTCTGCATGGGGTCGGCGTCTCGGTCGTCAACGCGCTGAGCGATTGGCTGGAACTGACCATCTGGCGCGGCGGCAAGGAACATATCTGCCGGTTCGAACACGGCGAGACGGTCAAGCCGCTGGAGGAAGTGGGCGACACCGACAAGAAGGGCACGCTGGTGCGCTTCCATGCCTCCGCCCAGACCTTCACGATGACGGAGTACAATTTCAAAACGCTGGAGCACCGGCTGCGTGAGCTTGCGTTCCTGAATTCCGGCGTGCGCATCCATCTGCGCGACCAGCGCCACGCCGAACCGGTGGAGACGGAACTTTTCTATGAAGGCGGGGTCGAGGCTTTCGTGCGTTATCTCGACCGCTCGAAAACGCCGCTGATCCCCGATCCGATCTGCGTGGCGGGTGAGAAGGACGGGATCAGCGTCGAGGTCGCCATGTGGTGGAACGACGCCTATCACGAGAATGTCCTGGCCTTCACCAACAACATCCCTCAGCGCGATGGCGGCACCCATCTGGCGGGCTTCCGGGGCGCACTGACGCGGACGATCAACAATTACGCGGGCAGTTCCGGGATCGCGAAGAAGGAGAAGGTGACGCTCAGCGGCGACGATGCGCGTGAGGGACTGACCTGTGTGCTGTCGGTCAAGGTGCCCGATCCTAAATTCTCCAGCCAGACGAAGGACAAGCTGGTGTCGTCAGAAGTCCGCCCGGTGGTCGAAAGCCTGATGAACGAGAAACTGGCGGAATGGTTCGAGGAGAACCCCAACGAAGCCCGCACCGTCGTCAGCAAGATCGTCGAAGCGGCGCTCGCCCGCGAGGCGGCCCGCAAGGCACGTGAATTGACGCGGCGCAAGACCGCGCTGGACGTGAACTTCCTGGCGGGCAAGCTGAAGGATTGCTCGGAAAAGGACGCGACCAAGACCGAACTCTTCCTGGTCGAGGGCGACAGCGCCGGCGGCTCCGCCCAGCAGGGCCGAGATGGATCCGCGCATCGGCCAGGCCGAGCGGGACGGGATTCGCGAGGCTCTGAACTACTGCGAGCGGGACCTCGTCCCGGACGGGTTCGAGCTTCGTCCCGG
>JBCCDU010000024.1:0-50713 GCA_039030715.1 Pseudomonadota bacterium
ATGGCGCGTCCACTACAATACCGTCAGGCCCCACAGTGCCTTGGGCTACCGACCGCCCGCGCCGGAAAGCATCGTTCCGATGGATCACAGGCCCACCATCCACTAACAATCAAACTGGACCACTCGATGGCGGCACGCCAGCGCGGCCAAGCTCCGACGGTTGAAACTTCAAAATTTGCCCGCCGAATGCCTCGGCAATTGAGCAGTTGAGGATAGCTGACTTTTTTAGTAAGGATCTGTTGCAATCGCGGTTTCGCAGCATAGCTGCGGACCACGTAACGTGTTTACAGGGAGACCACCATGCGGACCAAAACCACGCTTCTGGCACTGACTATGTCAGCGATGGCATTTCCGGCTCTAGCCGAGGGCGAGCTTAACCTCTACTCCTCGCGCCACTACGACACTGACGAGCGCCTCTACGCCGACTTCACCGAGGCCACAGGCATTACGATCAACCGCATTGAAGGCAAAGCTGACGAATTGATCGCACGAATGGAAGCCGAGGGCGCAAATTCGCCCGTGGATGTCTTCCTGACCGTCGATACCGTGCGCATCACCCGGGCCAAGGAACTTGGTCTGCTGCAATCCATCGACAGCCCGGTCCTGGAAGAGAAGATCCCCGCCTATCTCCAGGATGGAGACAATCAGTGGTTTGCTTTCTCGCAACGCGCGCGGATCTTGTTTTATGATAAAACCGACGTGGCAAACCCGCCGCAGACATATCAGGATCTGGCCAAGCCGGAATATGCTGGCAAAGTTTGCATCCGCTCTTCCTCGAACGTTTACACTCAGAACATCACAGCGGCGCTGGTTGCGCATCTGGGTGAAGATGCCATTGGAGATTGGGCCAAGGCAGTGGTCGGGAACTTTGCCCGCGAACCGCAAGGTGGAGATACGGACCAGCTGCGTGGCATCGCCTCGGGTGAGTGCGACATCGCCATGTCGAACACCTACTACTACGCCCGCGCCCTTCGCAAAGGCGACAAGTCCATGTCGGAGGAAGACCTCGCGAATATCGGTTGGGTGTTCCCGAACCAGAACTCGATTGGCTCGCATATGAACATCTCCGGCGGCGGCGTGGCGAAGCATTCGCCGAACAAGGAAAACGCGGTCAAATTCCTCGAGTATCTGGCGTCCGAGCAGGCTCAGAAATACTTCTCCGCCGGCAACGACGAATATCCGGCCGTCGCGGGCGTCGGCCTTTCGCCATCGGTTGCCGAACTCGGCATCTTCCGTCCTGACACAATCGAGCTTTCGGATATCGCCGCGAATATCGGTGCCGCCCAGAAGGTACTGAACGAGGCTGGCTGGAAGTAAATTCCTCGCATGAGTGCTAAGGGGCGTGCCCGCTGGGCGCGCCCCTTTTCTTTTGCGCCGGCGCACGTCGCCAATCGGCAATCTGTGCGCAAAGGATGATCACCGGCAGCAGTCCAATTGCCGCGATCATCAGGCTTGGCACCGCCGCCCCGTCAAGACGCTCGTCAGAACTCAGACGGAACGCGTGAACGGCCAATGTGTCATAGTTGAATGGGCGCAGTATTAGGGTTGCAGGCAACTCCTTGATCGTATCCACGAATACCAACACCATCGCCGTCAGCACGCTTGGGCGCAGGATCGCGAAATGAACGTTCCGGACTGTCCCGATCGCCGTGCGGCCCAGAACGCGCGCGGCCGCATCGATATTGGGCGTGACCGAGGACAAACCGCTGTCGTAGGCGCCAATTGCGGCGGCAAGAAACCGGATCATGTATGCGGCAATCAGCAGCCAGATCGAACCGGAGATCAACAGGCCCGTGGATATGCCGAACCATGCCTCCATCCGCGCGTCGAACCAATTGTCGAACATTGCAAGTGGCACCAACAGGCCAACTGCGATCACCCCACCCGGCACCGCATAGCCGAGCTTGCCGACAAACAGCGAGGAGAGCGACAGGCGGGTCTTGACCATCCGATGATAGGTGCCCAGCAAAACGGCTGCGGCGACGGTGACAACGGCGGCGATCCCCGCCAGGGTCACCGAATTCGTTATGAACCTGATATAGCGCGGGCTGAAGATATCCTGTTCCGAGCGCAGCCCCATCAGTGCCAGCGTGATCGTCGGGATGACCGCCCCCAGCAATATCGGCAAAGCACAGACAGATTGGGCCGCCAGGGCGCTCGTGCCGCCTAAGCTAAACCGAGCGAAGGTTTCTTGTCGCCCCTGGACAGCGAAACTGGCCGCGCCGCGATTGATTTGTTCAAGCGCTGCAATCAGCAAAGCAAAGAACAACAATCCCAGTGCCAATTGCGCCGCTGCTCCGCGGTCGGCCAGACCGAACCAGCTCGTATAAATTCCCGTCGCAAAGGTCTGAACGCTGAAATGGGCGACCGTGCCGAAGTCGGCGATGGTTTCCATCATCACCAACAGCGCCCCGGCCGAGATGGCCGGCCGCGCCATGGGCAGCGACACCCGAAGAAAGGCCGCGACCGGTGATGTGCCAAGCGAACGTGCCGCATAGAATGGCGTCGCAGCTTGCAAGCGAAATGCCGCGCGCGCCAGCAGATACACATACGGGTAAAGGACAAAGGTCAGCATCAGCGCCGCGCCACCCAAGGATCGGATCTCCGGAAACCAATAGTCGCGGGGGCCCCAATCCATCACATCGCGCAAGGTCGACTGCACGATGCCTGGATGATCCAGGACATCCGTGTAGGCGTAGGCCAGGACATAGGCCGGAAACGCCAGCGGCACCACCAGAGCAACCTCGAAGATCCGTCGGCCCGGAAACTCGCAGGTGACCACCAGCCACGCGGTGAGCACCCCCACGAGAGTACTGCCGATCGTTACCATCAACACCAGCACGATTGTCGTCCAAGTGTACCGCCAGAGGACCGTATCCGCGAGTTGGTTGAGCGTATCGAGCGTACCCAGGGCCGCTGCCGTCACCACGCCGATCAGCGGCAGCAGACATATCGCCGCGATGCAAAGCGCAACCGTCGGAATGAAGTATCTGTCCATTAGTCCTAACCCGAGACGCAGAGTTTCATGACCGAGCCACCAACCTGATGCTGCATTGACGCTGGCCCTTGTCTTGTAGAATGGCCAAGCCTCGCAAAGTAGAGACACTGAATTTCAATCCAAGCCAATAGAGGGCCGACAGGCGGTCTCAAAACGAAAAGTTCTCTCCCCCTACTACCTTGGGATCGAAGGCGGCTTGCGAGGGTCTCACTGGGCCCAAGGACCTCTCCGGCATCGGTCTCGCCGCCCCAGTGATCGAACATGCCCATGACGTCTCAGCGCCTGCCGCTCGGATCAAAGCCAAGTCCATCAGAATAAAGGATTCTCCAAATCGCTTGAGCAAAGTCGGATCTCAAGACAAGGAAAGCATCGGTCCGACATTGGGGAGCGGTGCGATGTGAGAGGTCCATCTCGGTGAAAGTGATGGACATCGTGGGCTCATACATGACGTGTAGTGCCGGGCAGCGTTGTCCAAGCTCGCAAATTGTGATCGGGATGTCCGGAGATGGGGCGCCGAGGCGCTCCGGCGACCACACTTCCGCCTTATTGCTTGAAGATTCTTGCCACAATTCGAAAGTGGGGGGTGTCTTCATGGGAACTTCGAGCGTCGCGAGTGGGGATGGTGCTGGCGCCACTGGTAACCAATCTCTGAGCGGTCGGCCTGGACCATGTCCTGTCACGGGCGATGCGCTCTGCTTCTGCGCCCGTCCCGATGAAAGCGAGAATGCAGGCGGCACCACGAGTGAGTCTCAGGACGCCACGCCAGCGCCAGGTACGGTTGAGTCTGACGGGACGCCCGTTGCTGTCACTGTCACTCTGGCGGGTGAGATCAGCATTGCGATCGCGGATCTGGACCTAGGCGACTCCGCGGATCGGGCCTCGGATGCTGCATTGACCATAGTCTCCGGCGGCCGGATCGAGGGGCAAAAGATCATTCTGGACCCGGTGCCGACAGGAGGCGATGCCCGGGTCGTGTTCTCTGCTGATCTGGATCGGGACGATGTTTTCGAGACGTTTGAGATCACCATTACGGTTCCCGAAAATGACGTAGCGAAATTAGCGCAGTTGCGGAGCATTGACGATGCGTCCGATGCTGGGCGGGCTGCAGGTTCCGTGCCAACCGCGGTAGCGCACGCCGATGACCACACGGGGCTTACCGGCGATCACCAGGAGCATATGGCAGCGCTCGACCTGGTAGATCCGGCGGATGCGACCCATGTCGCGGTACAGAGCGGCGATTGGTTCGATCCCGACACCTGGGAAAACGGCGAGATACCCGGCGACGATGCGCGTGTACTGATCCCTGACGGAATCGATGTGCTCTATGCGGGCGAGAGCGATGCCCGCATCTTCACGCTGGGGGTCGATGGCCAACTGCGCTTTGACCCCGAAACCGACAGCAAGCTGGTGGTCGATACGCTGGTGGTCATGCCTGGCGGTCGCATGGAGATTGGCACCGTCGACACGCCTGTCGGGCCGGATACGAACATCGACATCGTCATCGCCAACAATAACGCGATCGACACCACGTGGGATCCGCAACTGCTGAGCCGTGGAGTCATCTCGCTGGGGGATGTCGAAATCCACGGTTCCGAGATCGACTCGCATCTGAAGGTCATCGCCGATCCGATGGCAGGCGACAGCGTGATCACCCTGGTGGAGCCGCCCGCTGGCTGGCAGGTGGGCGATACCATCGTGATTGCGGGTACGCATAACCCTGGTCATTCCAACAATTTCTACAATCGCGAGTATCGTGGCGACACCAACGAAGTGCGCGTGATCACGGCAATCGACGGCAACCAGGTCACGCTCGACCAGCCGCTGGAGCATGACCACGACAGTCCTCGGGCCGATCTGAAGACCTCGGTCGCCAACTATTCGCGCTCGATCACATTCAGTTCCGAAGACGGGCCGGGCAGCTTGGTCCACGAACGGGGTCATGTCATGTTCATGGGCTCGGACGATGTGGATGTGCGTTTCGCCGCCTTCGAGCATTTGGGCCGCACCGACAAAAGCGAGCGCTCATTCTCGGCCCTTAGCCTCGACGAGGTCCACTTCGACAGCAATGTGCAGGGCCGCTACTCGCTTCATCTGCACCGGCTGGGGATCGAGGATCGCGACAACCCTATCATCATCGAGGGTAATGCGGTGGTCGGCTCGCCCGGATGGGGCATCGCGCAGCACGGCAGCCATGCGAACCTGCACAACAACGCGACCCTGGACATCTGGGGCGCGTCCTATGTTTCGGAGACCGGTGACGAGACCGGGACGTGGTCGGACAACATCTCGCTTGGCAATGTCGGAACGCTGGAAATCGAGCGGAACCACGACAATGTCGCCGCCAACGATTTCGGGCGCACCGGCAATGGGTTCTGGCTGCAAAGCCGGTTGATCGACACCTATGACAACATCGCGGTCGCGGCGCGGACGGGCTTTGTCTGGATCGCGCAAGGATCGACCGAGAAGGTGGACGCATCCTTCCTCGACCAACCGGAAAGCATTGGTTTCGGCGAGCCGGAGAACGCAAAAAAACACGCCATCAGCCTGGCGGTGAACAACGAGGTCTTCGGCTCGGAACGCGCGCTGACCGTCACCAAGGGCACGCCGAACCAGGAACACGACATCCGCTCGGTCATCGACGGCTTCCTCGCCTGGGAGGTGCGCGATGGGATCAAGGCGATCTATACCGCGCACTACACCTACAAGAACATCGACCTGACTGCGGTGACCGATAACGACCCCAAGGGACCCGCGGGGGACGCCTTCACCTTCCGCAACAACGCCTCGGACATGGTGCTGATCGACCCGAAGATCACCGGCTTCGAACATGCCTATGACTTCACGGGCTTCTTCTCGCCGGCCCTGAACGCGACCCAGGCGGACAAGCAATTCGTGGTCATCGGCGGTCAACTCTCGGGCATCAAGGAGTCTGTCTTCGCGCAGGACGATTGGGCGGAGCGCACGATTCTGGTCGATCCGGCGGACATCGAGATCCGGACACCCACGGTCGATGTCACGATCCCGGCGATCGAGACCAATGACGAGAACTTTCAGGAATTGCAGGGCACGCGCTTCGACAGCCTGGGCCTCGGACCCATTTCGCTCGGGACCGACCGTGTCGGCTATGAGCGCAACGACATTCGCGCCATCGTGCGCAGCGACGGGTACTGGGAGAAGGACGGCCGCCTGGGTGTGATCTGGGAGGGCCTGTTCCAGGACCGCGTGACCGGCGAGATCGTCAAGATCGGCTTCTTTGTACCCTTCGTCGATAACGATGTGGTCGGTCGAAGCTATTACCACGGAGGCACGTTTCACGGCGAGCTGCCGGATGACAACACCGCCCCGGATAGCCGGGCTGACAGTTTCGAGACCGACTTCCGCACCCCTGCCACCTTCGATCTGATTGCCGATGCGACCGACCCCGATGGCGATCCCCTACGGGTCGATGGCTTTGTTCAGCCCCGGTATGGACGTGTGAAGGACAACGAGGATGGAACCGTGACTTACACCCCGGACTTGGGCTTCGAGGGGACCGATACGTTCGAATACTGGGTGACGGATGGCTTTGGCAATTACACCAAGTCCTATGTCAGCATGATGGTCCATCCGCGCGCACCAGCCACCTCTGACGAAGGCGTGGTGCTGGAGGGAGACGCCGCCGCGAACACGCTGGAGGGGACGATCCACGACGACCAGATTTCGGGCCTCGGCGCCAATGATGTGCTGCGGGGACTGGATGGCGATGACAGCCTGTTTGGCGGCGTCGGCAACGATCTCTTGACCGGCGGCGTAGGGGCCGATCGTCTGGACGGGGGCGAAGGCACGGACCGCGCGCAGTATTCGGATGCGACCGCGGGCGTTCGTGCGGATCTCGGCGACGCCGCGACCAATGCCGGCGATGCGGCGGGGGACAGCTATGTCTCCATCGAGAACCTGCTCGGGTCCCGCCATGACGATGTTCTGCTGGGCGATGCCGGGCGCAATCAGCTTTCGGGCCATAATGGCGATGACACCCTCTTCGGCGGCGCGGGCGACGATATGCTGATCGGCGGTGCGGGTGCGGATCTGCTGGATGGTGGAGCAGGCAATGACACGGCCAGCTACAAACATGCGACCGCCGCCCTACGCGCGGATCTTCAGGGAGCCGGTGCGGGGGCTGCTGCGGGCGATGTATTCGAGGCGGTCGAAAACCTGATCGGTAGCCGGTTTTCGGACACGCTGCGCGGTGACCTGCTGGCGAATGACCTGCAGGGCGGCGACGGGAATGACAAGCTCTATGGACGTGGTGGCAGCGACACCCTGAGCGGCGGGGATGGCCAGGACGTCCTGTATGGAAATGGCGCGCAGGATATTCTGGAAGGCGGTGCGGGCGCGGACCGGTTCGCTTTCTACCTCGCCAGCGAGACGAGAAACGGCGCCCATAACCGGGATGTTATCCTTGACTTCGACAGCCTCTCGTCCAGCGCAGACATCATCGATCTGTCGCGTATCCAGACCACACGCAGCGACGGCGCGTTCGTCTTCGAAGGCCTGGTGTCTAGCTTCAGCGGTGAGGCCGGAGAACTGCGTTATGCTCGCTCGGCGGCCAAGGATCTGACGCTGATACAGGGCGACATCGACGGTGACGGGAAAGCGGATCTACAGATCGAACTCTCAGACCTCCACTTCCTGCACGAAGACCACTTCGTCCTGTAACGGCCAGGACGAAAGAGTTGATGGGGCTATCAGAGTGATCGACCCTCAATCGCCCGGCAACCGATGCTGATCTTTTGCTGATGCCGCGACAGCAAGGCTCTCATAGCTGTTGCGTACCGAAATCGAAAACGCCGATCTGTAAAACTCGGTATTTGATCTGATGGACGGTTACCCAGCGGCGCTGAGAACGGTTTCAGGTGTTGATCAGCCCCACCTGAGTATTCCGATTTGATTGTTATTGCATGCCTGGCCTTTGGTCCATGTGGACGATGGTTTCAGGAGCTGGTGGGCGGTAGCTTGATGCGCTACCTGGTCGTTTCGTCTTGTAGTGTTTCCTGCATTCTTCGATCGGGATTTGGGATTCGCGCAGGCTGTAGAAAAACTAGCAACATCAGCGTTCTAGGGCTATCGTTGCTTTGATGCCTTTGCTAACTAATGCTGCAAAATTGCATTCCAGTTCAAAGGCTTGGCGCATGAGCGATCCTGCCCGAGGGCATAGTCTCCGAAACCCAGCAGATCGGCGCCTATACATGCTCTGACATTGGGGGCATTGCGGAACTGTGTTGAGCGATCAGGCCGGATTAACCTCACCACTTGCCGCAATGCCTGGCCGCGCGGCTGACGGTTTTCCTCTCAGGACTGGTTGCGTTTGCGGCGCGCGTCGATCTCGGTCTGGCTCTCGCTGCCTGTGAACCAATCGTCACGGGAGACATGTTCGAAAATGATCCAGGTATGCGCCGGTCCGCTGCCAAGCTCGTCTTCGCAGACTTTCATGATTTTGGTCGCCAACGCCTTTTTCTGAGCATCGTCGCGGCCTTCGAACATCGAGATTTTGATGAGTGGCATCATCTGCCTCCTTGTCAAAGTGGTACTTGAGTGCCCAGCCCGCGCTGGCTGGCAGCGCGGATATAGGCCCCCGCCAGGGCCAGATCGCATGCGGCGACCCCGCGATGGCAGAACAGGATGCGATCCGTCTCTGCCCGGCGCGGACGCGTGTGTCCTGCGATCACATCGCCGATGAATGCGTCGATCCGGGCTTCGGTAACACTACTATTGGTGGCGAGTGGCCCCAGCGCGCCCCTTTCGTCGGCGACCCAACGATCCATCACCAGTCGATCCACCTGGTCCATGAAGTCGGGGTGTAGCGTGCTGTAGGCGCCATAGGCGATGATCAAAGCGCCCTCCTTGACCGCATCAGGTGGGAACAGCACCTGGTCGTGGGGCAACGCAGCCCCGTCGATCATAATGTCAGCGCCTGCGAGGCAAGTTTCCCAGTCAGGGGCCGGGATCACCTTCTGGTCCAGTTCAGCAGCCATTGCGGTGGCGGCGGCGGCGGTTTGTTCAGCGTCTCGTCCGTGCAGGCGGATTTCTTCGAGTGGCATCGCTCTCGCGATGTAGCGAACCGCCTGCGCCGCTACGCCGCGTGTGCCGATACAGCCGAGGATGCGTGCCCAATCCCGGGCCAGATGCTGCGCGCCGATGGCCGTCACCATGGCGGTGCGCTGGGTCGTGATGGTGGCTGCGGGCAGGATCCCGGTGACCTGGCCTGTCTCTGTCTCGATCAGCGTCAGGCAGCCGGGATTGGTGGCGAGCCCCTTCGCGGCATTGCCGGGAAATCCTCCAACGGTCTTGACCAGGGCCAGCCCGGCCTCGGGCAGCGCACCACGGATCACGGCGATCAGATCGTCGCGGCCCGGGACTGGATTGAACACGGTCGTCGGCTCGGCCAGCGCGCGTCCCTCGGCCTGGGCCCGCAAACCTGCGCCGACGGCCTGTCGGACCGCGTCGTCTTCGAGTGCGATCCCGGATAGATCGGCTTCCGAGAGAACGGTGATCATGGCGTCTCGGGCGGCAAGGCTTTGAGCAAGGCATAGGTCTTTCGGGTTTTGACGACCGTGCGCCAGGTGCCGCTCCAGCCCTTGGGGATGAAGCTGGCCTGTCCGGGGCCGATGCGCGTGACGCTGCCATCGGGCTCGATCAATTCGATCAGGCCCGAGACGACGGTGAACATCTCGTGGTGCTGGCGCGGGCGGACGGTCAATTCGCCCGGCTGGCCGATCCATTGCCCGCAGAGGAGCATACCCGCACCCAGATCGACCCCGTTCCAGATGGCCGACGCGCCGGTGCCCTCCTTGACGATTGCGGGGTCCGGCATGCGGGTCACGCCATTTCGGTCGTCGGTCTCAAGCAATGTGACGGGCATTGGCAAATCCTATTTTAACTCAAAGGGGTTGGCGACAGTGGGCGCTGTGTTGAACCAGACGCTTTTGGTGGTCATGAATTCCTCGATGGCTTTTATGCCGTTCTCGCGCCCGATCCCGCTTTGTTTGATGCCGCCGAACGGCGAGGTGTAGCTGACCGCGCGATAGATATTGACCCAGACCGTCCCGGCGCGCAGGCGATCCGAAAGCCGGACTGCGCGTGACAGCTCGCGGGTCCAGAGCCCGGCGGCAAGGCCGAAATCGCTGTCATTGGCGATTGCGATGGCTTCATCCTCGGTCTCGAACGGGATGACCGACAGAACGGGGCCGAACACCTCCTCGCGCGCGATGCGCATGTCGTTGGTAACGCCGGTGAAGATGGTGGGTTCGATGAAAAGCCCGTTGCCGCATTCGGGCCCGGTTCCGGCCCGGCCACCCAGAACGCATATGGCGCCTTCAGCCTTGGCAATTTCGATATGGTTCAGGATTTTGGCGTGCTGCGCCTCGGTCGCAACGGGTGCCATCTGCGTCGCCGGGTCCAGCGGATCGCCCATCCGGATGCCAGTGGATTTCTTGACAATCCGCCCGACAAGATCGTCGTGGATATCTCGGTGGACCAGCAGACGCGAACCCGCGATGCAGGTCTGACCGGTGGCCGCGAAAATCCCGGCCATCGCACCGTTCGCGGAGTTGTCGAGATCGGCGTCGGGAAAGACGATGTTGGGCGATTTGCCCCCCAGTTCCAGCGCGACCTCGTGAAAGTGCTCGGCTGCCAGGCGCGCGACGGCGCGGCCGCCTTCGCCCCCACCGGTGAACGAGACCTTGGCGATGCGCGGATCGTCCACCAGCGCTTTGCCGATCTCGCGGCCATAGCCGCTGACCACATTGACGACGCCCGGTGGAAATCCCGCCTCGGCAAAAAGCGCCGCGAAGGCGAGGGAGGACGCCGATGTCTCCTCCGACGGTTTGAGGATGACAGTGTTTCCCGCGGCAAGCGCAGGCGCCAGCTTGTAGGCGGCGAGTAGGAGGGGCGAATTCCACGGCGTGATGCAGACGATCACCCCCAAGGGGCCAGGCCGGGTGATGTTCAACACCGCCTGGTTTTCATTGGGCAGCACAGCACCCTCGACCTTGTCGGCGAGCCCCGCAAAATAGCGGTACCAGTCCGGGATCCGGCGCATCTGGCCTGCCATCTCGGTGATGCGCTTGCCGTTATCCATAACTTCCAGCCGGGCGAACTCCTCGGCGCGAGCTTCGAACAGGTCGGCCAGTCGATAGAGGAGTTTGCCCCGCGCCGTGGGTGTCAGGCCCGCCCACGCCGGATCGTCGAAGGCTGCGGCGGCGGCAGCGACCGCCGCGTCCGCATCGCCCGCCTGACCGCGCGGAACGCGGCACCATGTTTTGCGCGTGAAAGGATAGGCGCTTTCGATCCAGGCACCTTCCTTGGCCGCGCGGGGCTGGCCGTCGATGATCATAGGGAAGTCTCGAATTTCGGGCATGCGGTCAGGTCTCCGGCATCAGGTCGGCAAGCAGCGTGGCGAGCGGCGCATCGGTGTCGAGCGCGAGGATCCGCGTGGCCAGGTCATCGGTGCGGTGACCCAGAACCGGGCGCGCGAGCTGCGTGAACTTCTCGACCAACGCGTCCTCCTGCTGGTCGAGATCCTGCGCGGGCTGGCTGACATCGAGCCTGCGTTCGAGAGGCTCCCCCGATCGGCGCAGGATACGGATCGAGGCTTCCATGCGGTTCTCGGTCTCGAGCGGCTCGACATCGATGCGCCCGCTCAGTGTGACAAGATCCGGATCCCGCGCGAGATCGGCGTCATAGGCGTGCGGATCCGTGGTATCGCGGTCCAGAATGGCCATCGCGACAAGGTGGCGAACCGAAAACTTCACTTCGAGGCCGGTGGTCGGACCCACAATGTCGCAAACACTGTGCAGACCCGGCTGCAGGCCGATATGGACGGAGCGGATATCGTTCGGCTGGAGCATATCCTCGCCAGCCAGTGATTTGGCCGCGTCAATGGCGGAGTGGGTGTAGTAGCAGGCGGCGTGACGTTTGAAGACATTCTCCTCAACACCGAACGGGGCAAGCCGATCGGCGCGGATTGCAATAGGGCGGAAGCTTTCGGACAGGACGGGGCCGAACCCCTGTGCCGCCTCGATGCCGTCCATGGGCGCGGTCATGCCCTGCATCGCCCAGCGCGCGGCGCGGAATCCGGCCTCGGCGGCCAAACCCGCGTGGAGGGGTTTTGCCATCGTCCCGAACACCGCCCGCAGCCCTGACGCCTGCGTGGCGGCCAGCGCCAGGGCGCGGGCGGTGTCTTCCGTGCTGGCGCCCATCAGACGACAGACGCCTGCCGCCGCCGCCACTGTGCCGACGGTGGCGGTGGTGTGGAAGCCCTGCGCATAGTGCGGCTCGCCCATCATTTCGCCCAGCACACAGGCAATCTCGGTGCCGGTCACCAGCGCGTCGACCGTCGCCGCACCGCTGTGGTCCTCAAGCGCGGCAAGTATCGCGGGCAGGATGACGACGGTCGGATGGCCCCGCATCCGCTTGTTGATGTCGTCGAAGTCGAGCGCGTGAGACGCGGCACCCATTATGCGGGCCGCCGCATCGGATGGCAGGTAAGTGCGCGTCCCGATGATCGGATGCTGCCCCGGCCCGGTTTGTGCGCTGGCATCCGCGATCAGCAGATCCACCAGCGGGTCGGAGGCACCCGCGATCGTCACGCCCGTCCAGTCGAGCATCGCCTGAACTGTGGCCCGGCGGGCGCGCGGCGTCGGGGGGTCATCGCCCCTGGCGATCCAGCGTGCCAGATCTGCCGTGACGCCCGTCATCAGTAGGATTTGGGCAAGCCGAGCACATGCTGGGCGATGAAACTTAGGATCAGGTTGGGCGAGATCGGCGCGATCCGGCCGAGACGTGCCTCGCGCCATTTCCGCTCGATATCGTATTCGCGGGCAAAGGCGAAGCCGCCGAAGGTGGTGAAACAGGCCTCCGCCGCCTTCCATGCGGCCTCGGCGGATAGGAGCCGCGCCATGTTGGCCTCCGCCCCGCAGGGAAGCCCTGCCTCGAACATCGCGGTTGCCTTACGTACCATCAGATCCGCGGCCTCAAGTTCGGCATGAGCCTGTGCCAGCGGGAACTGAATGCCCTGATTCTGACCGACCGGCCTGTTGAAGACCACACGTTCCTTTGCATAGTCGCTTGCCTTGCGCAGGAAGTAGCAACCGTTGCCGATGCCCTCGCTGGCGGTAAGACACCGCTCGGCATTCATGCCGTCGAGGATGTAGCGGAACCCCTTGCCCTCCTCGCCGATCAACGCGTCCGCCGGGATCGGTACATTGTCGAAGAAGACCTCACAGGTGTTGTGATTGATCATGGCGTCGATCGGCTTGATGGTGCAGCCGTTCTCGCGCGCTTCGCGCAGATCGATCAGGAAGGTCGAGATGCCGTGGTGGCGTTTTTCCACCTCCGCCAGCGGGGTCGTTCGCGCGATCAGCAGCATGAGGTCAGAGTGGAGCGCGCGGCTGGTCCAGACTTTCTGGCCGTTGATGACATAGCCGTCATTCGTCCGCTCGGCCCGCGTCTTGATCTGGGTGGTGTCCGAGCCGGAGGTCGGTTCCGTCACACCAAATGCCTGCAGACGCAGCTCGCCGCTGGCGATATGGGGCAGATATTTCTGCTTCTGCTCAGGTGTGCCGTGGCGCAGGATCGTGCCCATCGTGTACATTTGCGCGTGACCGGCCGCCGCCGCGCAGCCCATGGTGTTGATCGTCTCGAGGATCACGGCGCCGCCCCGCAGAGACAGGCCAGCGCCGCCATACTCCTCGGGGATCAGGGCGGCGAGATAGCCTGCCTCGGTCAGCGCATTGATGAATTCGGTCGGATAGCTGCCCTCGACAGGCTGGTTCTCCAGATCGCGCCAGTATTCGCCCGGAAACCCCTCGCAGAGCTTGGCGACCTGATCGCGGATATCGGGGTGGTCATGGCCGAGATCGACCACGATCTCGTTGTCGGATGGGGTGGACATGGGCTTTGATCCTAGGCTGGTGTCGCGGGCACGAACCCTTTGGGCGGGCCGGCCCGCACGAATGTTCCGTGGGTGGGTTCATCGCCGAGATGCCGGGCCATGACGGCGCGGGCGTCGAGCAGGCGGTCGAGGTTGATGCCAGTGCGCACACCCATGGATTCGAGCATGAACACGAGGTCTTCCGTCACCACATTGCCGGTTGCGCCGGGCGCATAAGGGCAGCCGCCCAGCCCGCCCTGCGCCCCGTCGAGCGTGGTTGCACCCGCCTCGAACGCGGCGAAGCAGTTTGCGAGGCCCATGCCACGGGTGTCGTGGAAATGCGCGCCGACCGGTGTGTCGCCAGCGATGTCGAACACCTGGCGATAGATCCGTCTCACCTGCGCCGGGTTGCCGTAACCGACCGTATCCGCGAGGCCGATCTTGTCGGCGCCCAGCGTCTTCAAAAGCTCCGCATAGTGAAACACATCTCGCTCCGGCACCTGGCCCTGAAGCGTACAGCCAAAGCAGGTGGCCAGCCCGCCGGAGACCTTGACCGTCGAGCCATCCCCATGCACGTCGCGCGCGGCGACGATGCGTGCGAATTCGTCGAGCGACTCCTCACGCGTCTTGCGGACATTGTTGAGGTTATGTGGCTCGGAAACCGACATTACGAAGTTGATCTGGTCGACGCCTGCCGCAAGCGCGTTTTCTGCGCCCCGCAGGTTTGGCACCAGAACGCTGATCGAAAAGCCCCCGATCTTTCGGGCCGCCGCCACCAGTTCTGCCGTGTCCGCCAGTTGCGGCATCAGCTTGGGGGGCACGAAACTGCCCACCTGTATCTGAGGCACACCCGCCGCGGCCAGCGCCTTCAGCCAAGCGATCTTGGCCTCGGTCGGCATCACCAGACTGGTCGCCTGAAGCCCATCGCGCGGCCCGACTTCCTGAACCACAATATCGGTGCTGAATGTCATGCGGCCTCCGCTTCGTAGATGGCGACAGGATCGCCCAGCGCAGCCTCGTCCGGGGTGGTGCCGTGGCCCGGCGTGGAGTGTGGCGTGACGAAGCCGTCGATGGTCCGCGAGCCGGTGCCGTGGCAAATATCAATCTCCACCAGGTCGTCCCCCGGCCATGTGGCCAGTCGGTGGCTGGGCGGCGTGGAGCTGGCCAGATGCAGCACGGCCATATGTTCCAGCCCGCATCCGCCAAGCCCCTCGATATGCATCTGCCAACCCACACTGACTCCAAGATCGCGCAACTGCCGCGCGCGGGTCATGCCACCGGCCCGACCGGGTTTGATCTTGACCCCCTGGGCGGCGCGCAGCGACCAGGCCCGCAGATGATCATCGAAGCTGAACAGGCACTCATCCAGCATGATCGGGTTCATCACGCGCGCGGCCACTTGGGCGCATTCCTCGGTGGTCTTGCAGGGCTGTTCGACCCAATGGGTTGTCTGCGTGGCATTCAGAACCTGCAATGCCACGCCGGGCGTCCAGCCGCGATTTGCGTCCCATGTGATCCGCTCGCCCGTGGGCAAGGCCGCATCAACTGCCCTAATCCGCTCGATATCGAGTGCTGGATCCTGCCCGCCCAGTTTGACCGAATGGGTGCGCGCGCCCCGCGCGCTGTTGGACTTCAGGTTGGAGGCCATCTCGTCGGGATCGGCGGATGGCACCGACCCCAGCACCTCGACCGTGGCCGGGGCATCGCCTCCGAAAAGCTGCCACAACGGCTGGCCCGTGACTTTGCCGAGGATGTCCCAGCAGGCAATATCGATGCCGGATTTCACATACGGATGCCCGGGCAAGGCCGCGTCCATCACCCGGTTGATATGATCCAGCCCAAGCGGGTTTTCGCCGATCAGGGCGGGCGCAAGGGTCTCGATACCCGCCCGAACGCCAGGACCGTGGGCGGGCAGGTAGCTCGCCCCCCACGGGCAGGCTTCTCCCCAGCCGACGACACCTGCATCGGTGTCAATGCGGATCAGCGTGCTGTCCAGCGACACCACCTTTAGACGACCTCCCCGCAGGAAATATGGATCCCGCAACGGGATCGGAACAGACCAGCATTTGATCCCGCTGATCTTCATCACCTGCCCTTGAATACAGGCTTGCGCTTTTCGTTGAAGGCATTCACCGCCTCGACGCGGTCCTCGGTGCCGACCAGCCGGTTATAGGCCTCCAGCTCGAACTGAAAGCCGGTGCGGGGATCCATCTGCGAGGCCGCCGAGATCGCGCTCTTGGCGCGCAGGACCGACAGGGGGGCGTTGGCTGCGATCTTGCGCGCCGTGGCGAGTGTTTCGTCCATCAAGTCGTCATAGGGCACGACCTTGTTAACCAGGCCCCAAGCCAGCGCGTCTTGGGCCGAGAAAGGCTCGCCCGTCAGGATGATTTCTTTCGCACGGCGCGCACCCACGGCGGCGGGCAGCATCTGCGTGCCGGTGCAACCCGGCATGATGCCCAGTTTCACCTCCGTCAGCGCGAATTTGGCATGGTCGGCGGCATAGATGAAATCGCAGTTCAGCGCGTTTTCGAGCCCCCCGGCATAGGCCACACCGTTGACCGCCGCGATCACGGGCACCGGGCAGTCGCGCAAGGCCATGATGTTCTGCTCGAAGATGGCGTGCTGGCGTTTCCAGTCCTCCTCGGACATGGTCTTGCGTTCCTTCAGATCGCCCCCGGCACTGAAAGCCTTGTCGCCCCGCGCGGTCAGGATCACGACGCGGATGCCTTCGGCATCGACATAGAGCGAACGCATCAACTCCATCTGGTCGAGCGCCATCTGCGTGTTGCGTGCGTTACGTACTTCGGGCCGGTCGAACATGACCATCAGGACATGCTCGTCGATCCGCTCGACATGCAGGGTTTCGTACTCCATGCGCATGGATCTCAGGTCCCTTTCACTGTCTCGGTATGCTGCCCCAGGGAAGGTGGCATGCTCCGCAGCCCCGGCCGCTTGCCATCGAAACTGAGCGGCAGACCAACCAGTTCCGGTGCCGCATCCGGCAGGGATTGGACGATGCCAAGGGCCCGGGTCTGCTCATCCGCCAGCATCTCGGTGATCGTGCGCACGGGCGCGCAGGGCACCCCCGCCTCCTCCAGGATCTCTGACCAGTGATCGCGCCCTTTCGCTTTCAGAAGCGGCATAAGGCTGGCGTTCAGTGCTGGCAGGTTGGCATATCTCTGCTGGTTCGACCCAAACCTTGGATCGTCAAGCAGATCAACCAGCCCCAGCGCCCGGCTGAGCCGTTCGAACAGGCGGTCATTGGGGGCCGAGATGACAAGATAACCATCGGCGCATTCATAGGCCTGGTAAGGCGCCATGCCGCGCGCGCCTGAGCCCACCTTCTCCGGGTTCTTGCCATCGACCTGCACCATCGCCGCCTGATTGGTCACCCAGGTGATTGCCGTTTCGTAGAGCGAGCCGTCGACGATGGCGCCCCGGCCCGTCTGCTGGCGTTGGAAAAGCGCTGCGAGGATGCCGATCACCGACCACATGCCCGAGCCCATATCGACGATCGAGACACCGACCCGCACAGGTGGGCGGTCCGGCTCACCCGTCACGGACATGATCCCGCCTGCGGCCTGCATCAAAGGATCATAACCCGGGGCCATCGCCCTTGGTCCGGTCGCCCCGAAGGCACCGAGGTTGAAATAGACCAGCTTGGGATTGGCCAGAACCAGCGTTGGACCATCCAGCCCCAGCTGCGCGATCTTGCCGGGGCGCATGTTCTGCAGAATGACATCCGCCTCGGTCGTGCAGAAGTCTTTCAGCCACGCGCGGTCTTCCTCGTCGCGCAGATTCAGCACGACGCTTTGCTTGTTGGCGTTCAATGCCTCGAAGAACGAGGAACGGCCATCCGGCAGCATTCGCCCCCATTGCCGGGCATCGTCGCCCTTCGCGCTCTCGATCTTCACCACGCGCGCGCCCAGGGCACTGAGGATCCAGGCCCCGAACGGTGCGGCGACGCTGGTGCCGATCTCGACGACTGTGACCCCGGAGAGGGGCTGGGACGCATCGCTCATTCCGCAGCCCCCCGCATGGGCGGTGCCTCCCATCCGACCAGATTAGGCGACAAAGCCACATCCTCGCGAAGGAACGGCACTTCATCGGGGTCGGCCAGGCCGAGATCGCGTGCGAATTTGTGGCCGGCGAAGATGGCCGAGGCGATGGTGGCGGGTGCCTCGCAATCCCCGATTGCGACCACACGCTGATCCGTCGGCGCCGTTCTGAGGTCATCGAGGAGCGTGTTGTTCGAGATCTGAGCCGCGACCATCACCACCGCGTCACAGGTGAGATCGCGTGAGGACGTGCCGAAGATGCTGGAAAGATGCACACCGCCGGCGCCGACCTCCTCAAGTACGGTCTGCGTCAGGATCTCGACACCCAGTTCGGCCATGCGCCGATGAATATGCCCGATTTCTAGCGAGAATTGCGAGAACCCGGCAAACTGCGCGGCAGGCGTCACAATCGTCACCTTGCACCCCATGCGGACCAACGCCTCCGCGACGACCGAACCCATATAGAAATGATCGTCGTCGAAGAGGACGACGTGACCGCTGACCTCCGCCCCGCTCATGATATCATCTGGGGTCAGTACGGTTGCGTCGGTGTTCGACGGTATTGGCTGGCTGTGATGGCGCCCGACGCCGTCGCGACGCCAAGTCGAGCCCGTGGCGATGGCAACCAGGCTGCACTCGGTCTCGGCCACCTCGTCGGCCCCCATCTGGCTGTCCAGGAACACCTCGACATTCGGCAGGCGCTGGATCTGCTGAACCCGGTAGTCGCGCACACGGGCCCAGGCGCCAAGGCCCGGCAGGCGGGCCTCTCGCGTCACGCGCCCGCCAAGCTCGGTCCGCGCCTCGGCCAACAGCACGTCATAGCCGCGCTGACCCATGGCGCGGGCGGCCTCGAGCCCTGCGGGCCCTGCGCCGACGATCAGCACCCGGTCGTCCGTGCGTTTCTGCGGAATACGCTCTGGATGCCAGCCGCGGCGCCACTCCTCACTCATGGTCGGGTTCTGGGTGCAGCGGATGGGCGCCATCAGATAGTTGTTGGTTACGCACATGTTGCAGCCGATGCATTCGCGGATGTCCTCGTGCTGACCGGTGCGGATCTTCTCGGGCAGGAAGGGATCGGCGATTGAGGGTCGTGCGGCACCGATCAGGTCGAGGATGCCGCGCCGGATCTGGCCCGCCATCGTGTCGGGCGAGGTGAAGCGACCAACCCCGACGACGGGCTTTGACGTCACCTGCTTCACGAACCGGACGTAGGGTTCCTGCCGCCCCTCTGCCCCGAACCGCGAAGTGATGGAATCCTGCGGCCACGCGCCGACATTGACGTCCCAGATATCGGGCAGATCGGCCAGCATCTCGACCACTTCGCGCCCTTCGCCATCGGCGCAGATCCCGGAGGGGCCGACCAGTTCATCGACCGATAGGCGCACCCCAACAGCGCAGGTGTCCCCGATGGCATCTTTCGCGGTCTCGATCAGTTCGCGCAGCAGCCGCACCCGGTTCTCCAGCGAACCGCCGTATTCGTCCGTTCGCCGGTTATGGCGACGCGAGATGAAGTGAAACGGCAATGCGAGATCATGCGCCGCGTAGATATTGACGATGTCGTATCCCGCCACCCGGGCATTCTGGGCCGCCACGCGCGTCCAGCGGTGCAGCGCCTTGATATCCGCCCTATCGATTGCCCGGGTATGCGTGGGAAAGACGCCGAAGGCCGGCCCACCGGAGGGGGAATAGGGCAGTTCCCGACTGATAATGTTCGGTGTGACATAGCCGTTATGCGCCAGCATCAGGCCAGCGAGGCTGCCATGCTCGTGAACCATGTCGGTCATACGCGCGAGGATCGGAATATCCTGGGTGTCCCACAGCCGCACGTTGCGGGGATTGTCCGAGGTGAAGTGAAAGTCGCACTGCTCCGCAAACACGACGCCCCAGCCGCCCTCGGCCTTTGTGCCCCGCATCGCGGCCATCGCCGTGGGATAGCTGCGCCCCATCCCGTTGCATTGCGGGGTCTGATAGAACCGGTTGCGTGAGGTGACAGGCCCGATATGCACCGGCTCGAACAGACAGTCGTAACGGGCGTCTCTCACCGGGCTGCCTCCAGAATTGACCTTGAAGAAAGAACATTGATCTGAACTCAATGTCAAGAGGAGGGCGTCCTGCTGGCCGTAATGTGCGACGGCGGCCCGAAAGCAGACAAAGCTTGACTAAATGTCAATTTTATTTCTCATTTATAAATATCAATTGAGATGACAGATCAGATTCGAAGGGAAACTTGCGCCGGCCGCACGCGGCTGGGTGCTTATGGTCGAGACAAGGCTCACGATGCCCGAGGAACCCAGATGACCTTCCATGCCCAGTTTCCGACTCTTCTCTCACCGCTCGATATCGGGCCGGTGCGCCTGCGCAACCGCATCGTCTCAACTGGACACGGCACACGGCTTGCCGCCGGGCGCATCGCAAGCGACGCCCTGATCGCCTATCACGAGGCGCGGGCGCGCGGGGGCGCCGGACTGATCATTACCGAGGCCGCGATGATCGATGAGGAAGGCGTCTATTCCGAGGCGCATCTCGTCGTCGATACCGATCAAGTCATCCCCTCGCTGACCCGACTGGCCGAGGCGGTGCATGCCCACGGCACCAAGATCTTCGGACAGGTTTTCCATCTCGGTCTCGAGCAGATGACCGCGCTCGACGGACGCCGGGCAGCCGCGCTTGGCCCCTCGGGCGGGATGTCGGAACGCTATCACGTTTCGGGCCGGGCACTGCCATTGGCGAAGATCCAGCAGTTGATCGGAAAATTCGGGCAGGCAGCCGCGCGGATGCAGACCGCCGGTTTTGACGGGATCGAAGTGGCGGCAAGCCACGGGTATCTGATCGCCCAGTTTCTCTCTCCCCAGATCAACCTTCGCACCGATGCCTATGGTGGCCCCCTCGAAAACCGGATGCGGTTTCTGACCGAGGTGCTGGCGGAAATTCGGACGCAGATCGGCCCCGATATGCCCATAGGTGTCCGGATTTCGGGCGATGAATTGGCGAGCGACGGGCTGACACCGAAAGACGTGCTGGAGATCTGCGACCGGCTGGAGAGGACGGGGGATGTTGCCTATCTGAACGTCACCTCCGGCTCGTCCCGCCAGGCGGGGTCGGCCGTGCATATCGTCCCGCCGATGAGCACGGATTTGGCGCTGACCGCCGGATATGCGGCGGCGATCCGCAGCCGTGTGTCGATGCCGGTGATGGCGGTGGGCCGGATCAACCATGCGGGCACCGCGGAGCAGGTTCTCTCCTCCGGACAGGCGGATTTCTGCGGCATGACGCGGGCGCTGATCACCGATCCGCAGTTTCCGAACAAGCTGGCTGAGGGGCGGGCCGATGATGTCCGTGTCTGCATTGGCTGCAACCAGGCCTGCATCGACCGGATGCACCTGGGCTATGGTGTCTCGTGCATTCAGCATCCCGAAACGGGACGCGAGCTGATTTATGGGCGGATAGACCGGGCGGCGGCGCCGAAGAAGGTGCTGATCGCCGGTGCAGGGCCCGGCGGACTGAAAGCTGCCGCCGCCGCTGCGGCACGCGGCCATGACGTGACACTCTACGAGGCGCAGGCGCGCCTGGGGGGCCAGGCGCAGATCGCGCAGCTTCTGCCGCGCCGGGCCGAGTTCGGCGGCATCATCGGCAATCTGGAGAGGGAAGCGCGCGACGCTGGGGCCAAGATCGTGACCGGCAGACAGGTCACGCGCGAACTGATCGAACAGCAAGCCCCCGACAGCGTGATCATCGCCACCGGCGCCCAGGTCTTCCGACCCGAAATCGAGGGCATCGACGAGGCCCATGTGATCGACGCCTGGACCGCGCTTGAGGGCGGGGTCAATATCGGCAGCCGCGTTGTGATTGCCGATTGGCGCTGCGACTGGATCGGGCTTGGCCTAGCAGAGAAACTGGCACAGGAGGGTTGCGCGGTCCGCCTCGTCTCGACCGGCCATGTCGCGGGCGAGAGCATTCCGCGTTACATGCGCGACCTCTGGCTTGGCGAGATGCACAAGCTGGGGGTCGAATTGATCCCGATGGCCCGCTTGTTCGGTGTCGACGAGGACAGTGTCTACTTCCAGCATATCGCCAGCCACGAACCGGTGATTTGCGAGGAGGTCGACACAGTCGTCTTGGCCCAGGGCCACCGCCCGGCAACTGAGCTGGAGGAAAGCCTGGCCGGCTGGTCCGGCAAAGTCCATGTGATCGGCGATGCACTGGCCGCCCGAACCGCCGAGGAAGCCGTCTTGGAAGGCCTGGAAGCCGGTGCCGCACCCTGAGGGAGGAAGAGAGCATGTTGGACCGCACATTGCAGGATCTGGGCGCGCTGCGCTGCTCAATCGAGGAGGGCTGGGGGCTTCCCGCAGCCAGCTATTCCGACCTGGACTGGTATGCGCGTGAGCGCGCAGCGATCTTCGATCGGTCCTGGTATTATATCGGCGTCACGCAGAATGTGATGGCGCCCGGGGACGTGATTCTGGGCCATGCAGGCCGCATCCCGGTCATCGTCACGCGCGACCGACGGGGCGCCCTGAATGCCATGGCCAACCTCTGCAAGCATCGCGGGCATCCGGTTTGCCTGGATGCGGGCAATCACCGCGTGCTCAGTTGTCCCTATCACGGCTGGACCTACGATCTGGACGGCGCCTTGCGCGGTGCCCCGGGCAGCCAGAGCGAAGCTGCCTTCGACAAACGCGACTTTGGCCTGACGAAGCTTCGGCTGGAATGCTGGGGCCCGATGATCTTTGTGTCGCCTGACCCTACGGCCAAACCGCTGTCCGAACACTTTCCGGCCTTTGGCGAAATTGCATCGAAGCGGGCGTTCAACCTTGATCCCGATGCCTACAGCTTTCATCGGCGCTACGAGAGTACGGCAACGGCCAACTGGAAAATCTGGTATGACAACACGCTGGAATGCTTCCATTGCCCGCATGTCCATGGCGCCTCGTTCAACGATGCCTATGCGGTCGAGCAGGGCGACTATGAATGCCTGATCGAGGACCGGATCGTCAGCTATCACTTCCCCCCGAAACCGCAGCGCTACGCGAACCGGCTGCAGGTGACGTGGAACAAGCACATGCATCTGTTCCCGGGGTTCTTCGTCACGCAGCAGGACGACATCATGCTGGTGCATCAGATGCGGGTGATCGACACCGAAACGACCGCTGTCTTCTGGGATATCCTGGCGGAAAAGGGGGCCGATACCGCCCGCGTCGAAGGCTGGTGCAAGATCTGGGAGGACACGCTGGTCGAGGATAAAATCGCCGTCGAGGCCGTCCATGCGAACCTGCGATCCGGTATCTTCACCGCCAACCGATACATGAACGCGCGTGAGCCGGTGCCGCAGAACATCAACCGCTGGACGCTCGACGCCCTGCAAGCCGCCGAGATCTGAAGGGCTGATGATGCAAGGCCCTCTCACCTCCGACACATTGAAGAATATCGGAAAGCCAATCGCCGAGGCCCGTGGCCTGCCGAACGAGGCATTCACCAGTGCCGCGTTTCTGGAGCTCGAAAACAGGACCCTCTTTCGCCGCAAATGGGTGTTTGCGGGACGGCAGAGCGAGATCCCGGAGAGCTGCGATATCAAGATGGTCGATGTGGCGGGCCAGCCGTTGATCCTGGTGCGCGGGCGCGACGAGGCGGTGCGCGCGTTCTATAATGTCTGCCCGCATCGCGGCGCACAGATCGTGACCGAGGATCGCAGCGGTGCCCGTGTCATCGCCTGCAAATACCACGCCTGGACATTCGAGTTGAACGGCCCCCTGCGCGCAAGGGCGCATTTCGCCGGGCCCAACCAGCACCAGCGCGCCGATCACTCAGACCCGAACTGTCCCAGCCTGTTTCCCGTGACATGCGACACCTGGCATGACGCGATCTTCGTCAATCTCGACGGTCAGGCGGGGCCGCTGGTCGACCATCTCGCGCCGGTGATTAAACAGGCCGAAGGGTTCGATATTTCGCAATTTACATATGCCCGTACGGTCGAAGGGGTGTTCGATTCGAACTGGAAGCTGACGGTCGAGAATTGGTCCGACGTCTACCACGTCTTCGCGGTTCACCCGACCTTGGACAAGATGATCGACGGCGCGCAGCGCACCGGCATGTCGACCGACCGCAACCTGATCTACTGTCATTTCGGCTATGACGCTGACACCTTGGCGAGCGAGCCGCTGCCGATTGCCGACAATCTCGAAGGCAAGGTCCGTTCCTCCGCGTTCATGGGGCACCTGTTCCCGGCGCTTTGCATCAGCTTTCACCCGGCGCTCTTCCTGCTATGGGATTACAAGCCGCTCTCGCATGATCGGACGCAGGTGAAGCTGCATATCTACGCGGCCGGCGATGCGCCTTCGAAGCCCGACTACGGACCCATCCTCGATGCCCGTGCCCGCTATTATACCGCCCTCAATGCCGAGGACGATGAAGTCTGTCGCCTGATGCAGATTGGCCGGCGTGCCGAAGGTTATGACGGCGGACGGTTCGCACCCTACTGGGACGAAGGCACGCAGCACCTGGCGAAGTTGGTGGCTGACGCAGTGGCGTGAATGCCCCTGTCGCTTTGGGCGCTTTCGGGATAGGGTCTGAAACATGCCTGACAGCCCGCCCCATCCCCAGATCCCGGCAGAGGACACACCCAGTGGCCCGACCCGGCACGGAAGCCTTAAGGCAGGCGACGACCGGGCGTTGATCGGCAATGAAGTCCGGTTGTGGCGGAAGGAGCGCGGGTTGACCGGCGCGCGTCTTTCGCAATTGGCCGAGATCACGCCGGGCATGCTGACGAAGATCGAGCAGGGCAAGGTTGCGCCGTCGATCCAGACGCTTCTGTCGATTGCCGATGCCCTGAATGTACCGATCTCGATGTTCTTCCACCGCATCGAGAAGAGCCGTTATGTGTCCTTCGTCCCGGCCGAGCAGCGCATGAAGGTCGACAAGCGCGGGGCGCGGGCGGGTCATCTTTACGAGATGTTGGGCCACAACACGGGTCAGGCGATCGCGATCGAGCCGTTTCTGGTGACCTATGACGAGGACGCCGAGCCCTTCTCGACCTTTCAGGAGGAGGGCTACAAATTCATCTTTATGGTCTCGGGCCGCATCGTCTACCGCCATGGCGAACGGCACTTTCCCCTGAAGCCGGGCGACAGCCTGATCTTCGATGCGATGGCCCCGCACGGCCCGACCGAACTGCAAGACCTGCCCGCAACGCTCCTCTCGGTGGCCGTCGCCTCGCGCTTTGATCCGGGCTTGCGCTGAATAACCGCCCTGGTTCGCCTCTCAGGGCAATCGTCAAAACCGCGACTTTCGCAGCATGATCTGTGAACTTTCAACCTGCGGGCGGCTTTGCAGAGCGAAGGAGCTTTGAACGAGGCACCAAACATCGCCTCACCGCATTTTCCTGATGCGAGCTAAAGACCGTTCAGGACGCCGCGCGTCAGAGAAGACGCCTTAGAAAATGAAATCCGCACCATCCGGCATCAACGCACATAGACAGTCAAATATGTTATGATATAACATTATAGCTCAATCTGAGATTTGGATTTGATGGCAGCAAGAAGCACCCTGATGAAGCAGCGAGTTCTCGCGATCCTGAGGCGGCGCAAACGCCCTGCCTCCGCCTATGAGGTGTTGAACGAGTTGAAGGGGGAATACCCCAAGCTGGCACCTATGACGGTGTATCGCGTGCTCTCCGTCCTGATGGCGGCGGGGCAGGCGCATCGCGTCGAGTCGATGAATGCCTTCATCGCCTGCAAATCGCAGGCACATAAATCCGCGTCGATTCTATCGATTTGCGACGATTGCGGTGTGGTGGAGGAGACGATCTCGAATGATCTCGTGGCCGACCTCTCGCGTCTCGCCGGGAAGTCAGGCTTCACGCCGCAGCGTCATGTGATCGAAATCCACGGACAATGCGGCTCCTGCTGCGACGGCGGCGGTTTGGGATGAGTTTGAGAGATCGGATGAGCATCCGGATCCTGCTGATGAGCGCCGTCGCACGCATGATGGGCGCGCTCATCGTCATCGCGTTTCTGTGGGGCGGTTATTTTCTCGTGACATCGGGAGCGGGCTGAGATGGGCGGCCTGGCATTCGAGCAGTTGACCCTTGGCTATGGTGCGGCGCCTGCGGTCCAGCGGTTGGATTGCGAGATTGCGACGGGCAGCTTGACCGCGGTTGTCGGGCCGAACGGCGCCGGGAAATCGACCCTTCTCAAAGCCGCGGCCGGGGTGCTCAGGCCGCTGGCGGGTCGGGTGCGCCGCGCATCTTCCGGGCCGGATCAAATCGCCTATTTGCCCCAGCAATCCGACCTCGACCGATCCTTTCCGATCTCGGTGACGGATGTGGTCGGGATGGGGCTCTGGCGAGAGATCGGACCCTTCGGATGGCTAAGCCCCCGACAGAAGTCGCGCATCAAAGACGCGATCTCCGCAGTTGGTCTGGACGGTTTTGAAACGCGCCACGTTGCGCGCCTTTCGGGCGGTCAGATGCAGCGCGTCCTGTTCGCACGCCTCCTGCTCCAGGACGCCCCTTTGATCTTGCTGGACGAGCCCTTCACGGCCATCGATATGCCTACCCTGGCCGATCTGCTGGAGATCATCCGCCGCTGGAACAGTGAAGAACGTACCGTTCTGGTGGTGCTCCACGATATCGACATCGTCCGTGCGCACTTCCCCGAAACGCTTTTGCTGGCCCGCGAACTGGTCTCGCATGGACCTACCGAGCGCGTTCTGACCGCTGAAAACCAGTTTCGTGCCCGGCAAATGTGCGAGGCATGCGCCGGACCCCCCCATGTATGTGGGCGGAGTGCGGCGTGATCTGGGACCTGCTGATCCAGCCGTTCGCCGATTTTGGCTTCATGCGTCGCGCGCTGCTCGGCTGTATCGCGATATCGGTGGGCGCGACGCCGGTCGGTGTCTTCCTGATGCTGCGGCGGATGAGCCTGACCGGCGATGCGATGGCGCATGCGATCCTGCCGGGCGCGGCGGTCGGATATCTCGTCTCTGGCCTTTCCCTGGGTGCGATGACAATTGGCGGACTGGCGGCGGGCATGGCCGTCGCTCTGCTGGCCGGTCTGGTGACCCGCGTGACTCCGGTGCGCGAGGATGCGTCGCTTGCGGCGTTCTACCTGATCTCACTAGCGATCGGGGTGCTGATCGTATCCACGCGCGGCAGCAATGTCGATCTGATGCATGTTCTGTTCGGCACCGTGCTGGCGCTTAACGACGCGGCGTTGTTCCTGCTCTGCACAATCGCGAGCATCTCGCTTCTGACGCTCGCCGCGATGTTCCGGCCCCTGGTGCTGGAATGTGTCGATCCGCAATATCTCCGGTCGGTCAGTGCCCTAAGCGGGATCACGCATCTGGTTTTCCTGATGCTCGTGGTTCTCAACCTGGTGGGTGGTTTCCACGCGCTGGGGACTTTGATGGCGATTGGCATCATGATCCTGCCAGCCACTGCAGCTCGGTTCTGGGTGACGGGGATTGGCGCCCTGATCGCGCTTTCGGCGGTGATCGGGATCGTTTCGAGCGCGGTTGGCCTGCTGCTTTCCTATCACTTTAGCCTGCCATCCGGACCGTCGATCGTCCTGCTCGCAGGTTTTGCCTACGCACTCTCAATCGTATTCGGACCGGTTGGCGGATTGGTGACACGCTCGCTCTCCCGCCGTATCGGTCAGGCCTGAAAGGATCCTCCAATGCTCGACCGCAGAACCGCTTTGAAATCCGCCGCCGCGTTCGGCGCCATTGCCCTCGCATCGCCAGCGCTCTCGGCGAGTGGCAAGCCCGTTCGTGCGGTTGCCACGTTCTCGATCCTCGGCGACATGGTTTCGCGGATCGGAGGCGATCACATCGCGCTGACCACGCTGGTTGGACCTGATGGGGACACGCATGTCTACCAGCCGACACCGGCGGATGCGGGGGCCGTCGGCGAGGCGGATGTTCTGTTCGTGAACGGGCTGGAGTTCGAAGGATGGCTCGATCGCTTGATCGGTGCCGCGGAATTCGATGGCATGCGCGTCGTTGCGACCGATGGTGTGGACCCGATTGCCTTCGAGGAGGGGGAAGGGCACCACCACGAAGGTGAGGAGCATGTCGAGCATACGGACGATGACCACGCGGACGATCATGGCGATGATCACGGCGAGGAGCACGCCGAAGACGATCATCATGATCATGGAGAGTTCGACCCGCATGCCTGGCAGAGCCTGGGTAATGTCAAGATATATGCCCGTAACATTGCAGCGGCGCTGACCAAAGCTGATCCTGGCAATGCCGCTGCCTTTGAAAGCAACCGGGCGACCTATGTCGCGGAGATCGAGGCACTCGACGCCGAGATCCGCGCGATGCTGGCAGCACTGCCCGAGGATCGGCGCACGATCGTCACATCGCATGACGCGTTCCAGTATTTTGGGCGCGACTATGGGCTCACCTTTCTCGCACCGCAGGGGTTGAGCACCGAGTCCGAAGCGTCGGCCAAGGATGTCGCCGGGCTGATCGAACGCATCCGCGAGGACGAGATCTCGGCCGTCTTCGTCGAGAACATTACGGATCGCCGTTTGCTCGAACAGATCGCGCGCGAGACCGGGGCCGGGATTGGCGGCACGCTCTATCCCGGTGCGCTCTCTGGCCCGGATGGTCCCGCAGCAACCTATCTCGACATGATGCGCCATAACGCGACGACACTCGCGCAGGCGCTCGCAGCTTGATGGGGACGATATGGGCTTTGTGAAAGAATGCGTTCATGACGCCGCAATCGGCGTCGGCGTTGCGGACACGCCAGAGGGTCTGGCCACGATCAATCACCCAGGCTGTGCCGCCACGATCTGGCGGCGTCAGCCTGCGAACGAGGATCAGAATTGGATCGACAATCTGCCCCCGGATCGCCTGCCTCGCCTGCGCGAGATCCTGGACCGCAAACAATTGCGAGGCGCGGCGGAGCGGGCTTGTGCCGCGGCTGACACGCCGGTCTGTCCTGCTCGGACACGGCTTCTCGATGACATCGCAAGGCTCGCGGGTCTGTTTGCGGAGATCGTTCCCTCGCCTTATCTCCGGCTGCGCCTTGACGTCGTCCAATCCAATGCCTGCGCGAAGTTTCACATCGACGCTCTCCATGCGCGGCTGATCTGCACATATCGCGGCACCGGCACGCAATATGGTATCTCGACCGATGGGGCCGATCCGAAGCGGGTTTTCACGGTGCCCACCGGCGCGCCGATCCTGCTGAAGGGAACCCTCTGGCCCGATGCGAGCAAGGCGGGGCTGTTGCATCGCTCCCCTCCGATTGCGGGGACGGGCGAAACCCGGCTGGTGATGGTGCTGGACCCGATCTTCAATCTGGAGGAGGCGTTCTGATGCGTGGCAATCGCGGAAAGACCAGCCTGAAGTCGCGCCGCCGCCGCGAGGATCCGATTCGGGAGTTCGACCGCCTGCCGCCCGAACTGAGGACGTGGCTGGCGAGCGCCATCCTGCCGTGGCGGCCCCGCTCTGCGCTCAGCGCCTATCAGCGCGCACGTCGCAGAACCCGGGACGCCAACCTAGCGCTGAAAGAACTCGACCGGATCCAGGCCCGCCTCGTCGGTCGGGACGCGTTCGAAATCTGGGGCCGGGACCATCCCAATGCGCGAGGGGAGATGCGGCCATGACGCGTATTCCGGTCACCATCCTGACCGGGTTCCTGGGCGCGGGGAAAACGACTCTGCTCAATCGCCTGATCGATGAACCAGGCTTCGGCGATACCGCCGTGATCGTGAACGAGTTCGGCGAGGCCGGGGTCGACGGCGCCCTGATCGCCCAGGCGGACGAACGGGCCTTCGCGATGTCGGTCGGCTGTCTCTGTTGCACTGTCTCGGGCGATGTGCGTCTGACGCTGTTGCGCCTTCTTGAGGAGGCAGAAAGCGGCGAGGGACCGTCTTTCGACCGGGTCGTTATCGAGACGACGGGCATCGCAGATCCCTTGCCCCTGATCCAGACCTTCATGACCAATCATTACATGCTGAGCAAGTTCACGCTGAACGGGCTCGTAACCCTGGTCGACACGGTCAACGGGGCGGACGCGATTGCGCGGTTCCCCGAGGCCCAGCGCCAGGTCTCGGTCGCCGATCTGATACTGGTCACAAAGGGCGATCTCGCCCGAGACCCAGCCTCGCAGCGGGAATTGAGCGCGCTGCGTACCATGCTGAGGCGACAGAACCCGAACGCCCGTGTCCTTGATGTCGCAGAGGCAGAGGCCAGCGATGTCTTCTCGCTGGCCGCATTCGACCCCGCGGGGAAGTCACCGGACGTGGGGGATTGGCTGCGATTTCAGGGCGCCGCAGGCGACCATGATCACTCTCACCATGAACACCACCATGGCGACGTCAATAACCATGGCGAGACTGCATCCGCCTATTGTTTCTCCGCTGACGGTCCCACCCACGCGGCCGCGCTGGAGGACGCGATAAGCGCCCTTCAGGCGACGTTCGGTGCCGATCTGCTGCGCATCAAGGGGCTTGTGGAGATCGTGGGGCACCCCACGGCCCCCATGGTCCTGCATGTGGTCGGACACCTGGCCAATCCGTCCCGGCTTTTGGATGGATGGCCGGACGGTATCTCGCAGACACGGATCGTCATGATTGTCAGCGGGGCAGGGCGCGCGGGGGCGGGCACGATGATGAGCAGCTTCCTGCCGGAGCTCAGGCCATTCAAGGCAGAGGCGGCCAGCCTGGCGGTGGCTGCATCATGATCCGGCGTTTCGCCCGAACACGCGTCCGCAGAGTCTTCGTGGCTGTTTTGGTTCTGCTGTTCGATTTGCGGGTCGCAGACGCACATCCCCATGTTTTCGTCGATGGCGGCGTCAGTTTTGTACTGGATGATCATGGGGCGCTGACCGCTCTCGAAGTTACCTGGCACTATGACCTCTTCGAGACGCTCTACGCGTTGAGCAGCCTCGATATATTGCCAGAACCTGACGGATCCCTCAGCCCGGAGAACCGCCAGCGCATAAGCGATTTCATGACGGATTGGCCCGAAGGGTTCGGCGGCTCGGCGCATCTCAGTATTTCTGACCAGAAGTATGAGGTCTCGCGCCCGACCTCGATGGAGGTCAGCCTGATCAAGGGCAATCTCGTCATGCGCTTCCATCGGCATCTTGCCGAACCGGTCGCAATGGCGGGCAGAACAGCCGAGGTCGGTTTCTACGAAGCCACCTATTTCTATGCGTTCACGGCCACAAAGACACCTCGGATCCACGGGGCGGATGCGGAATGCACCGCCGACCTGATCCCGTTCGACCCCGATGTGGAGCTGGAGGCGTTGCAAGTGTCGCTGTTCGATCTGGGGCGCGAAGATACGCCTGAGACCCCGAATATCGGCTCCCTCTTCGCGGATAGGATCGTGCTCGAATGCGACTAGCGCTGCCATATGTCATCATCTTGTCGATCGTCGTTTGCGCGGTCCTGGCCCAGGCGTGGTTTCCATCCTTGGCATCGTGGGCAATCGATCAACAGCGCGCCTTTCAGAACGAAATGGCCCGCGGCGTTCATGCGCTGCGCGCGTCCGAGCCTGGCGCGCTCTTCCTGCTGATTTCGGCCGCTGCGGCTTACGGGTTCGTGCATGCTGTCGGGCCGGGCCACGGCAAGTATTTGATCGGCGGGGTGGGCCTGGGCTCGCGCGTCTCGTCCCGGCGGCTGGTCGGGATTGCCCTGACCTCCAGCCTCGCGCAATCGGTCTGGGCGATCATCCTCGTCTATGGTGGTTTCTGGTTGCTGCAATCGTCCGCGCAGCACCTGACGTCGATCACCGAAGACCTTCTTGCTCCGATCAGCTATCTGGCGATTGGAATGATCGGGGCGCTTCTCATCTGGCGCGGAACGCGTGGTCTTTCCCGCGCGGTTGCCAACTCGCGCCATGCAGGTCATGCGCATACCGAGGCTGAATGCGGTTGTTCAAGCCATCGGCTGAACCATGACGATGTCGCGCAGTTGAAGACTGTCCGGGACACCGTGGCGCTTGTGCTCAGCGTGGCGGTCCGCCCCTGCACCGGCGCTGTGCTCGTTCTGATCATCGCTTGGCAACTGGATCTCCAGATCGCGGGCATGGCAGCAGTGATTGCTATGGGGCTGGGCACCGGCGCGCTGGTCAGCGTCGTCGCCCTGTCGAGCGTCGGCCTGCGCGGGTTCGCTCAGGCGCGGTTGCAGGAAGCTGCCGTGGCACATGTGGCGGCACCATGCCTGCAACTCCTTGCGGGCGGTCTGATCATCTGGTTCAGCGTATCGATCCTGTATGTCGGCGGGTATCTGTAATCCGAACCATCGCCATGCGCCGCATCAGCGACCACCAGCGATGACGTTTGGCTGAGAGTGGGTTTCATACCCTCACCAGAGTGAGACCTCGGTCGGTCGGAAGATGGAGGACTCCATGACCCGCTCAGGTTTATCCGCTGCAGTCTTCTTCCTCGCCTTGGCTAACTCCGCCACCGCGCAGACGTGGCAGCTGAACAGTCACCAGCATGGGCAAGGCTCGCTCAACATTGCGATCTAGGTCAAGTTGGTCGAGCTGGAGCTAGAAGCCCCTGTCGTCGATATCGTGGGGTTCCAGCATGAAGCGCAGAGCGCCGGGGGTCGTGCTGCAATCGATGCCGTAAAAGCGCGGCTGAGTGCGGGCGAGGCGCTTTTCGTGATCTCGGATACTGCCGGTTGCGATCTCGAACGCGCGACGGTCGAGTTGCTGACCGGGGGGCGATCACTAACACGGCGATCCTGAACACGGTGAACAGACTGCCGAATATGAGAGCAGTTCAGAGTCTTTCGCACAATATCGGTCCGGCTGCGGCGATCCGGATGCGATTTCCCAGATCCGCTTGCCCTAATTCGAGATGTTTCCCAATGCGCAGGCTCTGCGCATCCAGATGATTTCGCGCAGGAGGACAGCCAGTACGATGTTCAACGCGGCGACCTGGTACTGAGGCTCCAGGAGAGTAGCTGAGCCCAAGTAATGTTTTGGACTTTGCCCCAACGCCGACGCAGTATATGAATGTTATGTTATATCATAATGAATCATCGAAAGAGTGACAAACCGATGCACCGCAAGTCCATCCTGATCGCGGCCTTGGCCGCTGCAATCGCCATGCCTCTGCCCGGTGCGGCCCAGGTCTTTGAAGTGATCCACCCCGATGTCATCGAAGGCGGGTTCGAGTTCGAAGTGCTGAACGGCGTGGTCCTCGACGATGTCGAAGATGGCGAGGAGCGCAGTGCCCACGAGATCGCGATAGCTTACTCGCCATTCAGCTTCTGGAAGACGACGCTGGCGATCGAAATCGCCAATCCGCAAAATGAAAGTGCCGAGTTCGAGGCCTTCGAATGGGAGAACGTGTTCCTGCTGCCCATTGGCGAGGGCCACGGTGCCGGTCACTCGCATGATCACGGTGAACACGAGTTCCTCGCACTCGAAGCGTTCGGCATTTTCGCGGCACTGGAAGTCCCGAATTCCGGCGGCATCGGGTCGGGTGCGGTCGAGGTCGGGCCAATCGCCGAAATCGCGCTCGGGCCGGTCGAGACTGTCACCAACTTCTTCTTCGAGGTCCCGTTCGACGATGAGGAGGGCACAGGTATCGCCTATGCGCTGCAAGCGCAGTATCCGATCCTGGACGATCGGTTCGGGGTCGGCTTCGAGGCATTCGGCGGCGTGGAAAACGCTTTCAAGAGCGAAAGCGAGGACGAGCATTTCATCGGCCCAGCGATCTTTGCCGAGTTCGACATCGGCCGCGGCCGCGTGCTCGAGCCCCGGCTGGCCATCCTGTTCGGATTGACGGATGACGCCCCGACAGCCATCGCCTCGGTCAATTTCGAGCTCAAGTTCTGAGGCATCGGATGAAATCCCGGGCCTGACTTTCAAGGGCCTCGCGCATCCGGAACGCCTTGGAGGCAGCCCGCACCGGATGAGTGGAGGCGAGCATCCCGAACGAAAGCACTTGCCGCCCCTTTAATCGGTCGCCTGATGTGTCACGACGTTGAAACCCTCATCGGGCGAAGGGGGTGCAAAGTGCTTGGAAAATTGGCGGAACTGCTTTTCCGTCACGACGAATGCGTGATCGTCCCGAGCATTGCGGTTGCGCAGTCGCGACAGGCAGACATCGTCCGAGACATTCAGTACATGCATCTGGTGCAACGCGCCCGTTTTCTCGATGATCTCGAACACCCAGGATCGCTGTTCGACCGTGTTCGCGGGAAAGTCCAATATAACGGATAAACCGGCGTCCAGTAACGTGACGACATGAGGTCCGATAGCCGAGCGCAATTTCAAGGAGCAACGGACATAGTCAGCACCCGATGACATCTGGTCGAAGTAGAGAGCCTCGAGCCATTTATCCTCCGAGAGAAGGACGCCCCCGTTTGTGCGGCTCAATTGCAAAGCGAGTATCGATTTTCCCGAGGCGATCTTGCCGCAAAACAAGTGAAGCGTTGGCGATATGAACGACATAGACGAAGCCCCTGGTTCGGCGCGATTGCACCAGGTAATCGGAGTGTGCTTGGAATTAACTTCCGGCTCGATGCCATGCTAGCAGGTGGTGGCCATCATAGGTCATTCTACGCCGCTCATGCATGTCTGATGAGGTCCCAGCCGTGTGTTGCGGTATCGCCGGCCATTCAAGCGGCCACCTTGACCGGACGGCCGGAAGCCATCTGCCGCCGTGCCAACAGGGCCGCCGCTGGACCGCTATTTGGCACCATGCGCACTTCGAACTCACCCGATTGCCGCAGGATGGTCGCTACTTTCTCGCGAGACAGAAACCGGCCTGTGCCGCGCCAGAGGATTGCCTGCCGCATCAACCAAGCGCTTGCGGCCCCAGCGGGCCCCTGCGCGCAGAAGGCAAGGCAGAGGACGCCGCCAGGACGCACAATCCTGGACAACTCGCCTAGCGCCGATTCCGGTTGAGACACTGTCTCTAGCGCCCAGGCGCAGGTAACGATGTCGAATTCGCCATCATGGAACGGCAATGCTTCGAGGCGGCCCTTGATCCGGCGCACTGGCAAGTCGGCGCATCTGCTCAACATGGCGCTGGAAGGGTCTAGCAGGGTGATCCGGTCCGGCGAATGCCCCTCCGCCAGCAGCGCGCGTGCAAAATGTCCCGTCCCGCAACCGGCATCAAGCAGGTTTGTGTTGGAGGTGGCGAGCGCGCGGACCGAGGCCTCTAGCGCGACCTGTGCCTCACCGCCTGCGTGGCGCAACCAGCGGCGATGCAGCCGGTCGTATTGGGGCGCAAGCCTCTCGTAGAGGCTGGCAAGATCCCGTCGGGTATATGCCAATGACATCGGAACGCTCCCGTCTCAGCGTACAGACGCAGATTTGAAGGTTCGCGTCACCGGCCATTGCCAGGCCTTCCAGACGATGGCTACGGTCGCGACCATTTCGAAGGCCAGATGGACTCTGTCGTCCAGATTGCTTGGCGTGGAGGACAACAGCGTCGCGGCGCTAGCGAAGGCGGCGAAAAAAGTGGCGGACCGCACAAAGCGCCGCGAGAGCATCAGCGACAGAGGCACCATTGCGATGGGGATTTGCACTAGAACGCCGCCCAGCAGCATCAACTCTTCGGCGATCTCCATCCCATGGTTGCTGTCTATCAGCAGCATCTCCAGAAACGGCTTCGTTGCGAACTGATGCAAATCGCGGAAGATTATATTGAGCAGTACGAAAAGCCAGAGGGCCGAGAGCTGTAGTCTTGGGTCTATCTTTTCCATGTCCGGTATCTCTGATCGGATTTCGTCATACTGTCGGCTGAGCGGCGGGGATCAGCGGATTCAAGCGGATCGTCCCGAAATGAAGAAGCCGGTCGTCCTCGGAAGTGTTTACGCTGCGGCGAGGGTGAAGTTGGTCGATGGCGCGTGGCGGGGGCGAGAAGCGAAATCCACAGTCGTCTGCTCCACCTGCGGATCGGAGATAGTGGTCTTTCACGGGCTGCAGGGTCGACGAACAATGGCGTCGCGTGTTTCGGGGCAAGCCCTTCGACGAAAGGCTGTTGCTGGTGTTCGGAGAATGTCGTGTGCATGGCTCACCTCGTAAGTTCGAAGGCGACATACCCATGCGCTCACGAGCAGTGAATTGCGGAAATTCGTACAGCAGATATACATTCACGCATGAACTGGGATGCGGTGAGTTTTGACTGGAACCAGGTTCGGGCGTTCCTTGCGACGGTGGAGGAAGGTTCGTTCACTGGTGCGGCTCGCGTGCTGAAAAGCACCCAACCTACGATCGGTCGGCAGGTGGCGGAGCTTGAGGCGACATTGAGCGTGACGCTGTTCGAGCGCAGTGTCCGCGGACCGACGCTCACCGAAGCCGGTACCGAGCTGCTGAATCATGTCAGGGCGATGGGAGAAGCCGCGACGCTGATCTCGGTTGTGGCCGACGGCAAGTCGCAAGAGGTGAGCGGAGATGTGACCGTTACGGCGACCGACCTGATGTCCGCTGTGACCTTACCGCCAATCCTAGAGCCGCTGCGCACCACAGCCCCGGGGATCAGAATTCGGATTGTCGCCGCGAGCGACATTCGGAACCTCGTACAGCGCGAGGCAGACATCGCCATCCGGCATGTCCGTCCGGAGCAACCCGAATTGATTGGCCGCCATATCGGTGATTTTCGTGCCAATCTCTATGCGGCGAGCATCTATCTCGACCGCGCAGGTCGACCGCAAGGTCCGCAGGATATGGCCCACCACAGCTTTGTCGGCCCGTTCGACCAGGACCGCCTGATCGCGACCTTGCAGAATTTGGGCCTGCCTTTCCGAGCCGAGAGTTTCGTCGTTGCGAGCGATAGCGGTATGGTCGTCTGGGAGCTGATGAAGGCCGGCTTCGGAATGTCGTTCCTGCCAGAAGTCCTCTGCGATGCTGAACCTAGTCTCGAGAAAGTGCTTCCTGACCTTCCACCAATCCAGTTTCCGATTTGGCTCGTGACCCACCGTGAACTACAGACAAGTCGCAAGATCCGCATAGTGTTCGATCAACTCGCTCGCGGATTGAGCGATGCGATCAGGGTGTCGGCGGTGGGCAAAGACGCTTAGAAATTCTCCAAAGTGGCGGCATCTCACGGCCGATCTTTTTATCCAGGATTGTACCTGAAACAGTACGATCAGGACGGTGGGCCATCACCAAGGAAGCGCGGCATCTTCTCAGCGTTATCTGACTTTTTTGATAAGATAACGCTTTTTCCGAGTAAATTGCTCTGCTATTGATAATTGCATGCGAGCCACCGGATCGGTCTTTCCCGGAAGCCACGCCCTATTCGTGTTCTTCCAAGGGGCAGACCACAGCGATGACAGATCGGCCCAGATGCAACGAAGCGGCGACCAGGACGCCCGAGCCTGTGCGCGAGCCGTCGGCATCCGCGACGCAGCGGGAGATCGACAGCCGAACGCTGCTGGGGCACGGGAAGACAGTGACCATCCGGCATGGGGCAGAGTTCTATACCTTGCGCCTGACCCGCGCCAACAAGCTGATCCTTACAAAATGAACGCTGTTAGCGCTCAGGCGCAAGAGTCCGGCGATCAGAAAGTCCTGCGCGATCTCGGGCGCCTCGATCGGCTGTTCGTGCTCACATTGCGGAACTGGTTGGATGGCACGGACGGCCAGGTGAAGGTCTGGAACGGACTGGCGACCCAGCTGGGGGCCGAGCGGGCCCGGCGTATCCTGCGCGCGTTCGAGGCGTTTCTCGATGCCATTGCAGTGGGCCAGAAGCGTTGCATCTCGCGGCACGCCACTTGTTGCCCATGTCTGGGCGCGGATGAAGCTCTGCTCGCGGACCTGGTGCGCGATGCGGCCGAAGGCGATGCCGGAAGTGCCGCAACCCGCGCCGCCGGAATAGTCATTGATACGCACCTGCTGGAGGTCCTGCGCAATGCCGAGACGCTGGGCCTGTTGCTTCGCGAGATTGACGGCTGCGACCCGGCCACACCCGGCGGTGTGCTGAAAACCCAGATGCCCCGGGCATCCAGATTGCACTGATATGATGACGATGGAGAACCCCAGATGAAACACATCCTACTTGCCAGCGCTGCCGCAATCGCGATGGGTGCGCCCGCCCAGGCTGCCGAGAAATCGGCTGTCATGAAGAACTACATGGCAATTGCCGAGGCGAAATATGCCGACAGTCTGGCCACCGCGCAGACCCTGAGCGCTGCCGTGGATGCTCTGATCGCCGCGCCGTCCGATGCCAGTCTGGAAGCCGCCCGAAAAGCCTGGCTCGCAGCGCGTGTACCCTATCAGCAGACCGAGGTTTATCGGTTCGGCAATGCCATCGTGGATGATTGGGAGGGCAAAGTGAACGCCTGGCCGCTCGACGAGGGGCTGATCGATTATGTCGATGGCGGCGGTGCGACGGACGAAAACCCCTATGGCGCGCTGAACATCGTTGCCAATGCCAGCTTCGAAGTATCGGGCAAGACCATCGATGCGGCGGCGATTACGCCGACGCTGATCGCCGAGATGCACGAACTGGATGAGATCGAGGCGAACGTCACCACTGGCTATCATGCGATCGAATTCCTGCTCTGGGGTCAGGATCTGAACGGGACTGGCCCGGGAGCTGGCAATCGGCCGGCGACGGATTTCGACACGGCAAACTGCACGAATGGAAATTGCGAACGCCGGGCAGCCTATCTGAAAACAGCGACGGATCTGCTGATCACAGACCTGGAATGGATGGCGGCGGCATGGGCCCCGGGCGGTGAGGCGAGAGCCGAACTGACGGCCAAGGGCGAGGATGGCGCTGTCATCACCATGCTGACCGGGATGGGCAGCCTTTCCTATGGCGAGCAGGCCGGAGAACGGATGAAGCTGGGGCTTTTGTTGAACGATCCGGAGGAGGAACACGATTGCTTCTCGGACAATACCCACAACAGCCATTACTATGACGGCTTGGGCATCCGGAACATCTATCACGGGCGCTATGTCCGGGTGGATGGTTCGGTGGTGGAAGGGGCTTCGCTGGCCGATCTGCTGGGCGAGGCCGATCCGGAGGCCGCGACGCGCATGGCCGCCAGCCTGGATCATACGATGGCAGCGCTGGGGGCGATCAAAACGACCGCCGAGGCGGGAATGGCCTATGATCAGATGTTGGCGGCCGATAACGAGGCTGGCGGTGCGCTGATTCAGTCCGCGATTGATGCTCTGGTCGCTCAGACCCGCGATATCGAACGTGCCGTTTCGGCGCTATCGCTTCAGCCCATCGCGTTCGAGGGATCGGACAGCCTGGACGACCCCTCGGCGGTATTCCAGTAAGCACGAATCAAACTATGCCAGCGACCGGCCCGCGAAAGGGCAAGTTTAGCCAGCGGAAGAACGCATGAGCAAGATCCCGTCCCCCTGCATCGATGTCTGCAAGTACAAACTAAAGGGCCATTGCATCGGCTGTTCGATGACCAAGGCACAGAAGAGTGCTTACAAAAAACTGAGCGGTGCCAAGCCGCGCAAGCGTTTTATCGCCATGGTCGTGCAGCAGCAGGAGATGCTTGGCGGGAGGTTCAAGGGATGGGGCATCGCCTATCGACGCAGATGCATAAAAAAGGGCGTGCCCTGTCCTCTCGACGACTTAAAGACGGCTGGATGATCTCACTTAAGGTGCGCGCGCAGCATCCAGGCAAATTTTTCGTGGGTCTGGCCACGTTCGATCGCCAGGTCCTGGGTCAGCAGATCCCCGTTCTTATCGGAAGCATCGGCCAGCGCTGACAGCGTGCCAGCCAGAATTTCCTGCGCTTCGGCCATGTTCGCGATCATCTTTTCCGCCGAAACATGCCCGTCACACTCATCGACCTTCGAACGCTCCAGCATGCCCGACAGCCGACCTTCGGCATGGGCACCCAGGGCCTTGATCCGTTCGGCGAGGTCGTCTTGCGCTATGAAGTGGTCTTCGTAGATTTTCTGGAACAGATCGTGCAGCGGGCCGAATGCCATGCCCGTGACATTCCAGTGATAGTTTTGCGCCTTCATGGTTGTGACCGCGGTCTCGGCCACTGCTTGGTTCAACCCCTCGACAATCGCTTCGAGCGCTGATTGATCCAATTCCGTTGCAAGATTCTGCATTACCGTCCTCGTCCTTGATATGAAAGGGCGGGCTGGCTTGCTAGTAAGACTGGCTGGCTGGCCCTTCTTACTTAGAATAGTTCTAAGTCCCCGATGTCAAGATGCCTGTGTGAAACTTTCGGCATATCCGCGGGCGAGAAAGCGGATCGGAGCGTGAAAATGCTTTGGAACGCGCGATGCCAACGCAAAGGTGAGGCTGTGTTCGTCGCGCTGTTCCGTGGCGGAAATCAATCTCAGCAGCCAGCTTTCGTCGAAAGTGCGATCCGGCACGCCCGGCCGATGAAACACCATACGCTTGTCGAGCGCGATAGGGAGAAGCCGGATCAGGGCGGAAAGATGCGCGTTGCCCGGCAAGGCTTCGTCCTGATGGCGCAGCGCGCACAACATCTCTGGGTTGGGGCGGCGTTCCAGCCGGCTGTCCATCGCCGTGCGCCGCATGTCGTCCAGACGGGGATCTGGCAAGGCATGGGTGACGCCTGTTCGAATGGGTTCGAGAGAAAGTGCCTGCAAGCTCATGACATGCCCTCGCGCTTTGCCTTGGGGCGGGCTGCGACGCAAAGGCCGATGGCTAAGTCCCCGAGTATTTCACTAAGAATTACTATGGTGATCGAATCCGATGCCTGCAAGAGGAGTCTCGATGCTGCGACGATACATGCCGATATGGGGCTTCCTTGCCACCCTCGCGAGCGGCGTGTCGGCGTCCGAACCGGATTTCCCTGTCGAGGACACGCATTTGCAGTCGGTGCCGCGCACGGTGGAAGAGAGCGCACGAATCAAAGCCGTTGTGGCCCCGGCAACCGATTTCACGGCGCCCGAGCGGTTCGAGGAACGCCCGGCGGGCTCAGCGACCCGGTTCGGTTATCCCAACACTCACGCCTTCAGCGGCGCATCCGCGAATATGCCGTTCGAGCGCGAACTGGATTTCAAGGTTGGCAACGGGCTCTTCAAGAAACTCTGGGTGTCCTCGCCTGCCTCGACCAAGGCCTCCGACGGTCTGGGGCCGCTTTATAACGCCCGGTCGTGCCAGCGATGCCATCTGAAAGACGGGCGCGGCCATCCGCCGGAGGGGCCACAGGACAACGCCGTCTCGATGTTTCTGCGGATCTCGCGTCCGGGGGGGGCGGCGAGCCCGATCCCCGGCACTTTCGCCACGCAGCCGGACCCCGTATATGGCAGCCAGCTTCAGGATTTTTCGATTGCCGGCGTCTCGGCGGAATACAGTTTGGGCGTGACCTGGGAGGATGTCGATATTCCCCTCTCCGGCGGTGAGGTAGCGACTTTACGGCGCCCCGACTGGCGCGTGGATGCGCTCGGCTACGGTTCCCTGGTGCCCGGCACGATGCTGTCGCCAAGGGTCGCGCCGCAGATGATCGGCCTTGGCCTGCTCGAGGCGATACCGGCTGCGGACATCATCGCCAATGTCGATCCGGAGGACCGCGATGGCGACGGCATTTCCGGCCGTGCGAACTATGTCTGGTCCGATGAATTCGACGCCCCGATGCTGGGCCGGTTCGGCCTGAAGGCGGGCGCGCCGACGGTGCGCTCCCAATCCGCCGGGGCATTCGCCGGCGATATGGGCCTCTCGACCTCTCTGCATCCCTCCGGCGCTGGCGAATGCACTACGGCCCAGGCGCGGTGCCTAGCGGCGCCCCATGGCGGGTCGCCCTATGAGGTGCCCGATGAAGCACTGGATCTGGTGACGTTCTACAGCCGCAATCTGGCGGTGCCCGCGCGCCGGGATGTGGACGACCCGAACGTCCTTCGCGGCAAGTGGGTGTTCTATGAGACCGGCTGCCCTGCCTGCCACACGCCGAAGTTCGTGACTCACAGACTGCAAGATCAGCCGGAGCAGAGCTTCCAACTGATCTGGCCTTACACGGATTTGCTGTTGCACGACATGGGCGAGGGACTGGCCGACAATCGGCCGGAGGGCCGTGCTTCGGGCCGCGAATGGCGGACGCCGCCGCTCTGGGGTATCGGCCTGACAAAAGCCGTCAGCGGACACACCTACTTCCTGCACGATGGGCGGGCGAGGTCGCTGCTCGAAGCCGTCCTTTGGCATGGCGGCGAGGCTGAGGCCGCAAAAACTCGCGTCGTGGACATGCCCCCGGACGACCGCGCCGCTTTGATCCGATTTCTGGAGTCTCTCTGATGATCCGCTTTGCCCTGATCGCTTTGCTCGCCTTGCCGGCCTTCGCCCATGCAGAACCAGACCACACAGCCATTGCCGAGCGTTCGGCGGCCGCGGTCGCCATTCCCGCAAGCAGCGCCTTCGCCGACGCGGCTAATGCGTTGCAAGCCGCGGCACCCGCGCTATGCGACGAGATTGACCCGGATGCCCTGCGGGCCCGGTTTCACACTGCCTGGGACGCTTGGATGGCGTTGCAGCACCTGCGGTTTGGTCCGCTGGAGGAAGCCGACCGTACGCTGCAGGTCGCGTTTTGGCCGGATAGCCGGGGCACGACCGGAAAGACCGTCGCGCGAATGTTGAAATCGGAAGCTTCCGTCTTCGACGCATCGGGCGATTTTGCCGCTTCTTCGGTCGCCGGGCGCGGCTTTCATGCTCTGGAACGTCTGCTCTATGACGATCAGGGACCCATCGCGCTCAATACGCCCTATCGGTGCCGGTATGTCGCGGCTGTCGCGGCCGATCTGGACCGGCTGGCGGCGGAGATTGCGCAAGCCTGGGCGTCCACCTGGGCACCGTTGATGCGCACCGCTGGGGCTGCGAGCAACGATGTCTTCCTGGCGCCGGAGGAGGTGTCCCAACGCCTGTTCGCGACCCTGTCAGGCGCGTTGGAAGAGACCGAAACAGCACGCCTGGTCAAACCTTTGGGGCGCTTCGACAAAGCCCGTCCGCGACTGGCAGAGGCCTGGCGATCCGGCAGGTCGCTCCGCCAGATCCGCCTGATCATCGATGCAGCGGAAACCATGATGGTCGAGGTTTTTGGCCCGGAACTCAGCCCGGACGGTCTGGAGAGCGCGGTCAGAGCGGTGGCCCGAGCCGAAACCGCATTGGCGCGGGTCGAGGAGATCGGTCCGCTGCCCGAAGCCATCGTCGAGAGCCGCATCCGGGTCGAGGTTCTGCAACAATCCATCGCGGGGCTTTCACAGGCAATGCGTCAGGTCGTGGGTCCGGATCTGGGCCTGATCGAGGGGTTCAACGCCACGGACGGAGATTGACCCATGGCTGTGTCCCGACGTCGCTTCATGGCGAGCGCCGCATCGCTTCCCGCCCTCGCACCCGCGCTTGGATGGGCCGAGGCCGGGGCGCCCGACATGATTGCTGCTGCGCAAGTTGCCGAGGGTTACCGGCTGGTCGGTCTCCGCGGCGATGGTAGCCTGACTTTCGACCTGGAATTGCCGGACCGGGGCCACGCGGCAGCGGCGCATCCCGAGCGGGCCGAGATTGTCGCCTTTGCCCGGCGGCCTGGCACCTTCGCCCTTGTGGTTGATTGCGTCAGCGGCACATTGCGCGCCCGGCTCGACGCGCCGCTGGGACACCATTTCTATGGCCATGGTGTCTTCTCACCGGACGGCGCGCTGCTGTTCACGACCGAGAATGCTTACGAGACCGGCGCGGGTCGGCTAGGCGTCTGGGATGCCGCCAGCGGCTACAAGCGGATCGGTGTCATCTCCTCGGGCGGGATCGGGCCGCATGATGTGGTTCTGCTTCCGGATGGACAAACGCTCGCCGTCGCCAATGGCGGCATACGGACCCATCCGGCGAGCGGTCGCGAGAAACTGAATCTCTCGTCCATGCGGCCGAACCTGGCTTATTTGCGGCTGCGGGACGGCGGGCTGATCGAACAGGTCGAATTGCCTGATGATCTGCAGGAAAACTCAATCCGGCATCTGGCCGTCGCACCGGATGGCCTGATTGCGCTGGCGCTGCAATGGCAGGGGGATTCCGCGGATGGCGTTCCGCTGCTGGCGTTTCACCGGCAGGGAGATGGTTCGGTCCGCCTGGCCGATGCGCCGGTTCACTCCCTGGCCGCGATGCAGGGTTATGCTGGTAGCGTTGCCTTTGATCGCCATGGTGTTCGCGCGGCGATCACCTCGCCGCGCGGTGGGCGGGTTATGGCCTGGAATATCGATGGTGGCACCCCGGATATCTGGGCCCGGCCAGATGTTTGCGGTCTGGCGCCAGGGCCTCGCGGCTGGATCGCAACCGACGGTTTTGGCGGGGTTTTCTCGCTTGGACCCGACCTGACGCCGGCGCGTCTGAGGCGTCACTCCCTGGCGTTCGATAACCACCTTGTGGGCATCCGGGAATTTGCTTGACTAAATTTGTCGGAAAATCTTAACTCGACCCGTTAACAGCAGATCGCCACCCAATGCTTGGTCCTTGAGATCAACTCGGAAGCTCCAGTCTGCGCTTCACGAGTTCGGCAGAAGGGGGCGGTTGAACGATGAGAGTTTCCGATAATTTGCGACGGGTGATCGGTCTGACCACGATGTCTGCAATCACGATGTTAGCGCCTGCGTCGCAGGCTCAGACCGCAGACAACGACGTCGCGGAGATGCCGGAAATTGTGGTCTTCGGAGGGGCGCGAGACGAACGGGGTCTTTTAGAGACACCCAATCCCGTCACCATTGTGGGACAGGAGGAGATCATCCGTCGCCAGCCCTCGACATACGAAGAACTCATCGGGGACGAGCCCGGCGTGACGATTGAGGGGGGACCGCGCTCCATTTCGCAGGAGCCGAATATCCGCGGCTTTCGGGACGATCAGGTGCTGATCCGGATCGATGGCGCACGGCAGAACTTCAACATCCCCCATCGTGGCCGGTTCTTCACCGACCCGACCATCGTGAAACAGATCGAGATCCTACGAGGTGGGGCGTCGACCCTGTTCGGCTCTGGTGCGTTGGGTGGCGTCATCTTCCTCGACACCAAGGATGCGGCCGATGTTCTGGAGCCGGATGAACTCTGGGGCGGCGAGGTGAAGTTCGGCTTCAACAGCCAGGGCACCGAGTTTCTGGGCGCTGGCACCGTAGTTCTGCAATACGAGGATTTCGACGCGTTGGCATTCTTCGCCGGACGGCCGATGTTCTCCGACCTCGAGGACGGGTCGAACAACGATATCATCGACTCGGAAATCGACAGTCAGAACGGGCTCATCAAGTTGGGGTGGGAGCCAGGTGACAATCACAGGGTCGAGGGCAGCTACCAGATTTATCGCGACAACGGGGACACCCCGCCTAATGCCAATGTCCAGGGCACTCCCACCACAGTGGTCGACCGCGATCTTCGGTATCAGACTGCGCGTGTTGCATGGGATTGGGCGCCGGCAGATCAGCCCCTGATCGATCTCTCGACGCTGGTTTATTTCAACGACACGAACGTCGAAGAGGACCGGTTTTTCGACGGGCGCTTCGACACGACCAATCTGACGACAGTTGGCATCGAGGCCACCAATATCTCGTCGTTTCAGATCGCCGATGTCCCGGTCGATGTGTCCTATGGAATCGAGTTCTTCCTTGATGACCGGGTGGCCGAGCGCGATGGCGCGCCGCGGCTGCAGGCACCTGATGCAGTCCGGCGCTTCTATGCGGCGTTCGTTCAGGCCGACTTCGAGGTTCTGCCGGGCCTTACGGTAACACCAGGCTTCAGGTACGATTTCTTCCAACTTCGACCTGATGGAGCGTTCCCGGACCGCAGCGAGGGCCAACCGTCGCCGAGGCTGGCGGTCAACTGGCAGCCGACCGAAAACACACAGGTTTTCGCCAGCGCCTCGCGATCGTTCCGGGCGCCGGCCCTGACAGAGCTTTATAACGACGGCGTACATTTCGCGACGCCGGGCTTCCCGTTGGGCCCGCCAGGAGCGCCTGTGTTTACCGGGATCAACCAGTTTGTCCCATCACCGGATTTGGAGCCGGAACGCGCTACCCAATTCGAGATCGGTGGGCGCTATCGGATGGGCGGATTGATCTCACCTGGTGACGATCTCCTGATCTCGGGCAATGTCTATTACTCGATCGTCGATGACTTTGTGGACACGGTCGTCACGTTCATCGATGACTCGACCACCAGCTTCAACCCGATCACAGGTCAGGTCGAGGTCGGCGGCACAACGATAAATCGAAATGTCGATGCCGTGCTGTTCGGTTTCGAGGCCGAAATAGAATACGACAGCGACGACTGGTTTGCCTCGGTCGGGGTGACGATACCGCGTGGGCGTGTGCGCGGTGGACCCGGCGATCTGGCATCGATCCCGGCGGACCGCTTGGTCGTGACCGGCGGTTGGCGGCCGTTGCGGGATGTTGAGCTCGGAGTGCGTGGAACCTTTGCCGATGGGGTTCAGGCCAGCGATACATCGGGCGAGCCGACATCCGGCTACTCCGTCTTCGACTTCTTCGCCAACTGGCAACCCAGCGACGGGCCGCTCGAGGGCGCGATCTTCTCGGCCGGGATCGACAACCTGACGGACCAGGAATACCGGATCTTTCCCAATGGCTTGAACAGCACCGGTCTGGCCTTCAAAGCCGCCGCAACCTTTACCTTCTGAGGAGACATCCATGCCAGATACAGCCGGATTGCCAACGCTCTTGCAGGCGTGGCGGGATGCGAAGACAGGTGATCCGCATGCACGGGCCCGCGACATCGCGGACAAGCTGGGCGTTCCGGAGGGCGCGCTGGTCGAGGCGCGCACGGGAGAGGGCATCACACGGCTGACAACGCGAGGCGAGGACGCGATACCTCTCCTCAGCGCTCTGACGGGCCTTGGGCCGGTGATGACCCTGACCCGAAACCAGGCGGCGGTGCATGAGACAACGGGTCCGATGGGTGAAGTGGCCGCGCATGGGCTGATGGGACAAGTGACTGGCGACATCGATCTGCGCATGTTCCTGCGGCACTGGCATGTCGTCTATGCGATCAGCGAGGAGGCGCGATCCGGGCTTCGCCACTCGATCCAGATCTTCGATGTGACGGGTCAATCCGTGATCAAGATCTATGCCACCGATGAAACGGACATGGCGTCCTGGCGCGCGTTGATCGAAGGACATCGGGACTCGAGTACCGCGCTGACGACCTTCTCTCCCCCTGTCGCGTCTCGCCCGGACGCACCGGATGATGAGATCGATGCCAACGTGTTGCGCCGCGAGTGGCTGACGCTGCAGCACAGCCATGACTTCCACAAGATGCTGCGCGAGTTGGGGATCGGGCGGGCGCAGGCTCTGCGTCTGGCGGGCGACGATCTGGCCCGGCGCATTCCGGTGGAGGCCGTCGAGACGATACTGCGCGGCGCCGCGGATCAGCAGATCCCGATTATGTGCTTTGTCGGTAATCCGGGATGCATTCAGATCTTCTCGGGTCCGATTTCGCGGATCGAGCCAATGGGGCCGTGGCTCAATGTTCTCGACCCCGGGTTCAACCTGCATCTGCGCACTGATCGGGTCGCGACGGTTTGGATGGTTCGCAAACCTACCGAGATGCGTGGCGATATCACTTCGGTCGAGCTTTATGACGATGGCGGCGAGTTGGTGTGCCAGTTCTTTGGCGCGCGTCCGCCGGGCGAGGGGGAGCGACCGGCCTGGCGCGCTCTGGTCCAGAAGATCGGGGGTGCCGCATGAGACGCCGCACGCTTCTTTCGGCATTTGGTTTTGCGCTTCTGGCCGTGCCTGCGATGGCAGAGGACCGCGCCGAACGGGTCGTCATCGCCGGTGGCGACTTGACCGAGATCGCCTTCGCCCTGGGCGCTGGCGACCGTGTTGTCGGCGTCGATCAAACCTCGACCTTCCCCGAAGCAACGGCTGACCTGCCTCAGATAGGCTATGTCCGCAGATTGTCGGCGGAAGGTGTTCTATCTCTGCGACCCGACCTGCTTATCGTCGCTGACGACGCCGGGCCCGATGTTGCCCTCGAACAATTGCAGGCCGCTGGAACCCGGGTGATGCGCGCACCAGAAAGTGTGGAGGCGCCGGAAATTGCAGACAAGATCCGCTTCGTCGGTCAGGCCCTGGGAGAGCAGGAAAAGGCGGAAGATCTGGTAGCGAAATTCCAGTCTGACCTGGATCAGATCACGGCGAAAGTGGCGACGCTGGCCGGGTCCCCGCGTATCCTCTTCATTCTTTCGATCCGGAACGGCGCGCCATTGATCGGCGGTCGCGGGACCACTGCCGACGAGATGATCCGACTGGCCGGTGGGCGGAACGCAGGCAGTGCGATCGAAGGCTATAAGCCGATGAACAGCGAGGCGATCTTGGCTGCCGCTCCAGACGCGATCCTAATGATGACCCAGCACGCGGAGCGGTTGGGCGGGATCGATGCCGTGTTGTCCCGGCCCGAGATCGCCCTGACCCCAGCGGGGCGTAATGCGCGTGCCGTGACGATGGACGGCATGCTGCTGCTGGGCTTTGGCCCGCGTACGCCGCGCGCGATTGCGGATCTTGCCCGTGCATTGCAACCCGATGCTGCGAAGGCTGCCGGGCTTTAGCCGCATGGAAGCCGCCTTGCCAGTTTCGACGCGATACCGACTTCCCGCTCTCACTGCGATGTTTCTGGCCGCTGTTGCGCTGGCGATTGCCGGGCTCGCCCTCGGCCCTGTCAGCATCGCGCCGGGGCGCGTGCTTGCGACGCTCGCGGGATGGGGCAACGAGACGGAGGCGGCGATCATATGGCAGATCCGTCTGCCGCGCGTGGCCCTTGGGATTGCGGTGGGGCTGGCACTGGCGCTGGCTGGCGCCTCTCTGCAGGGCCTGCTGCGCAACCCGCTGGCCGATCCCGGCCTGATCGGCGTGACCGGTGGGGCCTCGCTGGGCGCAGTGGCGGTGATTGTCCTGGGCGATGCGGTGATGGGCTCGCTGCCGCAGGATCTTCGCCCCTGGTTGCTGCCATTGGCGGCCTTTATCGGTGCCGGTGTGGTCATCGCGCTGATCTTCGCGCTGGCCCGCCGGCATGGTGAAACTTCGGTCGCCACGCTGATCCTCGCCGGGGTCGCCGTGAATGCCATTGCCGGCGCTGCGATTGGGGCCATGGTCTATATCAGCGATGATACCCAACTGCGCGATCTGACGTTCTGGACGATGGGCTCGCTCGGCGGGTCGAGCTGGCCGCTGGTGATGGCAGCGCTTGCGCTGACGGCAGTGGCGGCGCCGGTTCTGCTAAGCCAGGCGCGCGCTTTGGACCTTTTCCAACTTGGCGAGCGCGCCGCATTCCACGCCGGCATGAATGTGGAGCGGACCAAGCTTTACACTGCCATCGCGACCGCCCTCGCGGTTGGCGCGGTTACCGCTGCGGCAGGACCGATCGGGTTCATAGGCCTAGTGGCCCCTCATCTCGCCCGCCTGGCGCTCGGGCCGCGCCACAGCATTCTGCTGCCTGCGTCGATCTTGATGGGCATCTGTCTGGTCCTGGCGGCCGATCTGGGCGTTCGTCTCGCCGTTCCGCCTGCCGAGCCGCCGATTGGCCTCGCCACCAGTCTGATCGGCGGTCCATTCTTTCTGTGGCTGTTGCTCCGCCCAGGCACGAGGCTCGGCCATGCTTGAGGCGCGCGAGATATCGTTGCGTCTTGGGACCAAGGGGGTCCTCCACGAGATCACCCTCCAGGTGCGGCGCCGTGAGATCGTCGCGCTGATCGGCCCGAACGGCGCGGGCAAGTCGTCACTGCTCGCCTGTCTCTCCGGGGCGCTGACACCGCAATCGGGCGAGGTGTTGATCGATGGCGACCTGCCGGGCAACCTGCCGCCCGCCGAAATGGGCCTGCGCCGCGCGGTTCTGGAGCAGACGCCCAGCGCCTCCGCCGCTTTCACAACGCTCGAGCTCATTGGCCTGGCGATTCCGGTTGCGATCCCGCCAGCCGATGCGCGGCGTCTCGCTGCGCGTGCTGCTCTGGCCTTGGGGTTGACCGCACTGCTGGATCATCCGATCAGCTGGCTTTCCGGAGGAGAGCGTCACCGGGCGCATATGGCACGTACCCTTGCGCAGCTCTGGGCCGGGCGGCAGCTTGGCGCGGGTGACTGGCTGATGCTGGACGAGCCTACCGCCAGCCTCGACCTCGCGCATCAACTCGCGGTGCTGGATGCTGCGCGAGGCGCTGCGCGCGATGGTGCGGGCGTTCTGGTCGTCCTCCACGATCTGACCCTGGCGGGCAGCCTTGCAGATCGCGCAATACTGATGCAGGACGGTCGGATCGCGGCGGAAGGTCCGGTGCCGGATGTACTGACACCAGCCGTGCTTGCGCCGGTCTACAGAACCGGAGTCGAAGTCATCGAAACGCCCAGCGGCGCCCGCGCCGTCGTTCCAATTTTTCATACCATCACCGAGGAGATAAGCCATGTTCATAGCGATGAACCGCTTCCGGGTCGTCAAAGGGCAGGAAACCGCGTTCGAGGAGGTCTGGCGCAACCGGCAGACCCGCCTGGATGAGATGGAAGGTTTCCGACAGTTCCACCTGCTGCGCGGCCCCGATGGCGGGGACCATACCCTCTATGCCTCGCACACGGTCTGGGACAGCCAGGAAACCTTCCAGGCCTGGACCCGCTCGCAACAATTCCGCGATGCGCATAAGGATGCGGGGCAGAACAAACCGCTCTATCTCGGCCATCCCGACTTTGAGGGCTTCGAGGCGATCGCCGATATCTGAGAGAACGGCAAAGGCTGAGAATCGATGCAAAGCTGCCGATCATGCCGTTCTCGAAGTCTTGGCGCCGGTCGAGGGACTCGAACCCCCGACCCACTGATTACAAATCAGTTGCTCTACCAGCTGAGCTAGACCGGCCACC
>JBCCDU010000025.1:0-49164 GCA_039030715.1 Pseudomonadota bacterium
CCGCCGCCGCCCCAAGGTCCGCCGCCGCCGCCGTTATTTCTCTGAAATGGCATTCCTTACTCGATCCTTTATCAGGTTCCGCCCAATGTCGGGTGCAGAGTCGCGCGCCTTGTAACAGGAATATCGCCTCCACCGCCACCCTGTCAGAGGTGGGTGCCGCGCCCCGGCATTCAAGGGCGCGGCACGCCCGGGCGATGCGCCCGGATGTCACGCGTTCAGGCGACGGGGCTGCGCATGGTCACCAATTCCTCCGCCGCGGTGGGATGGACGGCGACAGTCCGGTCGAAATCTTCTTTCGTGGCGCCCATTTTGACCGCGATCCCGGCCATTTGGATCATCTCGCCCGCGCTGTGGCCGACGATGTGGACGCCGCGCACCTTGCGGCTGTCTTTCGCGACGATCAGCTTCATCAGCATCTGCTCATCGCGCTTGGCCAGGATGTTCATCATCGGCCGGAAGGCGGAGCGATAGATCTCGATTTCGCCCTCGGCCCGCGCCTGTTCTTCGGTGAGCCCCACGGTGCCGATTTCCGGCTGGGTGAAGACGGCCGTGGCAATCATCGAGTGATCGGGCTGCATCGGGTTCGCATTGAACACCGTCTCGGCAAAGGCCGCGCCCTCGCGGATCGCCACCGGGGTCAGCGCCATGCGGTCGGTCACATCGCCCACCGCATAGATCGAGGGGACGGAGGTCTGCGAGTAGACATCCACCGCGATCTCGCCCTTGGTGCCCAGATTGACGCCGATCTCCTCCAGCCCCAATCCGTCCGTGTTGGGCTTGCGTCCCGTGGCATAGAGGACGACACCCGCCTTGACCTCGCCGCCGGATTTCAGCGTGACGGTCAGATCGCCGGGAGTGCCGGCGATGGCGGCCACATCCTCGCCCACGCGCAGATCGATGCCGCGCACCTTCATGGCATTGGCCACATGGTCCTGCAGATCGTCGTCGAACCCGCGCAGGATCTGCTTGCCGCGATAGAGCTGGGTCACATGCGCGCCAAGCCCGTTCAGAATGCCGGCGAACTCTGAGGCGATATAGCCGCCGCCAACAACCACCACCCGCTCGGGCAGCGCCTCGATGTCGAAAATCTCGTTCGAGGTGATGGCAAGCTCGGCCCCCGGCACCGGGGGAACGAAAGGCGTGCCGCCGGTGGCGACCAGAATATGCTTAGCGGTGATCTCGCGCCCATCGGAAAGCTTCACCGAATGGGGCGAGGTGACGACAGCGCGCGTGCGGATCGTCTCGACCCCGGCCTTGCCCAGATTGGTCTTATAGATCCCCTCCAGCCGGGTGATCTCGGCCTCCTTGTGGCCGCGCATCGTGGGCCAGTCGAAGGTCGGATGCACCTCGGACCAGCCGAAACCGCGGCTGTCCTCGAACATCTCGCGGAAGGAGGACGCATAGACCAAGAGCTTCTTCGGCACACAGCCCCGGATCACACAAGTACCGCCATAACGGAACTCCTCGGCCAGCGCGACACTGGCGCCGAACTCCGCCGACATCCGCGCCGCCCGGACCCCGCCCGAGCCGCCCCCGATGACGAAAAGATCATAGTCAAAGTCGCTCATGGAGGATCTCCTTCTGTGTGGTGGGCACTGGGGAGTTAAAGGCGCCGCCGCTCATTCTCAACCCCAAGCGGAAAACAACCGAGATCGAAGCTCGCAGGCAGATCGGAGACCTCGCTCGTGTCAAAGTCAGCATCGAGCATCTCCATCGTCTCGAAAATCGCATTCATCACCGGGACTTCGCTGACCATCCGCACGATCTCGAAATGTTCTTCTTCGATATCGTCGTGCAGCCAACGGGTGAGCCCGAGACGGATCCGGGTGAGGATCGTGCGTCAATAGGGCAGGTCGTCCTGACGGCGCATGAAATGAATGTCCTCCACGGGCAGCAGGCGCGCCCAGAAATGTGCGGCGCCCTGGCGTTGATTTTCGATGGACTGCTCAGCGGCGTCGCGCATGCGCCGCTCGACCTCCACCATCACATCCGTAGGCGCGTCGGGGAAATGTTTGCGCAGTTTTTCAATCGAGCCCGCAGCTGCGCGCCTTATCGTCTGCGCGGCCTGTTCGTTGGTCCCGGGCGCGCCAGACAGCAGCACCGTTGCCGCTGCCAGGCGATCCGCATAGTCCGGGTCGCGGCAATCGGCCACCTCGGTCTGCGGCAAGATCTGCACGCCAAGATAACCAAGGCCCGCAATCCAGATCGCCGCGACCGCCGCGATCGAATGGCGACGCCTCATGCGCCGATCAGGCGGGTGGTTCCGTCCTCCAGCCCCACCACGACGGTTGACGCGAGGTTGCAGAAGAGGCCGGTTTCGACCACTCCCGGGATTAGGTTCAGGGCGGCGTTCAGGCCTGCGGGATCGCCGATGCGGCCCAGTTGCAGATCCAGGATATAATGCCCCTCGTCGGTGACATAGGGCTCACCACCCCTATCGCGCCGGGCCAGCGCCGTGCCATCGACATCCGCGCCCGCCAGCAGATTGGCGACATGGCGCGCGGTGATGTCCCAGCCGAACCGCACAATCTCGACCGGCAGGGGATAGGCGCCCAGCGTCGCAACCTCCTTCGTGGGGTCCGAGATCACCACCATTCGGTCGCTGGCGGCGGCCACGATCTTCTCCTGCAACAGCGCGCCGCCGCCGCCCTTGATCAGGTTGAGCGCGCCGTCGAACTCGTCCGCGCCGTCGATGGTCAGATCCAGCCGCCCGGCCTCGCCCAGGGTCGTCAGGGGGATGCCCAGCCCCTCCGCCTGCGCCCGGGTCCGGCTGGATGTGGGGACGCCGGTGATCCGCAGGCCATCGGCCACCATCGCGCCCAGGGCATCGACCAAGAAGACGGCGGTCGAGCCGGTGCCGAGGCCGACTTTCATGCCAGTTTCTACGAATTCCAGGGCGCGGATCGCGGAGGCCTTTTTGGCCCGATCGGTCGGGGAAAGAGTCTCGTTCATCGGCCACCTCGCACGCCTCATGGAATCACTGCGCGCAGCATAGGAGCGACCCCGCCGTCGCGCCAGCCCGCGCCTTGGTCGGAAAACGGCTTTCGTCGCGGCCAGTGCGGGCCTATATCAGCGCCAGCTTTTCGCTAACTCAAGGCGCGCAATGTTCCTGTCGACCTTCGACATCTTCAAGATCGGGATCGGCCCATCGAGCTCTCACACCATGGGCCCGATGGTGGCCGCAGGCCGGTTCCTGGACGTGCTGCGCCATGGCGAGCGGATCCCGGGTGCGGGCGAACCCGCGCATCTGCAATGCCGCCTGCACGGCTCACTGGCCTTCACAGGCAAGGGACATGCCACCGACCGCGCGGTGATCCTGGGTCTTGCCGGGTTCGCACCAGCGGCCCTCGAGGCCGAAGCCGCGGAAGCCGCGCTGACCGCCATCCAGGCCGAGCACCGGATCGCCCCCGCCGATCTGCCGGTCATGCGCTTCGACCCCGGCGCGGACATGATCTTCGACTATGGCCCCGCGTTGGAGCTCCACGCCAATGCCATGACGCTGAGCGCGCTGGATGCGGAGGGTAACCTGCACAGCCGCGAGACATATTATTCCATCGGCGGCGGCTTCGTGCAGACCGAGGTGGAACTGCGTGGCCATGGCGCCCTGACCACGGCCGACGCGCTGCCGGATGTGCCCTATCCCTTCGCCACGGCGGCGCAGATGCTGGAGATGGCAGCACAGTCCGACCTCTGCATCGCGCGGATGAAACGCGCGAATGAGGAGACCCGGCTGACACGTGCGGATCTGGATTCCGGGCTCGACCGGATCTGGCAGGTGATGAACGGCTGTATCGAGCGCGGTCTTTCCGGCGAGGGCATTCTGCCAGGCGGCCTGAATGTGCGCCGCCGCGCCCGCGCGATCCACCGGCAATTGCTGGAGGAACGCACCCGCAATCTGCAAATGCCCCATGTCGCCAATGACTGGCTGTCGGTCTATGCCATGGCGGTGAACGAGGAAAACGCCGCGGGCGGCCAGGTGGTGACCTCGCCCACCAACGGGGCGGCTGGGGTGTTCCCTTCGGTCATCCGTTACTACCGCGACCATATCGTGGGCGCGAGCGATGAGGGCGTGCGCAATATGCTGCTGACGGGGGCCGCGATCGGCGGGATCGTGAAGCATAATGCCTCGATCTCCGGCGCCGAATGCGGCTGCCAGGCGGAGGTCGGCTCGGCCTCGGCCATGGCGGCGGGGGCGCTGGCGGCGGCCATGGGCGGCACGCCGGAGCAGGTGGAGAACGCCGCCGAGATTGCGCTGGAGCATCACCTCGGCATGACCTGCGACCCGATCAAGGGCCTGGTTCAGGTGCCGTGCATCGAGCGCAACGGGCTGGGCGCGATCAAGGCGGTCTCGGCGGCCTCGCTGGCCTTGCGCGGCGACGGCAAGCATCTCGTCTCGCTCGATGCCTGCATCGACACGATGCGCGAGACGGGCCGCGACATGATGGCGAAGTACAAGGAAACTTCGCTGGGCGGGCTGGCGGTCAATGTGCCGGGCTGCTGAGCGTCAGCTCTTGCGCCACAGCAGCACTTCTTCATTGGCGGCGATCTGACGAAACACCAGGCGTTGTTCATCCGACCCGGTGCCGCCGCCGAAGACCTGACGCGGCAGGCGCAGCACAGGCTGGGTGTCGGCCAGCCGCGCCTCCCACGGCTGATCTGTGACGACGCAATTCGCCACGCCATCCGTCAACTCGCGCCGGTCAGCCGCCTGGCGCATGAAGCGCAGCCCCTGGGCCACCACACGCCCATCGACTCGCACAAGGCCCGCATCGATGATCCGGTCGTGGAAACTGTCGGTCAACGCACTTCCCCGGTCGACCGCCCATGCGCCGCAAACGGCTATGCGCCCGTAATGGGGTTTGAGTTTCGCGGCAACGCTGATCGAGGCGCCATCGCTCCAGACCCCGTGGGCCAAGGTGGCCTCTTGCCCCAAACGGTCGCGGCCTATGGGATCGGTCGGCGCGACGCATCCGGCTGCGAGTGCTGCGGCGATCAGGACGATGCGCATATCGGTTCCTCCGAAACCACCCTCACATCAGAGATGGGAGCAGCATCGGCGCGGGCAACCGGCCTGGCGATCACATATCGGTAAGGGCTGCGATCAGGGCCGAGAGATAGCAGCGTTCCAGCATCACCAGCGCGCCGGGCCTGTCGAACCGGAACGCCACCTCGGCCAATTGCGCTGCGTTCGACGTGCCGATCTGCCCATCCGGCGCCATCTCCAGTCCATCGATTGGCCAGACCAGCCCTTCGGAATGGGTGCCCGCGACCGGCGAAAGCGGGAAAAACGACACAGATGCGCCCGGATGCAGCGCCAAACGCATCAGGGTATTGGGCTGGGCGAAGGCCATTACCTCGACCTCGCCAATCAGCACCACCTGCTTTTCAGGATGCCTCAGCATCGCATTCAAGACTGCAAGAGAATGATCCATCCGCCTGCCACTAAAGCCAATTCCCAGATAAAGTGGCGCTTCGGTGGCGTAGAGGCATTTCTCGAAATCGGTGGTCTCCTGCTCCGCCAGTTCGAGCAGCCGCGTGGTGGCGGGCAGGCGCTCTCGATGGTGGATCGAATCCATGTCGCCGATCACGACGTCCGGCGTCGCGCCCAGCTCGCCCAGGCGGTCCGCGGCGCCATCCGCCGCCACCAGATACGGCGCCAGAGCGCGCGCTTCGGCCAGCATCTCGGCATCCAACACGCCGCCGCCTGCCAATGCCACAGTTTCATCGAAATGTAAGGGCATATCTGTCATGTGTGACCTGTTGACCAGCGACGGGCCCCGGTCAAGTCCCGGACCCTCGCAGCAACTGACTATGTTAGACGAAGATCGCCTCGCATCACCTTGACGAAAGAAGAGAAATGCGGGATGTTCAGCCAAGCTCATGGCCTGTCAAGAGCGAGGGAGACAACATCGATGACCGACCAAACCAAGCGTGTCGCTCTGCGCCTCGGGGATTTTGCCATTTCGGCGGAGGGGTTCGACGACCCCTCGCAGCCGATCCGTTTTCTAGTCCGCGCCATGCAGCAGACCATCGAGGAGACGCCTGAATTCGTCGAGGCTGGCTTCAGCATCGATGACGGGATCGTCGACCGGATGAAAGCCTGGCTGGAGCGCAAGGGCGAAGGCACGATGGACCAGTATGACGTGGTCCCCGGCCTGATCCTGGTGCGCCGCGCCGACGCGCCGGAGGTCGAGGGGGCACCCGCGATCTCGGTCGAAAGCTCGGAGGATATGGTTGCGGAGGATGCGTCTGCGGGCGTCGCCGCCGCAGCGCTCGCCGTGCCGCTGGCCGAGGCGCTGGTGCAGGACGATGTTCCCGTCGAAGACGCACCCGCCCCAGAGGCGCCCGCCGAGGATGTGGCCCCCGAAGATGTACCGGTCGAGGATGTTTCAGGCCCGGATACCGAAGCACTGGCCGCAGCGGCGGCAGAGGCCACGGCACTTGGCGGTTTCGTGCATGATGCGGTCATCAATGCCCCGGCCCCGGTCTTCACGCCCCCCGAGGTGGAGGCCGAGCCCGAGGCGGCGGAGGCCCCGAAACCCGCCACCGACCCGGCGACGGTGATCACGGCGGCAGCGCTCGGCGCCTTCGTGCATGATGCGATCAGCACCGCGCCGCCGCCTGTCTTCACCCCGCCAGAGCCAGCGGAGGAACCTGTTGAGGAGCCGGTTGTCGAGCCCACCGACCTCGAGGAGGAGGCCGAGGCCGCCGAGGACGTGGCCGATGAAACCGTGGCCGATTCGGGGCAGGACATATCCGAGCCCCCGGCGACCGAGCAGATCTTCGGGCGCCATCGGATCGATCTGCCCGTGCTCGAGGAGACGGCGGAGGAGGAATCCGCAGAGCTGGCCGCCGAGGACCTGCGAGAGCCAGAAGAAGCGGAAGCGGAACCAGATATCGAGGACGCGCCCGCCGAACCGGTTGAGGAGGCCGATTTGGCCGCCGCAGACCCTGAGCCTGAGCCTGAGCCTGAGCCTGAGCCTGAGCCTGAGCCTGAGCCTCTGAACATCACCGATGCGGCGGAAGCAATCTTGCAGGACGACACCGCAGAAGACATCGAAGAGGAGCCAGTCACCGCCTGGCAGGAAGGCTATGTCGAGGTTCTGGATGACGAGCCGGCCGAGGCGGAAGGCCCCAGAGATGTCTGGGAGGATCTCGACGACGATCCCGATGCTGCATTCCAGGAGACGGTCGCCGCCCCGGACTCGATCTTCGATGTGGAACCTCCCGAGTCTGAGTCTGAGTCTGAGTCTGAGTCTGAGGCCGAGATTGAGGCCGAGCCGGAACAGCGGGACTATCCCACCTTTGCGGAACGCGCCGCGACCGCCGATTTCGGGGCCCAGGACGAAAGCGCCCTGCCCGACGACGTGTTCGCCGCGATCCAGCAGCCGACCGAGATCGAGGATGCCCCCGGGCTGGATGTCGACCCGGATGCGGAGATCGATCAGGAGACCGCTGCGAGCATGGGGGCCGAGGCGGTTCTGGACGAAATCCTGGACGACGGGTCCTTCGACCCGATCCCGCAGGGCAGCGTGGACGACCTGTTGCGCCATGCCGCACCGCTGGACGATGCCGATGCCGCCGACCTGACCGATGGCGCCGATCTGGCGGAACCGGAACTCGCGCCGGAGGAAGAGCCGGAGGTCACCCTGGAGCCGGTGCCCGAGACGCCGGTCGAAGAGGCGCCGCTGGAAGAGGAGTCTGTGGCGGACTTTCGCGCGGAGCCGGAGCCCGAACCGAGTGTCGAGCCGGACCCCGCCCCCAGTGCCGCGCCGATCAATATCTTTGCCCCGCCGCCCCCTGCTGCGGCGACCGCGGAACCGGCGCATTCCGCCATCCGCTCGATCCACGACGCGGTAAAATCCAGCATGGCCGCCGCTGCACCCGCGGCTCCGGTCGAAGCAGACCCTTCGGAGGCGGCACCGGAGCCCGCCGGAGATCCCGTCCCCGACGAGGCACCCGCGGCGGAAGCGGCCCCGATCAACATCTTCGCCCCGCCGCCGCCCGTTACCTCGCCGCCCGCTGCCCCATTGGCCTCGGCCCCTTCAGCCGCTGCGACGCCCAGCCCGATGCAGGTCGCAGCGCCCGATCCGGGGCCTGCACCAGGCCCCGCGCCGGCCGAAGGCGGCACGCGCAAGGATGCGCTGGAGACCCGGTTCCGCAGCAGCACGATGATGGGCGCCCCCGGTGCCACAGAAGCTGCCAGCCCGGCCCCGGCCGAGCCTGACGCCCCATCGGGCGACAACCTGCAACCGGCCGATCTGGCCCGTGCCACCGACGCCGAAACGGTGCCGGAACTGCTGACCGCCTCGGCCGCGTATCTCACCCTGGTGAAAGATCAGAACCGCTTCACGCGGCGCGAGGTGATGACTGTTTTCGACCAGTTGCCGGGCGAGCATTCCCGCTCGCTTGAGGCACGGATCAAGGGCTATGGCAAGCTGGTCCGCAATGGGCATCTGGTGCTGGTCGGCGACGGGCTGTTCGCCCTCAACCAGGACGAGCGTGACCGGTTCAGCGAAGCGATCAACCAGGGCTGAGAAATTGGACAGGGCGGTTGGGGCCGGAACCCTAGCCGCCCGGGTTGTCCGGGTCCTCGCGCCCGACCCCGCGGAACAATCCACGAAACGGCAGCGCCCAGAGCACGCCGAAGACGATGTATATCGCCGCTTCCAGCAAGATATGCGGCCGGTCCAGCGCGCTGACCAGAGTGGTCACGGCGACGATATAGACCGGCAACCAGATCAGCAGCACGATCAGCGAGAGACGTTTGCGCATTCGATGGGTCATGTCGGGGACATAGCGTGGTATCAAGCGCTTGACCACTCGATTCGCTACACCCCTGGCAGATGGCAAAAAGACAAAAACAATCTAAGGTTGTTTTCTCTGCGGGAGTATGCAACTTGAAAGGGCGACCTGGTTTCACCGTCCGCCGCGCGTGTTCATCCATTCCTGCGTGGCGGACGGTCGGAACGCAAGCCTTCCCAGTCGTTCTGGCCAGGTCGACTCACCCCATCCGCCCCGCTCAGCTTCCTCGCTCCGCCATCCAGCGGCGCCAGTTCCGGGTGTCGCGCTTGTAGCTGGCATCGAACTGACCCATGATCCGGGCAGCAATGAACCCGTCCGACAGGCTCGCAACATCTCCGAGACGATCACGCTCGAAAAGCCTCAGCGCCGCCTGCGTCAGCAGCGTCGGTCCGGCATAGTCGAAGACATGGCGCGTCTCGTCCGAGGCAAGGCGACGGCAGGCCAACTTGAAGGCATGCTGGACGAATGGCGCATCGGGCGGGGCAGCGATGAACCCGTTGATTACGGTCATCTCCGCCGCCCGGGTCCGGAACCAGAGCAGCGTCTTGTCGCCAAGCCGCGGATAGAGCGCCGCGAACCCGCCGCGCATCCTGGCATCCGCGTCTACATAGACACCGCCATGCACCATAAGCCAGCCGAGCCGGAAGTAGTCCGACTGCACAGCCGGATGCGGACAGGCGGCCAATAAGTCCGCCTCAACGCCTCCAATATTGCGGGCGAAGAACCGGACTGCCTCGGCAGCGTCGAACCGGGTATAGGCACTGTCGCCCAGTGCCTCCCATGTCCGCATCTCGGCAGCGACGTCGGCTGGCGGGACGGTATCCCAAAACTGCATGAGAGGCGGTGGGGCGCCCGGCCCTGCGGGCTGAAAGCGAGGCAGCGACAGATACATCGCCCAAGCCCGCGCCGCGCGCCGTGCAAAGCCGGAATGGCTGTGATCGTCGAAGATCCTCTCAAATTCAGCACGCGCCTGTTCATCGTGGCCTTCGTGCCAGAGGCACACACCCTTCCAGATCTTCGCCGCAAACACATCGGAGATGCGGGCAAGGGCGGCAAGGTCCGGCAGATCCTGCATGGCCCCGGTGAGCAGCAGGTAATCCACGGCACGAAACAGCGGGTCACCGTCGGTGAAAGGGTTTCCGGCGCTGGCGATCGCGGGCAGGAGATCATAGCGCCCCGCCTCGAGCCGCGCCTGGAAATGTTTGGCGCGTTGCGTGCGTGGCAGATGACGGACGATCGCGGCGGGAAACGCCTGCAGAAGGCTACGGGTGGAAGGGCCCCGCAAGCTGGTCACTTCAGCCCTCCATGACAGCGCCCAGAACGCAATGATGCGACGGCCAATCTCGCACGACGCAAGGCATCAATCGCGGAAGGGATCGGTGACCAGGATCGTGTCATCGCGTTCCGGGCTGGTCGAAAGGATCGCGACTGGGGTTTGGATGACCTCCTCCACCCGTTTGACGTATTTGATCGCCTCGGCGGGCAGGTCCAGCCAGCGCCGGGCGCCGAAAGTGCTCTCGGACCAGCCGGGCAGCGTCTCGTAAATCGGCTCGACCCGGGCCTGTTGGGCGGCGGCGGTGGGGAGATAGTCGATCTCCTCGCCATCGAGACGATATCCCGTGCAGATCTTCAGTTCCTCCATCCCATCGAGCACGTCGAGCTTGGTGAGCGCTATGCCGGAGACGCCGCCGACCTGGCATGTCTGGCGCACCAGAGCGGCATCGAACCAGCCACAGCGGCGCTTGCGCCCGGTGACCGTGCCGAATTCGTGGCCCTTTTCGCCCAGATGCTGCCCGGTCGCATCGTCCAGCTCGGTCGGGAACGGCCCTTCGCCGACGCGGGTGGTGTAGGCCTTGACGATACCCAGGACGAAATCCACCGCATTCGGACCCATCCCGGTGCCGGTCGCCGCCATTCCAGCCATGGTGTTCGAGGAGGTCACATAGGGATAGGTTCCGAAATCGATATCCAGCAGCGCACCCTGGGCGCCTTCGAACAGGATGCGCTTGCCGCGGCCCCGCGCCTCGGCCAGCGTGCGCCAGACCGGTTTGGCGAAGGGCAGGATACGCGGCGCGATCTCCAGGATCTCGGCCCTGAGTGCCGCACGGTCGATCGGCTCGGCCCCGAGCCCCTTGCGCAGGGCATCGTGATGCGCGAGGAGCCGGTCGAGCCTGGCCTCCAGCGTCGCATCATCGGCGAGATCGGCAATCCTGACAGTACGCCGTCCGACCTTGTCCTCATAGGCCGGGCCGATGCCGCGTCCGGTGGTGCCGATCTTGGCCTTGCCGGCAGCCTCCTCGCGCATGAGGTCCAGATCGCGATGGACCGGCAGGATGAGGGGTGTGTTCTCGGCGATCTGCAGCGTGTCGGGAGAGACCGGAACCCCCTGCGCGGTCAGCTTCTCGATTTCGGCGATCAGCGCCCAAGGGTCCAGTACCACGCCATTGCCGATGACCGACAGCTTGCCCTGGCGCACGATGCCCGAGGGCAGCAGCGACAGCTTGTAGACCGCGCCGTCGATGACCAGGGTATGGCCCGCATTGTGCCCGCCCTGAAATCGCGCGATGACATCGGCCCGTTCGCTCAGCCAGTCGACAATCTTGCCCTTGCCCTCGTCACCCCATTGCGCGCCGACGACCACCACATTTGCCATGTAAACTCTCCCGCGAAGCCGGGGGGCTTATAGACGGATTGTGCGGCGGGTCAAAGTAAGAACCGGGCCGGAAGCGCCGGTGCGGCGAAAGGCTCAGAGCTTGGAGCGGCTGCTGTAACAAAGCGGCATCCTGGACATAGCCTTGCAGCCCCTGAAGAGCAGCTTCCCGTCAGCCTCGGCCTCTCATTTCACAGGCCGCAGTCAGGTGCTATCGTGATCGCCCACGCAGAAGGGCGCCTGGCCGAGCGCCTGCAACTGCAACAGGTTTCACCCGCCGAGACTTCGACCGGCTACGGGGCTACTTGTGCGACAAGGCTGGGGTCGGACATCTGCCGTCTCGTCTGCTTGCAAAGCCATCGAACAAGGGCCGCAAGATCAGGATCAAGCGCCAATCGGCACCTGCCCCAGGCGCTCGGTCTGCAGCGGGGCGCCAGGCGGCCATTTGCGGGCGAAGCCCGCATCAGCAGGGAGCCTGCTGGCCCGTGCATGCACGGGCATGGCCGCCCGGCGCCCCGCCCCGGGTGCTGCACCTGATGTCAGAACTTCAGGGCTTTGGCCTCCTGCACCTGCGGCAAGGCCTGGATCTCCGCCAGCGTCGCGGCGCTCAGCGCATCATCCACACCCATCAGGGTGATTGCCTCGCCCCCCTTCTCGGCCCTTCCGAGATTAAAAGTAGAGATATTGATCCCCAGATCCCCGGTCTTCATGCCCAGAGCGCCGATATAGCCCGGCTCGTCTGTATTCACGGTGTAAAGCATGTTGGGCTGCGGTTCAGCCTCCATCCCGATCCCCTTGATCTGGATGAAGCGCGGCCGTCCGTCGGAGAAGACCGTCCCCGCCACGGTCCGCGTCTTCTCCGGCGTCGTCACGACCAGGCGGATATAAGAGCCATAAGCCCCCTGGGCATCCTTGCGCGTCTCGGCGATCGCGATCCCGCGCTCCTTGGCGACCACGGGGGCCGAGACCATGTTCACGCCCCCCTTGCCCATCTGCGGGGTCAGCATCGCCGCAGTCAGCGCCGCGGTCAGGGGTCTCAGGTTCAACTCGCCAACGCGCCCGACATACTCGATTTCGATCTCCGCAATCGGTTCCTCGGTCAACTGACCCGCAAAACCGCCGAGGACTTCGGCCACCCGCACCCAGGGTTTCAGAATCGGTGCTTCCTCCGCGGTGATCGACGGAGCGTTGATCGCATTCGAGATCGCCCCATGGTTCAGGTAATCCGCCATCTGCTCGGCGACCTGCAGGGCAACATTCTCCTGCGCCTCGGACGTCGCAGCGCCCAGATGCGGCGTCACCACCACATTCGGCAGGTTGAAGAGCGGGTTCTCCTTGGCCGGTTCGGTTTCGAAGACATCGAACGCGGCACCCGCGAGACGCCCTTGCTTCAACGCTTCGGCCAATGCCGCCTCGTCCACCAGACCGCCCCGCGCGCAGTTCACTAGGCGGGCGCCGGGCTTCATGCCCGCGATCCGCTCGGCATTCAGGATGCCCGCAGTCTTCTCGGTCTTCGGCAGATGCAGCGTCACGAAATCGGCGCGGGCCAGCAGATCCTCGACCTCCTCGATCTTCTCGACGCCCAGCTCGCGGGCCCGGTCAACGCTCAGGAACGGATCATAGGCGATCACCTTCATCTTCAGCCCAATGGCACGCGCAGCCACCACCGAGCCGATATTGCCGCAGCCGATCAGCCCCAGAATCTTGCCGGTGATCTCCGTTCCCATGAAGCGCGACTTCTCCCATTTGCCAGCATGGGTGGAGGCATTGGCCTCCGGGATCTGGCGCGCCACGGCGAACATCATCGCGATGGCGTGCTCGGCGGTGGTGATCGAGTTGCCGAAGGGCGTATTCATCACCACCGCACCCTTGGCCGAGGCCGCCGAGATGTCGATATTGTCGACCCCGATCCCGGCGCGGCCGATGACTTTCAGATTGTCCGCCGCCGCCAGAATTTCGGCCGTCGCCTTGGTGGCCGAACGCACGGCTAAGCCATCGTAATTGCCGATCACCGATTTCAGCCGCTCCGGGTCCTGACCCAGATCCGGCTGAAAATCGACCTCGATACCGCGGTCGCGGAAGATCTGCACCGCCTGTTCGGAAAGTTTATCGGAAATCAGTACTTTGGGCATCTGCCCCTCCATCGGTTTCGAGACAAGGCCGCCACCACGCCCGGGTAGGTGGGTGGGGGCGGTGGCGGCCTTGTCGAGAAGTGAAAAAACTCAGACGGCGGCGATCCGGGCGCGCACGACCGCATAGGCCCAGTCGAGCCACCCGGTCAGCGCTGCGACATCCGCAGCTTCAATCGTCGCGCCGCACCAGATCCGCAGCCCCGGCGGCGCATCGCGATAGCCGTTGATGTCGAAGGCAACACCTTCGTCCTCCAGCAGCTTCACGATCGGCTTGACCAGGTCCGCATCCATCAGAGTGAGACATACGGAGGTGTTGGAGCGATGCGCAGGCTCCGACACCAGATTCTCCACCCAGTCGCGCCGGTCCACCCAGCCCTGCAATGCCGCGAAATTCGCGTCCGCGCGGTCATGCAGCCCGGCCAGACCGCCCGCGCCCTCGGCCCAGTCCAGGGCATCCACCAGATCGGCCACGGCCCACATCGATGGGGTGTTGATCGTGGCGCCCGTGAAAACGCCCTCGATCAGCGCACCGGCTTTGGTCAGGCGAAAGATCTTGGGCAGCGGGCGGTCGGGCGCGAAGCTCTCCAACCGCGCCACCGCGCGGGGGCTGAGGATAAGGACACCGTGCGCCCCCTCGCCGCCCAGCACCTTTTGCCAACTGAAGGTGGTCACATCCAGCTTCGCCCAATCCAGCGGTTGCGCGAACGCGGCGGAGGTCGCGTCGCAGAAGGTCAGGCCCTCGCGATCCGCTGCAATCCAGTCCGCATTCGGGACGCGGGCGCCCGAAGTCGTGCCATTCCAGGTGAAGCAGAGATCCGCCCCGGCCCGCACGCTGGCGAGATCCGGCAGGGCGCCATAGTCCGCCTCGATCACCCGGCAATCCTCCAGCTTCAATTGCTTCACCGCATCGGTGGCCCAGCCCTTGCCGAAGCTTTCCCAAACCAGCATGTCGACGGGCCGCGCGCCCAGCATCGACCACATCGCCATCTCGTAGGCGCCGGTGTCGGAGGCCGGGACGATGCCCACACGATAGTCCTCGGGCACGCCCAGCATCGCGGCCATCCGGTCGATCGCCTGCTTGAGCTGCGCTTTCGGGCCGGCGGCCCGGTGCGAGCGGCCAAGCCACGCCTTCGCCGCCACGGCCTCAGGCGACCAGCCGGGATGTTTGGGACAGGGACCGGAAGAAAAAGACGGGTTCGCAGGCCGTGCCTGCGGCTTTTCAGGGAACGTCATGGGACGCGCTCCATCGTCAGGGCGAGATTGCTGAGCCGGCCGCCGCTCGCCCATACCCGACGACTGACCCGCAGCCGAACTAGGCCCGCGCAGCGGCGGCGTCAACCGGGAAATGTCGCTTTGTTCGGCCCAGATGTCGCTTTCCCGCACCAATACGAAACCCTGTTTCTGATCGGCTTCATGCCGTCATCGGAACGCCCCTTGCGAGCCCGCCCCATCCATGGCACGAGGCAGCGTCCCGTGCGATGCATGCGGCAGCATTCCCTGCGGAGAGCCCCCGGATGAAAGCGACGCTGAAAGACTGGCTGCTGTTGGCGGCGCTGGGCCTGATCTGGGGTGCGGCGTTTCCGGCCACACGGCTCGCCACCGCCGATTTCACGCCGCTGACATTGGCCGGGCTGCGCTTGGGGATCGGTGCGCTGGCGCTCGGCTGCGTGCTGCTGATCAGGCGCGAGGCCCTGCCTTCGCTGTCGGAGCGCCGCTTCTGGGTCTTCGCGCTGGGGGCCGCGATCATGACCAATTCCATGCCCTTCACCCTGCTGAGCTGGGCGCAGCGCCATATCGACAGCGGCTTCGCCGGGGTCGCGGTGGCGACCGTGCCGCTTTTCGTGCTGCCGATGGCGCATCTGCTGATCCCCGGCGAGCGCATGACCTGGCGCAAGACCGTGGGCTTTCTGCTGGGCTTTGTCGGAATCGTCATCCTGATCGGGCCGGACGTGCTGAATGGCATTGGCGCCAATGCGGTGATCCTGCTGGCGCAACTGGCCTGTCTGGGCACGGCGTTCTGCTATGCCTCCGGCTCGATCATCGCCAAGCGAGCGCCGGATCTTGGGCTGCTGCAGTTCGGGGCCGCGGCGCTGATCCTGGCCGCCTGCATATCGCTGCCCCTTGCGCTGATGGTGGAGGGGCTGCCCGCCACGGCGCCCTCGCTGCCCGGGCTGGCCTCCATCGCCTATCTGGGGCTGATTCCCACCGGGCTCGCCATGGTCATGCTGCTGATGGTGATCGCCTCGGCGGGACCCAGTTTCCTCAGCATGGTCAACTATCAGGTGCCGATCTGGGCGGTGCTGTTCGGCGTGCTTTTCCTGGGGGAGGAGCCGAGCCCACGCCTGGGGATCGCGATGGTCGTGATCTTCCTCGGCCTGGCAATCAGCCAGGGCCTGGTCGGGCTGCGCCGGGGCGGACACGCACGGGGTTAACCGGCGGCCACCGCCACGGCGTGGCAGATCCCGTCCACGATCTCCTCCAGCAGGGCCGGGTCCTCGGCCTCGCCCATCACGCGGATCAACGGCTCGGTGCCCGAGGCGCGGATCACCAGCCGCCCGGTTCCGTCCAGCCGCTTTTCGCCGTCCGCAATCGCGGCCTTCACGGACCCGTCGGCCAGGGGCTGAAGGGCCGGGTCAAAGCGCACGTTCTTGAGCAGTTGCGGATAGGGTTCGAACATCTGGCACACCTCGGAGGCCGGCTTGCCGGTCGCGACCAAAGCATCCAGCACCTGCAACCCCGCAAGCAATCCATCCCCGGTCGTCACATGATCGCTGAGGATGATATGCCCCGACTGCTCGCCGCCGAGCACATAGCCCCCGGCGCGCATCGCCTCGACGACATAGCGGTCGCCGACCCGGGTCCGCTCCAACCGCAGGCCCTTTCCGGTCATCAGGCGCTCCAGTCCCAGATTGGACATGACGGTGGCGACCAGAGTATTGCCCGCCAGCCTGTCACGCGCCGCCCAGCGCGTGGCGATCAGACCCATGATCTGGTCGCCGTCGATCACCTGGCCCTTCTCGTCGATCACATGCACACGATCGGCATCGCCATCGAGGGCTATGCCCAGATCCGCACCCTCGGCCAAGACAGCCGCCTGGGCCGCCGCCGGATCGGTCGAGCCGCAGCCGACATTGATGTTCTCGCCATCGGGGCTGGTGCCCAGACGGATCACCTCCGCCCCCAGTTCCCACAGAACCTCGGGCGCCGTGCGATAGGCGGCACCGTTCGCGCAGTCGATCACGATCTTCAGGCCCGCCAGGCCCCGGCGGCGCGGAAAGGTCGCCTTGGCGAATTCGATGTAGCGCCCGCGCCCGTCCTCCATCTTGGTCGCGCGGCCGATCTGGCCGGGGGGGGCCAGCGCGGGCTCCTCGTCCATCAGCGCTTCGATCTCGGCCTCGACCTCATCCGACAGCTTGTATCCATCGGGGCCGAACAATTTGATCCCGTTATCCTCGAACATGTTGTGGCTGGCGGAAATCATCACGCCCAGATCGGCCCGCACCGACTGGGTCAGCATGCCCACGGCGGGCGTCGGCACCGGGCCCAGCAGCACCACATCCATGCCGACCGAAAGAAAACCCGAGGACAGCGCATGTTCCAGCATATAACCGGAGCGCCGCGTGTCCTTGCCGATCACCACAGTGTGACGGTGCTCGCCCCGGGTGAAATACCGCCCCGCCGCCTTGCCGAGGCTGAGCGCGACCGAGGCGGTCATCGGATAGGTGTTGGCCCGCCCCCGTATCCCGTCGGTTCCGAACAGTTTACGGCTCATGCTCGCCCTCCTCTTGCAAAGCCTGCCAGACCCGCAGCGCCTGTGCCGTTTCGGCGACATCGTGGACCCGCAGGATCTGCGCACCCTGCCCCAGTCCCCAGAGTCCGGCGGCAATCGATCCTGCGACGCGCTGGTCCGCCTCGATCACCCCGGACAATGTACCGATGAAACGCTTACGCGAGACACCCAGCAGAATCGCGCAGCCCAGCCCGTGGAACAGCGACAGCCCCCGGATCAGCGCCAGATTATGGGCCATGGTCTTGCCAAAGCCGATCCCGGGGTCGACGATCATTTGGGCGCGGTCGATGCCGGCCAGTTCGGCCTCCGCCACACGGCCTGCCAAATAGTCGTATACGTCCAGCAGCACATCGTCATAACGCGGGCTGCGTTGCATGGTGCGCGGATCGCCCAGCGCATGCATCAGGCAATAGGCGCGGGCAGGAACGGTGACACTCTCCGGGTCGAAGCTGAGGGCAGAGACATCGTTGAAGAGGGAAGCACCTGCGGCGATGGCCTGGCGCGCGACCCTGGCCTTGCGCGTGTCGATCGAGATCGGCAGCTTGCAGCCAGCGGCGACCAGCCCCTCGATCACCGGCAGCACACGGTCCAACTCCTGGGCCTCGGGCACCGGTTCGGCCCCGGGCCGGGTGGATTCGCCGCCGATATCCAGAATCGCCGCGCCGGCCTCGGCCAGCGACAGCGCATGGGCCACCGCCCGGTCCGGCGCATCGTGGCGTCCACCGTCGGAAAAACTGTCGGGGGTGACATTGACCACACCCATAAGCGCGGGCTCGGGCAGTGCGGCACCCAGCGGGCGGCGCGGCGCGGCGAGACGCGCCAGGATGTCCGGGTCATGCAGCGCCGCCGCAGCTTCCAACGGCAGAATTTCAGCCGGGGCGTCCCGGCGCAAAACTTCGATCTCGGCAAAGCCCAACGGGCCCCCGGTCAAGGCGTGCGCCCCCGGACGCGAGCGCGCACAGGGGATCGGCCGCAGATAGACCCGTCCTCTCATGCGGGCGGCATAGCGCGGGGCCAAGCCGGGCGGCAATGGGGAATCCTATTTTACTCTATTTTTGTGTTATAACTATTTGTTACGCGATTTTACGTGTAGTATATTGAATTCCACAATTAGATGATTTATCTCTGCTTCAGAGACATGAAGCCGCGTGAATTCAGATCTGAGGAGAGACCCATGGCCAAGCCATTCACCACCTCCGTCATCACCGCCCACGATCTGGTCGAGGGTCACGCAGTTTTTCTGGGGCCCGAGGGCTGGACCCGCGATATCGCGGCCTCGATGGTTGCCCTGACCGCCGAGCAGGCGGAGGAGTTCACCGCCTTGGCCCAGCGTCATGTCGACGGGAACACGGTGGTCGAGCCTTATCTGATAGAGGTCTCGCTGGACGGGGGCAGCCCCTTCCCGATCGCGCGGCGCGAGCAGATCCGGGCGTCCGGCGAGCCCACGATCGCGTTTGGCCGCGCCGCCTGAGACCACCATCCTGTCGGTAGACGCGGGGGGAGACCCCGGTTGCGCACCCCGGCGCAGGAGAGATGACGATGTATCGCTACGACGAATTCGACCACCGTTTCGTGGCCGAACGGGCCGCTGAATTTCGCGACCAGGTGAGGCGCCGATTGGCGGGTCACCTGACCGAGGCAGAGTTCAAGCCGCTGCGCCTGATGAACGGGCTCTACCTGCAACTCCACGCCTATATGCTGCGGGTCGCTATTCCCTATGGCACCCTGGGCAGCCGGCAGATGCGTCAGCTCGCCATGATCGCCGAGAAATGGGACAAGGGCTACGGCCACTTCACCACGCGTCAGAACATTCAGTTCAACTGGCCCAAGCTGAAGGACGTGCCCGATATAATCGACGCGCTGGCTGAGGTTGAGATGCATGCCATCCAGACCTCTGGCAACTGTATCCGCAACACGACCTCGGACCCCTACTCGGCGGTTGCGGCCGATGAGGTGGAGGACCCGCGCATCACGGCGGAGGTGATCCGCCAATGGTCCAGCCTGCACCCGGAATTCACGTTCCTCGGCCGCAAGTTCAAGATCGCGGTGACGGGGTGCGAGGAAGATCGCACCGCGCTGCTGCTGCACGATATCGGCATCCAGGTGGTGCGAAAGGATGGCGAGACCGGGTATCGCGTCACCGTCGGCGGGGGCATGGGCCGCACGCCGATGATCGCCAAGGAACTGCGGGCCTTCCTGCCGCGCGCAGATCTGCTGCCCTATCTGGAGGCCGCTTTGCGCGTCTATAACCTGCACGGGCGGCGGGACAACAAGTACAAGGCCCGTATCAAGATCCTGGTCCACGAGATCGGGATTGAGGCCTATGCCGAGCAGGTGGAGGCCGAGTTTGCCGCGATGGACCGCGACGCGGTGGCAGCGCCATCGGAAGAGATCGAGCGTATCCGCGCCTATTTCCAGCCGCCAGAGCTGGCGGAGCGTTCTGCCTCCAGCCCGCTGATCGAGCAGATGAAGGAGGCGAGCCCCGAATTCGCCGCCTGGGTCGCGCAGAACACCTTTCCCCACCGGGTGCCTGGCCATGTGGCGGCGACGATCTCGCTGAAACCCATCGGCGGCGCACCGGGGGATGCCACCGCCGATCAGATGCGTGCGATGGCGGATATCGCCGAGACCTATTCCCGCGACGAAATGCGGGTGACGCACGAGCAGAACATCGTGCTGCCCCATGTCGCGATCGAGGATCTCTACAAAGTCTGGAAGGCACTGGCGGCGATTGGCCTCGACGCCCCAAACAAGGGCCTGGTGACGGATATCATCGCCTGCCCCGGCCTGGATTACTGCGCGCTGGCCACCGCGCGTTCGATCCCGGTCGCGCAGCGGATCGCGGAGCGGTTCGCCTCGACCCAGAGGCAGAAGGAAATCGGGCCGCTGCAGATCAAGATCTCGGGCTGCATCAATGCCTGCGGGCACCACCATGTGGGCCATATCGGTATTCTCGGGTTGGACCGGGCGGGGATCGAAAGTTATCAGATCACGTTGGGCGGCGATGCCACCGAAACCGCCGCCCTGGGCGAGCGCACCGGCCCCGGCTTTGGCTATGACGAAGTGCCGGAGGTGATCGAGAAGATCATCGACACCTATATCGGCCTGCGCGACGGCGACCGCGAGAGCTTCATCCAGACCTATCGCCGGGTCGGTATGGAGCCCTTCAAGGAGGTGCTCTATGCAGCTGCTTGATGCAACGGGCGAGATCGACGACCTCTGGCCCGAGGCGGGCGAGACCCTGCCTGATGCGGGACGCATCCTGGTGCCGCTGGAGCGGTTGGAGCAAGCCCTGGCCTCGCCCCTGGAAATCGGCGTCCATATCCCGAACGACACCGACCCGAAATCGCTGATCCCGCATTTCGGCCGGCTTGCGATGATCTCGGTCGATTTTCCCAGCTTCGCCGATGGGCGGGGCTTCTCCATCGGGCGGTGCCTGCGGGGCGAAGGCTTCGTGGGGCGTCTGCGCGCGACGGGCCCCGTGATCTCCGACCAGTTCACCTACCTGATGCAATGCGGTTTCGACGAGATCGCCCTGCCCGATGCAGTGGCATCCCGCCAGCCGTTGGAGGATTGGCTGTCGCAGCCGGAACTGGTGACCCTCGGCTATCAGCGCGGGCGTCAGGGGCGCGGCTCGATCCTGGATCAGCGGCGCAATCATGCCTGACGGCGGCTTCAGCCCCGGCGACGGACCTGGCCGCGACCCGGCCCTATATGCCGAATTTCTCGGCACGCTCTACGCGGATGCCCCTGCCGAGAAGATCCTTGATGATCTGATCCATCTGCATTTTCCGGGTGAGGTGGCGCTGGTCTCCTCCTTCGGTGCGGAAAGTGCCGTGCTTTTGCATATGGCGGCCGGGATCGACCGCGCCCTGCCGGTGATCTTTCTGGAAACCGCGATGCTGTTCGAGGAGACGCTGCACTACCAGCGCGATCTGGCGGCGCATCTGGGGTTGAGCGATGTCCGCGTGATCCGCCCGGACGAGACCGATCTGCGGTTGCTGGACGGCGCGGATGATCTGCACAAGACCAACACCGACGGCTGCTGTCACCTGCGCAAGACCCTGCCACTGCGCCGGGCGCTGGAGCCGTTTCAGGTCTCTATCACCGGTCGCAAGCGTGGGCAGTCGGCCAGCCGGGCAGAGATGCCGCTGGTCGAAACCGACGGCCGCTCCGGCAAGCTCAAGGTCAACCCGCTTGCCGATTGGGACCGCGAACGGCTCTCCGAATACATGCGCGCCCACGATCTGCCACCCCATCCGCTGGTGGCACAGGGATACCCCTCGATCGGGTGCGCCCCCTGCACGAGCCCGGTGGCCGACGGCGAGGATGCCCGCGCGGGTCGCTGGCGCGAGGAAGACAAGACGGAATGCGGCATCCATTTCGACGGCACCAACTATGTCAGAGGCCCGGGCGCAGGCATCTGAGCGGCGCTCACGATACCCCTTCTGCCGGCTCGTCTTGCGGGGTAGGCTTGTTCACGCGACATCTCGGCGGGCAAACAAAGACTGCAGAACATGGATCAAGACAGTGTCGGAGCTGACAGTTTCACATGCTCTTTGACAGGGGGTGGCTTGTGCTGGCCCGTCTTCATCACAGTCACAGCGGGCCGGATCTCGAGCGACATCTTTGTATCCTCGCCATCCGCCGGCGGAGAGCAACGTGGTTGAGACTGGCAAGACCCATTCCGACGCGCCGTTTTTCAGGTGGTGCGCCATCGGCCTGAGCTGGGTTACAGGCTTTTACCCCAACGAACTGCCAGGCAGCACCTTTCGCTTTATCGTTCAGCGATTTGCGATTTTGCTGGTTCTCGCGCTCATATTCGTTTTCGACTTCGGCGCGGTCCTGGATCCTGAAAAAGACGCAGATGTCGTCTTCAAATGGTTCAGTTTTGCGTGCACCATTTTCTTCTTTTTCAACAACATTGTCGTGCCGCTTCTCTTGTCGAATTTGGGACCGAGACTGCGCTGGCTGCGAGCACCTTCGTTCAAGCTCTCGGGCTGGCGCCTGATGGTCGATATTCTGATTTCGGGGACATTATGCGTCTTGAGCGCAACATTGATTTTCAGCGAGTTCCCAATCGTCGACACCGCCGATAAAGAGTATGTGCCAGCGCAACTCGACTATCTCTATTTCTCGGTGGTCACGTTCTCGACGCTTGGCTATGGTGATTTTCGGTCGGGAGAGGCACTGCGCCTGCCCGCCAGCATGCTCGCCGTTGCAGGCAATATTCATCTTGGCTTGTTGGCAGGTTCAGTCTTCTTTGCCTTGCAGGACAGGAAAGAAGATCAGGGGCCCGCGGCTGAGTTGGTCAAATCGCTGGACGAAGTCAGAACCGATTTAACGGCGGCCCACGATGAGATGCGGAAGCTGCGCATCGACATCGCAGCGAGCAAGGCCGAAAAAGCGAAAGCCCGCGAGCGCGGGCGTTTAATCTTCCGTGGGTGGTTCCGAAGCTGACCGCGCTGATCAGGACAAGAAGGCGATGATGCCAGACGCGAGCGTGCCCAGTCCAAGAACAGTCCCGATTGTATAAAGAGCTGTTTCCATATCGCGCCTCCTTTCACCTTATATATATGATATCTTTCCTTTATTTACAATCCGTGACGTTATGCCGATACGTTCTTCGAAACGCGGTAGGCGGAGCTCTTTTCCAAGTTCAGCGCAATATGCTGTTCTCGTAGAGATCGAAATCCTTGGCGTAGATCGCCTCGATCCTCCGTAACTGCGCCGTGGAGGGCGTAAAATCCGCCTTATTGGTGTTCATGTTTGCCCGGGGCGGGCGTTCGGGCACCTGCTGGTCGATGCCGCAGGCCTGGAACACCTGGGCGATGCCTTTGGTCAGATCCTCCATCCTGAAGACATGGTTGAGCAGGACCTGGCCGTCGAGATCGGTCACATCCTCCCACATTGGTGCTGTGTGGGTGGTGAAGTGCAGCGAGAAGGGTTCGAAATGGCTGTCACTGGTGCGCGCCTCGGCCACCGCATCCAGGAAGGCATCGAACGCGCCTGCGGTCGTAAGATGCGCTCGGCCCGTCAGATAGCTGGCCTTGGCAGCCTTCTTGAACCGGGAAAACCCCTGCCCCCAATAGAGATAGAAGAACATGCTGACAGCGCGTGACACCGGCTCTCGCACGAAGGCGAAGCTGACCATGTCGTCCCAATCCCGGGGATAGAGAAAGCTTTTCGCAAACAGGGCGCGGCGGAACTGGTACTCTCCCAACACGACGCGGTAGTTGTTGAGGATGTCGTTATAGTCCTCGCGCGGCGACTGGATGAAGCAGGCGGGCTTCCTGGTACGATCCACGATCCTATAATGCGGCTTCAGAAGCTGACGGGTGCTGATCCCCGCCGATTTCTTGATATGCAGCCAGAAGAACGGACTGGGCGCGGCCATGGGATGGCGCCGGGGGCCGGTCAGCCCTCGGCCTCCTCCTCCGCTTGATCGGCGATCCAGGCGACCGAGACGACTTCCTCGCCCTCGGCCGTGTTGAAGACGCGCACGCCCCCTGCCCCGCGCGAACGGAACGAGATGCCAGAGACCGGACAGCGGATCGACTGGCCCGCATTGGTCGCCAGCATGATTTGATCGTCCACCTCGACAGGGAAGGAGGCAACCAAGCGCCCACCGCGCAGCGCCTTGTCCATCGCCATCACGCCCTGCCCACCGCGCCCGCGCACCGGATAGTCGTGGCTGGAGCTGAGTTTGCCCGCCCCGTTCGCGGTGATGGTGAGGATCAGATCCTCCGCCGCCGACATTTCGGCATAGCGTTCCTGGGCGAGACCGATATCGGCCACGGGCTCCTCGTCGGTGGGCTCGTCCTCCTCGGTCGCACCGGCCACAGCGCGGCGCATTTTGAGGTATGCCGCGCGTTCCTCCGGCGTCGCCACGAAATGACGGATCACGGCCATCGAGACGACAGTGTCGCCCGTGGCCAGTTTGATCCCCCGCACGCCGGTCGAATCGCGGCCCTTGAAGACGCGGACATCCGTGGTGGGGAAGCGGATCGCCTTGCCCATGGCGGTCACCAGCAGGAAGTCGTCGCCTTCGTCGCAAATCCGGGCGTTCACCAGCGAAACCCCGTCAGGCAGTTTCATCGCGATCTTGCCGTTGCGCATCACATTGGTGAAGTCGGAGAGCGCGTTGCGCCGCACATCGCCTTCCGAGGTGGCGAAGATGATCTGCAGTTTTTCCCACTCCTCCTCCGGCACATCGACCGGCATGATGGCCGCGATCGAGACGCCGGGCGGGATTGGCAGGATGTTGACGATCGCCTTGCCGCGGGCGTTGCGGCCCCCGGGAGGCAGGCGCCAGGTCTTCAGCTTGTAGACGATGCCATCGGTGGTGAAGAACAGAAGCTGCGTGTGCGTGTTGGCGACAAACAGGCGGGTAACGAAATCCTCGTCCTTGGTCGCCATGCCCGCCAGGCCCTTGCCGCCGCGCTTTTGTTCGCGGAACTCGACCAGCGGCGTGCGCTTAATGTAGCCGCCATGGGTGACGGTGACGACCATATCCTCGCGCTCGATAAGGTCCTCGTCGTCAAGATCACCGTCATACTCGACGATTTCCGAGCGGCGGGGCACGGCGAATTGCTCGCGCACTTCAGCCAGTTCGGTCGAGATGATCGCCAGGATCCGCTCGCGCGAGCGCAGGATTTCGAGGTAATCGGTGATCTTGGCGGCCAGATCCTCCAGTTCCTCGCCGATCTCCTTAACGCCCATGGCTGTCAGGCGTTGCAGACGCAGGTCCAGGATCGCACGGGCCTGCACGTCCGAGAGGTTGTAGGTCCCATCCTCGTTGATCGTGTGGCTGGGATCGTCCACCAGGCGGATATATTCGGCGATGGCGGCGGCGGGCCAGCGCCGCTCCTTCAGCCGCTCGCGCGCTGTCGCCGGATCGGGGGAGGAGCGGATGGTCGCCACCACCTCGTCCACATTCTCGACCGCGACGGCGAGACCGCTGAGGACATGCGCCCGCTCGCGCGCTTTCAGCAACAGATGCGCAGTGCGCCGTGCGACCACTTCCTCGCGAAAGGCGATGAAAGCGCGCAGAATCGTCAGCAGGTCCAACTGCTCCGGCCGGCCATGGTTCAGAGCCAGCATGTTGCAGCCGAAAGAAGTCTGAAGCTGAGTCGAGCGGTAAAGCTGGTTCAGCACCACATCCGGCGTCGCATCGCGCTTCAGCTCGATCACCACGCGCACGCCGTGACGGTCGCTTTCGTCCTGAATATGGGCGATGCCGTCGATCCGTTTCTCGCGCACCTGCTCGGCGATCTTGTCGATCATCGCCGCCTTGTTGACCTGATACGGGATTTCGTCGACCACGATGGCAAAGCGGTCTTTGCGGATCTCTTCGACGCGGGTCTTTGAGCGGATGATGACCGAGCCGCGCCCGGTCGCATAAGCCTTGCGCGCGCCGGACTGACCCAGGATCAGGCCACCAGTTGGGAAATCGGGGGCGGGGATGATTTCCATCACCTCGCTCAGCGTCATCTCCGGATTGTCGATCAGCGACAGTGTCGCATCGACCACCTCGCCCAGATTGTGCGGCGGGATGTTGGTGGCCATGCCGACCGCGATACCCGCGCCGCCATTGACCAGCAGGTTCGGGAACTGCGCCGGCAGGACAACGGGTTCGCGATCCTTGCCGTCATAATTGTCCTGGAAATCGACGGTGTCTTTGTCGATATCGGCCAGAAGATAATCGGCAGGCTTGGCCATCCGCACTTCGGTATAGCGCATGGCTGCGGGGTTATCCCCGTCCATCGAGCCGAAGTTCCCCTGCCCGTCCAGCAGCGGCAGCGACATCGACCAGGTCTGCGCCATTCGCACCAGGGCATCATAGATCGCGCTGTCACCATGCGGGTGATATTTACCCATGACATCGCCAACCGGACGGGCCGATTTGCGATAGGGTTTGTCATAGGTGTTACCCGTTTCCGACATCGCATAGAGAATGCGCCGATGTACCGGCTTCAGGCCGTCGCGCAGATCGGGGATCGCGCGGGCGACGATCACGCTCATCGCATAGTCGAGATAGGAGCGTTTCATCTCCTCCTCGACGGCGATGCTGGGGCCGTCATGGGGCTTACGCTCGGGCGGCTGGGCGCCGTCATCCACCGGCGGCACGTCGTCTATATCGTCGCTCAATCGGGGCTCCTGCCGGGCTTTTGCGCCCGCTCGGGTCTGGGGTTTTTACCGTTATATTACAGCAAAACCGGGGGGGCAATCGACCCGCCCGCCGCAAAGCCAAAAAGCGTACGAAAAACCTGCTTTTTCGGGGTTATCGCGGCATCTGCGGCGGTGTCCGGTGCATCATCCGTCGGCCCAAGACCAGCAAACCCAGCGCGCCCAGCAGCAGGCCGCCCGCGGGCGGCAGCGGCACCTGGTTGACCTCGTCGCTCTGATTGATCGCGAAGGCCGATGCGCTGAGGTCGAAAGTCACCGTTTGGGAAGGGCTGAGGTTGAAGCTGGGCGTGTCGAAGACATCATCGAAATCATTCGCATCGCTGCCAAAACAATTAAAAGACGGGCTCGTGAAGTCGGCATTCGTGCAGCCATAACTGCCATTGACAGAGCTGAAGACACTTTGGCTCACCAGTGAGCTGCTGATCATCGAAAACCCGTTTGCGTCGAAGCGCGTCAGTGGAGTCAGCTCGTCAGAATCCGCGAAGAAATCCGAACCGGAGCTCATGAAGACCTCCACAATGATCTCGACATCGAACTGGCTGGTATTGGTCACGATGAACTGCGCTTCGTCGGACGCGCCCTGGCGCTCGTTCGGTTCGGTCACGGCCGCGGCTGCCGACACGCTGCTGCGGCCGGAGGTTTCTAGTTCGACCGTAACCTCCTCGCCCGTTACGGGATCGAAGGCCGAGAAGACGTCGACAAAGACACTCGCATCGGTGAAGGCGCTGGTGAAGGTTGCCGCTTCGGCACGCTCGGGTGCGCTCAGCAGCAGGGCGATCGCAGCGATACAGGCAGTATATTTCATCATTCGATCCCCAATTGCAAAATTGGCTTCAGCGTAGCGGCGGACCCGACACGGTGCAACGCCCGGCTGATCAAATCAGGTTGCCTGGGATCGCGAGAGATCAGAACGGAATCTCGTCATCCATGCCACCGACACCGCCGCCACCGCCCTGGGGAGAACCGCCGCCGGACCCTCCACCATACGAGCCGCCGCCATAGCCGCCTCCCCCGCCGGCGCCCCCGTCAGACCGGCCATCCAGCATGGTCAGCTCCGAGCGATAGGGGCGCAGCACGACTTCGGTCGAGTACCGGTCCTGGCCGTTCTGATCCTGCCATTTGCGGGTTTCAAGCTGGCCTTCGATGTAGACTTTCGAGCCCTTGCGCAGATACCGCTCCGCCACATTGGCCAGCGGTTCCGAGAAGATCGCCACGCTGTGCCATTGCGTACGCTCCTGCCGCTCTCCGGTGTTGCGGTCCTTCCAGGTCTCGGAGGTGGCGATACGCAGATTGACGACCTTGCCGCCGTTCTGGAAGGTCCGCGCCTCGGGATCGGCGCCCAGATTGCCGATCAGAATAACCTTGTTGACGCTGCCTGCCATGGTGAGCCTCCCCGGGATCAAAGAATCTATATGTTGTGGCGCACCCTATCGCGAGCCACAGTCAGATGACCAGAGCGGTTTTGTGAAATCAACGCCTCAGCAAAACGCAGAGAGGGATCACTGGAAAAAAGGGGGCCGCCGCTGGGAGATGTCGGGGGGAGACGCGGCGGCCCGACCGGCCGGGGTGGGGAAAGAGCGGGGGAAAGCTCAGGCCCCGAGCCGGTGCATATCGAAAGGTGACAATCCAAGATCCTCACGCTCAGCCACGCTGAGGGCGCGCAGGTCGCTCCCACCGGCACTGAACAGACCCGAGAGCGCAATAACCACGGATGCGACAGACCCCGTCAGCCAGGGATAGGCCGCGTTGGTTTGCCCAAAGGTCGAAACGCTCATGATCATCACTCCACAATCTTCATCAGCCGACGATTGGCCGATGCGAAAAATGTGAATTGTCCCGGCAGTCATTACAATTGCGCGCTTTGCATGTCGCCGTTGCGTTTTCTGCATGTGCAGCGATGCATCCGCCCGCCAAGTGTCGCTGGCGTCTGTTCTTGTTTCGTGCTAGCTCTCGCTCAAATCGGGCAGGAGGGCTTCATGCGCGTGATCGGCTTCGATCCCGGGCTTGTTAATACGGGCTGGGGCGTCGTTGATATTGATGGCCAACGCCTCGGCCATGTGGCCAATGGTGTGTGCAGATCCGGCAGCGGGTCGCTGGCCGAGCGGCTGGCCAGGCTGCACGATGCGATCGAGGTTGTGATCCTGGACACCCGGCCCGACGCAGCGGCGGTCGAGCATACTTTCGTCAACAAGGACGCGGCGGGTACGCTGAAACTGGGTCAGGCCCGGGCAATCTCGCTGCTTGTGCCGGCGCGCCACGGGCTGACGGTGGCTGAGTATGCACCCAACGCCGTGAAGAAAGCGGTGGTCGGCGTCGGCCATGCCGATAAGGGACAGATTCTGCATATGGTGAAACTGCTGCTGCCGGGGGTCGAGCCCGCAGGGCCCGATGCCGCGGATGCGCTGGCGATCGCGATCTGCCATGGCTGGCAGGCAGGAGCCGAGGCCAGGCAGACCCGTGCGATGGAGCGGGCGCGATGATTGGCAAAGTGACCGGTCGGGTGGATTATGTGGCCGACGACCATGTGCTGCTGGAGGCTGCAGGTGTCGGCTATGTCATCTATTGCGATCCGCCGACGCTGCTGGCGCTGCCTCGGTCGGGCGAGATTGCGGCGCTTTATACAGAATTGGTCGTGCGCGAGGATCTGATGCAGCTTTTCGGGTTTCGCAGCCGGGTGGACCGGGAATGGCACCGGCTGCTGACCTCGGTCCAGGGGGTCGGAGCGAAAGTTTCGCTGGGGATCCTGGGCACCCTGGGCAGCGCCGGAGTCGGGCGGGCGCTGGCGACCAGCGATGCGACCGCGATCCGGGCGGCGCCCGGGGTCGGGCCGAAACTCGCGACGCGGATCGCGACGGAGTTGAAGGGGAAGGCGCCGGATGTCATGGCGCTGAGCACCGGCGTCGCACAGGCGGCCATGCCCGTCGGGGACGGGCCCGGGGGGACGAGCCCCCCGGCTGCCCCTGCGGCGCAGATGGCCGCAGCGCCCAGCCCGAACGACAGCGAGTTGATGGCCAATGCGGAAGCGCTCTCGGCCCTGATCAATCTGGGCTATGATCGCGGCGAGGCTTTGGCCGCCATCGCAGGCGTGGAACCCGGCCCGGTCGAGGACGTGATCCGCCGTGCGTTGCAGGCGCTGGCGAAGGAGCTCTGATGGACCCGCTCACCAGCCCGGATGCCCAGCCGCCGGACGCCGCGGAGCGTGCATTGCGCCCGCAGCGCCTGGATGATTTCACCGGCCAGGCGGAGGCGCGGGCCAATCTGCGCGTTTTCATCGAGGCGGCGCGCCAGCGCAGCGAGGCGATGGATCATCTCTTGCTCTATGGCCCGCCGGGTCTGGGCAAGACCACGCTGGCGCAGATCGTGGCGCGCGAGTTGGGGGTGAATTTCCGCATGACTTCCGGCCCGGTGATCGCCAAGCCCGGTGATCTGGCGGCGGTCCTGACCAATCTGGAAGCGCGCGATGTGCTGTTCATCGACGAAATTCACCGGCTGAGCCCGGTGGTGGAGGAGATCCTATATCCCGCCATGGAGGATTTCGAACTGGATCTGGTGATCGGCGAAGGACCGGCGGCCCGAACGGTGCGGATCGACCTGCAGCCGTTCACCCTGATCGGGGCGACGACGCGGCTGGGCCTGTTAACAACACCCCTGCGCGACCGGTTCGGGATCCCGACGCGGCTGGAATTCTATACCCACGAGGAGCTCTCGCTGATCGTCGGACGCGCGGCGCGCCTGATGGGGCTGGATGCGGAGGAGGACGGGATCGTCGAGATCGCCCGGCGCGCGCGCGGTACCCCGCGCATTGCCGGGCGTCTGTTGCGCCGGGTTGCCGATTTCGCGCTGGTGGAGGCAAAGGGTCGGCTGACCAAACCGCTCGCCGATAATGCGCTCAGCCGCCTGGGCGTGGATCATAAGGGGCTGGACGGCGCCGACCGGCGGTATCTGAGCATGATCGCCGAGCATTATCAGGGCGGCCCGGTCGGGATCGAGACTATGGCAGCCGCGCTCAGCGAGGCCCGCGACGCGCTGGAGGAGGTCATCGAGCCCTACCTCATGCAGGCGGGTCTTGTGAACCGCACGCCCCGGGGCCGGATGCTGACCCAGGGCGCATGGCGCCATCTGGGCCTGACCCCGCCCAAGGGACAGAGCGGTTTGTTTGAAGACAGCTAATTCGCAAGCGCGGGAACGGTGAACTACTCCGACATTTTCGATGCTCAACTGGCCGAGATCGAACCGATTAGAACTCCATATATCGTGAGCCTTTTAGAGGCATGCAAAGCCCCCCAGGTGCATTGTAACAAGATTGCTGTCGTGCTGTCCCATGTTTCACTTTTCGCGATCGGCATGGTCTTAGCGCCGTTCGGGATAGCGAGCATCAAGCTCTCGAAATTCGTCCTCAAACAATGCCAAACGGCACGAGTCCGGTATCGCTGCACTCATGACTATTGGTGTACTGGCAATTGTTCTTGCACCGCTGTCCACAGCCGGTTTCCTGCACGTGGATCATAGCGCTGTCACGCTTGCCGTTCAGACCGACTATGGAGTCTATCTGCTGCTGGCTTGGACATTGTTTTGCGCGCTGATAGCGCAGGGCGTAATCGCGGTCGCGGCGGAACGCTAGGCCAGCGACTTCGCCTACTGGCAAAGCCACTCCCGCGGGCGATGTTGCCTTCCCAGATGGTGAGCCATAGCTTCCAGCGGAAGATTGACAGTTTGGGAGGCATCTGAAAGCACCCGCACATGGCCGACCCTGATCACATTGCCACTCTCTTCACCCGCTCGGACGGCAGTTTCCGGTTTGCCCGTTGGGGGCGACCGCTGGCGCCTGTTGTCTATGGCACCAATGACGAAGGGATCCGGGTGGTTGAGGAGGCCTTGCGCTCGGTCGCGGGGCTGGCGGGGTTGGAGATCCAGGAGTTGGATCCGGAGCTGGGAGCCAATTTCCTAGTGTTCTTCTCGCGCGATTGGGCGGAGCTGCGCCAGGTCCCGCATCTGGAGAAGCTGATCCCCGACCTCGATAAGCTGGTGAACATGTTGGCCGCTGCCGGGGCCAATCAGTACCGGATTTTCGGGTTCGACGACCGGGGCGCGATCCGGATCTGCATCACGCTTCTGCGCTATGACGACGACCTGCAGCGCGTCTCGGCCCAGACACTGGCGGTCAGCCAATGCGTTCAGGCAATGCTGCTCTGGTCCGACAGCGCGTTCACCGAGGAAAGCCCGATCGCCCTGGTCGAGGATAAATCCGGTGCAGGCCGCTGCATCGTGAAACCCTGGTATGCCGATCTGATCCGCGCCGCCTACGACCCTGTGCTGAATGATACAGCCGAGGATGCCTCGTTTGCGCTACGCCTCGGCGCACGGATGCAAAAGCTGACGGAGGAGACATGAGAGCGCTTTTCATCGCATCGATCCTGGCCTGCCTCGGCGCGGGTCCATCGCTGGCCCAAACCGGCTCGGACGTCACGCGCTGGGACGGGGCCACGCATAAGCAGTATTTCGGCAGCCCTGCCGAATGGGCGCGGTTCCAGACGCTTCTGACATCGGAGGAGTTTCGCGACATCCGCTTGGCGACAGAACGCGAGACACGGGTTCGGATCGAGGGCGGCGACCTGGTGCTGACCGGCTGCATGATGCTGGCCTGCAATTCCACCCGCGCGGGTCTTTCGGTCGCGGTCGACAGCGGCGCGACCACGGCCGTGATCTGGCAGCGCGACCGCGAGCCGCAGGTCTTCACCTCGAACGGCGCCGCATTGCCCGAGGCGCTGCGCAGGCTGGCCGATACCGGCGCGCTGGAATGACCGCACATCGCCTGGATCTGAGTGTCTATTACGAAGATACGGATATGGCGGGCATCGTCTATTACGCAAACTATCTGAAATATATCGAACGGGGCCGGACCGAGGCGCTGAATGCGTTGGGCATCGACCAGTTGACGCTGAAGGCCGAGGCCGGGCTTGTCTTTGTCGTGCGCTGGGTCGGCATCGACTATCTGATCCCTGCGAAGTTCGGCGACCGTCTGACGGTCGCCACGGTGATCGGTCGGGTGCGGGGCGCCTCGATCGACATGATGCAGGAAGTGCAGCGCGGCGATCAGGCGCTGATCCGCGCATCGGTCACTCTGGCCTGCATGGACGATGCGGGCAGACCGCAACGGCTTCCAGATGCTATTCGGCTAAAGCTGGCGGCCGCCGCGGCCTCCTGAACACCGCCGCATTTCCCCAGAAAAATCATTGCTGGACCCAAGCATCGGGCGTTGGCGGGCGTCCCATGCATCACGGTGCGGTGATTGGTCTGCATAAAATGCCACACAGAGTGTCGAAATTTGTGCCAAAATATCGCATAAACAACGGGTGCGGTCAGGAGAGTCGTTGAAACGGCCAAAACCACCGCATCAACGGGCAGAGAGCAGGATGACGTCATGAGTATGATGGGTGCCGGGATTCTGGATTTGATCCCCCTTGCACAGAACGCCGGCGAAGTGGCCGCGCTGGGCCAGCCAGAAGCGGCGACGGACGCGGTGGATTTTTCCGCATATGGCATGTTTGTCAGGGCCACATGGGTGGTCCAGGCCGTAATGATCATGCTGGTCGCGGCCTCGTTCTGGTCCTGGGCGATCATCTTTGAAAAATGGATGAATTTCAGCCGCTTGCGTCGCCAAGTTGGACGCTTCGAGGATGATTTCTGGTCGGGCCAGCCGCTGGACGACCTGTTCGACCGGCTGGGCGAGCGCGCCCGTAGCCCGATCGAGCGGATTTTCGTGAGCGGGATGACCGAATGGCGCCGCTCCTTCGCCAAATCCGGAGGGTTGATCGCGGGCACGACGGCGCGCATCGACCGCGCGATGAATGTCGCCATCGCGCGCGAAAGTGCAGCGATCAACCGGCGTTTACCATTTCTGGCAACGGTCGGGTCGGTTTCGCCTTTTGTCGGGCTTTTCGGCACGGTCTGGGGCATCAAACATGCATTCGAGAGCATCGCGACCCAGCAAAACACCAATCTGGCCGTGGTCGCCCCAGGTATTGCAGAGGCACTGCTGGCCACGGCGCTGGGCCTGCTGGCCGCCATTCCAGCCGTTGTCGCCTATAATCGCCTCGTCGCCGAGGCCGAGCAATTGACCGGTGGGCTGGAGAACTTTGCCGACGAGTTTGCGACCATCCTGGGCCGTCAGATCGACCGCAACGCAAGGGAGGACGCCTGATGGGCGCCAGCTTGCAGGGCCGCAGCGCTGGGCGATCGCGCCGGGGACGGGCGCGCGCCGCACCGATGTCGGAGATCAACGTGACGCCCTTCGTGGATGTCATGCTGGTGCTACTGATCATCTTCATGGTGGCGGCGCCGCTGCTGACCACGGGTGTGGAGGTCAACCTGCCCGAAACCACCGCCGAAGCCCTGCCGACCGAGCAGGAGGAGCCACTGCTGGTCAGCGTCGACGCCCAGGGCGTGGTCTATATCCAGCGCGAGGCGCAGCCGCTGGAGGGGCTTCAGGCAAAGCTCAGCGCGATCCGCGAGGCACGCGGCGAAAGCGGTGGCAAGGTCTTCTATCGCGCGGACAACACGCTCAGCCATGGCTATGCCCAGGAAATCCTGGCGATGCTGCGCAATGCCCGCTTCAACGCGATCAGCATCGTCCACGATCAGCAGCAAGCGGGGGCAACGGAATAGGCGATGCACAAGGGTGCCATCATCTCCGGGGCTATGCATGGCGGCTTTCTTTTGGCCGTCGTGATCGGCACCGATTGGTTCCGCCAGGATGACGTGCCCTTTGTGCTGACCGAAGTGGATGTGGTGGACGGTACCGAGTTCGACGCGATGCTGTCGACGGCGCCCATCGTGCCGAACGAGGGCCCGGCGGATCTGAGCGAACCGGCGGAGGGGGAAAGCGCCCCCAGCGATGTCGCGACGCCATCTGACGCGAACGATGCGCCGGAAGCGCCAGAGCTTCTGGCCTCGGCCCCGCCGCCCAACCGCCCGGACCTGCCCGATCTGTCGATCCCGCCGCCGCCGACCTCGATCCCGACCGAGGCGCCGGTGCCGTCGATTGCCGAGGTACCCTCGCCGGACGTGCTGCCCGATCAGGCCGCGACACCGGAAAGCCCGCCCTCGACCGAGCCGGTGCAGCCGCTGGCCACGCAGCAGACGCCGCAACCAGCGCCGCAACCCACTCCCCCACCGGAGCCTGAGCCGGAATTGGCGGCGGAGGAGCCGAAGCCCGAACCCGAAGAGACCGAGCCTGCGGAAGTGGCGGAGACACAACCGGACGCACCGCTGGGCAATGCGCCGCTGGAAGCGAAGCTGCCCGTCGCCCGCGACGCCGACAAGGCGGCAGTCGCCATCGCCGCAGCTGAAGCCGCGCGCAAACAGGAGCAGCAGAAGCAGGCCGAGGCCAAACCGACGCCTGCCGAAACGGAAACGACGCCCAAGCCGCAGCCCGAGAAGCCGGCCCGCGCGGCGGGTGGTTCGAAATCCGCTTTCGCTCAACGCGTTACGCGGGGCGAGAAGGATGCGCTGCGCCTGGGCATCAAGCGCCATTTCGTCTATTCGGGCGCGCGCGAGCGGGGCATGGCGGTGGTCATCGCCATTCGGCTTGATCGCAGCGGCAAAATTACTGGAAAGCCGAGCCAGCTGCGCGTTTCCGGTGGCAGCGGGGCAGCGCAACAGGCGTTGTTTCGTGCGGGCTCCCGAGCGCTGCGCAAGGCGGAGGCCGCTGGAGAGTTCCGCAAACTTCCCGCCAACAAGTACGATGCGTGGAAACTGATCCACGTCACCTTCACTCCGGACAATATCGGGTTTGCCTCATGAGATCTTATGTGACCGTTTCCGATCTGCTGCGCCTATGTGGTGCGGTTGTTCTGGCAATAGCTGTCGTGGCGGGCAGCGCACCACGCGCTCAGTCGCAAGACGATGGTGCCTTGCAGATCGACGTAACAGGTGCCCAGTTCGAACCTTTGCCGATTGCCATCACTCCCTTCATCGCGCAGGAGGCCGGGCTGACCCAGGTCGCGGGCGATATCGTCGGCGTGGTGAAGGCCAACCTGGAACGTTCCGGCCTGTTCCGGCTGATCCCGGAGGAGGCGTTTATCGGCCAGATTTCCGAGTTCGATACGGTCCCGCAATACGCCGATTGGCGCGCGATCAATGCCGATGCGATGGTGGCGGGCACGGTGTTCCGCGCGGGCGATGGCCGCCTTCAGGTGCAGTTCCGGGTCTTTGACACCAACGCCGAGGAGCAGTTGGAGGGCCTGCAGTTTCTGGCCGATCCCGCCGATTGGCGCCGGGTCGCGCACAAGGTCGCCGACGGAATCTATGCCAAGCTGACCGGCGAGGGTCCCTATTTCGACAGCCGCGTGGTTTTCGTGGACGAAACGGGCCCCAAGGGCGACCGGCGCAAGCGTTTGGCGATCATGGATCAGGACGGCGCCAATCTGCGGTTTCTGCCGGGGTCCGACGGTTTGGTGCTGAGCCCGCGTTTCTCCCCCAATGACCAATCGATTTTGTACATTTCCTACGACACGGGGGCACCGCAGGTCTTTATGCTGAACCTGGACACAGGACAGCGCGAACGGCTGGGGAATTTCCCGGGCATGAGCTTTGCGCCGCGCTTCTCGCCCGATGGCGGCTCGGTCGTGATGTCGCTTAGCCGCGAAGGCAACACGGATGTCTACGCGATGGATCTGGGCAGCCGCCAGTTGCGCCGCCTGACCCAGCACCCGGGGATCGATACCTCGCCCTCCTATTCGCCCGATGGCAGCCAGATCGTGTTCGAGAGCGACCGCGGCGGCAAGCAGCAGCTTTATGTGATGTCGGCGGGTGGCGGTGGCGCGACACGGATCAGCTTCGGTTCGGGGTCCTATTCCACGCCGGTCTGGTCGCCCAAGGGGGACCGGATCGCGTTCACCAATGTGCGCGGCGGGCGCTTCCATATCGGCGTGATGCGGCCCGATGGGTCCGAGGAGCGCCTGCTTTCGGCCAGTTTCCTCGAGGAGGGGCCGACCTTCTCGCCCAATGGCCGGGTGGTGATGTTCTATCGCGAGAGCGCGGGGCAGAACGGGCGCCCACAACTGATCTCGATCGATGCCGCGACCGGCACCAATGTGCGCCAGGTCGCGACCCCGAATGCAGCCTCTGACCCAGCGTGGTCGCCGTTGCGCAAGTGAGCGAGCCCCTTGCGCCTGGGGCTTGCGCAAGGATAGTGAAACGAAAACAGCAGTGAACGGGCAAGGAGACCCACACCATGATCCTCAAGAAAATCGCGCTGATTGGCGCCGCACTTTTGCTGGCTGCGTGTAGCAGTGATCCGGAAGCAGGGCCCGACGCTGGCGTCACCGGCGGCGGCAGCACTGCGGGCGGACCCGCCCCGAACACCCTGGCCTATTTCAACCAGGTGGTCGGCGACCGGGTGTTCTTCGACACTGATCGGCATGATCTGAATTCGTCGGCCCAGGCAACGCTGAGCGGTCAGGCCCAGTGGCTGAACTCGAACCCTGGAACGACGGCGGTGATCGAGGGGCACGCCGACGAACGTGGCACCCGGCAGTACAACCTCGCGCTCGGCGCGCGGCGCGCGAACTCGGTCTACAATTACCTGATCTCGCAGGGCGTCGAAGCGAACCGTCTGCGCACTGTCAGCTATGGCAAGGAGCGGCCGATCGCGCTCGGCTCGGACCCGAACAGCTGGTCGCAGAACCGCCGCGGCATGACCGTGGTCACCGGCGCGCCCAGCAGCTAAGCGCGCGATTGGGGGAGAGGCTTCGATGATGGGACCGAAACGGATCCTGGCCCTGCTGGCGGTGAGCACGCTCATCGGCGGCAGTGCCGCAGGACAGACCTGGACCGGGGCCTCGGACAACCCCGACGAAATGCTCTATCGCCTCGATCTCATGGCGGCAGAGCTTGCGGATATGCGGGCGAGGCTGGGCGCGGGTCAGGCGCCCGGCGGCGGCACCGGCGGCAGCGTCGATGCCGCCAGGCTGGAAGCCCAGATCTCGCGCCTGACCGGCGAGGTCGAAAAACTGCAATTCGAGAATCGCCAACTGCGTCAGCAGGTGAAGCTGCAACTGGAGGATCTGATCTTCCGCGTGACGGAGCTGGAAGGCGGCGACCCCAGCGTAGGTGGCGAGGTCAACCTCGGCGATCAGCAGGAACAGACCCAACCCCAGATCGTGCTGTCGGAACAGGCCGACCTGGATCGTGCGAAGGCGGATATCCAGCAAGGCCGCTTCGATCAGGGCGAGGACCGGCTGCGTCGCTTCATCGCGGAGAACGCGCAGAGCCCGCTGGCGGGAGAGGCGTATTACTGGCTGGGGCAAAGCCAGACGGTGCGCGGCGATCTGCGCAGCGCGGCGAAGACCTATCTGGGTGGCTACAATACCAACGAAACGGGGCAGTTCGCCCCGGACAACCTGTTGCAGCTTGGCGTGACGTTGGGGCGTCTGGGCCAGGTGGATGCGGGATGTCAGACGCTGCGTGAGGTCAACCGGCAATTCCCGAACGCCCCCCAAACGGTGCGTGAAGGGGCCATCAGCGAGCTTGCCAATCTCGGTTGTGGATAACCCGTCCACTGTCATCGCCCAGGTCATCGACGCACTCGACCGGCTGGCACCATCGGGGCCGATTGGGATCGCGCTGTCGGGCGGTGGGGACTCCACCGCCCTCGCGCTCCTCGCATCGCTTTGGGCACAGCGCTCGCTGCATGTAGCAAGCGTGGATCATCAGCTCCGCCCCGAAAGCCGGATCGAGGCCGAGGCGGCGCGCGATACCGCGCGGCGTCTGGGCCTGCCGCATGAGATCCTGACGTGGGTGCAGGATGGCACCGAGAGCGGTAACCTGTCAGCCCGTGCCCGCGATGCCCGCCACAGGCTGTTGGGAGACTGGGCCGAACGGAAAAGACTTAGCGCGGTTCTGCTGGGCCACACGATGGACGACCAGGCCGAGACGGTTCTGCTGCGCCTGCAACGCGGCTCCGGCGTCGATGGCCTCAGCGGCATGGCGGAGCGGGTGGAGATCGGTGGCACTCTTTGGCTGCGCCCCCTGCTCGGCATCACCCGAGCGGCACTACGCGAAGTTTTGCGCGCGCATGGTGTGACCTGGATCGAGGATCCGACCAACGATGATCCCTCATACGACCGCGTGAAGCTGCGCCAGGCGATGGAGGCGTTGGGCTTGACGCCTGCAGGCTTGGCCGAAACCGCCCGGCGCCTCACGCGCCAGCGCGAGGTGTTGGAGCGAGACCGCGACCGTCTGGCCGTAGAAGCTGCGCAGATTGGCCGCTGCGGTGAGATCGTCTTCGCCCTGGATATGTTGGAAGCCGCAGCCGAAGACAGCCGCCTCGCCCTGATCGCCGATGCGTTGGGCTGGCTGGGCCGTCGCATCTATCGTCCCCGTTTCCGCGCGCTGGAAGCCCTTTGGCGGAGGCGTTCGAACCAGACGCTTTCGGGGTGTCAGATCCTCTGGAGCGCGGACCACCTCACGATCTGCCGCGAGCCGGGGGCGGCTGCCGACCCGCAGCCGTTGAGCGACCGCACGCCCTGGGACCGGCACTGGCATATTCAAGGACCGGATACGGGCAACCTGATGGTGGGCGCGCTCGGTGCTGCGGGCCTCGCGCAACTCCGCTCAAGTGGTGAAGCCCGAGCGAAATGGCCGCCCTGCCCCCGCCCCGCGAAGTTGAGCGCACCGGCGGTCTGGTCGGGCGGCCGGGTTGTTGCGGCGCCGCTTTTCCCGGGCCTGCTGCCGCATGATGCGGCGTCCGAGGTAGGGGAATCCGCGTTTTCGGCTCATTTGACCCGAATTCCCGCGCGCTTTAGTCGCTGCACCCGACTTTAAGTTTCGCGCATTTACCCCTATCTAAAGGGATCGCAATAGAGTTTGAGGCCCACGCGATCACGCGTGGCAACGGGAGACGTCCAACGTGAACAACACCCGCAACATGGCCTTCTGGGCCGTCCTTCTCCTGCTCGTCATCACGCTTTTTACGGTGTTTCAGGACAACGGGTCCGGAAGCGGTGGCAACGAAATCCCGTTCTCTGACTTCATGGACAGGGTCGAGCGTGGTGAAATCCGCGAAGTCGTGATCGATGGAGAAACCATCGCGGGCACGACCAACGGCAATGACAGGTTCACGACCGTACAGCCCCGCGGTGCCGAAGTGGTGGACGACCTGCGCACCGCCGGTGTCGCCATCGAGGTGCGCCCGCAGGAGCGTGGCGGCCTGCTCTCGACCTTGGGTTTCTGGCTGCCGATGCTGATCATCTTCGGAATCTGGATCTTCTTCCTGAACCGCATGCAGGGCGGCGGGCGCGGCGCGATGGGCTTTGGCAAGTCCAAGGCGAAGTTGCTGACCGAACGCTCGGGCAAGGTGACCTTCGACGATGTGGCAGGCATTGACGAGGCGAAGGAGGAATTGGAGGAGATCGTCGAATTCCTGCGCGATCCCGGCAAGTACTCGCGCCTGGGCGGCAAGATTCCCAAGGGCGCGCTTCTGGTGGGCCCTCCCGGTACTGGTAAGACACTGCTGGCACGCGCGATTGCGGGCGAGGCGGGCGTGCCTTTCTTCACTATTTCTGGCTCGGATTTTGTCGAGATGTTCGTGGGCGTCGGTGCCAGCCGGGTCCGCGACATGTTCGAGCAGGCGAAAAAGAACGCGCCCTGCATCGTCTTCATCGACGAGATCGATGCCGTCGGTCGCCACCGTGGCGCCGGTTATGGCGGTGGCAACGACGAGCGTGAGCAGACGCTGAACCAGCTTTTGGTCGAGATGGACGGGTTCGAGGCCAATGAGGGCGTGATCCTGATCGCCGCCACCAACCGCCCCGATGTTCTGGACCCCGCTCTTCTGCGCCCCGGTCGTTTCGACCGTCAGGTCACTGTGCCCAACCCGGATATTGGCGGGCGCGAGAAGATCCTGCACGTCCATGCCCGCAAGGTTCCGCTGGCGCCCAATGTGGACCTGAAAGTGATCGCTCGCGGCACACCCGGTTTTTCCGGTGCCGATCTGGCGAACTTGGTCAACGAGGCCGCCCTGCACGCCGCCCGCGCTGACAAACGCGTGGTGACCATGGAGGATTTCGAGCAAGCCAAGGACAAGGTGATGATGGGGGCGGAGCGCCGCTCGATGATCATGACCGAGGACGAGAAAAAGCTGACCGCCTATCACGAGGCCGGTCATGCGATTGTCGGCCTGAACGTCCCGCAGCACGACCCGATCCACAAGGCGACGATCATCCCGCGCGGCCGCGCGCTGGGTCTGGTGCTAAGCTTGCCGGAGCGGGATCAGTATTCGGTCTCGAAGACCAAATACGAGAGCAAGATCGCCATGGCGATGGGCGGCAAGGTGGCGGAAGAGCTGACCTTCGGCGAGGAAAACGTGACCTCTGGCGCTACCTCGGACATCCAGCAGGTAACCCGCATCGCGCGCGCGATGGTTACGCAATTCGGCTTCTCCGACAAGCTCGGCAATATCGATTATGCAAACGAGCAGCAGAGTTACCTAGGGGCCTACAACAACCCCTCCAGCAACTCGCCCGAGACACAGAAGATCATCGATGCGGAAGTCCGACGCCTGGTCGATACCGGCTATGAAACGGCCAAGCGCATCCTGACCGAGAAGAAAGAGGACTTCGTACGTCTGGCAGAAGGCCTGCTGGAATATGAGACGCTGACCGGCGACGAGATCCAGAAGGTGATCGCGGGCGAGAAACTCGATCGCTCCGACGACGGCGGCGTGCCCCCGACTGCCACCGGCACTGGGGGTCATGCGGCGGTGCCGAAAGCAGGCAAACCCAAACGCCCGCCGGAACCCGATGGTGGGATGGAGCCGCAGCCGAACTGACCTGGACGGCGAAGCGAAGATCTTGAAGCCCCCTCAGCGGGGCTTCTTTCATTTCCGCACCCAACGCATCGGAAATTCGGAAAGCATTCAGGCCGATGCCGGCTTGCGTGCGATCTGGCTCACATAGGACATGAAGCCGAAGAACTTGTTGTGGGCGACGCGCTCGCGTGCCTCCGTCTTCAGCGCCTCGGCGGTTGCAGGGAAGATCACGCTAGTCTCCGCCATCCTGTCGGCGCCACGCTCGATCACGGTCAGGAAGTACCCGGCTTCTCCCTCGGCGACATAGCCATGGCCGCGCCGCCTTCCGATCTCGAAACCGTTGGAATTCAACAGATCTGCGATCTGGCGCATAATCCAGAGATTGGTCACGTTTTGATCGATCATGAAACGGACAAGCTGATCCAGGGGGTCGAAGTCGGCAATCTGCGCAGTCGCGGTGTCGTAATCTCCGTCGCAGATCGCAAGGACGCCGCCCGGTTTCAAGACGCGGAACGCTTCGCGGAGCACATCCTCCGGCCCCGGAACATGACAGAGTAGGGTGTGCATCAGGACCAGATCGACCGAAGCATCCTGCAACTTGGTGTGTTTAGCATCACCGGTCTCGAAGCTGAGCGCGGGGTACGAAGCAAAGTTCTGCTGCGCGCGCTGGACCATGACGGGCGAGGGTTCGATCCCCAAAGCCCGCGCGGCACCGGCAATGGTGCAGAGATCCCGCGTCACATGGCCGGTGCCCGAGCCGAACTCGACGGCCAGCGCGTCCCCCGGCAGATCGAGGCCACTCAGATACTCCTCGCGGATCGCCACCTGCGCGGGTTCCAGGCACCGTGCCTCCATCGCATCGGCGATGCGCGCTTGCATGGCCTCGTCTTCGGCTGCGAGGTTGGAATAGGGATCGGACATCGCAATCTCCACATATTTATTGGCACTATAATACCACTAAGGGCCTTTGATGTCGTCAAGGTGGAGGCGCCCGGGTCAGAAATGCACGGCCCGCCCCCAGGCGTCCAACACGCTTTCATGCATCATTTCGCTGAGCGTCGGATGGGGAAAGACCGTCTGCATCAGGTCCTGCTCGGTCGTCTCCAGCTGGCGCCCGACGACATAGCCCTGGATCAGCTCGGTCACCTCGGCACCCACCATATGGGCGCCCAGAAGCTCGCCGGTCTTGGCGTCAAAGACCGTCTTGATCATCCCCTCCGGCTCGCCCAGCGCGATGGCTTTGCCGTTTCCGATGAAGGGAAACCGGCCAACTTTTACATCCAGGCCCTGCTCCTTCGCCTGCGCCTCGGTCAAGCCGATGCTGGCGACCTGCGGGTGGCAATAGGTGCATCCGGCGATGCTAGCGGGGTCGACCGCATGGGGGTGCTGACCCGCGATCATCTCGGCGACCATTACGCCCTCATGGCTGGCCTTGTGGGCGAGCCAGGGGGCACCCGCCAGGTCGCCGATGGCATAGATACCGTCCACGCCCGTCCGGCAATGATCATCCGTCACCACATGGGTGCGGTCGACCTTGATGCCCAGCGCCTCCAACCCCAAACCTTCGGTATTGCCGACGATGCCGACAGCCGAAATCACGGTATCGAAAGCCTGTTTCTCGACCTTGCCACCAGCCTCGATATGCGCGGTCACCTTACCCTTTGCGCGGTCTAGCTGTTTGACCATAGCGCCAGAGAGGATGGTCATCCCCTGTTTTTCGAATTGCTTCTGGGCATGGGCCGAGATCTCCGCATCCTCCACCGGCAGGACACGGTCCATCACTTCGACTACCGTGGTTTTGGTACCGAGCGTGTTGAAGAAACTGGCAAACTCGATCCCGATGGCACCGGAGCCAATGACCAGCAGGTCCTTGGGCATCCGGGGAGGTTGCAAAGCGTGCTTGTAGGTCCAGACCAGATCGCCATCAGCCTCCAGCCCAGGCAATTCACGCGCCCGCGCCCCTGTGGCCAGAATGATATGCTTGGCCTGCAATTCCTGCGGCTTGTCGCCTTTGACGGCAACGCGGCCCGGGGCGGGCACGCTGGCCTCTCCCATCACCACATCGACCTTGTTTTTCTTCAGAAGATGCCCGACCCCGCCGGAGAGTTGCCCCGCGACCTTGCGCGAGCGTGCGACCACGGCATCGAGATCGTATCCAATGCCTGAAGCCTGAAGCCCAAATTCCTTGGCGCGATGCATCAGATGGAACACCTCGGCCGAGCGGAGCATCGCCTTGGTCGGGATGCAGCCCCAGTTGAGGCAAATGCCGCCCAGGTGCTCGCGTTCGACCACGGCGGCCTTCAGGCCTAGTTGCGCAGCCCGGATCGCCGCCACATATCCACCGGGGCCCGCCCCGATCACCACCACGTCATAGCTGCTCATGGAAGGCTCCTGTCCTGCATCGCGTTCAGCCTAGGCCGTGGCGCGAGGCGACGCAATTCAGGACATATAGCCGCCCGCCTCGCGATACGCGATCTCCGCCCGGTTATCGGTGCGACCCAGAATGGCGTTGCGGCTGGGAAAGCGCCCGAACCGGCGGATCACCTCGCGATGCTTTTGGGCGTGTTCCAGGTTCACGTCGCCATGTTGCGGCATTCGCATCCGGATCAGACGCACGCAGCGATCCTGATCGGCCAGACGTTCGGAATGCATCAGAGGCAGATAGAAGAACTGTCGCTCCGGCTCGGCGATCGCCAGATCGTGACCCAGTCGCAGCGACGTGACGGTGGCGCGCAACGCAATGGGGTCGGCCGCAAAAGCCCCGGGTTGCCCCCGAAAGATGTTACGCGAGAACTGGTCGAGCAGGATCAGCAGGGCAAGGGCGCTGCGCGGTCGGCTGACCCAGCTCATCAGGCGACCGGCCGCCCCCCTGTGCCAGAGGTCCAGAAATCGCGCGCGTATGTCGTCATCGCGATCGGCATCGATGGCGTACCAGGCATCCTCGCCCGCGTCCTTCAGCCAATAGCGCAGGACAGGATCGGCTAGGCGTTTTCTCTCTCCGGTGTCCAGCTTGCGTCCTCCTCCTCGGCGGTGGCCTGTTCGATGGCCACGTCCTGCGCATATTCGGCGTTGACCGAGGTGGTGATCATGCCGATCGGTGCGCTGGGCATCGTCTCCTCGACCGGGGTCGCCGCCCGTTTGGTCATACGATAGAGAGAATAGCACGCGATGATGCCCATGGTCAGCGCAATCGACCAGAGAAAGCTGTTAGGGCCATAGAGATCCATGACATAACCGACGATCACCGGCATGCCCGCGGCCCCCACGCCGTTCAGCACGACCAGACCACCGGCGGCGGAAGCCATTTGATCATGCTCCAAAAAGTCGTTGGTGTGGGCCAGCAGGAGCGAATAGAGCGGGTTCGCCATGCCCCCGATCAGGAACGCTGCGGCCAGCAGCACCTCGAAGGACGCGCCCAGCAACGGCGTCACGGCGGCCGCCAAAGCGCCGATTGCAGTGGTGATCGCAATCAGCGAGCGCCGGTCCATCCGGTCCGATGCCCAGCCGATCGGGTATTGCAGCACCAGCCCGCCCAGATAGATCGTGCCGACGAAAATCGCGATCTCCTGCGTACTGAGGCCCACTTCGGTGCCATAAACCGCCGCCATCCCGAACAGGCAAGCAAAGATCGCGCCCAGGAAAAACGTCCCGATACAGCCAAGCGGCGAGGAGTGGAAAAGCTCCACCAGACTCATCCGCTTGGTGGCCTCGAACATCGGCACCGGCGAGACCGAGAGCAGGATCGGCGTCACCGCCAGTGAGACCGCGATGGACATGATGACGAACAGGACATACCCATCGGCGCTAGCCACGTTGATCATCGCCTGGGCCAGCACGATGCCTGCCATCTGCACGATCAGATAGGCGCTGAGCGCCTTGCCACGATTGGAATTGTCGACCCCGTCGTTCAGCCAGCTTTCCGCGACCACATAGACGCCGGAGAAGCAAAACCCCACCAGAACCCGCATGGCAAACCAGCCGATGGGATGGACCCACCAAGCATAGATGATGAAGATCGCTGAAATCAGTGACGCAAGGGCCGCGAAAACCCGCACATGGCCCACCCTGCGCAGCATCCAGGGACAAGCCTGCGCGCCGCCCAGAAAGCCCAGGAAATAGCCCGCCATGACATAGCCCATGGTGGAGGCATCAAACTCCTCGACACCGCCGCGCAGACCCAGTGCCGTACCCTGCATCCCGTTGCCGAGTTGCAGGAGAAACATGCCGACGAACAGCGCCCATGAATTTTTCAGCACATGGATCATTTCGACAGTCCTTCATATGCAGCCTGAGACAGAACCTGCCTGTGCCAGCGGCGGATTGATCGTCTGGTTGCGGCATTGCGGCGTCGCGCGTGGCTAAAATTCGGCGTCTGCCAAAGCAGGGAGGCGCGGCGTAATCCCGGCTCAGCGCATTGGCAACAGCAAACTGCTGTCGCCATAAGAATAAAACCGGAATTTTTCCCTAATCGCGTGGGCATAGAGCGCCTGCATACGGCCCGTTCCCATCAACGCGCTGACCAGCATGAACAGTGTGGACTTGGGAAGGTGGAAATTCGTCATCAGGCCATCGGTGACGCGAAAGCGGTACCCGGGCCGAATAAAGATATCCGTATCCCCCCGCCAGGGTTGGAGTGTGCCGTCCGGTCCCGCCGCGCTTTCCAGCAGGCGCAAGGCCGTGGTGCCGACCGGGATGATCCGCCCGCCCCTCGCCCGCGCCGCATTGATGGTCTCTGCCGCCTGATCGGTGATCTCGCCCCATTCCGCATGCATTTTGTGCGAAGCGATGTCCTGTGTTTTGACCGGCAGGAACGTGCCCGCGCCCACATGCAGGGTCAGACGGGTGGACAGCACGCCCTGCCCCTCGAGCCGCGCCAAAAGCGCCTCATCGAAATGCAGCGACGCCGTGGGGGCTGCAACGGCACCGGGGCGGCGGGCAAAGACCGTCTGATAGTCGACCATGTCCCGCGCATCTGCTGCCCGGCGTTGCGCGATATAGGGCGGTAAGGGCATGGAGCCTGCCTGGGCGATCGCCGCGTCCAAGCCGGGGCCGCTTAGGGCGAAACGCAGCAGCACCTCGCCGTCCGCCAGCTTCTTGTCCAGCATCGCTTCCAGTTCGGCTCCGAATCGCAGCCGGTCGCCCGCAGCCAGGCGCTTTCCCGGTCGCGCCAATGCACGCCACAGGTTCGGCCCCTCGCGCTGGATTAGCGTCGCTTCAATTTTCGCGACACCGCTGCCATCCCTGCTTTCGCGGTGACGTGTCCCGTGCAGACGCGCCGGGATCACCTGCGTGTCGTTGAATACCAGCATGTCGCCCGGGTGCAACCAGCGGCCCAGATCTGCCACCTGGGCTTCCTCGGTCGCCGCGCCAACCGCCACCAACAACCGCGAGGCCGGGCGGGGGCGCAACGGACGCAGGGCAATCAACTCCTCCGGCAGTTCGAAATCGAACGCGTCCAGCGATATGATGTTACACCCCTTCTGCAAACGCACTCAGCCATTGACGACATCTCGCGTGTTCGCTCGTGCCGTAAGATGTGCTCGAATAGCCGGGATCATGTCATTCAACAAGCGGCGAATGGCGCGCGACTTCCAGAGGTCTTCGGTGTTGAAATAGGTGAATTCGACATCGCCTTCAGCATAGATTTCCTCGAGAGATACGGGCTCAGGCATGAATTTGCCGAATTCCTCGTGGACCTGACGACGGATGAAGTTGTGTACCCCGGTGTCGCGGCGCATGATGAAGGTGCGCTTCCGATCCATGACACGGTCGATGGCTTCGTTTAGCCTCTGATTGTAATTGCGACTGTCGCCAAAAGGCAGGAGACCAATGGATTTGCGGTCTCTCGACTCATAATAGAGTTTGTGGAATGCGATGCGAGCTTCGACCAGATTGGTTGCGGGGTACCGGGCATGATATTCCTGAAGCAGCAGTCGCAAAAACTCGCTCATGCCGATCGGGAAAGACCTATTCACATTGCTTCTCGCAACCCGATAAGGTGCCGTGAAGCGCATCGTCTTGTACCAGATATGGTCAATGATATTCTCGCCTCGCGCCATGAACTGGTCATATGGCAGCACGGTTAACCTAAAAGGTTTCGGCAGGTGCGCCAAATTTCGAAGCAGGAGCGATGGATTGATCACGACAGAGTGACTGGGATCGGCGAAATGCTCCATGAACGCCTCGGGCAGCCCTCTGGTATTGCCGTGCTTCACCTCTTCGCGCCATGTGCTATAAAATGTGGCGAAAGGATCGCGTAGGAAGAAAACCACATCCACGTGATCCGCACCCAGAATATCTGCAAGCGCCTCGAACTGGGAAAGTTTCCAATAGCATAGCCCCTCCGCCGAAAATATCAGGTTATGCTGGCTGCCTCTTAGAGCTGCCAAGTTGGCATGCCCGGGCTCGCCTTCCGTCAGATAGTCTTGCGGCTTATACGCCAAGTCGCCATGGTCGCCGCGATCCGCTAGCCTACCTGGCACCGGAAGCTGCCAGTCCATGGTCAACAGCAGATCGGTGTTCGTCAGCAACACTTCCTGAATATAGCTTGAACCCGTCTTGGGCGGGCCAACGTGCAAAATAACTCTCACAGCAAAATTGCTCCGAAGAAGGAGAACAGATAATTCAACTTATCGTTGCAACGTGTGTAAACAAAATCACGTTTCTAAACAAAGCTGCTCGGCCTTATGAGGCCGAGCGCTTGTGGCATTCAGGGATCAATCGTCGGCAGCAACCGTGACTTTGACCATCGCGTCCGGATCCTTCACCTGCCCAGATTGGCCGACGCCGCGCTTGATGTTGTCGACATGCTCCATGCCATCGATCACCCGGCCCCAGACCGTGTATTGATTGTTCAGGAAATGCCCGTCCTCGAACATGATAAAGAACTGGCTGTTCCCCGAATGGGGCGCGGAGGAGCGTGCCATGCCCACCATGCCGCGGTCGAAGGGAAGGCTGGAAAACTCGGCCTTCAGGTCGGGATACTTCGAGCCGCCGGTTCCGGTGCCGGTCGGGTCGCCGGTCTGGGCCATGAAGCCTTCGATCACGCGGTGAAAGACGATCCCGTCATAGAACCCTTCGCGCGTCAGTTTCTTGATCCGCTCGACATGGCCCGGTGCAACATCGGGTAGCATCTCGATCGTCACCTTACCGGTCTTGAGCTCGATGATCAGGGTGTTTTCAGGGTCTTTGATGTCCACGGCCTTGGCCTCCATTGTCGGTATGGTCAGCAGGAGGGCTAGGGTCAAGCAGAGCGCTCTCAGCATCGGGTCCTCGCATTGAAAAACAGCCTCAGACAGGTAGCGGGTTCGCGGCTGTGGGTCAAACCTGCTGATCAAACTGTCGCGTGATGACAATCCGTCGGCCATCGCCTGCGGCGACGAGAATTGATCCTTAAGCGTCAGAGGTTGGCGCGGAATGCTGGGATAGGGTCGCAAAAAACATCTATGCTGAAAAAAAACGCGCAATACTCGAATATCGAGACTTTACAGACGACAGACATGCTGTCGCGACCAGGGAGACTTTCATGGCCATCAAACCACCATTCACCGACCTGGAGATCAAGAAGGCTCCATCCGGGTTCTACGAAGGCTACAGCCTGCCGATTGCGCTGATCAGCAAGGTCAACGAGCGCGACACTAGGTAACTGTAAGGCGGAGAGGTCGCCGAGGTGTCGCGTGGCAGCCAGAAGAGGACCAGCTTCCACATCTCAGAAGGCGCGATCGCGAACTGGTTGAAGTAATCGCTGAAGTCGTCGGCGAACATCAGGACTGGCTGGTTGGTGCGAGCG
>JBCCDU010000026.1:0-48821 GCA_039030715.1 Pseudomonadota bacterium
CCCCCTCGCTGGGTCCCGGCGCGTTTTTCTGGAACTGGCAGCGCGAGAATGGCGCCTTCATCACCGCCCTGAAGGTCGAAGCCAATGTGATGTTCTTCGTCCTCAGCCTGATCTTCCTGATCGTGGCGCTGAACATCGTGTCGGGCCTGATCATGTTGGTGAAGGAGAAAACGCGCCATATAGGCATCATGCGCACATTCGGCATGCGAAGGGGTGCGATCATGCGGGTGTTTTTCATCGCGGGTTCGGCAATTGGCGTCACCGGAACCATCCTGGGCGTGATCGCAGGTGTCCTTTTCACGATCTATATCCACGACATCCAGGGGGCGGTGGAATGGATCACTGGCACCCAGGTCTGGGATTCGGAATTGCGGTATCTGACGCGCCTACCTGCTGTGTTGCAGTGGAGCGATGTGGTGCTGACAATCGCGACAGCGCTAAGCTTCTCGTTTCTCGCGACGCTCTACCCCGCCTGGCGTGCCGCGCGCCTGGACCCGGTGGAGGCGCTGCGCAATGAGTGAAGCGCTGTCATGTCCCGGACTTGTTGCGGGTCCGCTTGTTCAACAGCACACCCGAGGTCCCGGATCAAGTCCGGGACACCATCGGGCTGGATCATGACCGCCGCCCTGTCATTGTCGGGCGTCACCAGAACCTATCCCGGCGCCCGACCTGTGGAGGTGTTGAAGGGTGTGGACCTCACTATCGAACCCGGCGAGATTGTAGCGCTCGTCGCACCATCCGGCGCGGGCAAATCCACGCTGCTGCAGATCGCCGGGCTGCTCGACAGCCCGACTGCCGGCGCAATCCACATCGCTGGCGAGGAGATGACCGGCCTGCAGGACGAGGCGCGCACTGCCGCGCGGCGCGACTTGTTGGGGTTCGTCTATCAGTTTCACCACCTGCTGCCCGAGTTTTCGGCCGAGGAGAATGTTGCGATACCTAAGATGACCGCCGGTATTTCTCGCCGGGTGGCGCTGTCCCATGCGCGGGACCTTCTGGATAAGCTCGGGCTCGCCGACCGGGCAGGGCATCGGCCTGGAGAATTGTCTGGCGGCGAGCAGCAACGCGTCGCGATCTGCCGGGCGCTGACAAACTCTCCGCGATTGCTGCTCGCCGACGAGCCGACCGGCAATCTGGATCCGGCTACGGCGGATCGCGTCTTCGCACTGTTGCTGGAGATCGTACGCGATACCGGTCTGGCCGCCCTGATAGCCACCCATAACCATGATCTGGCCGCCCGAATGGACCGCGTCGTCCGGTTGGAGGGTGGACGCGTCGCCTGACGCAAACGCCCGATTTCTCCCTCAACGCCAGATCTGCTGACACGGCGCTGTCAGCAGGCTCCGCCTATACCGGACACCAATCGAGCACGGGGGCGGGCAAGCATGGTGTTACAGGTATTGGCAGAACGGCGCGGGCAGGGCGTGATTCTGGTCGTCGTATCGGCGATTGTTTTCAGCACGGCAGGCATATTCACCAAGGGGATCCCGGTGGATGCCTGGACGGTGATTTTCTGGCGCGGCGTCGCTGCGGCGGGATTCACGCTCCTTTACCTCGCGATGACACGGCGGCTTGGCAGCGAGATGCGCCAGATGCGCGGGCCAGGTTGGTTGGTGGTGGTGCTGTCGGCCCTCGGAACCGCCGCGTTCATTCCGGCTTTCAAGCTGACGAGCGTTGCCAATGTGGCGCTTATCTACGCCGCCAGTCCGTTCGTCGCTGCAGCGCTCGCATGGCTGGCACTGCGCGAGCGACCCTCGCCGCCCGTCGTCGTGGGCAGCCTGCTGGCACTTTGCGGGGTGGCGCTGATTGTCGGCGGCTCGCTTGGCGGAGGCAGCCTGCGCGGCGATCTTCTGGCGCTTTGGATGACGCTGATGATGTCCGCAGTCATGGTCGTCTATAGGCGTTGGCCCGAGACGCCGGCTGCCTTGCCCGCGGTCCTCTCTTCGATAGTTTTGTTGCCGCCTGCGCTGATTTTCGCGGACCCTTTGCGGGTCGAGGCATCTGCGCTGCCTGCGCTGATCGCCTTCGGTCTGATTTTTGCCATCGCTTCGGTAACCCTTTTGGAAGGCGCGAGACGCCTTCCATCGGCTGAAGCAGCCCTGTTAAGCGCGCTGGAGACGCCCTTCGCCCCGCTTCTCGCCTGGTTGATCCTGGCCGAACTACCCGCCACGCTCACTGTTCTGGGCGGAGTAATCGTGTTGGTTGCGGTCTTTGGCGCGCAGATCTGGCAGATCGCTCAAAAGCGGGTCTAGGCCTTCTTCCAGTCGCCGCTCGTGTTCCACCAGCGATTGGGATTGTCGCTGTCGTCCAGCCCCTTGGTGCGGGAGCTGAGGATCGGGCGCACCCGGATCACCGGCTCCTGATAGCTGTGGATCTGATAGACCGCCTCGATGATCTGGTGCAACTTTGCGTGGTCCTCCGCAATTTCGAAGACCAGCTTCACAACGCCTGGACGTTTGCGCATATCGCGTTCCGGACCTGCCGCGGCGCCTTCCCGCGGGCGGTACCACTCGACGCCTGGCGCGGTCTGGAAGATGTTGCTGTCGTAGTGGTTGCCTTGGGCCAATGGGTCGATCGCGGTTACGCTGGCGGCGATCCGATCTACATCCTCTTCCGGCGCATAGATCTCGATCATCAGCACACGGTCCATGCGGACCGAGCGGGTTTCGAATGCCTGAATATCCAATGACGCCTCCATTTCTGTAATGAAGCGTCTTAGCAGAGCACCGCTGACAGCCCTGTGGCAGCAGCCTCAGCCGCGCGTAGCGGCGCGGACCATTCGCTCCAACTGATCCAGAAAGCGCGAACGGTCGGCTTTGGAGAACGGTTTGCCTCCGCCGCCGGCTCCCAGCGGATTGGCGGCGCGCATATCGGCCATCAGATCGCGCATTGCCAGTTGATTGCCGATATTCGCCTGAGTGAACGCCTCGCCATTGTGTCGGATCGCGCGGGCGCCGACGGCGATGCATTTCGCGGCCAAAGGAATGTCACCGGTCACGCAGATATCGCCGGGACCCGCGCGGTCCGCGATCCACATATCGGCGACGTCCGGGCCGTCAGGCACGATGATGGTCTGCACAAGGGGATGGGGGTTCGGGCGGATGCCGCCGTTGGAGACGACGAACACCTCCAACCCATGCCGGTCGGAGACGCGCAGTGCCTCCTCCTTCACCGGGCAGGCATCGGCATCGATGAAGATCCGCGTCACAGGCGCTCTATGCGATAACCGACGCGGGGGAAGTGGACGCAAACGTCGCCGGTTTGCGGGTCGCTGCGCCGGATCGCGATGGTGTTGCGGGTAACGGCGTGGATGCGACCCTCCACCCGTTGTTCTCCGCCGTCCAGGTCGGGGGTAATGCTGACCCGTTGACCGGGGTTGAGGCCCTGCGGGTCCTGCGGATCGTCGCTCTCAGGCGTTGCGGGCTCGGACGCAAGGGCCTCGGCCAGTGCCTGTTGCCCGTCCATCGGGCTGGATGTGCCGTGTCCGATAGCGTTCACGCGTGCCTCCCATGACTCCAAAGCTGGGAATTCCGAGAGGAGTTCCGCCCCCGCGGCCCAGCGCCCGCGCAGGAACCACACCACATGATAGGCCAGCGCGTCCGGCAGGCCCGGTGCATCGCCAAGCATGAAATCGCGCCCCGCGGCAATCCGGTCGTTCATCCAGCCCAAATGCCCGCGCATCTGCGCCGCCAGATGGGGTAGATCCCGGTGCGCTGCCGCCAGCCGGTCGCCCCAGTCCGGGCCCAGATAAAGGCGCCCGCGATCCTCGGCAAAGGCCGGGTCCAATTTGTCGCCTGCCGCGCCCAGCACCAATTTGACCGCCAGCGAGAACAACTCGCCATCCGCCCAGCGGCTGAGCGCCCAGGCCAGGCCATCGGCGCCGCCGGGAAAGAATGTGGGTTCCGGTTGGCGCCGCTGCAACTCGCGCAGGATGCACTGGCTGTCGCAGAAGATATCCGCGCCGATCTGCATCACCGGTGTGCGGCGATAGCCCCCGGTCAGGGGTGTCAGCAGCGGCTTGGGCGGCAGACGCGGAATATCGACATCGCGCCAGGCCAGACCCTTGATACCAAGGCTCACGCGCACCTTCTCGGCTACCGGGCTGGCAGCATAATTGTGGAGCAGGATCTCGCTCACGGCATAACCGCCCAGCGGTCCTGGCGGCGCAACGCGATCAGCACCAGCGAGGCTGCGGCCACGACCGCGGAAGGATAGAAGAGCGTGTTCACCGTCTCGGGCTGCTCACCGCCCATCCACATCCAGAACGGATCGGCGATCGACTGCCAGACGACGATGGCCACGAACAGGTTCACCGCGAATTGAAAAGGCAGCAAGATGCCCCTGAATGCGCCCAGCGCGATCAGCACTGCCGCCACCGCCTGCGCGCCGCCAAACGCCGTCAGCAGCAGATCCTGGGTGAAGGCGCCCGCGTAATACTTGTTTGATACGCCTTGACCGACGCCGGTATTCATCGCCTTGGCCAGGCCCCACCAGAACATGAGGCCCGCTGTAGTTACCCGCAACAGCAGCAAGCTTGCATGTTGCATTGTGGGACCGGTCAGGAATGCAGTCATCTTCAAACCTCAAAGATAGGGGTGGAGTCGTTTCGGTGTCATGTTCCTCAATGCGCTGTCCCGCGAACTGTGGTGTCACCCGATATGGCAAGCCGAATTGGCCGGGATCAGCATCGGCGTCGCTTCGAGGACCAACTCATGCACCTCCTCGGCCAACTCATCCAGGGCCCTGTTGGCCCAGCTGAGCGGCTCGAGCGGGACTATGTCGAAACCCGGCACCGGATAGCCCGGGGCGAGCCCCGCTGATAACGGTAGAAGGCAGCATGATATAGAGGCCCTAGTTCACGATCCGGTGTGTGCTTTTGTCAAGGGCGGCGACCGCCCGCCGCAGCCAATTCACCAGCAGTCGTTTGCTCACAAGCGCAAGCCCGTTTCCTGCAGATATCGCCAGAGCAGGCGGTCCCCGTCCTCCTCGAACAGAACGGTGGAGCGGCGCCGGTTTTCGCCAGCGGATTGGCGTGCGCCCTGCTGAAACTCGACATAGCCCATCAGGATGAGGCCGGACCAAGTGCCCAGCAGGCGCGGCTCCTCAATCGTAATCCGGAAATCGGGGTTCGAGCCATGGGCCGCGCGGATCGGGTCGAGCAGATCGGCGCGGCTCAGCACCTTGCCGGAGGGTTGGATGTTCTCGAATTCAGGCGCCAGACTGGCGGCGAAGGCCTGGTCGAACTCAGCCTCCGGTATTTCGCCGCGAAACCAGCCCGCGATAACATCGTGAAGCCGGATGATCTCGTCGGTGGCGCGGGCAGCGGGGTCGCTCACGGGCGCACCGTCATGGCGCAGAGCAGTTCGAACATGATGGTGGCACCGTTCAGGGCTGTGATGTTTTCGGTATCGAAGGGGGGCGAGACCTCGACCATATCGGCCCCGCGAATGTTCAACCCGCCCAGCATCCGGCACATCCCCTGAGCTTCGCGCATGGTCAGGCCGCCGGCCTCGGGCGTGCCGGTGCCGGGGGCGAAGACCGGGTCCAGGCTGTCGATGTCGAAGCTGACATAGATCGGCATGTCGCCGACGATCTGGCGCGCCTCCTCCATGCAGGCCTTCCAGCCGCGCTCCTCTACCTCCTCGATCAGCATGACGCGCATGCCGCTGTCATAGCTGAACTTCCACATATCCATCGAATGGACCGAGCCGCGGATGCCAATCTGCACGACCTTTGTCGGGTCCAGCAGCCCCTCATCCACCGCGATCTTGAAGGGGGCCCCGTGATGGAAGCGGCTGCCCATGTAGTCGTCGCCGGTGTCGGCATGTGCGTCGATATGGATCATGCCCAGCGGCCGCTCCTTGGCAATTGCGCGCAGGATCGGCAGGCTGATCGAGTGATCCCCGCCACAAGTCAGGGGTCGAATGCCCGCGCTGTGGACGCGGGCGAAGAAATCCTCGATCTCCGCATGGGCGCCGGTCAACTCGTAGGGTTTGCGGATCCAGGCATCGCCGATATCGGCGCAGCGGACGGCTTCGAAGGGGCTCACGCCGGTGGCCTGGTTCATCCGACGCATGAAGCTGGACATATTGCGCACTTCGCGGGGGCCATGGCGGGGACCCGGACGGTTGGTCACGCCGCCATCGAAGGGCACGCCGCAGACGCCGATTTGGGGAGGTGCAGCCTCGAAATCCTCGATGCTGGGCAGGCGGAAGAAGGTGGCGAGCCCGGTATAGCGCGGGCGCTGCATCGGGTCGGTGAAGTCAAGCGTCTCGTTGTCTTTGGTCTGCTCGGTCATGGGTCTTGGTCCCGCTCTGATCGTAATCCGGATCCATCGTGCCCATCAAACGATCCCAGAGCGAGAAATAATTGCCAAAATTGTAGCGAAACCGCGCGTGATGGACATCATGATAGCGCACGGCGACCATAGGCGAGGGAAAGCGCGTCAGCGGCCCGCCCACCCATTCATGGCCCGAATGCCCGATCTGCCCATTGATATGGTCATAGAGCCTGTGAAGGATCAGCGCCGCCGGTGTGATCGGGAGGAGCAGGCTGGCAACCACCATGAAGCCCTGGATCATGACGGTTTCGACCGCGCTTTGGCTGTCGGCGCTCCAGGGCGTGGGCGCGACGGATTTGTGGTGCCAGGCATGGAAGCGATAGAGGGTGTCGAGATGCATCGCCCGGTGCGCCCAGTAGAACCAGGCGTCATAACCGAGGATCAGGATTGTGAGGGCGATCAGGGTTTGAAAGAGGCCAAAGCTATCGGCAGGCCAGAGGCCCCAACCGCGCCACGCGATCAGCATGGCGAGTGCAAAACAGGCCGATGTCCAGGCGATCGAGCGCAGGCTTTCGGCGATCTCGGCCCTCGCGCGGATCTCGCCATCGCGGTTGGCTTGCAGCTTGCGATCGGGATTGGCGCGGTTAAGCTTGGTCAGCGCATAGCCGAGGCTGAAATAAAGCAGGCAGTTCGCGGCATAGGCGGCGGCCCAGATCCCCAGGAAGAGCCCAACATCCTCCATCAATCCGTCGCCCGTGAGCTTTCGGGCAGGGCGCCGCCCTCCATCGCGCGGACGCGGGTGTCGTAGGAGGGGTGCATGGTGCCCATCCAGCGGTCCCACCACGAGAAGTAGTTGCCATAGTTGAACCGGAAGAGCTCATGGTGCTGGTCGTGGAAGGTCGTACATAGTCCCGGCCAGGGGCTGCGTGCTGTGGGGCCCGCGAAATACTCGAACCCGGCATGGCCGATCTGGCCGTTGATGTGATCGAGCAGCCGGTGTGCGATCAGGGCAGCGGGCATGATCGGCAGCAACAGCGGCGCAATCAGGAGAAAACCCTCATGCACGCTGGCATCCACGGGATCGTCTGAATAATTCGACCAGACCGTTGGCGCGAGGGAGCCGTGATGAACCCTGTGAAAACGATAGAGCGGGCGCCAATGCATCAGACGGTGCGCCCAGTAGAACCACGCGTCATAGAGCACAACCGTCACGGCAAACATCAGCGTGAAATTAAGGAACGTCAGTTCGAGGGGCGCGAACAGCGAGTAGCCCTTCATCGGCAGCCAGATCCCGCCTGCCATCATCGCCGAGATCGGGATCAATGAAATGAGGGAGCGGCGGATTTCCTGCGTCGCCCGCACCTCGCCGCGGCGGTCCTTTTGGATGCGCCGCTCCGGATGGCGGCGGTTCCACCAGACCAAGGCTCCGCCAAGCCCGAAATAGGCCAGGAGGTGGCCGAGATAGATCAGGACGAAGAGGCTCGCATATTCGGCAAGGGCGGTCATCCGCAGCTCCGTTTTGCGTCTGCGAGATGTAGCCCTGGCAACCGGGATGGTCAACGTGGCATGGGCTGCGTGTTTTGGCAAAGCCACCACCACCCTTCCACCCGCCCACCCCCAGGGCGGTGGTGGCTTTGCTCTGATGAGACGGGATGCGCCAGATCTGGTGGTGCTGCGAATCGGTGACACGATCGCTGGGGGTGCGATAGGGTCCGATCATGACAGATCCCCGATTCATTCATCTGCGCGTACATTCGGCCTATTCCCTCCTGGAGGGTGCGCTGCACGCTAAGAAGCTGCCTGCGCTGGCCGCTGCGCGGGGCATGCCCGCCATCGCGATCTGCGACACCAACAATCTGTTCGGTGCTCTGGAATTTGCCGAGACGGCGGTGCGTGCTGGCGTCCAGCCTGTGATGGGTTTGCAACTGAGCGTGGCCTATGCCGAGACGGTGCCGGGAGAGAAATTGGTGCCGCCTGCGGCTATGGCGCTCTATGCCCAGGATGCGGCGGGCTGGGGCAATCTGATGGCGCTCTCGTCCGCGGCGTTTCTAGATACGGATACGGCCAGCATGCCGCATGTGTCCCTGAGCCTGCTAGAGGCGCATAGCGAGGGGGTGATCTGCTTGACCGGCGGGGCGGCGGGCCCGCTGGGGCAATTGCTGCAACGCAACCGAATGGAGCAGGCAGCGGAGCTGGCCCGGCGCCTGGCGCAGACCTTCCCGGAGCGGCTCTATGTCGAAATCCAGCGCCATGGCACCGGCGAGAGCGGCCGCACACCGGAGGAGGAGGTGAGCGAGCCCGGGCTGATCGATATCGCCTATGATCAGGATCTGCCGCTGGTCGCCACCAACGACGTCTATTTCGAAACGGTCGAGATGCATGAAGCGCATGATGCGCTGCTCTGCATCGGGCAGTCGCGCTATGTCTCCGAAAGCGACCGTCGTAGCCTGACGCCGGAGCATTACCTGAAGAGCGCGGAGGAGATGGCGGAACGCTTCTCCGATCTGCCGGAAGCCATCGAGAATACGGTGGAGATTGCCAGACGCTGCGCCATCCGCCCGCGCTGCCACGACCCGATCCTGCCGCGTTTCGCCGAGGACGAGGTGGAGGAGTTGCGCCGTCAATCCCGCGAGGGTTTGGCCGCGCGCCTGGCCGTCATTCCCCATGCAGCCGAGGTGAAGGAATACGAGGAACGGCTCGAATTTGAACTGGGCGTGATCGAGGGGATGGGCTTTCCGGGCTACTTCCTCATCGTCGCGGATTTCATCAAATGGGCCAAGGACCATGACATTCCCGTCGGGCCGGGGCGTGGATCGGGCGCGGGATCGCTGGTGGCCTATGCACTGACGATTACCGACCTGGACCCCTTGCGTTACAATCTGTTGTTCGAGCGGTTTCTGAACCCCGAACGTGTGTCGATGCCCGATTTCGACATCGATTTCTGTCAGGACCGGCGCGAGGAGGTCATCCACTACGTCCAGCAGAAATACGGGCGCGAGCGGGTGGCGCAGATCATCACCTTCGGTGGGCTACTCTCGAAGGCAGCGGTGCGCGATGTCGGTCGGGTGCTGCAGATGAGCTACTCGGCCGCCGACCGGATTTCCAAGTTGATCCCGGTGGAAGGGGTGAAGCCAGTTTCTATCAAGCAGGCCCGCAAGGACGAGCCCAGGATCGAGGAGGAGGCGCGGCGCGAGGAAGTCGTCGCAACCATGCTGGACATCGCCGAGAAGGTCGAGGGATTACTGCGCAACGCCTCGACCCATGCCGCTGGCGTGGTGATCGGCGACAGGCCGCTGGTAAAGCTGGTCCCCCTCTACCAGGACTCGAAATCCGATATGCCTGCGACCCAGTACAACATGAAATGGGTCGAACCCGCGGGGCTGGTGAAATTCGACTTTCTGGGCCTTAAGACCCTGACGGTGGTGCAGAACGCGGTGGATCTGCTGAAGCTGCGCGATGTGGATCTGGATATCTCGACCATCCCGCTCGATGATGAAAAGACCTACGAGCTTTATGGACGGGCCGACACGGTGGGCGTGTTCCAGGTGGAGAGCGCGGGCATGCGCGACGCCCTGCGCCAGATGCAGCCCACATGCATCGAGGACATCGTGGCGCTGGTCGCGCTCTACCGTCCCGGTCCGATGGAGAACATCCCGAAGTTCTGCAACGTCAAGAACGGGCGTGAGAAGCGCGAAAGCCTGCATCCTTCGATCGACTACATTCTGGACGAGACCCAGGGCATCATCGTCTATCAGGAACAGGTGATGCAGATCGCTCAGGTCATGGCGGGGTATAGCCTGGGCGGCGCCGATCTGCTGCGTCGCGCGATGGGCAAGAAGATCCAGGAGGCGATGGATGCGGAGAAGCCAAAGTTCCTGACAGGTGCGGAGGAAAACGGGGTTGAGAAGGCCAAGGCGAACGAGGTCTGGGATCTGCTGAACAAGTTCGCCAATTACGGGTTCAACAAATCCCATGCAGCGGCCTATGCGCTGGTCAGCTATCAGACCGGCTGGCTGAAGGCGAACCATCCGGTCGAATTCATGGCTGCGGTCATGAACCTGGATCTGCATCTGACCGACAAGCTGAACACCTATGTTCAGGAATGCCGCAAGACCGACATCCCGGTGGCAGCACCATGCGTGAACCGGTCCGAAGCGCGGTTTACGGTGAAGGGGGGTGAGATCCTCTATGCCCTCGGCGCGCTGAAGAATGTGGGTGTCGAGGCAATGCAGATGATCGTGCGTGCGCGCGAGGACGGCCCCTTTGCAGATATCTTCGACTTCGCCCGCCGGGTCGATCTGAAGATCGTGGGCAAGCGCCCGTTGGAAATGTTGGCCCGCGCCGGTGCGTTCGAAGCGTTGGAGGCAAACCGGCGCCGCGCCTTCGACAGCGTGGATGCGCTGGTGGATTTTTCCGCCGCGCTGCATGCCGAGAAGCGGTCGAACCAGGTTTCGCTGTTTGGATCCGATGACGACGCCTTGCCACCGCCCCGTCTGCCCGCGCCGGAGGATTGGTTGCCCACCGAAAGACTGCGCGAGGAGCATGCGGCAGTGGGCTTCTATCTCTCCGGCCATCCGCTCGAGGATTATGCGGGTCCGCTAAAGCGCAAGCAGATCCTGAGCCATGCAGAGTTCATGGCCAGCCGGGGGCGAACCGGGGGCAGGGGGCGGATCGCAGGCACGTTGGCTGCGATCCAGTTCCGCAAATCGGCGCGGGGCACGCGGTTTGCCTTCATCCAGTTCTCCGACATGACGGGCGGATACGAGGTCATGGCTTTCTCCGACACATTGGCCGAGGCGGAGGCGCATCTGGAAGCCGGTGCCAATCTGGTTCTGCATGTCGAGGCAGAAGCGGGCGAGGGCGGCGAGACCGGGCGCTTGATGCTGCGTGCCGTGCAGCCCGTCGAAGATGTGGTCGCGGATGCAGGGGCGATGGGTCTGCGGGTCTTTGTCGAAGATGTTGCCGCCATCCCTTCGATCAAGGCGCGTCTGCAGGCGCCGGCGGCGGGCCGGCTGCGCGGGCAGGGGCCGGTCCATTTGGTGCTGGAGCTTGATGGTTTGGAGCACGAGGCGGAACTCGCGCTGCCGGGGCACTGGCAACTCGGACCCGAGATGAAGGGTGCGATCAAGGCGGCCCCTGGCGTCGCCCATGTCGAGGAGTTCTGAGCGCCACCGATTGTTGCAATATACGTCACGCTGTCTTGACCGGCCTGTGATTGCGTCGGGGGCGGCGACCTCCCATCTGGCAATCATCGGAACAAAACGCCCCGCATCATGCGGCGCCCGCCAGGAGACAGAGACATGAAAAAGTTTATGATCGCCGCCACTTTTGCCACCGTCACCGCCGGGATCGCCGGTGTCGCTGCGGCCGAGAGCACCGTCGTTCAGCAGCAGCAGCGCCTGGATCGCGTGATCGAGCAGCAGCGCGCGCAGATCGCCGACCAGCAGGTCAGCCTGAACGGCCGGTCGAGCTTCCTGGACCGGACCTTTGGCCGGATCACCTTCGGTGCCACCGATCCTTCGGCTGCGCAACGCGGCGCCCGGTTTGACCCGAACCGCTTTGGTTCCGGCAACCGCGGCCGCTGAGATCAAGACGTGTAACTTACGCCCTCAACTGGTTCCCTGCGCGCCCCGTCTGGCTGAGATGCCAGGCGGGGTTGTTGTTTTAAGCCGACCGGATTATCTCGTCGTCTGACCGCTGCAGGGGAGGATCTGGGATGATCGGCCGTTTGAACCATGTCGCAATCGCCGTGCCGGACTTGGCGGCGGCCACGGCGCTCTACCGTGACACGCTGGGCGCCAAGGTGACCGCGCCGCAGACGGAACCTGACCACGGTGTCACGGTGGTGTTCATCGAGTTGCCGAACACCAAGGTCGAATTGCTAGAGCCGCTTGGCGAGGGTTCGCCTATCGCGGGTTTTCTGGAGAAGTCCCCCTCCGGCGGGATCCATCATATCTGCTACGAAGTCGAGGATATCATCGAGGCACGTGACCGGTTGAAGGCGGATGGTGCGCGGGTGCTGGGGACGGGTGAGCCCAAGATCGGTGCGCACGGAAAGCCTGTCCTGTTCCTACATCCCAAGGATTTCAACGGAACGCTGGTCGAATTGGAGCAGGTCTGAGATGTCGATAACCTCGGGCCTGGTGCTTTATGCGGTGATCTGGGCCGTGACCTTCTTCATGGTGAACCCATTCTGGCAGCGCAGTCAGGCCGAGGATGGCAACATCGTTCCGGGTACGCCTGCGAGCGCACCGGTCGATCCAAAACTGCGCCTGAAAGCCCTGGTAACGACGGGTGTGGCCGCTGTGGTTTTCGCGGTCGTATTCGTCGTGATCCAGCAGCAACTGGTGACGCTGGAGGATCTGAGCTGGATCACCCCGCCAAGCAAGCGCGAGCCTTGATGCGTTCGCGGTAGACGGCGACCTAAACGGTGTCCGCCCGAGAGGCGGACGCGACATGCGCTCTCAAAAATCGAGATGATTTTATCGAGCTGCGGGCGCCTGTGGTGGCATTCCGGCCTGACCCGCGCGGTTCGCCAGGCGGTGGTATTGATGGGTGATGGTGGCCACGCCCAGCATCGGGACGATCAGATTCAGAATCGGGATCGAGAGTGGGATTGCGACAAGACATCCTGCAAGCCAGATGCGTAGCCAATAGGTTTTGCGGAGCCTGCGCACCGTCGGGCTGTCGCGATGGCGGATCGCCACGAGTTGGAAGAACTCCCGCCCCAGCAGGTAGCCGTTCATGGCGTAGAAGATGAAAGGCGCGAAAGGCGGCAGCAGGAGGTAGAAGATCAGTGCCAAGAGATTGGCAAGAACCATGACGCCGGCGAAGCCGAGACCCGATAGCGCGCCCTCGATCAGGCCTGGGCTGCGAGTGTCGGGCAGTCCCGGGTAATGGCGCGCCTCGACGGCGTCGGCAATCTCGTCGAGGAACATGCCGACAAAGATCGCCGCCACCGGAAACATCAGAAAGACCGATGCGAGGAGCATCCCGCCGAGGGCCAGACCCTGCGCACCGAGTAGCGGCACCGAGACCGCACCGATCCAGGGCAGGGTGAAGAGTGGGTCCGGCAGGAGCGTCACCGCCCAGACAGCCACGGCGGTGACGGCGATCAGGATCGCCAAGGTAAATCCCAGGGATTTCAGCAGCACCCAGCGAAAGCGTCGGTCCGCGAACTGTGCCAGCGCTTTGAAGAAATCGCCGATCAGAGCCATGTCGTGAGTGCCTCGATGTCAGGCCGGTCGCGTTCGGCCGGGGTAATTTGCGGCGTTCCGATATGGATGAAACCCGGGGCCCATTCGTGGTCAGCGCAGCCCAGCGCATCGCGCAGAAAGGCGCGATCGCGCGCCAGCGGCCCGGTCAACCAATTTGCGCCCCAGCCCGCCGCATGGGCCGCATTCACGAGGCCGAGGCAAAGCGCGCCTGCCGAAAGCTCCTGCTCCCAGACGGGAATCTTTTCGCTCGGCTTGGGTGAGGCGATCACGGCGACGATGGTTGCGCCGTGGCTGAAGACCACGCGGGACTTTTCGAGCGAGGCATCGTCCTGACCGAGAGCCGAGAGCCTGGTCAAGGCCGCATCGCAGATCCGGGGCAGTGCCGCTGTCCCGATCACGACAAAGCGCCAGGGTTCCAGTTTGCCATGATCCGGCACGCGCGCAGCGGCGGTGATCAGCGGCGTCAGCGCCGCGCCTTCCGGCCCAGGGCCGGTCAGGGTCTTGGCGGTGTGAGACCGACGGGTCAGCAGGAAATCAAGGACATCTGGGCGGGGATCGGGCATGGCGCTATCCGGTTTTCACGAGAATGGGGCTGGTCAGGTCGCTGAGGCTTTGCCTCTGGCGACCCTCCGCGTCGAAGTTTTCTGCCGCGAGCCAGGTTTCGAAGGCGGATTTCAGGCTTGGCCACTCGCTGTCGATGGCGGCGTACCAGGCCGTGTCGCGGTTACGGCCCTTCACGTGGGTGGCCTGGCGGAAGATGCCCTCGTAGGACAGTCCCAGCCGCATGGCGGCGCGACGCGAGGGCGCGTTGCAGGCGTTGCACTTCCATTCATAGCGGCGATAACCGGCCTCGAACGCCCATTGCATCATCAGGAACATCGCTTCGGTCGCGGCAGCGGTGCGCTGCAGGCGCGGCGAGAACGTGATGTAGCCAACCTCGATCGAGCCCTGATCGGGATCGATGCGCAGAAAGCTGGCGGTGCCGACCGCGCGACCCTCCACCGCGATCGCGAATTGCAGGGGATCGTCGAGTGCGATGGCGCCGTCGAGCCATGAGCGGTAGCCTGCAAGGTCGTCGAATGGCCCGTTTGGCATATAGGTGAAAACGCGCCCCTCCGCATCCTCTTGCAACGCTTCGAGCATATCGGCTGCATGCGCCTGGGTGAGGGGCTCGAGGCGGCAATATCTGCCCTCGATGGCGCTGCGGCTGGGCGCGGGGCGGCTTGTCCAGTCGGGCACCGGTGCGCCGATCGGTTGACCGTGCTGGTTCTTGCGCGACCCGGTGAACTCGGGCGCAGTGGCGTGGAGCAGGGGGGCTGTCAGCGCGCGCAGGCTTTGGCGTTGGCGGCCTTCTGCGTCGAAATTCGCTGGATCCAGCCAGGTCTCCAACGCCTGCGCCAATGCGGGCCAATCGCCATCCGTGACGGCGAAGACCGCCTTGTCGCGGTTGCGGCCTTTCGAGACATAGGCCTGGCGAAAGCATGCCTCGTACGAGAAGCCTAACCGCGCGGCCGCCTGCATTGAAGCTGTGTTCAACGGATCGCAGGTCCATTCGCAGCGGCGATAGCCCGCATCGAAAACCCATTTCATTTGCAGATAGAGCGCTTCGGTCCCTGCGCGAGAGTTGCGCAGATCCGGGCCGAGCATGATCGCCCCGATTTCAATCGATCCGCCAGCGGCGTCGATGCTCATGAACGCGCCGTTGCCGCCGGCCTTGCCCGTCGCGCGGTCGATATAGGCGACATAGGCCATTTGCGGATTGGCGCAGATCTCGCGCAGCCAATCTTCGACCGCAGCCCGGGTCGCGAACGGTGCCTGTATGCGATAGGTCCACGGCTCCGGTCCCCCCCCCCGCAGGAAAGCATCCGCCAGATCGGCACCGTGCGCCTGGAGGGAAAGCGGCTCCAACCGCGCCCAGCGCCCCTCGACCGCATCCAGTTTTGGACGGGAAGGTGGCTGCCAGCCGGGCGGCAGTGGCGCGCCGATGGGTTCGCCAAGCGGTGTTGTCCAGGTTTCAGTCGGGCTCATAATGTCCTCGCGGGTCTCGGTCTCAGGCGAGGATGCCCGGATTGGCCCCCATGTCCAGCCCGGGGAAGACCGTTTTCTCCAAATCCGAAGCGGCGATCCCGAATTGCCCGGCCAGCAGCCATGCACAATGGCGGCGCAGATCCTCGGTCGGTAACAGATCGCGGTTCTCGAAAAGGTCGCTTTCGCCAAGGCCTGGCCAGGTGCCGTGGACCCTGCTGCCCTTCAGCGCACCGCCTGCCAGAACCATGGCGCTGCCGGTCCCGTGATCGGTGCCGCGATTGCCGTTCTCGCGCGCGGTGCGCCCAAATTCGGTGATCGCGACAACGGTCGTGTTGTCCCAGTTCCGGCCCAGACCGTCGCGCAGCGTCAGGATGGCGGTCACCAGATCGCGCGAGATCCGGTCGAGCGCGCGTTCCTGATTGCGGTGGGTGTCCCATCCGGTCAGCGAGAAGGCGGCGATCCGTGCTTCCTGATTCAGCATCTTGGTCGCGAAGCTGGCCACGGTCTGCGTGTTTTCCTTCTTCGACGCCTTGCCGCCCAGATCCGCAAGCTCCATCGCCTCGCCGAGGGCGGCGGTGAAGAGCTCGTCGCCCGCATAGATCCGGCTCAGCAACTGGCGTTCGTCCTCGCGCAGGCCCAGCTTGTTCGCAGGCGACCAGGAGCCGGAGGGGTTCTGCCCGTCCAGCAGGATCATATGGGCCCGTCCGACCGCAATCGCAGTGGACGCCCTGGCGCCAGGGATCATGCCCAGCGCTCGGTTCAGCCAGCCGTCGCGTGCCCGGGTAAGCTCGCCATCCGGAGAGCTTCCGCCGTTCTCCAGGAAATCCTGCCCGTCGAAATGGCTGCGTTTCGAGCGATAGGGGGTCGAGACCGCGTGGACAAACGACAACTCTCCCGCCTGCCAGAGCGGCATGAGCTTGCCAAAGGATCTGTGCAGCCCGAAAAAGCCGTCCAGGTCGTGCAAATCCTCGCCCGGGCGCTGGGCAAGCGTCGGACGCAGTTGGCGCAGGCGTCGGTCGGCATAGGGTTGGATCACGCCCAGCCCATCCATTCCGCCGCGTAGAACAATCACGACCAGGCGCTGCTCACCTGGGGCCGCGGCCAGCACGACAGGCGAGACCAGCGGGTGGGCCGCCATCGAACAGGCACCGCCGAGGGTGGCCTGCAGCAACCGGCGGCGAGAGATCATGTCGGGCATCGCACGGGCCTCCTCAACGGCGGTTGAATTCTGGGCTGGCGAAGATCAGGGCAAACCCCTCCCACCGCGCTTCCGCCCCTCCGATGGCGAAGGCGGTTCCCGGGCGCAGCGCGTCGCGCAGCACGTCCTCGGCCAGCTTGCGCGGATCCAGATCGCGATCCTTGGCCAGTTGGTTGCCCAGAAGCGAGGCGAATTCCAGCCGTGAAGCCAGGCCCTGCGGGGTGATCCAGGCCTCGCCTGCCTCGGGCCAGCCATCGGGGCCTGGCGGGCCATGGATCGGCTGATTCATCTGACGCAACGCCCTGACCAACTGGTTCTGCACACCGCGTTTCAGTTCGCTCGGGCGTTGCCCCGTCGCGCGGATGCAGGAAACCAGAAAGTCCATAGGCTGCTTCACCTTGGCGCCGAACGTCTCCCAACTGGAAGGGTGTTCCAGTAGCTCCGCATAGAGCGAGGGCAGGTGCCCATCGGCATCGCGGAAGGTGCTTTCGAGGCGCCGGACCAGCCGGTCATCGGGTGTGTCGGAGACGAAATGCACCGCCAGCTTGCGCGCAATGTGCCGGGCGGTGTCCGGATGGCGGGCCAGATCGCGCAACGCTTCCTCCGCCTCGCCCGCATCCGGTTTGCCGCGGCCATAGGTGCGGCCCAGAACGGTCTCGGTCCCCGGCTCTGCCTGATTGCTGACAAACCGGAACTCGCCGGTATCGGGCTGGAAGCCATAGCCGGTGAGAAGCTCTGCAAGTTCCCGCACATCGCGTTGGGTATAGGCGCCGCCGACGCCCAGCGTGTGCAACTCCAGCACCTCGCGGGCCAGATTTTCGTTCAGCCCGATATCGCGCCTGCGGCCGGCCTTGGAGTTGGGCCCGACCGAGCCGCGCTGGTCCAGATAATCCAGCATCGCAGCATGGCGGCTGACCGCGACCAGCATATCGGCGAAATGGCCCATCACGTGGGGGCGGATCGCCTCCGGTTCGTAAACCGGGATCAGCAGCGCACGCACCGGGCTTTTGGCCGCCACGGTGAAATGGTCCATCCAGAAGGAGGTCATGCGCTCGAATAACCCATGGCCATATGCGCGTTGAGTCAGCCGCGCCGCGGCGTCGGTGACGGTCTGTGCGCGGTTGCGTTTGACGAGACGCTTTTGTTCCGCCTCGCTCGCATTGCGTTTCAGGGCCTCGCGCCGCTCGGCCAGCATGGCGTGGCGTTCGGCGAAGGAAGGGCCGGGTACCAGCAGCCTTGCCTGGGCGCCATCGCTCAGCTCGCGCAGCAGATCGCCGGCGTCCGACGGGCCCCGCAAACCAGGCTGAAAGCCATAGCCAAAGCGGATTGCTGCAATGGTTTCGCGAGAGACCGACACGCCACACTCCAGATCCAGGCCAACGATTCAGGCCAGTGCCTCTGAAACGAAGATGGTATGGAAACCCGGCGAAGACGAGGCCCAAGCGAAACAATCGCAGAATTTTTTCCGCGCAGCCTTTCAATCGCGCGGGATCAGACGCAGGCCCAGATCGCGAAGCTGCTCGTTCGTTGGGTCCGAGGGGGCCTGCATCATGAGGTCTTCGGCGCGCTGGTTCATCGGGAACATGATGACCTCGCGGATGTTCTCCTCATCGGCCAACAGCATCACCACCCGGTCGATGCCCATGGCGCAGCCGCCATGCGGGGGCGCGCCGTATTTGAACGCGTTGACCAAACCGCCGAACCGGGCCTCCACTTCCTCCGGCCCGTATCCGGCGAGCTCGAATGCCTTGAACATGATTTCGGGTTTGTGGTTCCGGATCGCGCCGGAGACAAGCTCATACCCGTTGCAGGCGAGGTCGTACTGAAAGCCGCGCACATCCAGCGGATCGCCCGCCAGCGCCTCCATCCCGCCCTGCGGCATCGAGAAGGGGTTGTGTTCGAAGTCGATCCGGCCTTCCTCGTCCTTCTCATACATCGGGAAATCGACGATCCAGGCAAAGGCGAAACGGTCTGCTTCGGTGAGGCCCAGTTCCTCGCCAATCACCACGCGGGCGCGCCCTGCCACGGCTTCGAATGCGTTGGGCTTGCCGCCCAGGAAGAACGCGGCATCGCCAGATCGCAGGCCAAGCTGATGGCGGATCGCCTCTGTCCGTTCCGGCCCGATGTTTTTGGCCAGGGGTCCGGCGGCCTCCATGCCGTTCTCGCCGTCGCGCCAGAAGATATAGCCCATACCGGGCAAGCCCTCTTTCTGGGCAAAGCTGTTCATACGGTCGCAGAACTTGCGCGATCCGCCGCCCGGCGCCGGGATGGCGCGGATCTCGTTGCCTTCCTGCTCCAGCAGGCTGGCGAAGATCTTGAAGCCCGAGCCCGCGAAATGCTCGCTGACGACCTGCATCTTGATCGGGTTGCGCAGGTCCGGCTTGTCTGTCCCGTACCAGAGCGCCGCGTCCTTGTAGGAGATCTGCGGCCAGTCCTGGTCGACCTTCCGACCGCTGCCGAACTCCTCGAAAATCCCGGTGATCACCGGCTGGATCGTGTCGAAGACGTCCTGCTGCTCGACAAAGCTCATCTCGAGGTCGAGCTGATAGAAATCGGCGGGCGAGCGGTCGGCGCGCGGGTCCTCATCGCGGAAACAGGGCGCGATCTGGAAGTATTTGTCGAAGCCCGACACCATGATGAGCTGTTTGAACTGCTGCGGAGCCTGCGGAAGGGCATAGAATTTGCCCGGATGCAGACGGCTCGGCACCAGGAAATCCCGCGCGCCCTCCGGGCTGCTCGCGGTGATGATCGGCGTCTGATATTCGGTAAACCCGATATCCCACATGCGCTTGCGGATCGATTGGACAACATTCGAGCGAAGCATCATGTTGGCGTGCAACTTCTCGCGGCGCAGATCCAGGAAGCGGTATTTGAGGCGCGTCTCCTCCGGGTATTCCTGATCGCCGAAGACGGGCAGGGGCAGTTCCTCGGCCCGACCCAGCACCTCCAGTTCGCGCACGAAAACCTCGACCTCGCCGGTGGGGATTTTGGGGTTCACAAGCTCCGGATCGCGGGCCTTCACCTCGCCATCTATGCGGATCACCCATTCTGCGCGGCAAGCCTCCACATCCTTGAACGCCGCGCTGTCCGGGTCGGCCAGAACCTGGGTAATTCCGTAATGGTCGCGCAGGTCGATGAACAGGATCCCACCATGGTCGCGCACGCGATTGACCCAACCTGCCAGGCGGACCTTCTGGCCGACATGGGAGGCGTTAAGATCGGCGCAAGTGTGGCTGCGATAGGCGTGCATGGAGGTGTCCTCGCGGGCAGGGATTGAGCGCCCGGATAGACCGCCTCGCCGATGCGATGTCAAGTGTGAAGGGGGCTGCCTTGGGGTGTCAGGACGACGGGACTGCAGGCTCGGGCGGCGTGGTCGTTTTCTGATGCTCGATCAGTTCGCCCAGAAACTGCGAGATGTTGGCCCGGATCGATCCTTCATTGGCCAGCCGCAACCGCTCTACGCCAGCGAAGGCCGTGCCGAACTCGGCAGTGAAGGGCGTCTTGACCGTGGTCTGGAAGTATGGAGCCTGACTCTGCCGCTCCAGAAGGCTGTAATTCACATTTGATGTGACGGTCATGTTGAACCCTGCCGTGGGCTGAGCCAAGCCAAGCAGATTGGCGTTCAGATCGAACGCGCATGTGCTGGTGCCTTTCAGATTGTTGTTCGCCAGCGAGAGGTTCAGAGCCTGCTCGAAGGAGGGGCTATCGACCTCGGATGTCCAAAGCGGGTCGGTTTTCTCGCCCCCCGTGACACGCTTGACGCAGATCGCGTTGGCAAGGGGCGAAGTTTTCGGTACCAGCTCCGCCTGCCGGCTGACGGTCATCCCGGTTACGCGCGCGGGCTCGGCACAGGCCGAGAGGGTCGCGATGGCAAGGCAGGCGAGAAGTGGCAGGCGCATGATTTTGCCCCGAAAATTGCTAACCCAAGGTTGTTTTGATACCAGCATGCGGATTGGCTTTTCAATGAGTGGCGCGTTGATCAGGACTATCGCGTTGGCAGCACTGGTTGTTCTTGCGGGATGTGCGCCGCGCGAGTCCAACCCGGTGCCGATCGCTCAGCCTGGCGACGATCTGCTGACCTGTATGCAGATCGCCGACCAGTCGAGCGCAAATCGGGCGGAGGCGTTACGCCTCTCCGGGGCCGATGATCAGACGGTCAACGAAAACGTAGCGCTGGGAACGGTCGGGGCGTTGGTGTTCTGGCCAGCGATGTTTGCCATGGATCTGTCCAACGCCGACCAGATCGAACTGCGCGCGCTGCAGGATCGCAACCAAACACTGGACTATCTCGCGCGGCAGAAAGACTGCTAGGGCGTCGCACCGATCGCGCCGTGATAGAAAAAGACGCCGAGCCCCGAGGTGAAGACGATCATCCCGGCGAGGGCGTGCATCCCCCAGGCGAGCCAGAGCGAGCGGTCCTGCAAGTAGGCCCAGCCGATCACCGCTCCTGCCAGCCCAGTCATGGCAATTGTCACGGGGTTCAGGAAAAACAGATGCCCCAGAGCAAAGGCCGCGCCGTTGACTGCAATGGCGATACCTGCATTCGGAAACAGCGCGCCGTACCTTTCGAAGAAGAGCGAGCGGAAGATCAACTCCTGCGGCCAGGCCGAAACTGGGGGGTAGAGTAACATGATCATCAGCCAGAGGTGAGTGCGGTTCAGCGGTAGCTCCAGCAACCGCTCGGGCACCAGGGCCAGAACGGTCGCAAACGTGACCGTCGCCGTGATCGCAGTAAAGCCCAGCAATGTCCACAGCCCCCGGCGCGAGAAGCCTCGCCAAAGCACAGTGATCGAGAAGCCGGGAGTGAGCAGAAGCAGCCCCAGAGCCAGGCCGGCCAGCAACCAGACTGTCAAGAACAGGCTGTACTGCCCGAAGAAAACCAGCATCAAAATCGGCACGCCGACGAAAAGGGCGGTCCATTCGATCCAGAGCTGCAGGCGATTGGGCAGGGTGCGGGCAGTGGTCATGGGGCGCATATGGGCGGGCGGCTGCCGATATCAAATACCAGATGGTCGTTGACACGAAAAAGGGCGCGGCTGACTGCTGACAGCCGCGCCCCTGACTTCAATGTGACAGGATCAGCCCTGGGTCGCGGGGGTGATCCGCAACTCGACCCGGCGATTCTCCTGCCGTCCGGCTGCGGTGCTGTTATCGGCGACGGGCACAGTCTCGCCCTGGCCGAAGGTTGCAATTCGCGCAGGGGCGACACCGCGCGACCGGAAGTAGTTCGAAACCGAAGCGGCCCGGCGCTCGCTGAGTGCCTGGTTATACTCGTTCGAGCCCTGGCTGTCGGTGTGGCCGACCACGTCCAGATAGCTCTGCGGATAGCGGTTCAGCGTGCCCGACACCTCGTCCAGGGTGGAGTAGAACTGCGGAGAGATCTCTGCGCTGTCGGTCGCAAAGGTGACATTGCCCGGGAAATTGACCAGCAATTGATCTCCGTTGCGCTCGACCTCCGCACCGGTGCCTGCCAGGCTCGATTCCAGTTCGCGTTGTTGCTGATCTAGATATTGGCCCACGGCCGCGCCCGCCAGCAGGCCGATCCCGGCACCCACCAGCGCGTTGCGCCGGTCATCACCGCCCACCAGCGTACCTGCGGCGGCGCCGATGGCGGCTCCCACACCGGCACCGATGGCGGTGTTCTGGTTGTTCTGCACGGTTTCACACCCGATCAAGGCTGCGCAGCACGTTGCTGCGACCAGGGTTTTCCTCAACATCGAAGTCCTCCTTCACTGAGGTTGTTCTGTCACTTCATCGCGACCCGATGGCTGCTTTGAGGCCGCAATCGGGTCGGTCTTCGATCTCTCTCGGGCATTTCTTTGACTGATCAGCCCCCGGATCAGGTAAAGTCCCCGTGGATTAAGGCGCCCTTGCGGGTGCCACGATAACCCCTGAACGAACGAAACCGCCAGATCGTTCCGGCGGCGCGGTCATCTCAATTTGGTGAGGCGCCGGGATCAGAGGCCGGTTTTCTTCAGAATCGGCGCCCATTGCGCCTTGATCGGGTCCAACGCCCTCAGCGACCGGTCGAAAATTGCCAGCCCGTCCGCCGCCATCGCGCTATAGGCCGAGCGTTCGTTGAGCCAGGTCAGGGGTTCGCGTCCGACCTCTGCAAAGAACTGCGTCAGGTCCTGGGCAGCACGGGAATTCTGTCGCGCCCGGTTGGCGATCAGATGCACTTGCACCTTGCCTTTGCGCACGCGTTTGATGTCCTCGATCGTCTCAAGGAAAGTCGCGGTCGACGCGCTGTCGAAGAACGAGGGCTGCACCGGACAGAAGACCGCTCTGCTCTCTGCGATCAGCTTCTCGGCCCGCGCGCCTTTCAACGCACCTGGAGCATCGATGATCAGCCAGTCGAGCTTTTTCGGCGTCTCTCCGATATCCGAGCCGGATGTCCAGTCGAGCCCCAGGATCGGGCGCGCCGTCGCCGGGCGCCGGTTCAGCCAGCCGATGGTCGAGCGCTGCTTGTCCGCATCCGCCAGCGCCACCCTGTGCCCGGCATTGACCAGGGCACTGGCCAGCGTAACCGAGATCAGCGTCTTGCCGACCCCGCCTTTTCGATTGGCGATCAGAACCGTCTTCATGGCAAATTCTTAACCCGCGCCGGATCGAAAGAAAACGCCCAAGCAAATGCGATTTGCACAAAGACCGCGACAGGCGCGGATCGGCGCGATAAAGAAGAGCCGATGCATGTGATTACGACAACCGACGAACTGGCCCAAGTCTGCCAATCCTTTGCAAGCGCGCCCTATGTGACCGTGGATACCGAGTTTATCCGCGAGCGCACATACTGGTCGCAGCTTTGCCTGATCCAGATGGCCCGGCCCGATATCGAGGGCTCGACCGAGGTGGATGCCGTTCTGATCGATCCCTTGGCGGATGGTATCGATCTGGCGCCTCTGTTCGCGCTGATGGTCGATCCTGATGTGATCAAGGTTTTTCATGCCGCGCGCCAGGATGTGGAGATCTTTCACAACCTCTCCGGCCAGATCCCTACGCCCCTGGTGGATACGCAGGTGGTGGCCATGGTGTGCGGCCATGGAGATCAGGTTGGCTACGAGACCATTGTGCGCCGGGTCGCGAAGGCGGAAATCGACAAATCCAGCCGGTTCACCGATTGGTCGCGCCGACCGCTCAGCGAGAAGCAATTGCGCTACGCACTCGCCGATGTCACCCACCTGCGGGTGGTCTATGAAGCGCTGCGCGATGAGTTGAAGTCGTCGGGCCGCTCCCATTGGGTGGACGAGGAAATGGCGATCCTGACCAGCCCTTCTACCTATGTCACCGATCCAGAGGAAGCGTGGCGCAAGGTCAAGGCGCGCTCTGGCAATCGGCGGTTCCTGGCGATCATTCGCGAGCTTGCGCGCTGGCGCGAGATCACCGCTCAGACCCGCGATATCCCGCGTTCTCGCGTCATGAAAGACGATGCGCTGGTCGAGATTGCCACGGCGAAACCGAGTACGCCGGAGGACTTCGGCAAGCTGCGCCTGGTTCAACGCGATGTGCGCAAGCCGGCTGCGACGGCCGAGATCCTGGCCGCTGTTGCCCACGGTCTGCATTGCCCGGAGGAGCGGCTGCCGCGCCTGCCCCCGATGCCCCGGCGCCGTGAGGGTTCGGCCGCGATCTCCGATATGCTGCGGGTGTTTCTGAAGGCGCGCTCGGACCAGTTGGGCGTGGCGGCAAAGCTGATCGCTTCCTCCGCCGACTTGGACGCTTTGGCGGGCGAGGAAAACCCGGATCTGTCGGTGCTGCGTGGGTGGCGACGCGAGGCGTTTGGCGAAGATGCGCTGAGGATCTGCGCGGGTGAGATCGGCCTGGCGGTCGGCCCTGGTGGCCTGCGTGTCATCGAACTCGACAAAGCTGAGGCGCAGACGGCGAAGGTCTAGGTCCATTTCCGACCGATCCCGCCGCATCTGCGGTTGCTCAGATGGCCAGGGACGCCAGACTGCGAGCAAAGTACGAGGTGCCAGATGTTCGAACTCAGATCGGTCGAAATCCATGACGAAGGTGCGCATCTGGCGGTTGCCTGGGCGGACGGGCGGCAGACGCGGTTCCACGCGATCTGGCTGCGGGACAATGCGCAGGAGCCGGACACCCGAGCGCCCGGTAACGGCCAGCGCCTAATCACCCTGGGTGATATTGCGCCGGGGACGCGGATCGCTTCGGCATCGGTTACCAACGATGCGCTTGAGGTGCGGTTCGCGCCCGAGGACAAGCCGCGTCGCTTCCCCGCGAACTGGCTGCGCAGCCACGCCTATGACACCGTCGCCGCGCCGGGCGATCTGCCTGACGGTGTCGAGACATGGGATGGCGCGCTGGATGCAGGCTCGCTCTGCGAAGATTTCACCCGTGTCGCCACGGACGCTGCGGCGCGGCGCCGATGGCTGGGCCATGTGCGTCGCGCTGGTTTCGCGAAGCTGACCGGTGGGCCGGTCGAGAGCGGTGCCCTGCTGGACGTCGTCTCTCAATTCGGGTTCGTGCGCGAGACGAACTATGGCAAATGGTTCGAAGTGCGTACGGAAGTGAATCCCGAAAACCTTGCCTATACCGGGCTGGGTTTGCAGGCGCATACCGACAACCCCTATCGCGATCCGGTGCCGACGCTGCAGATCCTCTATTGCCTCGAGAACTCGGCGGAGGGGGGCGAAAGCCAGGTGGTCGACGGGTTCCGCGCGGCTCAACGCCTGCGGGCCGAAGACGCGGAGGGATTTGCGCTCCTGTCCGGCCACTGCGCGCGCTTCGAATACCGCGGCACGGGGGATGTTCACCTGACCTCGCGCAAGCCGATGATCGAGTTGGATCCGGACGGTCGTCTGACGGGTATCCGTTTCAACAACCGCTCGGCGGCGCCGGTGACAGATGTACCTTTCGAGAAGATGGAGCAGTATTACTTCGCCTATCGCAGGCTGGGAGAGATCATCGACGACCCTGCCATGGCGGTGGGTTTCAAGCTGGCGCCGGGGGAGAGCTTCATCGTCGACAATACGCGGGTCCTGCATGGGCGCACGGGCTATGCCGCCACAGGCGGGTCGCGCTGGCTGCAGGGCTGCTATGCGGATCGTGACGGGCTTTACTCGACCCTGGGCGTGTTGGAGAAAGGTGCCGCCTGAGCCCGGGTTCCCTCGGCCTTGGATTGCTGTAAGCAATGGGGATGTCCACGCTCGCTGAATTCCTCCAACCGCTGGCCGCCTTTGACGCCTGGATAATCCTGGCGGCGGCCGGGGTGATCTTTGCCGGATCGTTCGTCAAAGGGGCAATCGGGTTCGCGCTGCCGACGATTGCGTTCGCCTTCATCACCATGTTTTTGACACCGCAAGAGACGATTGGAGTCATGATCCTGCCGCTGCTGGTCAGCAATCTCTGGCAGATGGTGCGCCAGGGGCTGCCCGCGGCTTGGGAGACCTTTGCGAAATACTGGCGGCTGAACCTGGTGCTGGCGGGGCTGATTGGCTTTGTCGCGCAACTGGTGCCGAAGCTTTCCCCTGAATTGCTGGTGACGCTGCTGGGTCTGGTGGTCAGTGTGACGGCGGCGCTGCAACTGGCCGGATGGCGACCCACGGCGCCCGGGCCAGGGCGGACTCGCCACCGGCTGGAATTGGCGACGGGTGCTGCGGGTGGCGTGATCGGCGGGCTGACTGGAGTTTGGGGGCCGCCGGTGTTGTTTTATCTCATCGCGCGGGCGACGCCCAAGACCGAGCAGATCCGCTGTCAGGGGATCGTATTCTTCCTCGGCTCGGTCGTACTGGTCGGCGCGCATCTGAAAAGCGGCGTTGTGAACGAGGTGACGCTGCCCTTCTCGATCTTGATGCTGGTGCCGATGGCGCTTGGCATGGTGCTGGGTTTGCGGGCGCAGGACGGGATGGATCAGGAGCGGTTTCGGCGTTGGACACTGATTGTGCTTTGCGTGGCAGGCCTGAACCTGTTGCGCCAGGGGTTGACCTAAACGGCGTCCGGCCGAAGGGGCCGGACACGATATACCCTCCGTCAAAGCCTTGCGGCTTTGGCCGGAGATGCCGCCTGGGACTGGCGTCAGCCCAGAATGGCGACGCCGGCGCGGCGGGGATCGCCGGTGGCCTGGAGCGCGCCTTTTGCATTCCGGGCCACACCGTGGACGCCGCCGAAGAACATCGAGGGTTCGAGCCAGGATTGAGCGTCCGGGAAGAGGGTCAGCAGGGAGGTCCGGGCTTCTTCTGACAGGCCTGCTTCCTCGAAATCGACTTTATCGCCTTCGACATGGAGGCGCGGAGCCCGGATTGCCGTTTCCAAAGATGCTTCGGTGTCGATCAGATGAAGGATGACCTGTGCCAGAGCCGTGCGAATGCGGTTCGAGCCGCCAGAGCCCAGCATGGTCAAGGCGCCGTCCGGGGCGCGGATCGCCAGCGGGCACATCATCGAGGCGAGGCGGGTATCGGTGGGCCAGCCGAGCCAGTCTTCTTGGCGTGCGGAGGGGATCAGATCCTCCTCTCCCAGCATGTTATTCGGCATGATCCCGGTGCCGGGCAGAATATGGCCGCAGCCCTCGCCGTTGGAGAGCGTGAGCGCTGCGCCTGTGCCCTGGCCGTCGATGACCGAAATATGGGTGGTGCCCCGTGTTGCGGTGGGACGGCTGGCGAGTTGCGCCCGGTAGCGGTCGAGCAGTGCGGGGTCGAGCAGTGTCCGGCTATCGTTCGCGTTCAGCCGGGCGTGTCCGGTTGCCTGGAACGCCGCTGCGATCTGCGATGCACTTGCCTTACGGTCGAGGAGGCCGAGCGCGAATGCGATCAGGCTGCCACCGAGGCTGGGGGGTGGGTTGATGGCGAGCGTGCTCTGGCCACGGGCCCATTCCAAAGGTGCGCGCCAGCGGGGCGTATAGTGCTTGAGATCCTCCATCCGCAGATGCCCGCCCCGATCGCTGAGGCCGAGCAAGGCCTGCGCCACCTCGCCTTCGGTCACGAAGCGTGGGCCTTCGCCGGCATAGACCTCGAGCACATCGGCGAAATCGGGATTGCGAGCGAGGGCGCCTTCCCGCAACGGTCCATCCTCGTCGCAATGCAGGGCGCGGCTGCCGGGTGTGGCCGTCAGGATTGGTGAGACGATCTGACTGAGTGAGGCTTGAAACGCAGTGATGCGCACGCCATCGCGTGCTGCCGCAATCGCCGGAGCGGCCAGTTCCGCGAAAGGCACTCGTCCGGCGCGGATGTGCAATTCGGCCAGACCCGACGCGATGCCCGGGGTCGCGATGGCACCCGCGCCGATATGGAATTCCTGTTGGGTTGCGCCGAAATCCGCATGGATCGCGTGGAAATCGATGTCTTCCGCCTGTTGGCGTGGAGTGTGGACGAAGAAGTCGAGAAGACGGGTCTGACGCCCGTCCGACAACGTGCAGAAGCCGCCGCCCAGAAGCCCGGCCAGAACAGGTTCTGCCACCATCGCGGCCAAGGCGCCTGCGATCACCGCATCGGCTGCGGTCCCGCCCTCGCGCAGAACGGCGTCCGCTGCATCGGCGGTGACCTGGTGGCCGCAGGCGATGGCATGGTTCGACATGAGGGCCCCGCTGGGTCGTTGGGATTCCAGCAAGCGTGAAGGAGAGGTCCCGGGTCAAGCCCGGGACATCGAAGCGTGGTTAGGCAGCCTTGAGCGCAACAGCGATCACGTCTTCGCCGACATGGGGTTCGTATTGCGCGAAGTTGTCTGCGAACATCGAAACCAGCTCGGCCGCCTGTTTGTCATAGGCGGCCGCATCTTCCCAGGTCTGGCGCGGGTTCAGGACGGGGCCCGAGACGCCTTCGCACTCCACCGGGACGTCGAAGCCGAAATTCGGATCCTTGCGGAATTCGACATCGTTCAGTGTACCGTTCAGGGCGGCGGTCAGCAGGGCGCGTGTCACGCGGATCGGCATCCGGCTTCCGGTGCCATAGCCACCACCCGTCCAGCCGGTATTCACCAGCCAGCACTGTGCGCCGGTTGCCGCGATCTTGTCGCGCAGCAGGGCGCCGTAAACTTCGGGCCGACGGGTCATGAAGGGCTTGCCAAAACAGGTGGAGAAGGTTGGCTGCGCGGTGTTCACGCCCTTCTCGGTCCCTGCCATTTTCGAGGTGAAGCCGGTCAAGAAGTGATACATCGCCTGCGCCGGGGTCAGGCGTGCGATCGGCGGCATCACGCCGAAGGCATCGCAGGTCAGCATCACCACGTTTTTGGGAATGCCCGCCATGCCGGTTTCGGACGCATTCGAGATGTAGTGCAGCGGATAGGCGCAGCGCATGTTCGTGGTCAGGCTGTCATCTTTGTAGTCCAACGCGCGGCTATGCGGATCGTAGACCATGTTTTCGATCACGGTGCCGAATTTCGAACAGGTGGCGTAGATTTCCGGCTCAGCTTCGGCACTCAGATTGATGGTCTTGGCATAGCATCCGCCCTCGAAATTGAAAATGCCGGTATCGGTCCAGCCATGCTCGTCATCGCCCAGAAGCGTGCGGCCCGGATCGGCGCTGAGCGTTGTCTTGCCCGTGCCGGAAAGGCCGAAAAACACAGCCGACTGATCGACATCGCCGACCGCGTGGTTGGCCGAGCAATGCATCGGCATCACGCCCTTGCCGGGCAGGATGAAGTTGAGGACCGAGAAGATGCCCTTCTTGTTCTCACCGGCGTAGGAGCTGTCGCCGACCAGGATCATCTTGCGCTCGAAACTAACCGCGATCACGGTTTCGGAGCGGCAGCCATGGCGTTCAGGATCGGCCTTGAAGCTGGGACAGTTGATGACGGTGAATTCGGGGGCAAAGCTTGACAGCTCGGATGTTTCCGGTCGGCGCAGCATGTGACGGATGAACAGGCTGTGCCAGGCCAGCTCGTTGATCATCCGCACGTTAAGCCGGTGTTCCGGGTCGGCGCCGGCGAAGAGATCTTGAACGAAGTAATCCTTGCCCTTCATGTGGGCCAACATATCCTGGTAGAGCGTCTCGAAATGCTCCGGGTCCATGGGGGGATTGTTTTCCCACCAGATGTCCGCCTCGACCGACGGTTCACGGACCACGAATTTATCCTTGGGGCTGCGCCCCGTATGCTTGCCGGTATTGCAGAGGAACGTGCCCCCCTGGCCAATCTCTCCCTCGCCTCGCTCGATGGCGGCCTGAACTAGACCCGCTTCATTGAGATTGTAACGCACGCGGCCAAGTCCGGTAATGCCTGCATCTTCCAGCCGGCACCCGGGGTTGAACACACCCTCGTTCATGAAAGTCTCCTCATCACTCCCAGCGCATCCGGTCCGATGTCCGCGTCCTTAAATCGGCGCGGGCACATCTGGTCTGGCGGATACGCGACCCATCTTGTCATTGTGGGCAGCCTGAACAGGCTGGCTTCTCCACTCAGCGCGGCCTTCGGCTGCACGACTCGGCGCGCCTCACATTCCCGCCAAGTGCCGGGTGTCTAGCCCAGCACGGGCCGTCGCGTCCAGCCTTGAAGCTTTTCTTTCGCCCTATAAAGTGCCACAGGAGCAGAAGAGGAGGGTTGCGGTCTAACCATTGCGCCAATTACGTCGTAATGCGGACAAATTGCCAACCCAAGTCTGCCATGCAATGATGAGATACAGAGAAAATCGATGAGCCAGTGGGTGGGAAGGCTGGCCGCGTGAATTAGGGAAACACTATGGCGAGTATCGCGTTGGTCGATGACGACCGCAATATCCTGACTTCGGTCTCAATGGTGCTTGAGGCGGAAGGATATGACGTGAAAACCTATTCCGATGGCGCCAGCGCGTTGAGCGCGCTCAGCCAGTCGCCACCGGACTTGGCGGTGTTCGATATCAAGATGCCGCGAATGGATGGGATGGAGCTGCTGCGCCGCCTGCGTCTGACCTCGGACATGCCGGTCATTTTCCTCACATCGAAGGACGAGGAGATCGATGAAGTGATCGGCCTGCGGATGGGAGCCGATGACTATATCCGCAAGCCGTTCAGCCAACGCCTTCTGGTTGAGCGAATCCGTGCCGTTCTGCGTCGGCGCGAAGCGATGGCCGAGCCGAATACCGAGCGCACCGAAAACGAGAAGATGCTCAAGCGTGGCAAGCTGGAAATGGACCCGATGCGCCATTCCTCGACCTGGGAAGGCAAACCGGTGACCCTCACCGTGACCGAGTTTCTGATCCTGCATTCGCTGGCGCAGCGCCCAGGCTTCGTGAAAAGCCGCGACAACCTCATGGACAGTGCATACGACGACCAGGTTTATGTCGACGACCGCACCATCGACAGCCACATCAAGCGTATCCGCAAGAAGTTCCGGCAGGTCGATGACGAGTTCAACTCGATCGAGACACTTTACGGCGTCGGGTACCGGTACCGCGAGGTCTGATGCGCCGCCTCGCGCCCGGTAGTGCAATCGAGGCGATGAGCCCGGGGCTCGCCGGGTTGGATGGGCGTGCGCGCCCGGCTTCGATGAAGGCGAGAATCATTCAGGGGCTGAAGCAGTCGGCCCCTTTCTCGTCTTTGCAGCGCCGCATCATCTTCTTCAATCTGATCGGTCTGGCGTTGCTGGTCTTCGGGGTGATGATCCTGAATTCCTTCCTGCAGGGCCTGATCGGCGAGCGGGTCAATGCCCTGGTGATCCAGGGAGAGATCATAGCGATCACCATAGCCGAACAGTCCGCCAATGATCCGGCGGAGGAGCCGGGGTTCGATCCGGTTATAGCGAACACGATCCTGAACCGTCTGGTGCAGCCAACGGGGGTGCGCGCGCGCCTGTTCGACCGCCGCCGTCGCTTGACCGGAGACACACGCAATCTTTCTCCCTCTGGCGGGCCGATCGAGGTTAAGTCACTGGCCCCGCCGCGCAGCGCCACCACTGCCAGTCTGATCGACCGGATGGAGACCGCCTATATGCGGTTCCTTGAGAGTTTCAGACAGGACCTGCCGATCTATTACGAGATTCCGACCGCTGGGATTTCTAACGACCGCGAGGTGATCAATGCCTCTCGCGGGCGGATTGATCACGAGGTGCGGGTAAATTCCGAAGGGCAACTGATAGTCTCGGTCGCGTTGCCAGTACGTCAGTTCAAGACGGTGCTCGGCGTGCTGCAACTCTCGACCGAAGGCGGGACGATCAATGAAATTCTGCGCAATGAGCGATTGAAGATTCTTCAAGTTTTCTTCGTGGCGACAGTGGTTTCCGTCGCTTTGTCGATATTGCTTGCGAACACCATCGCGCGCCCGATCCGGCGCCTGGCCCAGGCAGCGGACAGCGAGGGGACCAATGCGGCCCGTCCGCTGAATCCGGAGCGGGTGGAGATCCCCGATCTTACCCACCGATCCGACGAAATCGGCGATCTGTCCGGATCGCTGATCCGCATGACAGAGGCGCTGTATAAGCGCATCGAGGCCATCGAGAGTTTTGCCGCCGATGTGGCGCACGAGATCAAGAATCCATTGACCAGTCTGCGCTCGGCCGTCGAAACGATGGAATATGCCAAAACGCCGGAACAGCGTCAGAAGCTGCTGGATGTCATCCAGAAAGATGTGACTCGTATGGACCGGCTGGTGACCGATATCTCGAACGCCTCGCGCCTGGACGCGGAACTGGTGCGCGAGCGAATGGAGCCTTTCGATTTGTCCGAGCTGGTCAACATGTTGGCTGGGATCACCCGTAACCACGGCGAGGAGCGCGGTGTCTCGGTCGATGTGCGCCTGCCCCAGGGCAAATTCCTGGCGCGCGGGCTGGAGGGGCGGATCGCCCAAGTCGTCACCAATTTCCTCGACAATGCGCTCAGCTTCTCGCCGGATGGCAGCCAGATCGTGATCGAGGGCGAGCATCTGGACAAGGGCGTACGGCTCAGCGTTTCGGACCAGGGCAAAGGGATCCCGCCGGACAATCTGGATTCGGTCTTCGAGCGTTTCTACTCGGAGCGTCCGGAGTCTGAAGGCTTCGGCAACCACTCGGGCCTCGGCCTCGCAATTTCGAAGCAGATCATCGAGGCCCATAACGGCCGGATCTGGGCCGAGAACATTCACAATCCCGGTTCGGGCCGCAATGACCCGCCCGCTGGCGCGCGCTTCGTGATCGAGCTGCCTGCGTGACACCGCTGCAAACCTGTCTCCATGCCAGCGCGGTGGCGTATCGGGGCAGGGGACTTTTGATCTGTGGCAGCTCCGGAAGTGGGAAAACCAGCCTCGCGGTCGAGATGTTGGCCCTGGGTGCCGATCTGATCGCAGATGACCAGGTTCTGGTCCGCGCGCATCGCGGTGATCCGAGCCTTTCACCGCCCGTGGGGATCCAGGGCTTGATGGAACTGCGTGGTATCGGCCTGATCCGGTTGCCCTCTCTCAGCGACATACCGCTCTCGCTGATGGTGGATCTGGATCAGGCGCCCCGTGAAAGGCTGCCAGAGCCTGCGTTTCGTGACTTGCTCGGCCATCCTGTCCATCTCATCATGGGCAAGGGGCATCCCGGCCTGGCGCCTGCATTGCTCGCGGTAATGGCAGCTGGCGGTGTTCGCGATCCAGATGCGCCACTGCCCGGGGAGGACCGAGGAAACGATGTCTGAAACCAGCCCAACCAGTCGCAAACAGGTGCGACGGCCGACACCCATGGTTATGCTGGTGACGGGCATGTCCGGTGCAGGACGCTCCACGGCGATCGCGGCGTTCGAGGACATGGGATACGAGGCACTGGACAACCTGCCGCTTTATCTCATCGACCATCTGGTGGAGCCGATGAGCGGAACCGCGCATCCGATGGCGCTGGGGATTTCCACGCAGACCCGGGATTTCTCGACCCGGGCGGTGATCGAGACGGTGGAGTATCTGCGCCGAGGCTGGAATGCGGGTGTCATGGTGCTGTTCCTGGACTGCGTCGATGACATCCTGTTGCAGCGTTTCTCGGAAACCAGGCGACGCCATCCGATGGCCCCGGCGGAAAGCGCAGGCGAGGGGATCGCGCGCGAGCGGGTGTTGCTCACCGCATTGCGCGAGGATGCGGATGCGGTGATTGATACCACTCAGATGACGCCCCATGATCTGAAATCCGAATTGAAGGCCCGATTCTCGCTCGGCGTCTCGCATGGGCTCGCGGTGTCGATCCAATCGTTCTCGTACAAGCGCGGCGCGCCGCATGAGGCGGATATGGTGCTCGATTGTCGGTTTTTGAGAAATCCTTATTGGGAAGAGTCTCTTCGACCCCTTGACGGGCGCGATGACCGGATACAGGATTTTGTAAGCAAGGATCCGCTGTTTCGCGGATTTTTTGACCGGGTCGCCGATCTGATCCTGATGCTGTTGCCAGCCTATAAGCGCGAGGGGAAGGCCTATTTCTCCATCGCGCTTGGATGCTCTGGCGGGCGCCACCGCTCCGTCACAGTGAGTGAGCTTCTGGCGCAGCATCTGGAAACACAGGGCTGGCAAACCTCGGTCCGGCATCGCGAACTTGATCGGTGAGTACATGCCGGGGTGAAGATGCAGGGCCATGGGCAAGGCAAATGGAATTGTGGGGACTGGATGATTGGGATTGTGATCGTAGCGCATGGCGACCTTGCCAGCGCCCTGCTGGCCGCCATGGAGCATGTGGTGGGCCCACAACCCAATGCTGTGGCCATCGCGATCCATCCGGCGGATGATTTGCACTCGCGCCAGGCTGAAATCGATGAGGCCGTGAGCAACGTCAATACCGGCGCTGGCGTGGTGCTAATCACCGATATGTTCGGGGGCACGCCCTCGAATCTCGCCCTTGGTGCCATGGGGGCCAAGGATGTGGAGGTGATCTATGGCGCCAATCTGCCCCTGCTGGTGAAGCTGGCGAAAATCCGCGACAAGGCGCTCGATCACGCGGTCGCCACGGCATTGGAGGCCGGGCATAAATATATCGACTCGGCAGGGCGTATTCTGGACGGAAACGCGCAGCAGGCGGATCGTCAAAGCGCCTGATGCCTCGGGCCATTCTGGACATTGTGAACCGCAAGGGCCTGCATGCGCGCGCCTCTGCCAAATTCGTCGAGACGGTCGAAGCCCACGACGCCACCGCCCATGTGACGCGCGAGGGCCAGACCGTGGGCGGCGACAGCATCATGGGCCTTCTGATGCTGGCCGCGCATCAAGGCACAACCATTGAGGTCGCAACCGAAGGCGCCGAAGCAGACGCGCTGATGACCGCATTGCGAGATCTTCTGGCAAGCCGTTTCGGCGAGGATGCCTGACCCCGATGAAAGCCATTGTCTTCGATGTGGGCAACGTTCTGATCCGATGGGACGCACGGCTCGTCTATCGCGATGACTTCGCGACCGAGGCCGAGATCGACACCTTCCTGCAGAAAATCGGCTTCGACGCCTGGAACCTGGAACAGGACCGGGGGCGTAGCTGGGCCGACGGCGTGGCAGAGGCCGTGGCACGCCACCCGGGCCACCGCGCCCTGATCGAGAAGTTCCATACTCACTGGCACGACGCCGTACCAGACGCGATTGCGGGGAGTCTCGAGATCCTCGAGCGGTTGTACGCGGATGGCCAACCCCTCTACGCCATAACGAATTTCTCGGCCGAGAAATGGGTCGAATGCCAGAAGAGGTTTCCGTTTCTGACCAATCGGTTCCGGGATGTCGTGGTTTCGGCGCATGAGCGGTTGGTGAAGCCTGACCTTGCGATCTTCCACCTGTTTCTACGCCGTAACGGGCTCCCGGCTCAGGACTGTATATTCATCGATGACAGCGCCAAGAATGTCGCAGCGGCGCAAAGCGTCGGTATGGATGCGGTCATATTCACCGGGCCGGGGGCGCTTGATCAGGCGTTGCGCCAGCGTGGTCTTCCCCTCTGACATCCACGCTTCACGTTCCGCCAAGCGCGTTGACAGGCCCCGTCCGGCGGTGTCTGGTGCCGGTTCCCCGGGTTCCAGACCGGATGCCGGTCAGAGGACATGATGAGCGACAAGCGCAATCCGCCGATCCATGATGCCGAAACTGCCCTTGTGATGATCGACATTCAGGTCGATTTTTGCCCGGACGGCGCGCTGGCCGTCGGTGGCGGCCATCAGGTCGTGCCATTGGTCAATGCGCTGCAGGAACGTTTTCAAACCTGTGTCGCGACGCAGGACTGGCACCCGGCCGATCACAGCAGTTTCGCGGACAATCACGAAGGTAAGGTCCCTTTCGAGATGGTGGAGATGCCTTATGGCCCGCAAGTGCTCTGGCCGCGCCATTGCGTCCAGGGAGCCCCCGGGGCGGAGTTTCACCCGGATCTGGCGACGAATCGTGCCGATCTGGTGGTGCGCAAGGGGTTTCGGACGGCGATCGACAGCTACTCCGCCTTTTTCGAGAACGATCACACGACACCGACCGGCCTCGCAGGATATCTGCGCGAACGGGGGATCGGCAAGCTGGTGATGGTGGGGCTCGCGACCGATTTCTGCGTGCGGTTCTCGGCCGTGGACGCGGCCAAGCTGGGCTTTGAGGTGACAGTGTGGTCCGACGCCTGCCGCGCCATCGACCTGGATGGCTCGCTCGCCACCGCGATGCAGGACATGGCCGATCATGGGGTGCGGGTGGAGGCAAGCTGATGGCCGTGGATATCGCCAAACGGGTCTATGACCATCAGTGGAAGATCGATCCTATCGTGCGCTCGGTGATCGACACCGATTTCTATAAACTGCTGATGGCGCAATCGGTTTTTCTGAACCACCGCAATGCGCATGTGACCTTCAGCCTGATCAACCGTTCGAAGCGGATTCCGATGGCGGATCTGATCGACGAGGGTGAGTTGCGCGCGCAGCTTGACCACGTGCGCAGCCTCAGCCTGTCGCGCGGCGAGAGCACCTGGTTGCGCGGCAACACTTTCTATGGCAAGCGCTGGATGTTCACACCGGAATTCGTGAGCTGGCTCGAGGGGTTCCGTTTCCCGGACTACAATCTTGAGCGCAAGGGCGATCAGTACGAGCTGACCTTCGACGGCCCCTGGATCGAAAGCATGATGTGGGAGATCCCGGCGCTCGCCATTCTGATGGAGCTGCGCAGCCGCGCCGTTCTGCGCCACATGGGCAAGTTCGAACTACAGGTTCTTTATGCTCGCGCGATGGCAAGGGTTTGGGAGAAGATCGAGGCTCTTCGCGGTCTCGACGGCCTGCGTGTCGCCGATTTCGGCACCCGCCGGCGCCACGGTTTCCTGTGGCAGGACTGGTGCGTGGAAGCGATGGGCGAAGGCCTGGGCGAATGCTTTGCCGGCACCTCCAACTGCCTGATCGCCATGCGCCAGGAGGTCGAGGCAATCGGCACCAATGCGCATGAATTGCCGATGATCTACTCCGCCCTTGCAGATACGGATGAGGAACTGGCCAACGCGCCCTATAAGGTGCTGGCGGATTGGCAGCAGGATTATGACGGTAATCTGCGGATCATCCTGCCGGATACCTATGGCAGCCAGGGTTTTTTCGACAACGCCCCTGATTGGCTGGTGAAATGGACCGGTGTCAGGATCGACAGCGGAGATCCGGCAGCAGGCGCCCAGATCGCCATCGACTGGTGGCGCCGACACGGTCAGGACCCGGCGGAGAAGCTGGTGATCTTCTCGGACGGTTTGGATTCTGGAAAGATTGCGGAGTTGCACACCCAGTTCCATGGCCGCGTGAAACTGGCCTTTGGCTGGGGTACGCTGCTGACCAACGACTTCCGCGGTCTGGCGCCCGGCGATGGGCTCGCGCCATTTTCGCTGGTCTGCAAGGCGATTTCGGCCAATGGGCGCCCGACGGTGAAGCTGTCCGACAATCCTACCAAGGCGATGGGGCCGGAGACTGAGATCGCACGCTATAAACGCGTCTTCCAGGTCGGCGCGCAGGAGGCACAGGCGGTTCTGGTCTGAGCGCTAAGACACTAGTCGAGCGGCGTCGTTCGCAGAAAAATATAGGTACTGCGACGCTCCGCCTTATCCTTAATCGACACACTCACCTCGCCATCCGCGGTTCGCAGCAAGCGCAGGTCGAAGGAATCCGGGTGGTTGACCTGCTGATCCGTCACTATATCGACCGACGGATCGGCGCAGGCGGATAATGCATCGACCGCCTGACCAAATGCTTGTTCTGCCGCAGCGGAGCGATAGGGGAAGACCCAACTGCAATTGGTGGATCGCGCCCCGCTCAGATCTTTGGAAAACGAACATGATGCGTATTTGTCCAGAGCTCCGGGCAAGCCGAATTTCAGGTCTGCGGCGGGCATCTTGTCCGTCTCTGCCGCCACCATGGCGCGGGCAACGTCGGCGCAGAACTGACTGGCCTGGGCCGATCCGCCAGCGATGGCACCTGTCACGGCTAGTCCGATGAAGCTGCCCCAGATCCGAGCCATATGACCCCTTTCTCGCCGACGCGGGAATGCCATCAATCTCTGTCCCGCCTTCACTACGGTGATAGGACGCATCACGTCGATTTGGAAGGCCAGAGGCGGGTCTGACTGGTGCGCAGGCAACCGCCGGTTATCGACAGCCATGAGGATGTTTCGCGCGGTTCCTCTGCGCGGCGGTGTTAGAATCTGCCAATGGAAGATCTGTCGACAACTCAACCCAAGCGTCGGGGACGCCGGGACCGCAAGGCCGCGCGTCAGGCCGACCCCGTGCGGTTTCTGCCAGAGATGGACCGGGGTATCCCCTTTCTCGACCTGATGACGCCTGAGCAGGTCGAGGCGATCCACGATGCCTCCATGAGCATCCTCGAGACCAAGGGGATTGAGTTTCGTTGCGATGTCGCCGCGGGCATGTGGCGCGCGGCGGGCGCCCAGGTCGACGGGCACCGCGTGCGCATCGACAGGGCACAGTTGATGGAGCTGATCGCGACGGCCCCCACTACCTACTCTATGCGCGCGCGCAACCCGGCGCGAACGGTCACGCTGGGTGGGCGCAAGCAGATTTTTACGCCGGCCTACGGCGCTCCCAATGTGCTGGATCTGGAGGGCCGCCGGCGCAATGCCACCATGGCCGATTTCCACAATTTCGCGAAGCTGGCCCATATGTCGCCGGCGATGCAGATGTCAGGCGGGGTGCTCTGCGAGCCGATGGACCTGCCGGTGCCAAAGCGCCATCTTCACATGGTCCGCTCGCTGGTAGTGCATTCGGACAAACCCTTCATGGGGATGGTCACCGCCAAAGACCGGGCCGAGGACACGATGGCGATGGCCGATATTGTCTTCGGGGCCGAGGTCGCGCGCAACGAATGCGTCATGACCTCGATTGCCAATTGCAACTCGCCGCTGGTCTGGGATCAGACGATGTTGGACGCGGTCAGAACCTATGCCGCCGCTAACCAGGCTGTGCTGTTCACGCCCTTTGTGCTGGGGGGCGCGTCGACGCCCGCCTCGACTGTCGGCTCGGTCGTGCAAATCAATGCGGAGGCATTAGCGGGCATCGCCTTTGCACAACTGGTGCGCCCGGGCGCGCCCGCCGTCTATGGCCAGTGGCTGGCGACGGTGTCGATGAAATCCGGCGCCCCGATGTCCGGCACGCCCGAGATCTGTCACATGAACCTGATGGTCGGCCAGATGGCACGGTTCTATAAGCTGCCCTGGCGCTGCTCGGCGGGATGTTCGTCGTCGAAGGTGACGGATGCCCAGGCGGGAATGGAGGCCGCGCGCAATCTCTATGGCGCGATGCTGGCGGGGGCGAACTTCATGCTTTCGACCACTGGCTATCTGGAGGGCGCGCTGACCCAGAGCTACACCAAATTCGTGCTGGATGCCGAGCAGTGCGAGATGATGATGAAGCTGGGGCAGGGGCCGGACTTCGCCGAACTGACCGGCGCGTTGGACGCGATGAGCGAGGTTGAGCCGGGCGGGCACTTCCTCGGCACCCAGCACACGCTCGCCAATTTCCAGACCGCTTTCATGATGCCCGGGCTGATGAATTTCGACAGTTTCGAGCAGTGGGAGGCCGATGGCGCCCAAGACGCGACCCAGCGCGCCGCGAACCGGGTGCGCGAGATGCTGGGCGCCTACGAAGCCCCAGAAATCGATCAGGCCATGCTGGACGAGCTCGACGACTTTATCGCAAGGCGCGAACGCGACCTGCCGGATATGGTGGCCTGACCGCGCTCAGACCGGATCGCGCCGCAGGGCCTGGCAAAGGCAATGCACACCCCCGCCGCCAAGTGTGAACATCGACATGTCCGGGTCATAAACCTCGAAGCCGAGGGCGCGCATCTTGTCGTTCAACTCGCTCGCCCCCTTCATCGAGAGAACCTTGCCGTTGCCCAGGGCCACGAGGTTGACGCCCAAATTCTTGGCCTCACGATAAGGGACATCGACAAAATCGAACTCCCAATCGCGCAGTTGCTGAATAAGCCAGGGCTCCAACGCATCGAGACAGGCGACCAGCAGCTTCTCTGCCAGTGGAACGACCAAGCCGTCCATGTGGACGAATTCACGACTGATCGGCGCTGTTATGGCCTCCCACCTTTGGGCGCGCACGAAATCTGCGACTTGCTCGGCGCCCGCTTGTTCGGAGCGCTCGCCGCAATGGCCGATCAGCACTTTCCCCGGCTCCAGGATAACGAAATCGCCGCCCTCGAAATGCCCGGCTGTCGCGAACTTCCAGATCGGGATCGCGTTGGATTGATAGAACTGGATGGCGGTCACATAGTCGGCGCGGCGCACTTTGAGCTGCATATGGCAGATCAGAGCGCCCCAAGGCGTCATGGCCGAACTATCGCGCGCGAAGAAGTTTCGATGCAGTACGGGATCGGGTTCCAGATAGTGGCAGGTGACCCCGTTCTCTTCGTAGATCGAAACCATCTCGGCATGTTGCGCCATGGCGGTCTGCATGTCGAACTTGGCCCCGGTTTTGTGTGCATTGGCCAGGGTGCGGCCGATCAGCGGCCCGGCCTCGACCCAGTGAAAGTATTCCGGTTTGCCCAGCAGCACATCGCGCAGGGTGCCATAGTCGTTGTCGATGCCCCAGTCGTTCGCGTCCATCACGTATCCGCTTGCGGTTGCTGTGTCGGGAAGAGCGTATCGCGCATCCAGCAGCTCCACCAGCCGATGGGCAAGTGCCTAACGCCCGAAGATCGCAGGCAGTGGCGGACGCGCTGTGCGCCCCCCGTCCACCGTAATCCGCTGACCTGTAACGAAACGTGCGGCGTCAGAGGCCAGGTAGACTGCGACGTCGCCCACATCCTCCGGCTGGCCGATATGGCCAATCGGGTGCAGCTTGGCCAGTGCGTCTTCGACCTGTGCCCGATCAGGGTGGCTTTCGACATAGACGCGGTTCAGATCGGTGTCGATCCAGCCGGGTGCTATGGTATTCGCACGAATGCCGCGTGGGCCCAGGTCGACCGCCAGCGCCAGGGTCAGCCCATGCACCCCCGCTTTGGTCGCGGCGTAGGCCGTATGGCCCGGGTTGCAGCAGTGTCCTTCCAATGAGCCGATGTTCACGATGGCACCGCCCTCGGGCATATGCGGGACCCCGTGTTTGGCCATCAGAAAGGGGCCGCGCAGGTTGATCGCGCTCATCCGATCCCAGTCTTCGGCGGTCTGTTCCTCCAGCGACTTCTCGAACATGATGCCGGCATTGTTGACCAGAATGTCGATCCGGCCATGGGTGTGGACAGCATGGGCGCAAAAGGCACGGATCGAGGTTTCATCAGTCACGTCCAGCGCATGCCAGGCGATGTCGCCGGGGTCGCGCAGATCGCCGACCATCACCTTTGCCCCCGCCGCTTCCATCCGGGCGGCAATGGCGCGCCCGATGCCCTGAGCGCCACCGGTGACGAGCGCAATCTTGCCGGTCAGCATGCGGTGTATCCCCCATCGATCGGAATGGCAGCGCCGGTGATATGGGCGGACTTTTCGCTGGCGAGGAAGAGGATAAGGTCCGCAATTTCCTCCGGCGCCGGGATCCGGCCCTGCGGAATGCTGGCGAGATTGCCCTCATGCACCGCGGTCGCGGTCACACCCTCGGCGTGGTTGGAGACCAGCATGGGCGTGTCCACGGCGCCGGGACAGACCGCATTGATCCGAATATCCCCCGCCGCATGATCAAGCGCCATGGCGCGCGTCAGGTTCACGACACCGCCTTTCGAGGCGCAATAGGCCGGGAGATTGGCCGCCCCCACCAGGCCCACGGTCGAACCGAGATTGACGATCGCACTGCCCTGTTTCATCACCCGGACCGCCGCGCGCGACAGGAAGAAGGGACCGCTGAGATTGGCAGCGATATTCGCATGCCAGTCCTCGTCCGAGCAGTCGGGCGCCGCGCCGCGGCGGATCGTGCCCGCGATATTGGCCAGCACATCCAGGCCGCCAAACCGCGCGAGTGTCTGCGCCACGGCCTCGTCGGCAAAGCGACTTTCTGCGACATCGCCCAACAGCACCTCCGCCTCCGCCCCCTCCGCGCGACATGCGGTTGCAGTCGCCTCGGTTCGCGCCTGATCGCGCCCGATCAGCATCTGGCGCAGCCCCGCACGGGCGAAGGCAAGCGCGGTGGCGGCGCCGATTCCGGAGCTTGCTCCCGTCACGATGGCGATTTTGTCTTTCACAGTTCTCTCCCCGCGCGCAGGCGGCGCATGGCAAAGGTCAGCTCCGCTCCGATGCCGAGGAGGGGTTTCGGCGGCAGCGGTGAGGGGCGTTCGGCGCGGCGCATGATCTCGCCCAGATCCGAGGTGACGCCGCAGATCTCCTCCGCCAGCAGCTTGCCATGGATCGTGCCCCGCGCAATGCCGACGCCGTTCATGCAGCAGGCGGCGAAGATGCGCTCGCCCAGCCTTCCCCAAACCGGCGCGCCGTTGCGGCTCAGTGCCAGGGCGCCGCCCCAGGTAAAGTCCAATGTCACCTTCGGTAGCATCGGAAAGCGGTTGCGGAAGGATTTCAGGTGCTTGCGCGCCGCCCAGCGTCGGGTTCGTTCGGCGGGGTTCATTTCGCCCTCATAGCTGTAGATGTTGCGGATCAGGATCCGATCGCCGATCCGCCGTACCGAGGTGCCGAACGCGTCGGCCGGGATGATACCCCAGTGGCGCTTGCCGCCAAGTGCTGCCTGCTCCTCCGCCGTCAACGCGCGGCTGAGGCTGCCATAGGTGCCCATGGGGATGATCCCCTCCACCAATCCGAACTGCTTGGCGAAACCGTTGTTGGCGAGGATGACAATCGGCGCGCTCAGCGTGCCGTCTGGGGTGGTCAGGCGGTGGGTCTGATCCCACTCGGTCGCGGTCACAGGACTGTCCTCGTAAATCGTGACATTGCCCGGCATGGTGCGGGCGAGGCCCGCGACCAGGGCTGCGGGTTGCAACAGAATGGTGCCGGGTGTGTGCAGGCCCGTGGCGTAGAAATTCGACCCGGTCGTCTCGCGCATATCGCGGGCAGACAGCACGGTATAGGGCAGATTCAACAGGTCCAGATGCTTGCGATAGGCGTCGAGTTGCCCGGCGCCACGCGCGGTGCCTGCGGCGTGGATCTTGCCGTCCTCCGACCAATCGCAAGCGATGTCCTCGGCCTGAACGACTTGGCGGAGATAGTCTTGCCCCGCCCGGTTCAGCGCCAGTTGTTCACACTCCGCCTGCAGCGCCCCGGCGAAGTCGCTGGCGCGCAGATTATGCGCCTGGTCAATGGCGAAGCCGGAACAGCGTCCGGCGGGATTGTTGCCGATCCGCCCCGCCTCGATCAACGCGATGCGGGCGTCGGGGTTAAGCTCCGCCAGGCGACGTGCGGCGGACAGCCCGGCAAAGCCACCGCCGACCACCGCGTAATCCGCGCCGACCGCCCCGGTCAGGCGCGTCGCAGGCGGTAGGGGTGGCAGGATTTGCAGCCAGCCATTCCGGTCATCCTGCCGGGGCAGAACAGGGACAGGCCGTGCAGTCATGCGCTTTGGCGTCCCGGACTTGATCCGGGACCTCTTGCCCGTGCCCAACACCAGATGCCCCGGGTCAGCGGCGCAGCGTCCGGGACGCCACAACCCCTCACGACAGATCGACCCAGATTGTCTTCAACTCGCAATACTGATCATGGGCCGCCATCCCCTTGTCGCGCCCGCCAAAACCCGAGAGACCGTAGCCGCCGAAGGGCGTCGTTACGTCCCCCTCGCCATAGCAGTTCACCGCGACCGTTCCGGCCCGGATTGCGCGCGCCGCATTCAGCGCCGTCTTGTTCGACTGGGTGAAGACCGATGCGGCCAGCCCGTACTCCGTATCGTTGGCCAGACGAATGGCCTCCTCCGGAGTTTGGAAGGTCTGGATCGCCAGGACCGGGCCGAACACCTCCTCTCGCGCCAGCGCCATCTTCGGCGTCACGCCCTCGAAGATCGTTGGCTCTACAAAGAACCCGCCGGTTTTCTTGGCCACTTGCTTGCCACCGTGGAGGAGATTTGCACCCTCTTTCTTGGCCAGCTCGATCGCGGCAAGGACTTTGTCCAGATGCGCCTTCTCGATCAGCGGCCCGATGCGGGTCGCAGCCTCCATTGGGTCGCCCACGACCCATTCGCCGACGCGTTCCAGCATGAGGTCCACGAGTGGCGCCTTTAGGCTCTCATGCACAAGAAGGCGCGAGTTGGAGGAACAGTTCTCTCCCATGTTCCAGAAGACCGAATTCAGTGCATGTTCGGCCACGCTGTCCAGATCGCCCGCATCGGCCATCACCACCATCGGATTCTTGCCGCCGCATTCCAGTAGCACGCGTTTAAGGTTGGAGTCCGCGCTGTATTTCAGGAATAGACGCCCCGTTTCGGTCGAGCCGGTAAAGCCTACGCAGTCGATGCCGGGATGCAGGCCGATCGCCTTGCCGACCGTATCGCCAAAACCCGGTACCACGTTGATCACCCCATCCGGTATGCCCGCCTCCGTCGCCAGTTCTGCGATGCGGATGGTGGAGAGCGAGGTCTGCTCAGCTGGTTTCAGCACTGCGGTATTGCCGCTGGCCAGGATCGGCCCCAATTTCCACGCAGCCATCATGGCGGGGAAGTTCCAAGGCAGAACGCAGCCGACCACACCCACGGGCTCGCGCACAATCATCGAGACCACACCAGGCCCTGAGGGAGAGAGTTGGTCATAAATCTTGTCGGCGGCTTCCGCATGCCAGCGGATCGTGTTGACCGTCTCCGGAATATCGATCTCTAGGCAATCGGTGATCGGCTTGCCGGCCTCCAGCGCCTCCATCGCGGCGAGCTCTTCGGTATTCGCCTCGATCAGGGTGGCGAAGCGTTGCAGATGCACCTTGCGTTCCATGGGCGAGAGGCGCGGCCAGGGGCCGTCATCGAAGGCCTTACGGGCGGCGGCGGCGGCGGCGTCCACATCCGCCGCGGCGCCGCGGGAGATTTGCGCCAGCTCCTTGCCGGTCGCGGGGTTGATCGTGGAAAACGTCTTGCCGGAATTTGCCGGAACGCTGCGCCCGCCGATGACGCACTGGGTCGATAAGGAAACTGGCGCCATCATTCGGCCCCTCCGGTTTTGGTGGATTGGATCAGCCAATCGCGTTCTTCTTGCCAGTCACGCCAGACCAGTCGATCCTGGCGCGTGCGATTGACCGGCAGTTTCGAAAGCGCAACGCGCAGGTCGTGGCGCGCGGCGGCGGTCAGGGGGGGCAGGGGTCGGCGTGGCGGACCCATATCGCGCCCGGTCAGCCGGGCCGCGGCCTTCACCCCTGTGAGGTAGTCAACATCATGCCGGTTGCCGCCGAACCAGAGGCAGACGGTGCGCATCTGATCCCATAGCGCCAGAGCGCTTGGATGTTCTCCCGCCACGATCAGGTCGTAGAGTTGCGCACATTCATGGGGCATAAAGTTGGCCGCCCCCCATATCGAGCCTACGCAGCCCTCCATCAGTGCCCATGGGATCAGGCTGTCGATACCGCAGAAGACCCCGCCGCCGATCTGGCAGAATTTCTGTACCGCCAGGAAATCGCCAGAGCTGTCCTTAACATAATCCAGGTTCTCGACCGCGATCAGGCGGCGATACATGTCCTCGGTCAGTGGGGCGGCCTGCTGGGGCACGTTATACATGACCACGGGGATTGAAATCGCCTTGGCGATTGCCTCGTAATGCCAGATAACGCCGCGCTCGCCTGGGGGTTCCAGAAAGGGCGGCATGACCATCACCGCCGTTGCACCCGCATCCTGTGCTGCCTTGGATTTGTTGATGACGTCCTTGGTGGCGAGCGCGGTGGTCTGCGCGATCACCGGCACGCGCCCCTTTGCGTGTTTCGCCCCGATTTCAATCAGATGGCGGTGTTCCGCGTCGCTGAGATAGGCGTATTCACCCGTGCCGGAACCGAGCACGAGCCCATGCACGCCCGCTTCGATCATATCGTCGATATGCGCCTTATAGCGCCCGTCGTCGATGGTGGTTCCGCCGTCATCGAGCGGTGTACACATCGCGGCGAAGATGCCCTTGAGCTGCGTCATCGGGCGGGCCTCCCCCCTTGCCTGAAGTCGATGCATTCTAGAACCGGGTCGCGGGCGCGCAAGCGAGGAATGAGCTTGGTTTGTTATTCCGCGCGGTTATAGTGAGGTTCATGCGCGCCGTGTTGAAATCGCTGCCACCCGTTACCAGCCTGCGCCCCTTCGAAGCGGCGGCGCGGCATCTGAGCTTCTCGAAAGCCGCAGACGAGATTTGCGTGACCCAAGCAGCCGTCTCGAAGCAGGTGCGGTTTCTGGAGGAGCATCTGGGCTGCGCGCTCTTTCACCGCAAAGGCCGCCGGGTGGAACTGACTTCCGAGGGTCACGCCCTCTGGCAGGCGGTCTCGCATGGGCTGGGGCATATCGCCGACACAGCCCACGCCATCGGAACGCGCCAGACCACCAACCGGTTATCGATCGGGATGCGGCTGGCCTTCGCCTCGCAGTTCATGGCGTCGCGCCTGGCCGCGTTTCGCGAGGCGTTTCCGGAGGTGGATCTCGCCATCGTCACCACTCAGCGCAATCCTGTGCAATTGGCCCATACTGTGGATCTGGTTGTCAGCTTGGGCGAAGCGTCGCAAACCGGGATGATCGCGGATCATTTGTTCACCGAGGAAGTGTTCCCCGTCTGCTCGCCAGGTTATCTTGCGGCTCATCCGGATTTACGTCGTGCAACGGACCTGCCGGGGCAGAGCCTGATCCATCTGCGCCACGATCACTGGCACGACTTGATCTGGGACCCGATCGACTGGAGCGTGCTGGGCCGCTCCTTCGGGGTGGAGCTTGGATCGGTGGGGATCAGCTTTGACAATTTCGAACTGATGCTCAGCGCTGCGGTTGGGGGCTTGGGTGTTTCCGTCGGTTGGCGCCATCTGGTCGCGGATGCCATGGCCGAGGGGCATCTGGTGCGTGCCGTTCCCGAAACGCTGCATATCGACCGCAAACATTTCCTGCTGAGCCATTCGGATCGCGCCGAGGATATGGTGGTGCAGCAGGTGCGGGCCTGGCTGATGGATCAGACCGAGTTTTTGCGCGAAAGCTCGAAAAAAAGCACGCCCTGATTGTATTTCTGTCGCCAGCCTGACAGGCATGATCATGGTCTTGATATTGTGGGTTCAGCCCGCATACTCGACGCTGTTCAACAGAATGGAGAGTCCCAATGAAATCCGGAACAGCGTTGCTGACCGCCTTGATGACCACGGCTGCTATTGTCGGCTCGGGCATGACCGCCGATGCCAAGACATTGCGCTGGGCGCGGGCCGGCGACAGCCTGACCCTTGATCCCCATGCGCAGAACGAGGGGCCGACCCATGCGCTGGCCCACCAGATTTATGAACCGCTGTTGCAACGCGACATGGACGGCCAGATCATCCCGGGCCTTGCCACTGAATGGGGCGTAAAAGAGGGCGAGCCGAATGTCTGGGTCTTCACCCTGCGCGAAGGTGTGACCTTCCACGACGGCTCGGCCTTTGACTCCGAAGATGTGGTGTTCTCGTTCGAGCGCGCAATGAAGCCGGATTCGGATATGAAGGAGCTGCTCGCCTCCGTCTCAGAAGTGCGGGCCAGTGGTCCCTACAGCTTCGAAATCGTGAATAACGGGCCGAACCCGATTATGCCCGCCAACCTCACCAACCTGTTCATCATGGACAAGACCTGGTCCGAGGCGAATGGGGTGGAGAAACCTCAGGATTTCGAAGGCGGCGAGGAGACCTTCGCCACCCGCAACGCCAACGGCACCGGCGCCTACAAGCTGGTCAGCCGCGAACCTGACGCGAAAACCGTCCTGGCCGCCAACGATGCCTATTGGGGCAAGGGCACCTTCCCGCTGGAGGTGACCGAGATCGTCTATACTCCGATCCAGAACGCGGCCACCCGCGTCGCGGCGTTCCTGTCCGGTGAGGTCGATCTGATCCAGGACGTGCCGGTCCAGGATCTTGCGCGTGTCAACGACAGTGATGGCTTGAAGGTGATCAAGGCTCCGCAGAACAGGGTTATCTTCTTCGGCCTCAACCAGGGCGATGCGGATCTGGCGAGCGACAATGTCGATGGCAAGAATCCCTTCGCCGATCGCCGGGTGCGCGAAGCGATGAAGATCGCGATCAATCGCGGCGCCATCCAGAAAGTGGTGATGCGCGATCAGTCAGTGCCTGCGGGTGTGATCATGCCCCCCTTCGTCAATGGTTGGACCGAGGCACTGGACGCCGTTCCCACCCCTGACACGGCGAGGGCCAAGGCGCTGATGGAGGAGGCCGGCTATGGCGATGGATTCTCCATCACACTGAACTGCCCGAACGACCGCTATATAACTGACGAGGCGATCTGCCAGGCCACAGTCGGCATGATGGCGCAAATCGGCATTACCGTGAACCTGGATGCCCGGCCCAAGGCTCAGCACTTCCCGCTGATCAACAATCTGGAAACGGACTTCTACATGCTGGGTTGGGGCGTGCCGACCTTCGACAGCGAGTATATCTTCAACTTCCTGGTTCACACGAAGGGAGAGAAATACGGCTCGTGGAACGGCACCCGCTACTCGAACGCCGAACTGGATGCGATGATCGAGGCGCTGGCCTCCGAGACCGATCTGGAAAAGCGCGATGGCATGATCGCCACCATCTGGGGGCAGGTTCAGGAGGACATCCTCTACCTGCCGGTCCACCACCAGGTTCTGAACTGGGGCATGAAGGACGAGATTAACTTCAGTGTGCAGCCGGAAGACCAGCCGCACTTCAAGTTCCTGCAGTATAACTGAGCCGGGCGGGGCGGGGGGGCGGGCCCCCGCCCAACCCCCACCCCCCGGCCCCCCC